>JAGXFH010000026.1 GCA_024637315.1 Brevirhabdus sp.
AAAGGACTGTCGGTCCACAATCAATGCCGCCGCCGCACCCTCGGCACGGGTTATCGAATCCGAATTACCGTCCAGCTCTCCGGCGGCTGCAAGGGCAACGTTGTCGGCAAATGACTGCAATTCGGATTGCGTGATCCCCAGACGACCAATGTCATAGGTGAAGGCAGCCAGGGCCAGGAACACCACCAGCGCCATGCCCCAGAGCACGGCAATCGTTCCGTTCTCTGACCTTATGAATGTCTTGGCGAAGGTGTTGCGTGGCATCTTGCAGATCGAGCTCCCAGATGAAAACGGGCGGATAGGCATTTCGGGCCGTCACTTTATCTCGACAATTTCCACCGTGCTTCCGCGACGTATGGTGATCGTGGGCTTTTTCTCGGCTTCAGGCACGGGCGACTTTTCCTGCAGCAGATCGCGCAACTGCACCATGTCGAGCGGCTGATCGATAACGCCATCCAGCGTGCGCAATGTCAGGCTGAGCGTTCCCGCCTTTTGGGCAAGCGCCAGGCGTTGGCCCTGATCAGGCGTCACTTCGACCGTCATCGTCCGCGCGATTTCTGGCTGATCCGTTGATTCTTCGGATTGCTGATCGACGCCAATGACCTTGATGTTCTGAAGGATGGTGACAGAGCGCAGGTTGTCATTGCTGCCCTGGGTCATGACGATATCGACGTAGTCGCCGGGTGTGACGAAGCCGCCGACAGCGGTGACCGCATCGACCTTGATCGCCATGGCGCGCGTGTTTTCACCGAGCTTCTGGACGATCGTCACCTTCTCTCCGAACTCCGAAAGCTTGGCGCCCAACACGATCTCTCCCTTGTAGAGCTTCGCCTTGGCCCGGCGCGGATCGACGCCGGCCGGTGGCACAAGATCGGCCAGATCCGTGAACGCGCCCGTCGGCATCGACGCTATCGGCCAGGTCTGTGACGACAGCAGGTGCGGTTCGATGGTCTGACCGAATTCGATATCCGAGCGCACCACGATGACCTCGACCATGTCGGCCGTGGCGGATGCATTCGCGGCACCGCGCGTATCCATGACATATTCCTTGGCAAGGAATACCGACGCCCCGGCAATCGCGACGCCGAACAGCGTGACAAGAAGAGAGCCTAAGCGCATCTGAATCTCCTGTATCCTGAAAGCATTGACGAAAATGGCATTGAGAAATCATGCCCCCGCTGGGGGAGGTCAATCTGCGCCACATGAAGCATGTTGGCGCAGATTGTGGATCTTAAACGCAGTTTGCCGCGGCTACGCCTATTGCTTCGCAAGCCAATGCAACATTCGCTGCTACGCCGTCACCAAGAGCAGTCATTAAGGTGACGCCGATTGCGACCACGACCAAGAGTGCCACGCCGTATTCGACCATCGAAGCACCGGACTCGTCTTTGACAAAATGCTTCACGGTTTTGATCAGTTTGAAGGACATATGTTCCCCTCCGAAAGTTTGTTTAAATTCGCCCACTCCTGTCGGCGGGGGCGGACACCGAAAAGCAGCATCCGGATGTCACAGTCATCTTACCGAGCGCGGCAAGCCGTTGGCTTCCGCAAGATGGATGAGTTTTTCACGCTAAAGTTGAATTGTTTGACGTCGGACCGGGAAATTCTTTACGAATCCTTAGTATTTATCTGTGTCCACTCGCCATTTCCGAATCACTTATCCACAAAGAGCCAAGACCGCATTATGGAAAAAGTAAGGCATCAAACAGTCGATTGTTAGCATCATCTGGATTGTCCGCAATTCATTCGCCGACGGCAAAAAAGACGTCCTAGGATCTATAAAATTGTTTTAAATCAATTTATTGAAAAATGGCGCGATGGTCCTGATCACCTGAGTTCCGTGGCCAATCGACGTCGAAGAGATTGACCAGATGCCGCCTAAGTGGCCTCATTAATCCACAGATGGCGTCGGCTGCCGCGCCGGCTTCAATCTGAGGGACGAGGGAACGATTTTATGATTTTGGACAGTTCGCCAGCACGGGGCAACCTCGGGCGTTCAGCCGTTGAATCGAGTCTGGATGTGGTTTCGAGCTGGGTGTATTCGATGCAGGGGACCGGCGAATTTTCGGACTCGCTCGAGCGCCTTATGTCGCTGATCAAGGCCGACGCAGCAATTCTTGTTCGCGTCGAGGACGGCAAACACAAGCGTATTGCAATCGTTGACAGTCAAACAAGAAAACTGTTTTCACCTCGGGACCGTCCGAGCGTCGCAAGCTCGATTTTTTCCGATGAAATCAGCTTGGCAAGGTCCGGCACCGTCTGGCTGCACTCGGAAACAAATGACCATGTGGAAATTGGTGATCCGGACCTCAACGCAAAATTCAAGGAATTCTCGGTCCGCGACGTCGCAGTCGTCACATTGGAGGCAACATGTCGATCATCCTACTATCTTGAGTTCCATTTTTCATCTTTGTTCCTCGAACATAACAGAGTCGTATTGCTGACACTTTCGGGCACACTTTCAAGAACCTGGAAAGACCGAAGTATCGGTGCAGCTCGAGCCATCGAACTATCAACCAGAGTCACTATTGAGCTTGCTGCCGATCGCTCGAAGACGGCCAACATACTGGCAACCGACAATCCATTTGGCCTGAGCCGTTGCGAGTTCAGGGTGTGCCTGTTGATACGCGAAGGCTTCACTGCAAAGCGGGTCGCAAAGGAATTGAACATCAAGGAATCGACAGTGCGAACACATCTGAGTTCGATTTTCGCGAAGGCCGAGGTTTCGGGCCATATCGAACTTTTACACCGGCTATCAAAGGGCCGAGGCAGCGGGCCGCTGCGCCGATCAGGTACCAATTGACAACGCCGCGCAGCTCTCTCTGTTGCAAGCATCCACCGACAATCTGAAGAGCGAACAATTCGACTGGTCCTTGGGCAGTCCGGCTTGTGTGAGTCCCACGATCCGACCGTCGTTTTCCGACATTGCGTCTTTCCGACTGCAATGGGGAAGCTTGCCGGAGCGTTGAGAGTCCTCGTCTCGGCCGCGTGTCTACGAATGGCGGCCATGGTCTTGACCACCACTGGATTGATCCCAAGAGCCAGCAGCCCTGCATCAGTGACCACCAGCGTGGTGCCGCGACCATCGCCGGTTTCGCGCCAGAACGGCTCGCCGCGGCGCAGGTTGGCGTCGACCTCCTGCAGCCAGCCGCGCTCGGTCATCCTGGCAACCGTCATCTTCGCCGCCGCACCATGCAGCCCTTCGGGCAGCGGCAGGGCGAGGTTTTTGGGGGCGCTGGGCGCCCGCGCCGAGGATGATGGTCTGGGTTTCGGTGAGTGTGGTCATGGCAGGCTCCGGGGATGAGTTGCATCGTTTCCGTGCACCCAGAATCGCTCTCCGGCCAGGTGTCATCAACTGAATAACAAGCAATATCATGGTTTTGATCGGAGCTGGCAGCGCCATAGAAGGCGTGAGCGAGCGGAGAGCATTGCGCCCATGCCGGCCTGTCGCGCGAAGCAATCCAGTAGGCGCGCAGGAACGGCTGGCTGGTGGTCCATGGCGACGGGTCGATCAATACTGCCGCGTCGGATGCACGCCGGGCCGAGATGACCGACCCCGATCAGCAGCGGCTCAGCACCGGCGACGAGGTCGGGATTTCGGGTCTAGCTGACAACTCATCCCATCTGAAAACCCGCGCCGCGCTGACCGTCTGCCAGGCACCGGAACGCCTCTTGAAACCTGTTCGACCTCAAGCGGCAGTTTACCTTGAGTCGATATCTCGATACACAACTTGAAGTTGTGGCCGAATAGTGTCAAATTTGCGAATCTATTGAGATTAAATGTTGTCGTCGATGGCGAGCTGAGAAACTGCCTTAATCATTATTATGTGTTTTTGGACGCCTTTGGGGGGTGGGTCGATGCACTATCTAGAAGGGAATCCTTGGATACGAATTGGTCACGCAGCCGTCTGTGGAGTGGCCTTTACGTTGGCTGGGTTCCTGTATCCGGATCTCTACTTTAGCGTGTTTTCCTGCCTGGCACTGGTAGCGATCACTTTGTTATTGACCGCAGCAATTCAACTGGTCTTTCGATGCGTGATGAATGCCGGAACAGAACCTCCTTTCAAGAAGATCAGCCATGGAACGCGCTATCTCGGTGGAGAGCCGTTAAAACTTCAGATGGGGCGCTTGCGGCTGAGAGATCTCAAAAGAAACGTGGGAGAGTATCGAGAATTTCACTGTCGCAGAGAAATGGTGATGTGGTGGCGTACCTCGGCCAGTGACTGATTTGAGTAGGCAAGCGTCCCGGACTTGCCCGGGGTTGGTTGTCTGTGACGAGATCTGGCCTAGTAACAATTGCAGTTTTCCGACATTGGCTTCGGCCTGACGAAATGGTCGGAGGGGCTCGGACCGACAGGTCTCTTTACGGGCAACCAATGTCTGCCAGGCCCCTGCGCGATCAGCAATCTGCTTGCTTCTACGCGCAACTTCGTCAACCCTCGACGCGAAGGCAGTCAAGGTGGAACATGTCGAAAAAGCCATCTCCAGAGCGACTTGAACAGTAAGACGCGGAAGGAACAGCGATGTGTGGCTTTGTCTGCCTCTGGAATGTCGGGGACGAGGCGCTGGCGACCGACATGATCGCGAAGATCGCCCACCGCGGGCCGGATGCCGTCCAGGTCTCCCGGCTGCCCAATGTCCCGATCATCATGGCCCATTGCCGCTTGTCGATCATCGGGCCGCATGATGGCGCGCAACCGATCCATCAGACGGACGATCTGCTGGTCGTCAATGGGGAGATCTACAACCATGCCGATCTGCGCGCGATCCTTGGCCCGAGCGTGTTCGAGACAGCCAGCGACAGTGAAGCCATCCTGCATCTGTTCCGGTCCGGCGAAAGCCGGTGGATCAGCAAGCTTGACGGGATGTTCGCCTTCGTTCTGGCGACCCGCGACTGGATCATCGCGGCGCGCGATCCCTTGGGGATCAAGCCGCTCTATGTCGCGCATATTGGCGGCGGCTATGCCTTCACTTCGGAATTGAAGGCGTTCGATGGGGTGGAGGTCGACAAGATCGAGGCGATCCCACCCGGCACGCTTTACGACAGCCGCGACGGCTGGCGGCAATGGTACCGCACACCGCAGGGCGCGGCCACGCCGGAACCCGGTGCGGACATCGAACGCACGGCGCATGAATTGCGGCTGGTGCTGGAAGAGGCGGTGGCCAAGTGGATGGTGGCCGATGTCGAGGTGGGTTCCTTCCTTTCAGGCGGGCTTGACAGTTCGATCATCGCGGCGATTGCACAGAAGGTTCTGCAAGAGTCCGGCAAGGGGCCGCTCAAGACCTTTTCGGTCGGCACCGAAGGGTCACCCGATCTGATGGCTGCGCGCCGCGTGGCCGACCACATCGGCGCCGAGCATCACGAATATGCCTTTACCGCCGATGATATCGTCGAGAACCTTTCACATGTGATTTATCATCTCGAAAGCGCCGATGTGGACCTTGTGCGCAGCGCGATCCCGACACTTTTTGTCGCCCGTCTGGCCCGGCGCGCGGTCAAGGCGGTACTGACCGGCGAAGGTGCAGATGAACTGTTCGCCGGCTACACCTATCACCACGCTTACGTGGACGATCCGCGCGCGCTGGCCGACGAACTGACCCGCAGCCTCGGCACGATGCACAACATCAACCTCCAGCGGGTCGACCGCATAACCATGGCCGAGAGCCTTGAGGCGCGCACTCCCTTTCTTGACCGCGATCTGACCGACTTCGCGCAATCCGTTCCGGCTGCGTGGAAACTCTGCCGCACCGACGCAGATGCAGTGGAGGCAACCGGCGCGACCACCGAGAAATGGATCCTGCGCAAGGCCTGTGCCGATCTGCTGCCCGATGATCTGGTCTGGCGGAAGAAGGCCCAGTTCGACGAGGGGTCAGGCACGGTCGCAGCACTTGAGGGGGCTCTGCAAAAGCTGACCGGCAAGGCCACCCCCGTGACCCCTGCCGAAGAGGCCGCGCTTTACGAAGCCATCTTGCGCAAGGCCTACCGCCACCCGGACCGAATTCTTGATAACGCGAGCCGGTGGGAGGCCGACCGGGTCGATACCCCGCCGGCCTGACAGCGCAGAAACCTTTTGGATTGAGCCGCCTGTCAGACCTAATCTTCAATGCCGATTGACTCAGATCGAATGAATGCATCGTCGCGGGCGTCCGCGGCTTGCTTCCAATAGTATCGACGCGCCTTTTCGGTCAGACCGTATCGTTCGACGTAGTCCGCCAACACAGAGTCGAGTTCTCTCATGCGTGCGTCGTTCATTGATCTTCTCCATGCGGTCGCTCAGCACATCCTCGATGCAAAACCTTAACAATTCGTAAACAACTTCGGATTGGCTCGCTTTGCGGTTGAGCCTCACCTTAGGATGCTCCTGCGAGGGTTTCCCCATGGAGGTACCAATGAGGCTCAATTTCGACCGCGAAGCTGAACGTCAGGCGACGGCTGTGCACCTGCTCAACACGCCCAAGGAAACGCGAGAGCAACTGATCGACGAGTATCGGCGTCGCTCTGAGTCCGCCTTTGCCCCCTCAACGCTCAGAAATTACCGACAGATCGTGGCGATGTTTCGCGAGTGGTGCTGTGCAAATGCATTTGACCCACGACCGCCTGTGGAGCCTGGGATCGTCGCCGCCTACATCGATTACCTCGGCGGTCGGATAAGGAGCACAACTATCGAAACCCGGCTCTGGGCCATTTCCAAGATGCATAGGGCAGAATTTCTTGCCACTCCGTGCCGCCACCGCCTGGTTGAACTCGCCCTGAAGGGCGTCAAACGAAAATATGGCGCGAGCGTGCGTCAGGCTCCGCCGCTCTGCAAGGGAGAGGTACTGAAGACCATCCGACAAATGGGAGACAGCCGGATTGAGATGCGCGACAAAGCCGTTCTTTGGATCGCGACGGACAGCTGGTGCAGGGCGTCTGAAATCGTTGCGTTCAAGGTCAAGGATCTCATGCGTCAGGATGACGGCTCGAGCCTGCTTTATGTTACCCGGTCAAAGACCGACCCATATGGCGAGGGTGCCTACGCCTTTTTGTCAGAAGCCGGGACCAACGCCGTTCTGAGATGGGTGGAGATGGCCGAGTTGAAAGCCGGTGATCCGATGGTCACAAAGTCGCAACGACACGCTGTGTCGCGTCCGATGGATCCCGCGACAATCTCAAGAATTCTAAAACGCTGTACGGGGCGCAACGATGTATCTGCCCACAGCACCCGCGTTGGCGGTGTGCATGATGCGTTCAGACTTGGCTGTGACTTGTCGTCAATCATGGTTGCGGGCCGGTGGAGTTCACCCGAGATGCCTGCACGATATGGTCGTAGAATTCTCGCCAGTCAGTCGGCCGCCGCGGTCGTTTCGGCGGCATTTTCCGAAGGTGTCTCCGCCGAGGCTTCGTCAGATCATGCAGGATAGAGCCCGGCCGCCAGCTGAGGAGCGAGTCGGCGAGCCGAGATGGAACTCCGCAGGGCGAGGCGGCGACGGCGCTCATCAGGGGAAGTTCTGCATGCTGAGCAGACGCGCCACAACAGCTTGAGGCGCCATAGTTCCGCCACTATTCAACGTGAGGTTGTAGGCAGGTCTCTTTGGGGAAGGGTGACGAAACATGGTTCTTGGTTATTTGTTCGTCTGCATGTTGGTAGGATTGGCAGCCTGTGCAATTGCGCTTTTGAGTGGAGTCTCTGTGTTGACAGCACTTTGCCTGTATTCTGCCTTCGGGGTTGCAACCGGACTGATCTTGGTACTGCTTGTCGGATTGAGACCGGATCGACCTTGCGGTGGCACTGGCCAATCAGAAGCTCAAAAACAACGTCACGGTTCAACGGATCAGCAGGTCCTGACCTAAAGTCGATCGCACCAGATCGGACCAGGACCCGGCGCAGTTATCTCAACATTCGCTTGCTTGAAGCAAGGACGGCTGCTGTCGGCTGCCTAATCGCTATCCAGATGTATTCGAACACATCCTGCCATGAGGCCCCACGGGTTGGATAGATGCGTCGACTGATCCGTTCCCGTTTTAACAGTTGGAAGAAGCTCCTGTGCTCGGCAACAAAGTCGTTTTCGTCCCGCTTGACCCGTTTGAGCGACGCATCGACATAGTGAGTGATCGCGTTGGCGTTCGGGGATCTGGCGGCGGGATGCTTTCCTTGTCGCGCAGGCCAGTCAACACGATACGGATCTTTTCCTCCGTCAAATAGGTCTGGCAGAACGGCATGTTGATCGGTCGATCTACCCGCGCGGCAATCTGCGCGGGTAGATCGACCGATCACAGAGCCAGTAAGTTACATGATTTCGGCGATTTAGACGAATTTAACATTTTGCCGCCCTAGTGGCGACACAAGCTCATGCTGTTGCATTCCTGCGAGGGGATAGCTGCAACCGCTGGTTCGAACCGGACTGCGGTCTGGATTCGCAGTGGGACCAGACAACGAGGGAAGTGAGCAAGTTCTCATGAAAATAATTGCCGTTGATGATGACCCGGCCGTCCTGGAGATTCTGCGTCTTCTGGTCGCCAAAGCAGGGCATCCCGAGATCACTCTGGCGCTCAGCGCGGGCGAAGCCCTGGAATGCATGACCCAATCCCGACGCCCTTTTGAGTGCATCCTTCTGGACATCCGAATGCCGGGGATGGACGGGATCGAGTTCTGCGATCTCCTGCGCCGCCTTCCCGACTATGCCAATTGCCCAATCATCATGGTCACGGCCATGATCGACCAGAAATTCGTGGATCAGGCTTACCAGGCAGGTGCCACGGACTATGTCACCAAACCATTCGACGTGCATGAATTGACGTCCCGCCTGGATGTTGCGGTGAGATTGCTGGAACAAGCTCGAGTTGACTGCCGCTGTTAGCCTGTCAGCAGACCTGTGTGATGCAAATTGTCTTTGAGGGTTAACGCGAGCGATCTCGGACTGTACCAGTCGGAGGACAGCGCGGAGAGGAGAACACGATGGACGATTCGCCGATTGATGGACGATTCGCCGATTATAGATGCATTCATGAACATGCAGGTCCCGCTGATGATCGTGGGACCAGAGGGCCGTGTATCGCATTGCAATCGCGCGACTGCCCGCATGTTTGGGTATAGCTGCGCCGACATGGCGGGCCTGCCAATCTCTGACATCTTGCCAGTAGCGTCTCTGGAAGAGCTCA
>JAGXFH010000027.1 GCA_024637315.1 Brevirhabdus sp.
CGATTTCAACTCACCGCAAACTCATACCGCCATGCCCGAGCTGACGCGCTCAGCCTCTGGGCAGAATACACCATCGAGATGGTGGCGTAATTTACAAACCAGCTACACCATACGACACGCGGCCAACAACTTGGCAATGCCGTTGATGGTGATTGGGGCTTTGTTGATTGGGTTTTCGGGTTGGCGGGGCGCGTTGTTCAGCGTCAGGTTGGTTGCGGCGAACCCAGCGCGCCGAACAGCATCCTTATAAGATTTTGGCCCGGACATGAGGCGGGCAGCGTCATGATGATCCGAGTTTTCTTTTCGACGACGGTGGCTGCGAGTTTGACCAGATGCAGGCGCAGAGTATCGAACTGGGCATTGCGCCATTGGGATCGCTTTGGACAGGCGGCCCGGAGTGTCCACCAAATCCAATAGGCACACCCATGCAGCATGAGCCGCATCTGATTGGCCGACGCCTTGGTGCAGGAGGTACGGTCCGAGGCGAGATGGGTCTTCCATCCCTTGATGTGGTTCTCGGCTTGACCGCGGGTAGAATAAATCTTTTCATAAAGATGCTTGCCACGCCCACCGTCCAGGTTGGTGACAATGTAGCGAGCATCGCGCCCCCGGGAGCTGACCTCGACACGGGCCACCACGCGCCGGGCTTTTGACCATGATCCGGCTGCATAGGCAAATGTCTTGAACCGCCGGACCTTGTGGCCGCCATTGCGTGTGTAGCGAACAGCGGTTGACGCCTCCAATGCCTGAACTTGCTCCTGAAGGCGAGAATTGCGGCTCAAGCCAAAGACATAGCGCAAGCCCAGCTTGTCACACAGGTCCAGAACTTCCGGCCCGCAATAATGGCTGTCCGCCCGCAGCAGGATTTCGGTCTTGGGCCAGTGCCTGCGGATCTCCCGGATCAGCCGACGCAGATCCGCGGCACTCTCCGCCCCTTTGGGGCGTCGTGCCGGGCGCAGCAAGGCCCCCACCAACCGTCCGTCGCCGTCAAATACGACGATGGGTTGGAAGCCGTATTCGTCATAGTAAGAATTGAACAGACGCAACTGCTGGTGCCCATGGACGGCATCAAAGGTGTCGTCGATATCCAGCACAATCTGGCTTGGTATACGGGTAAAGGACTGGCAATAGAACCGGATCATTGCCTGCCCCATCCGGATCAGATCACGCATTCCGGGCAGGTTCTCCATCCGCGAGATTGTCGGCTGCGAGCATAGAGCAGCACCCGTCTCCGGATTGCGCTCCAGCGCGATCTTGAAGGACGGGTCATGCCGCTTCTCAGTTGCGTCGTTGCCATCCTCATACCCCGCAGCAATCATCATCATCCGGAACCGGATGAAGTCTTCAAGGCTGTGCTGCACCTTGCCGGGGTCGCGTAGGTCCGTGAGGCAGGACGCCAATAGACCTGTAAGATCATGGCGGCGTTCAACCTCGCGTAAGAGTGTCAGACCCGCGTCCGAACTCATCTCAGCACCGTCGAAATTCATCAGAATGGGCTTGCCATTCACAGGTGACAAAACCGGTTTGGTGGAGATAGATTGCTTCATGGTGAGGTGTGGCTCCTGAAAACTGCATTTTTTGGCTTCAGCACCATAAAAATATATCTTTTCAAAAGGTTACGCTACCCTCACCAACCCCTCACGAATAATTCGGGCTAATCCAGCAGCAAGGCTACCAAGGCAGCTACTCGCATCTCGAACGGCTCTTGGCGGGATGGCGCAGGGCTGAAAAACAAGCGGCTGGTGATCCAGTCAACAGTTCTCCAAAGCTTGCTTCCGTGAGAAACCGCGCAAGCGGGACATGCCATATCTCCCGTAATCGCTGCGGCGCTGTGCATCAAGCCAAGGGGTGCATTGACCCTCGATCAGGCGCGAAAGGTTGACGCGTTGAAGGCAGTATCGCCGGGTTTCGCCACGGCCCCTTTCTCGGCTCGCTTAAGGATTGCCGTCGCCCGGCGAAGGTGCGGTCGGTCCAACATCTGTCCATCCAGCTGGGCAATTCCGCTGCCAGAGGCGGCAATTGTGGCAATCACTTTCTGTGCCCAGGCAACTTGCACATCTGAGGGTGTGTACGCCTGATGGATCGCTGGAATTTGCGCCGGGTGGATCGCGAGTTTGCCGGAAAATCCAACTGCCGCGCCCGACCTAGCTTCGGCCAGATGGCCAGCGGGGTCAAGAAAGTCGGTGTAGACGGCATCGACCGCCGCGACACCTGCCAGTTTCGCGGCGAATAGCATCGCGTCGCGGGCGAACAGGAACGGGCTGTAATAGTGACCGGACGCATCGCGGTTCGCGGTGGCATCAAGATCGGCGGCAAGATCTTCGCCGCCCCATGCCATGCCCAGAAGATGCGGGTGCGACCAGTCGTCGGCAAGCAGGGCGTGCACCGCCCTGACGGTTTCGGTGGCGATGGCAAGGACCGGCAGGTCACCGGTCATCTCGGTCAATCGCGCAATGTCTTTCGGCCCCTCGCATTTGGGCAGCACGATGCCGTCTGGTGCGTGCGCCAGTGCAGTCACGTCTTCGGCGGTCTGGCCAGTCTCCAAAGCGTTGACGCGGACGAAGCAGGGGATTGATCGTTTGCGGCCCAGGAACTGCGCGACGGTCTGGCGGGCCATGGATTTGGATTCAGGTTTGACCGCGTCTTCGAGATCGAGGATCAACGCGTCCGCGCCGGAGGTCAGGGCCTTTTCCATCATGCGGGCGTTGTCGCCGGGCACGAACAGCCAGGATCGGGGTATGTCCATCACATCCTCTTGGCGACTTCTTCGAGCATCACCTCGGTAGCACCTCCGCCGATGGACTGCACCCGGGCATCGCGTGACATCCGCTCGATCGCGCTTTCGCGCATGAAACCCATGCCGCCGTGGAACTGGACGCAGGCATACATCACCTCGTTGACCAGTTCTCCGGCCAGCGCCTTGATCATCGAAACCTCGCGGGTCTGTTCCTCGCCGCCCACCAGCCGCGCGGCGGTGGCATAGATCATCTGCCGACAGGATTCGACCCGCGCGGCCAGCATTGCCATCCGCTGCCGGATCGCCTGTTTTTCCCAGAGCGGTGCGCCGAAGGCCTGGCGTTCCCTGAGGTAGGTAACCGTCAGTTCGAGCGCCGCCTGCGCCTCGCCCATCGCCATGGCACCGATCACCAGCCGCTCGTTTTGAAAATTCTTCATGATCTCGTAGAAGCCACGGCCCTGTTCGCCCAGCATATTTGCGGCAGGCACGCGCGCGTCCTGGAAGGACAGCTCGGCTGTGTCCGACGAGCGCCAACCGTGCTTGTCCAGCGCCCGGGACACGGTGAACCCGGTCGTCGCTTTTTCTACGAGGAACATCGTGATCGACTGGCTGGCGCGCGCTTCGGGATCGGTCTTGGCCGCGACGCAGAAGACGTCCGCGTTCACGCCGTTGGTGATGAACATCTTTGTGCCGTTCAGCACCCAATGGTTGCCGTCCAGCCGCGCCGAGGTGCGGATCCCCTTGACGTCCGAACCCGCCCCCGGTTCGGTCACGGCGACGGCGCTGATCGCCTCGCCGCTGATGCAACGCGGGATCCATTCGGCGCGCTGCCCATCGTTGCCGGCGTTGAAGATGTGGACCGAGGCCATGTCGGTGTGCACCAGCGCGGTGATCGCCACGCCCGAGAAGGTGGACCGCCCCAGTTCCTCGGCCCAGACGACGGTGGCCCGCTGGTCAAGGCCCGATCCGCCGAGAGCCTCGGGGTAGCGGATGCCAAAGAACCCCAGCTCTCCCATCCTGCGCAGCACGGCGCGCGGTGTCGCCCCGTCCGCCTCCCATTGCAGGGCGTGGGGCTTGATTTCCGTCTCGACGAAGCGGCGCACTTGGTCGCGCAGCATGCGGTGGGTGTCGTCGAAGAAGACCAGGCTGTCATGGGCGGCGGTGAAGAGGGCATTCATTGGCATGGTCCTTTCAGATGGCGGAGATGCCGCCGGTCACGGAAATCGTCTGTCCGGTGATCCGGGCAGCGGCTGGGCTGGCCAGAAAGACCGCGAGATGGGCAATGTCGGCAGGCTGCGTCACCCCGAGGTGCGCCATCTTTTCCGCCTTGCCGAACAGCCGCGCGGCGAATTCGTTTTGCATCAGCTTGTCATAAAGCGGCGTGCCCTGCACGATGGAAGGCGTCAGGGTGTTGACGCGGATGCCCTGGCGCTTAGCCTCGATCGCCATGGCGCGGGCGAACATCGCGATGCCGGCCATTGCGGTTCCGATGGCGGCCTCGCCGGGGGTGGCGAGCTTGCCCGCGTCGGAGGCGATCAGCAGGATAGCACCGTGGCCCTGGCGGGCCATCACATCATAGGCAGCGCGCGCCGGCAGGATCACAGGTGCCAGCACACCGGTCACATCCTGCATCAGTTCCTCCAGCGGAATGTCACGCAGCAGCCGGGGCATCGGATCGCCCCCCGCACCAGACAGCAGCACGTCGAGCCCGCCCATCGCGGCTGTCGCCTCCTCAATCATGCGTGCCGCGTCGGCGGGTCGGCCCGCGTCGCTCTGCACGAAGGTCGCGTTCAACGCCTCTGCTGCCGCCTTGCCGCGCGCGGCGTTGCGCCCGATTACCACGACAGTCGCCCCTGCCGCCTGCATCGCCTGCGCACAGGCAAAGCCGATGCCCGCCGTACCGCCGACGATAGCGATGCGCTGGCCCGTCAGATCAGGCATCGGCGGGCCGCATGCGCATCAGGGCCGCGCGTTCGCAGGTGCCGCACAACACATCGTCCTGATTAAAGCAGTCGTGGCGCAGGGTCACGATGCCCTCGCCGGGGCGCGACTTGCTGGCGCGCTTGGCCAGCACGGTGGTCTTGATGTGGATCGTGTCGCCCTCGAACAGCGGATGGGGGAACTTGACCGCCTCCATCCCGAGATTGGCGATGGTGGTGCCGAACGTGGTGTCGTTGACCGTCATGCCGACCATGCAGCCCAGCGTGAACAGTGAGTTGACCAGCGGTTTGCCCCAGACCGACTTCGCCGCCGCATGGGCGTCGATATGGACCGGCTGCGGGTTCATCGTGAGCAGCGAAAACCAATGGTTGTCGGTCTGGGTGATCGTGCGCGTCCATTCATGGTCAAAGACGTAACCTTCCTCGAATTCCTCAAACCACAATCCCGGCATCAGCTTTGCTCCTCGATTTCTATCAGCACGGTTCTTGCCGCGACAGTGTCGCCGACCGTGGCGGTCAGCTTGCCCACGGTACCGTCGAACGGCGCCGCCAGCGTGTGGATCAGTTTCATCGCTTCCATGATGATCAGGGTGTCGCCCCTGGCGACCCGATCTCCGACCGCGACGCGCACGTCGGTGACGAGGCCGGTCAGGGGCGCGGGAATGGCACCCTGTGCCGCGATATCCTTGCGGGCGTCCATCCGTGCTCCGGCGAGCGCACGCGCGGTCAGGGTCAGCGCGAGGCCGTGGCCGGCGGCACGCACCTGTGCGCCGTCACGAACAACATAGGTGGGCGACGTGGTCAGTGGCACAACGCGCCCGTCGGCCGCAACCGATGGCTCGGGGCCGAGACGCAGGCACAGGTCGGCGCTGCCATAATCGTCGGCGACGTGCAGCGGTGCCCGTCCGGGGGCGGTGCGTCCGCCGACGCGAAAACCGTCGGTCCGGGTCTGCGGATCGTCGGAGCCCGCGATCGCCGCCAGCGCTGCGTGTCCGCGCAGACGCAGCAGGGTATCGGGGTCGGGGCACCAGCCGTCGGGAAAAGTTTCGCCGAGAAAACCAGTTGTCGCGCGCCCTTCGGCAAAGGCTGGGGCGATCAGGCAATCGCGCAGGAATCCCAGATTGGTGCCGATGCCGGTGATCGCGGTGGCATCGATACCCGCGATCAGCCTCTGCCGCGCCGCGTCGCGGTCGGCACCGAAGGAGATCAGCTTAGCCAGCATGGAATCGTAGTGACTGCCGACGGTATCACCCGCGTCGATGCCACTATCGAAACGCAGGGTGTCGGGTGTCTGAAGGCCGGTGACGCGACCGAGGTCGGGCATGAACCCTGCTTCGGGCCGCTCGGCGTTCAGGCGCACTTCGATGGCGTGTCCGCGCGGCACGATCTGCTCCTGGGCTAGCGACAGGGGCAATCCCGCTGCCTGACGCAGCTGCCATTCCACCAGATCGACGCCGCAGATCATTTCCGTCACCGGATGTTCGACCTGCAACCGTGTGTTCATCTCAAGGAAATAGGGCGCGGCTTCCTGCGCACCCATGACGAATTCGACGGTGCCCGCCCCGGCATAGCGGATCGCGGCCGCCAGGCCAGTCGCATGTGCCAGAAGCGCCTTGCGCACGGCGTCTGGCAGGTTGGGGGCAGGGGCCTCTTCGATGACCTTCTGGTGATTGCGCTGGATCGAACAGTCGCGGTCATGAAAATGAAGCGCGCCGCCCTTGCCGTCGCCAAAGACCTGCACCTCGATGTGGCGGGAGTCCTCGATCAGCTTTTCGATGAAGACCGTGGCGTCACCAAAGGCCGTGGCCGCTTCGGCGCGCGCGCCGTCCAGGGCGGCGACCAAATCGTCCGGCCGCGCGGCGCGCCGCATGCCGCGCCCACCTCCGCCCGCGCTGGCCTTGACCAGAACAGGATAGCCGATGCGCTTGGCGGCGGCTGCGAAATCCGCGTCGCTGGCACCCGGTTCATCGAACCCCGGGACCACCGGCACGCCCGCATCCTCCGCGATCCGGCGGGCAGTGATCTTGGAGCCCATGCGCTCAACCGCTTCCGAGGATGGACCGACAAAGATCAGGTCCGCCTCTTCGACCGCGGTAACGAAATCGGGGTTCTCGGAGAGGAACCCATAGCCCGGATGGATTGCGTCCGCGCCGGTGGCCCGCGCGGCGGCGATGATGACTTCGATGTTCAGATAGCTTTGCGATGCCGGGGCCGGGCCGATGCCATGGGCGACGTCTGCAAGCCGCACATGGCGCGCGCCTGCGTCGGCCTCGGAATACACCGCGACGCTGCGCATGCCGAGGCGGCGGCAGGTGGCGATGATGCGGCAGGCAATCTCGCCGCGGTTGGCGATCAGGACGCTGCGGATCGGATGTGGCGCGGTGAGAAATTTTGTCACGGTCACATCCTGTAGACAGGGCGCGGGGCCCGGATTTCGGGGCGCATGCCGACCACGGCAAGGCACAGGCCCAGCACGCGGCGAGTGTCGCGCGGATCGATGATACCGTCGTCAAAGAGGCGTGCGGTGCAGAAATAGGGGTCCGACTTGTCCGCAAACATCTGGCGGAGTTCCGCCTCATAGGCGGCAAGCTCTTCCTCGGTCGCTGAAGTGCGGCTGACGCTGGCACGGCGCAGGTCCATAAGCACGCCTGCGCCCACATCCGGGGCCATGCCGCCAAGCCGCGCGTTGGGCCACATGAACATGAAATGTGGGCGAAACCCACGCCCCGACATGCCGTAGTTGCCCGCGCCGTACGAGCCGCCAGTCACCACCGTCAGGCGCGGCACCGAGGTGTTGGCCATCGCATAGACCAGCTTGGCCGAATGTTTGGCGATGCCGCCCAGTTCCGCTTCGCGTCCGACCATGAAACCGGTTGTGTTCTGCAGGAAGATGATCGGATGACCGCGCTGGTCGCAGAGTTCGATGAAATGCGCGGCCTTCAGGCAGGCTTCGGAAAAAAGCACGCCATGGTTCGCGATAATACCCGCGACGAAGCCATCGATGCGCGCGGTGCCGCAGACGACGGTCGCTCCCCATTCGGGTTTGAATTCGTGGAAATCGCTGGCATCAACGATGCGCGCGATGATCTCGCGCGGGTCGACCGGTTCCTTCAGATCGGTCCCCACGATGCCGGGGATCTCGTCCGCGTCGTGTACCGGAAGGATCGCAGGCAGGCGGTTGCCCACGAAAGGTTGCGCATAGGCTAGGCTGCCGACGATATCGCGCAACCGCCCGATGGCCGCATATTCGTCCGGGACGATGTGATCCGCGACGCCGGATTGGCGGGCATGGAGCGCGGCACCGCCCAGTTCATGGCGATCAATGACCTCAGAAATCGCGGCTTTTACGATCTGCGGCCCACCCAAATGGATCGACGCCGCCCCTTCGACCATGATGAACTCGTCACAAAGCGCGGGAATATAAGCGCCCCCCGCCGTGCACTCGCCGAACACGGCCGCCAGTTGCGGGATGCCGGAGGCAGACATGCGGCACTGGCGGTGAAACGTGCCGCCAAAGTGGTTTTCGTCGTAAAACACTTCTTCCATCTGGTTCAGGTTGGCGCCGCCGCAATCCACCAGATAGAGGCAGGGTAGCCGATTCTGCGCCGCGATGTCCTGGGCGCGGATGTGTTTCTTGACGGTCTCGCGGTAGAACGATCCGCCCTTCACCGTGGCGTCGTTGGCGATGATCATGCAGCTGGTGCCGCGCACGCAGCCGATGCCGGTGACGATGCCGGCGGCGGCCAGATCGCCGTCGTAGAGGCCCCAGCCGGCCAGCGGCGTCAGTTCCAGAAAACCAGTGCCGGGATCGATCAGCAGGTCGATGCGTTCACGCACCGGGATCTTGTCGCGGTCGCGGTGCCGCGCCATCATCGCGGCACCGCCGCCCGCGCGGGCCCAGACCAGCTTGTTTCCCAGGTCGTCGATCAGGGTGTCATAGGCGCGCGCCCGTTCGCGGAACGCGTTCGAGGCCGGATCCACTGCGGTTTCAAGTCCTGCCACGGCATCGCCTCGCTTTGGATTCAGAAATCACGGTTGTCCTCCAACAGGTCTGTCCCGGTCAGTCGCGCAGCCCAGCGGATGTGATCCACGCGCAGCCGAGTGATGCGGTGAAAGGCCTCCTGCACCCGGCCATCGGTGCAGCGGGTGCCGGTCAGTTCGATGACGATGCGGTCGATGCCGTCCTCACGGACGACACGGATGCGGGCGGCGACGTCGGGCCCGAGAGCGGCGGCCAGCGCCTTTGCATGGGCGGCATAGAGAAATATTTCGCGCACCTTGACGCCGTCGCCGATCCGGCCCGACAGGCCCGACAACCGGGTGACCAAGCCGTCCGGCCCGATGTCCAGTGCCTGCGCAAGATCGCCGGTGCCGAAGCGGATCATCGGCCAGCCCCGCGCCAGCGTCGTCACTACGATTTGCCCCGGCGTACCTGCGGGCAGCGGTGCGCTGCTGTCCGGGTCGCAGATCTGCACCAGCCTGTCAGGGTTGCAAGCATAGCCCGGTTGTCCGGTTTCCTCGAACCCCACAAGGCCGAGATCGGCGGTACCGTAGGCCCCGTGGGTGGTGATGCCGTGGGCGGCTTCCAATCGGGCGCGCTTGGCCATCCAGTCGCCCGGCTCTCCGCCCAGGAACGCGCGTCGCAGCGGCCAGTGACCGGCGGTGGCACCATGGCGGTCTGCGTAGGCCTGGGCGACTTTTTCGAAATAGGCGGTCGAGCCCAGAAATGCGGTGACCCCCAGCGTTGCCATCAACTGGACCTGAAGGTCGGTCTGGCCGGGCCCGGAAGGGATCACCGTTGCCCCCGCGGCCCGCGCGCCCGCATCGAAGATCAGCCCCGCGGGTACGAGGTGATAAGACCATGTGTTGAGCGCGATGTCACCCGGCCCCAACCCGCCGGCCCGGAACATCCGGTCGAACCCATAAGCTTCCTGCGATCTCAGCACCGGCTCGAAGATCGGCCCCGGCGAGGCAAAGACATGCGCGACATCGCTCATGTCACACGACAGATAGCCCGCGAAGGGCGGATCGACGGCCTGCTGCGCCATCAGATCGGTCTTCTGCAACACCGGCAGGCTATCCAGCACGCCGGGGCGGGCCAGATCCGCCGGCGCGATCCGGGCGGCGCGCAGCCGCGCGGCAAGCGCGGGCGCGCGGCGCTCGGCCTGCGCCACGGCTTCGGCCAGCCGGGTCAGCCTGTCGCTCATCCCAGCCACCGCTTGCGGCGACGGTAGTGTTTCACGTCCCGGTAGCTGGTGCGATCTTCCGCCCCCGACAGCCCGAGGTAGAACTCCTGCACGTCCTCGTTGCTGGAGAGTTGCGCGCGGCTGCCGTGCAGCACGATCCGTCCGCCGTCCATGATGTATCCGTAATCGCATTGCGCGATGGCCGACCGGGCATTCTGTTCGACCAGCAGGACGGTCAGACCTTCCTCGCGGCGGATCCGCGCCACCGTCTCGAAAAGCTGCCGGGTCAAGATCGGTGCCAGCCCCATCGACGGCTCGTCGAGCATTAGCAACTTCGGCCGCGCCATCAACGCGCGCCCGATCAGCACCATCTGCATCTCGCCGCCCGAGAGGTACCCGGCGATGCGGTTTTGAAGTTCCGGTAAGGCCGGAAAATACTGATAGACCTTGTCCAGATCGGCGCGGATACCGGCCCGGTCGCGCCGCAGATGCGCGCCGATCATCAGGTTCTGGTGCACCGTCAGGTGTTCGAGTACGCGGCGGCCTTCGAGCACCTGGACAAGACCGGATTTCACGATCGCCGAGGGGTCGGCATGGGTGATGTCAGTGCCATCGAACATGATGCGCCCTGCCGTCACCGCGCCATGATCGGCATGCAGAAGACCCGATATCGCCCGCATCGTGGTCGACTTCCCGGCACCATTGGCACCGAGAAGCACGACCATCTGACCCTGCCGCACCTCGAGGTTCGTCGAGCGCAGCACCTGGATGACCCCGCCATAGACGACATCGATATTGGCAAGGGTCAACATGTCCGATTTACCACTTGTCCAACGCGGGAACGGCGAACCAGTCATCCTGTACCGCGACGATCTTGCCATCGCGGACTACGACGGCGCTGGCCTTGATGTCACCCACGGGAAACGGCGCGCTGGCATCGAAGTCCAGCGTCGGAAGGGCCCCCAGCAGGCTTTCCTCGCTGTAGGTGTGGCCCAGCAGCGCGTCATGCATTGCCTGGCCGTCGACGTTTTCCGCGCCGACATCGGCTATCGCGTTCTCCAGCACTCGCAGCGCCAGGATCGCCTGTGCCGCCGATTGCTCTGTAATCGTGCCCCAGCTGCCGGCCTTGGCGTATTCCTCGAACACCGTGCGGATCGGCAGATCTTCCTTTTCGGGCGGCGCGAAGCTGAACGCGGAATAGAAGCCCTCCATCTGATCCAGCGACAGGCCCTTGGACACTTCGGCCAACCCGTTGTGGGTGGACATCACGATGGGCACGTCTGCCCCCAGCTCGTCCATCGCCTTGGCCGCCGCGATGACCTGCGCGGTGGTGCCGCCCACCAAGATCACGTCTGGTTCATCCGCCAGCGCCGCGCGCATCTGCGCGGTCAGCGACACCGGCGCGGTATCGGCCCATTGCGTCGAGGTGACAGTGTAGCGGTCGGGGTATTGCGTCGCCAGTTGCTTGACCCCGTTGACCTGATCGACGAAACCGGCCTGGTTCTGCGTCGACACCGCGGCAATCTTCAACGGTCCGTCGCCGGCTTCCTGAAGGTGGCTGAAGAGCCCGGCGAATTCGTGGCTGTAGGTCGGCCGGATCGAGAAATGCCACCCGTCTTCCTGCCAGACCAGACCTACCATCGCGGTGCCCTGCAGCAGCGGCACCTTGTCGCCGGGCAGACGTCCCATCAGCGTCACGAGGTCAGGCGTCCCGAACCCCAGATGGATGATCGGCGCGTCTGATCTGAGGATCGACGGCCAGGTCTTGGCGATCTCGGCGGCGTCATAGCGCATGTCGTAGATCTTGAGATTCACATCGACGCCAAGGCCTTCGCCCACTTCGGCGTTCCAGTAATCGACGACGGCCTGAAGTCCGGCCATGGCATCGGGCATCACATCTGCGAACGGGCCAGAATAGTCGGCGCTGGCCGTTACAGTGTAGGTCTCCGCGTCAGCGGTCGCGGCAAGGCCCAATGCGGCGGCCCCCGCGAGCAGCGTTGTTCTGAGTGTCATCTTGTCTTCGCCTCCCTGCGTGATGCGGTACGTGGCACCGCGTTGATCCGGCTGCCGTCAGTTCCTCGGAAACGGCCAGAGCCGGAAAGTCGTCTTGGCGGTCTGCCACAGGTGGGCAAGACCGCGTGGTTCGAAAATCAGGGCGATCAGGATGCAGAGCGCCAGTAGGATGGAGCTGAGCGCGAAGACCGCACCGCCACCGATGTTGCTGCCCGATTGCAGCAAGGCGTTGGAAATGGCGTGCAATCCTTCCTGGATCAACGTTATGAATGCGACACCGAGGATCGGACCCAGTGGCGAATGGATGCCGCCGACGATGAGCATCCCCAGATACCAGACCGACGCGAAAAGCGTGAAGCTTGAGACGGTCACGAATTGCAGGAAATAGGCGGTGAGTGCGCCTGCGACCCCGGCGAACAGCGCCCCGACAAAGAACGCCTCGATCTTGATCCGGGTGACCGGGATGCCCATCACGCTGGCCGCCGTGTCGTTGTCGTGCACCGCGCGCATCGCCCGGCCCAGCCGCGACCGGGGCAGGTTAAACGCGCACCACGTCGCGGCGGCGGCGAACGCCAATGCCAGCCAGTAGAAGCCGCGCGGGCCGCCCAGCGACAGGCCAAACAGGTCGGGCGATACCACGGGCATTCCCACCAGACCGCCGAGCCAGGACATCGGTAGCGCCAGGATGACGATCGGGAACATCACCTGTGCCGCCAGCGTGGTCAGCGCCAGATAGAACCCCCTGACCCGTGCCGCGGGCAGTGCGAACAGGACCGACACCGCGCCGGTGATCAGCGCTGCCGCCGGGATCACCAGCCAGAAAGGCACTCCCAGTCCCGACAGTTTTGCTGCGGAAAAGGCGCCGACGCCGACGAAGGCCGACTGCGCGATGTTGATCTGGCCGGCCATGCCCACGGTCACGAACAACCCGTAGACCGCAATCAGGGTGATGAAGGCATAGGTCAGCTGACCCAGCAACCACGGCCCCGCCAGCATCGGCAGCGCCACCAGCAGGATGCAGAGAGCCACAAGCCACAGCCGCGCGCGCCGGGTTTCCAGTACCCGCGCCTCGGCGGCGAAATTCTCGAAATATACTCCCGTGGGTCTCATCTCATAGCCTCTCGATCCGTTGCCAGCCGAACAGGCCGTAGGGACGGATCAGCAGCACCGCGATCATCAGCAGATAGGGCAGCAGACCGGAGGCCGCGCCGTTGGTGATTGGATCGAGATAGGTGGCGGCCAGCGCCTCGAACATGCCGACGATGAGCCCGGCCAGCGGCGCCCCCCGGATGCTTTCCAGCCCGCCCAGCAGGGCGACGGGCAGCGCCTTGAACCCGATCACCGCGACGCCCAGCGACAGGATGGATCCCGACAGCAACACCGCCGCCGCCGCAGTAGCCACCACGGTGCCCAATATCCAGGCTACCGCAATCGCCTGGCGCACCGATACCCCAAGCGACAGGGCGGTGGTGTGATCTTCGGCCACCGCCGCCAGGCGCAGACCCACCCGCGCGCGGGTGAAGAACAGGTGCAGGGCCTGTGTCAGGCACACGGTGAAGACCGCGCCGATCAGCAGCCGGGTGTTGACGAGGAACGGACCGAATTCGATCGCGCCTTCGGGCAGGATCGCGGGTGCCGACCGGGTCTGCGCCCCCCAGACCAGTTGGGCCACCCCGCGCAGCAGGATCAGCAGCGCCACCCCCGCCATGAAGATGGTAAAGGCCGATTGCCCGATTAGCGGGCGGAACACCGTGCGTTCGATGACCGCGCCGAAGACCACGCAGGCGATCAGCGTCAGTACCAGCGCTATGGGCAGCGGGATCGCGTAACCACTGCCTTCGGTGAAGGTCCACAACAGGAAGGCGCCGAACACAAGCACTTCGCCCTGAGCGAGGTTGATGATCTTCGAGGCCCGGTAGATCACGACGAAGGAGATCGCCACCAGCCCATAGACCAGCCCCACCATCGCGCCGTCGATCAGCGTCTGGATCAGGGTGATCATCGCGCGACCTCCATCCGGTTCATGGCGACAATGGCGTTCAGGCGGCTTTGGCGACCGCCCTGATAGGTCACGTCGATGGCGATGGGGACGGTTTCGGCACTGCCATAGAGCCCGTCGATCAGTGCTGCGTATTTCTGTGCGATGGCGCTGCGGCGCAGTTTGCGCGAGCGGGTCAGCTCCGCTTCGTCGGCATCAAGTTCCTTGGGCAGGTTGGCAAAAGCCGCGATACGCGCGCCGGGGTCCACGATGGCGTTGACGCCCGCCACCGCGCGGGCAATCTCGGCGCGGACCGGGTCCAACTGGCTGAGCTCCGCGAAGGTGCCAAAGGCCAGGCCGCTGCGTTCGGCAAAGCGGCCGGCGATCTCCATGTCGATGTTGATCAGCGCCACCACGCGGTCGCGGTCCTGATCGCCAAAGACGATGGCATCGCGCACCATGGCGGCAGATCGCAGGTGGTTTTCCAGAAATTGCGGCGGATAGCTATCGCCCGTCGACAGGCGCCGCAAATCCTTGACCCGGTCGAGAAAAACCAACGCGCCGTCAGCATCCAGCCGCACCGCATCGCCGGTTTCGAACCCGCGCGCGCGGTCGCCCATCTCAATGCTGGCCGCCGGATTGTCGAGGTAGCCCGAGAACGCCAGCACGTTCAGCCGCAACTGGCCGTCCGCGTCGAGCCAGGCCTGCATCGATTCTGAAATCGCCGGGTCCGAGGGCATCAGGCTGCCCATGGTCTCGGCGTTCGGATCATCGGGGCGGTGGGTGGAAATCAGGCCCAGTTCGGAACTACCGTAAAGATTGCCCAGCGGCACGCCGAAAGCCCGGAACCGCGCGAAAAGCTCCGCCGACAGGCCGGAACCGCCCGACAGCACCGCCTGAGCCCGGGTCAGGCCCAGAAGGTCGCGCACGCCCTTGAGCACGAGCTGGTCCGCTAGCGGCCAGACGACGGCCCGCGCCACCGCACCGCCCTTGCCGTTGACGCGGTCATGACCGCGCGCCAATCCCCAGCGATAGAGTCGCTGCCGCCAGGCGGGCGCGTCCATCATCCGCGCCTCGACCTCGGAGGCCTGCATCTCCCATTGGCGCGGGGTGAACATTAGGAAATCCGGGCCAATCTCGCGCAGGTCCGATTGCACCGTCTCGGGCTTTTCGGCGAAGTGCAGCACCAGCGGTGCCAGCATCGGCAGCGCCACGCCCATGAATTGTTCAGCCGCCCAGGCGGGCGAGATGTAGGACAGGTACTTGCCGCCCGCGCGGATATCGAGCCCCCCCATCAGCCGGTAGGCGTTGTCGAGGATGAAATCGTGGTTCAGCATCGCCGCCTTGGGCTTGCCGGTGGTGCCGGAGGTGTAGCAATAGACCGCCACGTCCGACGCCTTCGCCGCGTCAATCCGACCCTCGATGGCGGCGGGGTCTGGTGCCTCGGCCACGGCTTTCGACAGTTCGGCGAGGCGCGGATCGTCGTAATCCCACAGCCCGCGCGAGTCGATGAACAGTATCCGTTTCAGCGCCGCCGCCGCTTCGCCGCAGCCGATGATCTTGTCGATCTGCTCTTGGTCCTCTCCGAGCGCGAAGGTGGCGCCGGAATGTCGCAGGACATAGCCCAGTTCCTCACCCGCCGCATCGGGGTACACGCTGGTCGCCACCGCGCCCAGGCTTACAGCGGCCATCTGGGTCACCCAGGCCTCGGCCCGGTTTTCGGACACCAGGCAGATCACCTGCCCGGCCGTGAGTCCAAGCCCATCCAGCGCCGCTGCGGTCGTGCAGACCTGCGCGAACAGCGCGGCCCAGTCGGTGCTGCACCAGACCCCGTGCCGTTTCGACCGGATTGCGACGGCGTCGGGCATTTCCCGCGCGTTGTCGCGCAACAGTTGCGGCAGCGTGCGTCCGCCCGAGGATCGTGGCAACACGACCTTGGGTGCGGTCAGCCTTTTGATGGTCGCGGCGGTCATACGGCGACCTCGGCGGCACCCAGATAGGCGGTGATCACCCGTTCATCGTCGGCGATCCGCTCCGGCGGGCCTTCCGCGATCACCTCGCCGAATTCAAGCACCGTGACCCGGTCCGAGATGTCCATCACCACGTCCATGTCGTGTTCCACCAGCACCACGGGGATGCCGAAATGATCGCGGATATCGAGGATGAAGCGCGCCAGGTCGCCCTTTTCCTCAGGGCTCATCCCGGCCATGGGTTCATCCATGATCAGGATCTTCGGATCGGTCGCCAACGCCCGGCCCAAGTCGACGCGCTTGCGCAGGCCATATGACATGTCACCGACGACGCGGTGGCGATCCTGTTCAAGTTCAAGGAATGCGATGATCTCTTCGGCACGCGCGGTGAATGCCTCTTCCTGCCGGATCAGCGCAGGGGTGCGGAACAGTGCGGCGAACACGCCCCCGCTCATGCGACTGTGAAAGCCGGTCAGGATATTGTCACGCGCGGTCATCGACGGATAGGTCTGGATGCCTTGGAACGTGCGTCCGATACCAAGGGTGGAACGCATAGGTGGGCGAGCGGTAGAGATATCCTCGTCCTGAAACAGCACCGCACCAGACCACGGGCGATAGAACCCCGAAAGACAGTTCAGCAAGCTGGATTTCCCGGCACCGTTTGGCCCGATCAACGCGTGGATGCTGCCCGCCTGCACAGCAAGCGATACCGAGCGCAATGCCTCCACCGCGCCGAAACGCAGGCAGAGATCGCGGGCTTCCAGTATGGACCCGTTTGCGGGGGTCATGGTGCTTCCTCCCATATCGTGTCGTCAGGGCGGCTCTTTGCGGCCGCCTCAGGTAAAGTCCACGTCGAGCCCGCAGGCCCGCGCGATCAGCATCGTCTGGATCTGGCTGGATCCGTCGCCGATGGTGCAAATCCGATTGTCGCGCAGGTATCGCGATGCCGGACAATCATCCATGAAACCCCAGCCGCCGCTGACCTGCACGGCGAGGTTGGCGACCTCGGTGCCGATCTCGGTCGCGCCCAGCTTGGCCATCGACAGCGCGCCCATGTCGTCGATCCCCTGATCGATCTGCCAGGCGGCGCGGTAGGTCAGCAGGCGCGCGGTATCGACCTTGAGCGCCATCTGCGCGATCATCTGCTGGACCAGTTGCAGCTTGCCCAGCGGCCCGCCGAAGGCCTGGCGCTCCTTGGCATAGGTCAGCGCATGATCGAGGCTGGCCTGCGCAAGCCCCAGAGAGCAGGCCGCCAGCCAGATCCGCGCCGCCTGGTAACCCTTGTGCAGCAGGTGTCGTCCGCCATGCAACTCGCCGACCACCGAGTCTTCTCCAAGCTGGCAATCATCGAGGTAAAGCTGCCTTGTGTCGGAACTGCGCCAGCCCATCTTGTTGTATCCCTTGCCGCGAGTATACCCCCTGGCGTCGTTGGGTGTCAGGAACAGCGAGAATTTCTTGCGCTCCGCATCCTTTGGCGAGGAGATCGCCAGGATCAGCGTGAACAGCGAAATCGGCGTGCCCGCGTTGGTGATATAGGCCTTTTCGCCGCTCAGCGACCATTGCCCGTTGCCCAGTTGTGTCGCCTGGGTCGTAAACCCGCCGGTGTCCGAACCGGCGTCCGGCTCGGTGCCCGCGATGGCGCAGATCTTCCGTCCGGCCACGATATCGGGAAGCCATTGCTGCTTTTGTTCTTTGCTGCCGAAGCGCGCGACCGTCAGGCCCGTCGCCATCGACACCATCGTCGAGACCGCGATGGATTGGTCGGCGCGGGCCAGCGCCTCGATCGCGAGCACGGATTCGAAGACGCCAAGTCCCATGCCGCCGAGTTCCTGCGCAAAGGGGATCGACATCACGCCCATTTCGCCGACACGCTGGAACAGTTCGACGGGAAATTCGCCCTTGCGATCCAGTTCTTCGGCCTTCGGCGCGATCTCGGCTTGCGCGAAGCGGTGGATTTGGTCTTGCAGGTCCTTCTGGTCCGGGGTCAGTTCAAAATGCATGTCGATCCTCTCGGGCTTGGTCCTGGGGTAAATGAATCGCGAGCGTGGAAGTCGGCGCGGGCTCCAGCGCGCGGGTCGCAAGACCGACGATCGTGTCGGCCACGGTTTCCGGGGACCAGCGGCCGTCCGGGCGATACCACTTGGCGACCCAGTGCACGGCACCCAGCAGCATGAAGACCGCCATCTTGGGTTCAACCGGCAGGATCGAGCCGTCGGCGCAGCCCTCGCTCACGAGCTCGCGCATCCGGCTTTCGTAGGAATCGCGCTTTTGCAGGATGCGTGCGGCGTCATCGCCGCGCAGTGCGTTGTCTTCCAGGATCAGGGCCGGCACACCCAGCTGCTCGATCGTGTCCAGAAGGTAGAGCCGCAGGCTCTGTCGGATTTTCGCCAGTCCGGTGCCCTGCTCTGAAATCGCTCGCGCCAGGGCCTGTCCAGCAATGTCCAGCGCCTCGTCCTGACAGGCGAGGATCAGACTGTGCTTGTTCGGGATGTAGCGATAGAGCGCCGCCTTTGAGACCCCCAGCCGCTTGGCCACGTCATCGAGCGTGACCGAATGGCTGCCCTGCCGCGAGAACGCCTGTGCGGCAGCGCGGATGATCGCCTTGCGCTTGATTTCCTGCTGGGCGGCAGGATCAGGGATGGCGTCACTCCACAAGGTCCGCTCCTTTTTATATCTAACGATCGTTATAAAACTAATCTATGTGACCTGTCAATCGCAGATGTGACTTTGGGGTCAGCGCCCGCAACATCGGGCCACCCTTCAGAGGTTACTCGGTTAAATCGTTGGCAGGTGCTGCGAAGGCCTTTTATTTCTCCAAACTTCGTACGCTTCATTTCACGCTGCAATTTGAAATGCGCCGAATCAAGCCTCTATGGGTGTTGCAATCTAACGCCCGTTTGAATAGCCTCTTTGCAAAAGCCCCATGCAGGACAGGTGCTACCCGTTGACGAACCGCAAGAAGGACGAAAAACTGCGCGATGTGACGCGGCGGATGATCATGGACCGCACGGCGCGTCTGCTGGTCAAGAAGGGCTATGGTGCCACCTCGCTGCGCGATATCGCACAGGCCTGCGACATGAAGGCGGGCAGCCTCTATTATCATTTCGACGGCAAGGATGCGCTGGTCGAGGCGATCATGGCAAAGGGTGTGACCCAAGTGGAAACCGCAGTGCGCGCGGCATTGGAAGACCTCGCGGCTGGCGATCCGCTGGACCGGATCCGCACCGCAATGAAGGTTCACCTCCATACGTTGCACGACCGCAGCGATTACGGATCGGCCCATATCCGTTGCTTTGCCCATGTGCCGCCGGAAATCCGCCGTCGTTTGCGCGACATGCGCGCCAGCTACGAGGAGAGCTGGACAACCCTGTTGCAGGACGCGCGTACCGCAGGCGCGATCGCGGCGGAGGTCGATCTGCACACGTTGAAATTCGCCGTGATCGGCATGATGAACTGGACGCTGGAATGGCGGCTGCCGTCCGATGCCACGCCGGACGACATCGCGGACCAGTTCTTTCGCATCGCTTTCGAGGGCGCGCGCCATGGCTGATCGAACAGGCCCGCTGACCGGGGTGCGGATCGTCGAGATGACGGGGATCGGCCCGGTCCCCTATGCCGCCATGTTGCTGGCCGACATGGGCGCGGACATCATCCGGATCGACAGACCCGGCGGCTATCCCGCCCCCGATGCCACGCTCGATTTCGCGGCGATGGAGGCGGCCTCGGTGTTCTTCCGCTCGCGCCCCATGGTACGGATTGATCTGAAGTCCGATACAGGGCGGGCGGAGGTGCTTGAGTTGATCGATCGGGCCGACGGAGTGATAGAAGGCTACAGACCTGGCACGATGGAAAGGCTCGGGCTGGGGCCTGACATCTGCCTGGCTCGCAATCCCAAGTTGGCCTTTGTACGGGTGACTGGCTGGGGGCAGGACGGGCCGCTGTCGCGGCAGGCGGGGCATGATCTTAATTACATCGCGCGCTCCGGCGCGCTCTCGCTTTTCGGGCGCGACGGGCAGTCGGCGACAGCCATTCCGCCGCTGGTGGGGGATATGGCAAGCGGATCCCTCTTTGCCGTGGCCGGCTTGCTGGCTGCCGTGCTGCAATCGCGGGCAGGGGGATCGGGGCAAGTGGTGGACGCCAACATCGTGGACGGTTCCGCCAGCCTCTACACGCTGTTGTCGGCGCTCACTGCGATGGGAGCGCACAATGCGCCTGCCGGGCAAAACGTGCTGGACGGGGGGCGGCATTATTACCGAACCTACGCCTGCGCGGATGGGGCAGTGGCCGTCGGCGCGATTGAACCCGCATTCCGCAAGGTCCTGCTGGAGCGGCTGGGCCTATTGGAGGACGCGTGTTTTCAAAGCGGAACGGCGGAAGACGACGCCTATTGCACAGCGACGCTGGCGCGTTTGTTCGCGGCGCAACCGCGCTCGCATTGGGACGCTCTTTTTGCAGATAGTGATGGCTGCGTAACGCCAGTTTTGTCGCCCTCGGAAGCGGCAGGCGACCCGCATGTGGCCGCGCGCGGGACATTTCTGGAGATTGACGGGGTAACGCAGGCTGCTCCAACGCCCCGTTTTTCCGGAACGCCTGGGCAAGTGAGCCTGTCGGCGCGCAAGGCCAGCCGGTCAGAAAAAAATGCACTGGTGCGGTGGGGGATCCCGATGGCGTCGTGAGGCATTGTCAGGTTGTTTTCGTCGCGCCGCGCCCATGCCTTCCTGCCTGCGCCGCGCCAATTTGGGGAGTGCCAATATCGCCGGGCGAGCACGCAAATCCCCGCCCGGCGGTGAAAGCAGACTACCGCACGAACGCATGGCTGGCGTCGCCGGAGGCGAAGAAATCGTCCGCGCGGGGCAGCTCAAGGCGACGATTTCGGTTCGCGCGGACCTTAGGGGGCAGTGCGGACCGAAAGACTTTCATCAGCCGCTTGGTTTTTTCAAGACTGCGCTCGGCATCCTCCATCGACCGTGCCCCCTCCAGCATCATCATCAAGGGGCGCATCGTGGCGTGGCAAGGCTCCTGGCCCCAGGTGCCCTGGAGCCAGGAAGGATGCACGTAAAGAATGGCATCGGAGAACTGGAACAGGTAAATCTGGTAGGGTCGTTCCTCCGCGACCATCTGCGCTTGTCGGGCAATGACATGATGATCAAAACCACCAAACGGGACGGCCGTGATCTCTTTGAACACAGCGGCATCGGCATTCGACATTTCGTTGATGTAGAAATTTTCCAAACTGATAACGCCTTTTCTGAAAGCAACCTCGCTCAAGATGACAGGCGCGTGCCCGAGATCGGGGCGGTGGGCGATGCTCCCGGACACACCGACGAAGTCACCAGTGTTTGCGCGCTCGGGGGCAATCAAGTGAGGCGCGCACGGCAGAGGTCTGTCCAAGGAAAGCACGGACAGGCGAACGCTGGCGGAGGTGGAGGATATGGACGAGAGGCAGATTTTGGCAGAATAGGTCATTGTGTGGGCCTTTTGTTATGTGGGTCGTAAGGAGAAGGTCGGATCGTTTGGTCCAGCCGGAAGGATTTTTGTAAAATCAGGGACTTTTTTTGAGCGGCTGGTGACAAGGACTTGCAACTGCTCGGGTGACCGCGGCTGCTGCGCTCCACTTCAGGGGGAGGCAGCCGCCGCGCGCCGCTGCCCTCAGGCCGACCAGCTACAGACGAGGGGGCCGGACTCGACGATCTCCGACCTGAGAAATGCGATGATTGCTGGATAGTAGCGCAGCAGCTGCGCCCATTTCTCGTCGCGTGCATCCAAGTGGTGAAACTGCTCGGGAATTTCAGTCAGAGCTTTGGAAGGGGCGAGACCACAGGCGGCGAACTCTTTTTCCAGCATGGTGCCAACGATATCCAGCGTGTCGAGCGTGACGTAGAAATCATCGTATATCTCATCGACGTTGCCGGCGCTTGCGTCGGCGAAGAACTCAAACAAATCATGGTGGTTGCGGAGGTCGAACACCTCCTCCCCGTCGCGATAAAAACCAACATCAAGTCCCATCTTTGTATCCTTTCAGTTTGATGGTTGCGGGTGAGCGACACGCACTGTGTCTAAAGAGGAGTTGGGATCGCTTTTTTGAGAACGTGCACCAAATCCGAAATTTTGATGAAAAAAGTTCTCGC
>JAGXFH010000028.1 GCA_024637315.1 Brevirhabdus sp.
ACCACATCAAGGGCTGGAAACGCCATCTCGCTTCGGACCGGACCTCGTGCTCGAAAGCAACCGCCAACCAGATGCGACTGATGCTGCACGGCTGTGCCTACTGGTTGTGGTGGACGCTGCGGGCGGCCTGTCCAAAACGCTCCCCATGGCGGCGCGCCCAGTTCGACACGCTGCGCCTCCATCTGGTCAAGCTGGCCGCGACCATCGTCGAGAAGAAAACCCGGGTTGTCATGACGCTGCCAGCCTCATGCCCACGCCAGAGCCTTATCCGGTTCCTGTTCGACGCGCTCGCGCCGCCGCTCCCGGCATGACGTCAAAAGCGCGCCCCGCTCACCCCGAAGCATCAACTTGAAAAGCCCCAGATGACACCGCCGTCCGCCGTGAAAACCCGGACGTAGATCACGCTTGAGCTCGCCATGGCACGCGCGCGCAAAACATGGTCTCACGGCCAATGACATGGGTGTCGTGAATTATCCGGGCTAAGAGGACCACTTCTGCTTGTTGCAGGGTCTTTCGTCTGGGCGCTTTATACCGTCTGCCTACGACGCTGGAGCGTTCCGCTCACGCCATCCGCTTGCCTTGCGACAACGGTATTTTCAGGGCTTCTGATAATGACGCCTTTCGCAGTTATCGCTGAAATGCCCACGGCGTCGATGCTGGCCGAACCGGCCGGACTTGGTAGCATTCTGTACGTCGGTATTGGAGCCTCGGTATTAGCATTCTGCGCGTGGCAAACGGGTGTGGCAAAGCTCGGCGCTTCGCGTGCAGGAGTGTTTCTAAATTTCGTCCCGGTCTTTACCTTGATTCTTGGTGTTCTCGTTCTCAAAGAGCCTTTGACGCCTCAGAAGGTGATGGGGGTGGGCATGGTATTGCTGGGAGTATTGTTCAGTCGAACTGGCAAAACATTTGTGTAGGCGGCTCGTTCATGCGGGCACATGCAACACACCAATACTGGGTCCGCTATGGGCTCAGAGCCGTCATCTGACGGTTTTGCTCGGGAATAAGGACCTGTGTCCTTTACCCTGCTTCCAACGGGAATCTTATGTCAGGTGGCGAACACTAACATCATGGGGGCGGAGGCTATGCCTTGTCACGATCCGGCCATAATTCTTGCTTCAGATCACTAATACGACATGTAGAACCTGATGCTTCTGATGTAATAGCTATAGCCGAGGAAAATCCAGACTTTTCAATTGCCTCAGCCTTTGTTTCAGCTTGAATTTGTTTGGATTCCAGGCTGCTGTCATCGAATGAAAAAACGAGAAACGTTAAAGCCACTTCAACTCTCCAAGGCTGCAACTGCCATCCTGCTTAACCGTTTCAATGCGTCGAAATTATGATCCAGATCAAACTTGCGGCGTTAAGGCTCTCACATCCGCTATAACGTAGCATTGTGAGGTCAGAGAGGCAGGGGAATCGCTTTTGGAACTGACAGGTCGCCATGAGCGATCAAAACGCCACTTTCGGCCTACGAGCGCAACGAGAACGCACGGTTCGTTCCCAGTATGTTCACGTTTGGGCACGATCAAAATCCAAAAGCGATTGCCCTGAGGTCAGAGGTGGTCCTGCTTATTCGACCACATTGCAGCCCAGCTAAGGTGGATCAGGGTTTCATGTCAGGCTGCCATTCTCACGGGGTCTGTTTTGCTCACATGGGCCTCGTCTGGGGTCAAGATGCCGTGGGTCGAGTGCGGTCGTTCAGTGTTGTACAACTGAACGCCAGAACACCCACGTTATCGAGTGCCGCGAGGTTTTTTATCGATGGCACCCTTGGTTTGGCCAATCGGTTTATGTCCATGAGGAGATCAATAAGCCCGGTGATTTAGTGTTTCGGTGTAATGTACTGGCGGCCGGGCGGACCGATTTCTGGAAGTCCCCGTATGAATGTTTGATCGGGTCGCGTGTGCCGCCTGTTGCGGGGTCGATACGGCACATGTGGGCCTGTATGCCCTGACAGCCCTTGCAGATCTGATCCGCGATGCTGGCTGTGGCTCTTTCGATAAATCCGACTCCTCATCACGCGCTGGCGCAGCATTGGACTCTGAGCCCACGATTCGGAGGTCGGCCAATGCCGCGCAAAACGATGACAACGCAACTCGAACTATTCCCGGGGACCCGATCCACAACTGCGACACCAATCCCGCCTTGGCAGAGCCTGCCCGACGACACGCGGCAAGCGCTAACGCGGTTAATGGCGCGCCTGATGATGGAACATGCGTGCACGGCGGACAGGGAGAGCGATCATGAAGCATGACAAAATTGGTACGCAGCACTCGCAGGATAAGTGTGTCCAGAGAACGGCCGTGCTCAATCGTCAAAAAAGTTTGCGACAGAACCCTGCGTCATCGCAAAACACGGTCAGTCTCTGGAGGTCCCCATCGGTAATAAGAACCGCGCTTCGAATCCGTCCAACGCACCCGACCTTGGCGACGCCAAAGTCAGGCTACTTCCCGTGCGATTTGCGATCGCGGCGACGATGGTGAGCCCCAACCCGCTACCATTCGAGTTCTGCGTGCCTCGCTGAAAACGGTCAGTCAATCGGGCGAGGCGAATCGGCTCCACGACCGGCCCTGCGTTCGAGACGATCAGATCGCCCCCCGGCGTGAGGGTAACCGCGACCTCATCCTTGGCAGCGCCATGGCGAAGCGCGTTCTCCACCAGATTTCGGCAGACGATGCCAAGCGCGTCGGGATCGATGGTTGACAGAACCGGCGTCTCGGGAAGTTCGAACGCAATCGCGGGCGACTGCGGACCGCGCGCCATGTCCTCGACTACGATGCGCAGGGCCGTCCGCACATCATGTGGCGTTTCCGAGATCAGGCGACCACCCTCGGCCCGTGCCAGCTGCATCAGCCGTTCGGTCCGGCGGGTCAGCCGCTTCAGCGACTCCTCGATATCGGTCGCACGTTGCGCGGCCGCCCTGTCTTGGGTTTCCGATTTTAGCCGCTGCGTCTGCGCGATGGCACCGGCCAGCGGGGTCCGCAGTTCGTGGGCTGCATTGGCCGCAAAGCTGCGCTCGGCCTCGAAGGCGTCACGCAGCCGATCCAGCAAGTTGTTCAGTGTGGCGGCGAGCGGCGCAATCTCGGTTGGCAAGTCATCGGCTGGCACCTCCGAGAGGTCGCGGGCGCTGCGCGTGTCAAGCCGGGTGCGGAACTTCCGGAGAGGGGCAAGGCTGAACCGAACGGCAAAGATGATCGCCGCGAGCGCCAAAGGCAGCACGACCAGCAACGGCAAGCCGAGAGCCATCCGGATTTCCGCTGCGACCGACGCACGATGCGCCAACCGTTCCGCCACTGTAATGCGGATCGTGCCTTGCAGCGCCGCATCGCTATAGAGGCGATGTGTGGTCGTTTGACGAAAGCCCGGTCCGTCGTAAGGCGGGAAAATAGCAGGGTCGGCGGCATGGGATTGCAGCAGGATGCGCCCCTCGGCGTCGCGGACCACATAAGTGAAAAACTCGTCATGCTCGCGGATCGGCGCGAGGCGCTGGGTCACCCCCTGATCTTCCCGCCCGACGATGTCGGTCACGGCCAGCGGCAGGATACGCTCGGCGGTCTCGCGGAGCGCGCTGTCGAAAACCTCGTCCATCTCGCCCCGGACGATCACGGCAGTGATCGTCGCGGCCAGAAGCCAGAGGACCGTCAGAACGAGACCGAGCGACAGGCCAAGTCGCGCCTGAAGGCTGGCGGGCCACCTCATGGCTTGCCCAAGCGGTAGCCCATGCCGCGTTCGGTCACAATGACCTGCGCCCCGAGCTTTTTGCGCAGGCGGCTTACGTGGACTTCGATGGTGTTGCTTTCGACCTCGGCGTCGAAGGCGTAGAGCTTTTCTTCGAGCTGCGGCTTGGACAGAAGTAGCCCCGGGCGCGCAAGGAAGGCCTCGAATAGCGCCCATTCACGGGCCGTCAGTTGCACTGGCTTGCCATCTCGTTGGATGCTGCGTGCGGCCAGATCGATGTCTAGCGACCCATGGGTGACAATGGGGTTGGGGTTGCCGCTGTAGCGCCGCGTGACCGAACCGATCCGGGCCGACAATTCAGCCAAGTCGAAAGGCTTCACGAGGTAGTCGTCGGCGCCCGCGTTCAACCCCTCGATCCGGTCCGAGATCTGGTCGAGTGCGGTCAGGATGATGACCGGCGTCACGTCGCCCCGCGCGCGCAGGCCCTTGAGGAACGTGATGCCACGCCCGTCCGGCAGCATGAGGTCGAGCAGGATCAGGTCGTAGGAGGTTGCGCCTTTCGCGTCGCCAGCAGCATCGAGCCGTGTGACCCAGTCCACCGATTGGCCACCTGCCGCGATCTGGTCGCGCACGGCCGCGCCAAGTGTCGTGTCGTCCTCGATCAGCAGGATGCGCATGGGGTTTGATCTTTCCTTTTGTGTTTGACCTGCTTTTGGCGGTTTCTGCTGACATAAAGCTGACGCTTTCCGGTGAACCTCTTCAGCCTGCCGTCAGCTTCGCGGCGCATAAGGTGTATCAAGAGGCGTTCCATGAGGAGTTTGACCCATGAAGAAGACATTGACAATTCTTGGCTTTCTCGCGGTCTTCCCGGCCGGCGTCGCGCTGGCGGACGACGACTGCTTCGTGCCGATGGCCGATTGGCAGCCGCGCGACGCCGTCGTCCGGCTGGCTGAGGAGAACGGCTGGACGGTGCGCCGCATCAAGATCGACGACGGCTGCTATGAGATCGACGGTCGGAATGCCAGTGGGCGGCAGATCGAGGTGACGGTCCATCCTGCAACTTTGGAAGTGATCGAGTTCGAATACGAAGATGAAGACGACGATGACGATTGGCGGGAAGGTTATCGCGAAAGAAACCAAGATGACTGATGCAGCACATCGCCAGGGCAATGCCCCGGTGCCGGGTTTTCCGACACTCCCCGGGCTTCCCCTGATCTCGCCTCTGGCCCTGACGGGCCCGTTGCTGGTGGCGCTGCCGTGCCTGCTGGCGGCGCTGCTCGGGTTCAACACCTACGCGCCTTATGGCGCGGATGCGGCACTCGGCATCGCCGTCGGGGCCGCGGCGGTTGTCGCGATGGCGCAGACCCTGATCCTCGCCGCGCGGCCGCCTATGGTGGAGCCCTTGTTCGGCGGACTCGACCGCATGTACCGGGTCCACAAGTGGCTGGGTATTTCCGCGATGGTCCTGATGATCCTGCACCAGCAGATCGAGCCGGATTTCGAGCGATTGGTTCGTGAAACCTCCCTTGGTGAACTGGGCGAAGAGGCGGGCGAGCTCGCCTTCAACGCGCTTCTCGCGCTGGTCGCGATCAGCTGGTTCCGGCGGCTGCCCTTCATCGGGCTGGAAGTCCCCTATCAGATCTGGCGGTTCAGCCATCGTTTCATGGGGGCCCTGTTTGCCATCGTGGTCTTTCACCAGTTCTTCGTCGATATGCCGACGGGCGTCGATCCCGCGCTTTCGATGTTGCTGAACACCTTCGGCTCGGCCGGGGTAATCGCCTGGGTTCTGACCGAGTTCGTGACCCCACGCCTGCGGCGCAGAGAGTACACCGTCAGTGAGATCAGCCAGACCGGCGACACCACCACGCTGACGCTCAGCCCAAGAGGGCGTGCCATGCATTGGCGGCCGGGACAATTCGCCTTCTTCCGCGCGCCGGAGGCAGGAATGTCCGAGCCGCACCCTTTCACGATCGCCAGTGCCCTGCGTCCTGATGGCACGCTGACGTTTTCCATCCGGGCCCTCGGCGGCTGGACACGGAGTCTTCCCGCGACCTTGCGGGCCGGGACGCGCGTGCAGGTCGAGGGCCCATATGGACGGTTCGACTTCCGCAAGGGCGGTGCGCGCCAGATCTGGCTGGCAGGCGGCATCGGCATCACGCCGTTCCTTGCTTGGGCGGAAAGCCTGACCGAGGCGGAGAGGCGCGACATTCACCTCATCCACTGCGTCCGGGCACAAGAGGACGCGATCGGCGTGGAGACGCTGCGGGCTGCGGCCGTCCGCAACCCGAGGTTCAGTTTCGAGGTGGTCGTCACGACGCGTGATGGCCGGCTCACGGCCGAGCATCTGATCAGCGCGGCACCTTTCACGGTCAAGGATGCCGATCTGTGGTTCTGCGGCCCGACCGGCCTGAAGGACGGGATCCTCAAGGGCCTGAAGGTGCAGGGCCAGACGCCGAGCCGGGTCCGCTTCGAGCAGTTCGAATTCACCTGATACTTGGCCCGCCGCATCGCCAGGCCCGGCGTGCGCCTCACGACCAGAACACTGGCCCCGCTTTCACAAGCGGGGCCTTTTTCGTTCCTGACGGCAAGCTGAAGCGGGAATCGCAGCGCCGTCAGGAAGCCCTCAGGTCCGACCTCCAAATTCGTCTCAGCAGACAAAAAAGGAGACTCTGCCATGAAAAAGACCCTGATTGCCCTTTCCCTTGTTGCGGTGCTGCCCGCAGGTTTGGCGCTTGCGGATGATGAGGACTGCTTCGCGCCCCGCGATCAATGGCAGTCGCGCGAAGCTGCGATGCAAGTGGCCGAACAGAATGGCTGGACCGTGCGCGAATTCGAGATCGACGATGGCTGTTACGAGATCGAGGGCAGCGATAGCGACGGCCGCAAGATCGAGGTCAAGCTCGATCCGGCAAAGCTCCAAGTCGTCGAATTGGACTACGAGGATGACGACGACCGCGGCAATGCCCGCAATCCGGCGCCCGCCGGAACTGTGGCTCCGCCGCAGAATGGCCTCTTTGGTAACGGTGCTCCCCCGCAGGTCCAGGTGAACTGAGCCGCCTAGCATCCCCTCTCTGAAAAAGGATCCATCCGATGAAATCCCTACTCGCAACGCTTGCGCTGACCACAGCGCTGACGCTTCCCGGCCTTGCCATGGCCAAGCCGGTCGCACTGACCACCACATTGAACAATTACGGCGGCGACGGGGCCTATCTTGCGCTCTACGTCACCGATGCCTCGGGCGCCTATGTTGGCAGCCTGTGGATGGCCGGCGGCAAGTCCAAATACTATGAGCATCTGAGCGACTGGTACCGCGCCATGGGCGGCGATACCGCTCAGGTGAACGGCATCACCGGCGCCAGCGTCGGCGCGGGCCGCAGTCTCGAGATCACGCTTGATCTGGCCGATGCGCTGTTCGACGCGGGCTACACGCTCCACATCGACGCGGCGGTCGAGGATATGCGTGACAGCCCGAACGAGGTGGCGGTGCCGCTTACGACCGATGGCGCGGGCACTCCGGTGACCGGGCGGCGCTACATCGCCAGCTTCTCCTACGACATGTGAGGGGCAGGGCCGTGATCCGTACACTCCATCGCTGGCCGGGTCTTCTGGCCCTCGTGCTCGTCACCATCCTGAGCTTGAGCGGCGCTGTGCTCTCGGTCTTTCCGGCAGTCGAGCGCATCACCGCGCCGCAGGCGGAAGCCGGCATGTCCGTCGCAGTCCTCGTGGACGGCATTCAGGCCGTCTATCCGGGCGTCGAGCAGATCCGTCGGTCACCCTCGGGCCGGATCACCGCCTATTGGTTCGATCAGGGCGCGCCGGGTGCTGCCGTGATCGACCCGGCGACTGGCGCGGGCGTGGCCTCGGCCGACCCGAACCAGGCCCTTCGTTGGCTGACCAACCTTCATCGCTCGTTCTTCCTCGGGGATGGCGGGCGCATCGCAATGGCCGCCGGGGCCGCAGCAATGCTGGTCCTCTCGCTCTCGGGTGCTGTGCTGGTCGCGCGGCGGGCGGGCGGATGGCGGCACTGGTTCGCGCCCTTGCGCGGTCCGCTCGCGGGCAGGCTGCATGTAGAGATCGCCCGGATCGCCGTCATCGGCCTCGTTCTGTCCTCGACCACCGCCCTCTGGATGACGGCCTCCACCTTCGATCTACTGCCTGACGGCGGTGCTGCCACCGTCTTCCCGGCGGACGTCAGCGGTGAAATCGGGTTCACTCTCGACCAGATGCCCACCCTGCGGCAGACGCCCGTCGCCGATCTGCGCGAGCTGAGCTTTCCCTATCCCGGTGACGCGACGGACATGTTCACACTGAAGACCGACCGGGGCACCGGCTATCTCGACCAGGGAACCGGCGCGCTCGTGGCATGGGCCGACCTGACCGGGTGGGAGCGCGCCTCGGAAACCATCTACATGCTGCACACGGGGCAGGGGGCGGCGACGCTCGGCCTTGTGCTCGGGATGATGGCGCTCGGAGTGCCGGCGATGGGCGTGACCGGCGTCCTGATCTGGCTTGCCGGGCGGCGCGGGCGGCCGCGCATCCGGGGCAACCAGCCCGCGGGCCGTGCCGAGACGATCATTCTGGTCGGCAGCGAGGGTGGAAGCACCTGGGGCTTTGCTGCGACCCTTCACGCCGCGCTGACGGCAGCGGGGCAGGGCGTCCATGTTGGCCCGATGTCGGGCTTCGCGCCAGAGCGCTACGTCCGTGCCGACCGCATCATCCTGCTCGCCGCGACCTATGGCGATGGTGCGGCACCCACCTCAGCCAAGGGGTTCCTCGACCGCCTGAGCGCCCTCGAGCGTGCGCCGGACATGCCTCTGGCTGTGCTCGGCTTCGGGGACCGCAGCTTTCCGGCCTATTGCGCCTTTGCCGAGGCCGTTGCGGCAGCGGCACAGGCGAAGGGCTGGCCCGAGCTTCTGCCGCCGGACACGATCGACCGCCAGTCGCCGCAGGATTTTGCGCGTTGGGGCCGCGCGCTTGGGGAGGCTCTCGGCATCCCTTTCGAACTCTCCCACCAGCCCGTCCTGCCGAAAACCGACACGCTGACCCTCGTCTCGCGCCGGGACTACGGCGCCGAGGTGCACGCCCCGACCGCGATCTTGCGCTTCGCCCTGCCGCGCGTCTCGCCCTGGCAGCGGTTGACCGGGGCCAGGTTCGCGGGGTTCCAGGCGGGTGACCTGATCGGCATCCTGCCCCAGGGCAGCGCCCTGCCGCGGCTCTATTCGCTCGCGTCCGGGCGCCGCGACGGGTTCATCGAGATTGTCGTGAAGAAACATGTCGACGGCCTCTGTTCGGGACAGCTCACGGCGCTGGAGCCGGGCGATACGGTGACCGCCTTCCTCCGCCGCAACCCCGGTTTCCGACCAGGCCGGAGCCGCGCGCCGCTGATCCTGATCGGCGCAGGCACCGGCATCGGGCCGTTCGCGGGCTTTGTGCGCAGCAACGGGAGCCGCAGGCCCATCCACCTGTTCTTCGGCATGCGTCATGCCGACAGCGATTTCTTCTACGGCGAGGAGCTGCCCGGCTGGCAGGCAGAGGGACGTCTGACCCGGTTGGTCACGGCCGTCTCGCGCAGGGCGCGCCCTCACTACGTGCAGGACGCTCTGCGCGGCGAGGCCAGTCAGGTCACGGCGCTCATCCGAAACGGGGCTGGCGTGATGGTTTGCGGTGGACGCGACATGGCGGCGGGCGTGGCCGAGGCGCTGGCCGAGATCCTCGCACCTACCGGGCTTACGCCGGCGGTCCTGAAGGCGGAGGGGCGGTATGTCGAAGATGTCTACTGAGAGCGCGCGCATTGCTCTGAACGGCCCGACGATGGGCACGCGTTGGACGGCACTGTTCTACGCAGAGCCGGGCGTCGATCCCGACCCGATCCGCGCGGCGCTGCAATCGGCGATGGAAGAAGTGGACGGACAGATGTCGACTTGGAACGCGGGTAGCGATCTGATGCGGATCAACGCGGCGCCGGTGGGCCAATGGGTGGCGGTGCCCGAGCGCCTCCGGCAGGTGCTGTACCTCGGTCTCGAGATCGGGCGCGCCTCGGACGGGGCCTTTGACATCGGCATGGGCGACGCGGTGACGGCCTGGGGCTTCGGGCCGGAGGCCGCCGCACCCGATGGCATCCGCGCCGCGATGGAAGCCTTGCGCCACCCGGCACATGAGGTTCTGGAGTTCGACGGCGACCATCTGCGCAAGACCGCACCCATCGCGCTGGATCTGAACGGCATCGCCAAAGGCTATGGGGTCGACCGGTTGGCCGAGATACTGCGCGACCGCGGGATCGATGCTGCCCTCGTCGGGATCGACGGCGAGATGCGCGCGATAGGCCTGCGGTCGGACGGAAAGGCGTGGACCATCGCGGTGGAAGCGCCGGACCCGGAGCGCCGGACGCCGCATGCGATTCTCGCGCTGCAGGATGCCGCCGTGGCGACGTCGGGCGACTACCGCCACTGGGTCGAGGTGCAGGGACGACGCCTGTCGCACACGATGGACCCGAGGCGCGGCGCGCCGCTGATCGCCTCGCCTGGCTCCGTCACCGTCGTTTCCCGCTGCTGTGCCGAGGCCGATGCCTGGGCGACGGCGCTGATGGTACTCGGCCCGGAAAGGGGCGCGGCACTCGCAAGAAATCGCGGGCTCGACGCTCTGTTCCTTGTGCGCGATGATGAAGGGACTGCAAGGGGCGTGGGGGTCGGACAACTTTTTTCCGAAGAACCAGCGGCAATCGCCTCGGCCGGAGGGAGATGAGCCGCATGGAGCAGAGCCGTACCGATCGCTTAAAGACCGCAATCCTGCTGCTGGCCGCGACCGGTCTGACCGCCGGAATTGCGTTCCACTTCGCAGGCCAACCCGATATCGCGAACCTCGTCTGGATCGCCGGGAACCGATGATAGCCCTGTATTACATGGGCAAGAGGGTCAGCGGCCATCGTATCTGTCAGTTCGGCCGCGGTGGACACGAGACCTTCAAGCTGATGCCAGCCACAGGATGCCTCGGTCGCCGCATCAAGAGAGGTTTCATCCCCTTTCGCTTCCAGAAGTGCCGCGCCCAGATCGACCTGCTGGATCTTCAGCCCGTTGACCCTGATCGTCAGCTGCAAGATGAACGACATCGACCCGCAGGCTTGGATGGCGGATGTCCTTGCCCGCATGCCGAACATAACCGTGTCACGCTTGCCGGAGTTGCTTCCATGGAACTGGAAGGCCGAGCAGAAAGCCGTCAAGGCCGCGTCTCGCGCCGGATGCTTCCGCCGTGTCACTTGATCATTGTCCTGCCCATGTTGCGAAGGATAGGCCAGTCAATGGATGCGACTTGGACGCAGGGCTGTTTTGGTAACCAGCCCTGCGGGCACGCGCATCAAGTCCAAGTCAGTGCTTTCGACCCATAATGCGCTGTTCTCGCAGATTTGTAGTGCGCTGAACAGCCATTGCCGACCGACAAAAGCGCGAACACGTCTTAAGCGACCGTCGCCTTCAAGTCAGAAAACCGCGTCCTCGGTGCAGGATGTGGCGCAGATTTTTCTGAACATTCTTGCAGGGCGACAGCTTGTTTCGGACGCTCCCGAGTTTGAGACGCGCTGGCTTGCCCGTCTACTCCATGCCAGGGGTTACAGTGAAATACCAGCAATCGAACACTACGACCGTATCTCTTTTGCTCTGTATTCCGGTTATGCCTTGGACATGGTTTATGAAACGGTTGAGCGCGGTGCGGCGCCGCACCGCGCAGGCCCAGACAGTGCGCGGCTTGCAACCGGCTGGCTGAAGGCTTCCAGGCATCAAACTCCAAAGATGTGAAAGACGACCGACACCAAACAGGCCTTCATTTTGCGTGAGGCCGAGGGTTCTTCCAGGACGCACGATTGCGGGAAAGGCGGCCGAGATCATCAATGACAAACACTTGATGCGGCGGCTTGTCATCCCAATTCCAGAAGACGACGTTGTGCATATCGATGCGTGTAACGGGCGCGAAGCTGGGCACGTTGATGCCTGAGACGCCTGAGGCAATCAGGCGCTTCGCCAGGTCCCAGCTGGGTGGGGTCTCGCCTCGATCTGTCAGGTTCACCCATCCATAGGAAAGGTCCGTGTCCTTCTTGGCGTTGCCCGTCCATTGCTCCATCCGCTAATTGTTGTCGCCGGGACCGGCCAGGTTTCCTTCCCGCAGCATCAATCTGTATTAACCGCCGCGCTGATGCAGGGTCGGCATTGGGTTGACCCATGTTAATGCGGCTACCCGGAAGAGTGGTCAGCGTCAGCGATAATGCCGACCCAATTGGTGTGCGGCGCTATCTGGCATAAGAGGAAGGACGCATCATGGCAGACCAGAGCGAGAGCGTGCAGGACGATGCACCCGAGCCGGACCTTCAGTCCCGGTTTCCCACCGCCTATACGATCCTGTTTCTGCTGATCGTCGTCGTGGCGGCCCTGACCTGGATCATCCCCGCCGGACAGTACGAGCGTCAGATGAATGAGGAGGTGGGCCGCGAGGTGGCCGTTCCGGGTACCTACGCGACGGTTGAAGCAAATCCACAGGGGCCCATCGACGTGCTTCTGGCACCGATCGGCGGGTTCTACAATCCCGACAGCTATGCCGCGAACGCAATCGACGTGGCGCTTTTCGTGCTGTTCATCGGCGGCTTCCTCGGCGTGGTCAACGCCACCGGATCGATCGACACAGGAATGCGCGCGGCGATGCGATCCATGGAGGGGCGCGAAATATGGATGATCCCGATCCTGATGACGCTCTTCGCCATCGGCGGGACCACCTACGGCATGGCCGAGGAGACGCTGGCCTTCTACGTGATCCTGCTGCCGGTTGTGCTGCGCGCGGGCTATGACGCGGTGACAGCGGTCGCGGTCATTCTGATCGGCGCGGGAATCGGGGTGCTGGGATCCACGGTCAATCCCTTCGCCACGATCATCGCCTCGGACGCGGCAGCGATTCCCTTCACCACCGGGATCATCCTGCGCTTCGTCATTCTGATCGGCGTGCTGGCGATCAGCGTGGCCTATGTGATGCGCTATGCAAAGCGGGTGAAGGAGGACGCGAGCAGCTCTGTCGTGGCCAAGCACTGGGACGGGCACCGCAAACATTTCCTGCAGGCCGAGGACGACGGCAGTGACACGCTGAGCGGCACGCAGAAAGTTATCCTTGTCGTATTTGCCGCCACCTTCGCCGTGATGATCTGGGGCGTGTCCAGCCAGGGCTGGTGGATGGCGAAGATGAGCGCGCTATTCCTCGGCGCGGCGATCCTGTGCGGCCTGATCGGGCGGCTGGGTGAAAAGCGGCTGACCGGGTCCTTCGTCGACGGCGCACGCGATCTGCTGGGCGTGGCGCTGGTGATCGGCCTGGCACGCGGTATCGTGGTGGTCATGGAGCAGGGGCTGATCGCCGATACGATCCTGCACGCCTCGGCCCAGACGTTGGGCGATCTGTCAAACATCACGTTCATCTTCACGATGTTCGCCATCGAACTCGGAATGAGCTTTTTCGTGCCGTCCTCGTCCGGTCTGGCTGTGCTGTCGATGCCCATTCTGGCGCCGCTGGCCGATTTTGCCGGGGTGGGGCGCGATTTAGTGGTGACAGCCTATCAATCGGCCAACGGCCTGGTGAACCTGATCAACCCGACCTTTGCCGTGGTGATCGGCGGGCTGACGATTGCGCGGGTGCCCTACGAGCGCTGGCTCCTCTTCATCTGGCCGCTGCTGCTGATCCTGACGGTCTTCATCATGGCCGTTCTGGCCGCGGGTGCGATGCTGGGCGGCTGAGCGATATCCAAGGAGCTAGATATGACTGACAATAATACCCCCTTGGGCGCGCATTCCGAGACCGGCAGGTTGCGGCAGGTCATCGTCTGCCGTCCCGGCTTGGCGCATCGCCGACTGACCCCCGACAATTGCGAGGATCTGCTGTTCGATGACGTTTTCTGGGTAAAGCAGGCCCAGAAGGATCACGACGTCTTTGCCGAGGCGATGCGCGGCGAGGGTGTCGAGGTGCTGGAAACAGGCGCTCTGCTGGCCGAAGTGCTGGAGATTCCCGAGGCTCGCAAATGGGTGCTGGACCACCGTATCTCGGTCGATGATATCGGGGTGGGGATGCTGGGCGATCTGCGACGCTGGATGGAGGAGCTTTCCGGCGAGGAACTGGCCAAATACCTGATCGGCGGGCTGACCGTGGCCGATCTGCCCTTCGAGCCCACGGGCATGTTCGGCAGCTACTTGGGCTATCGCGGCTTCCTCTTGCCGCCCTTGCCGAATTTCCTGTTCACCCGCGACAACAGCGCTTGGATCTATGACGGGGTGTCGTTGAACCCGATGTATTGGCAGGCCCGCCAGCCTGAAACGCTGCTGACCGCTGCGATCTATCGGTTCCACCCGAAATTCGTGGGCAAGACCGAGGTTATCTGGGGCGATCCGCTGCAGAACCACGGGCGGGCCACCCTGGAAGGCGGCGACGTGATGCCGGTCGGCGACGGTCTGGTGCTGGTCGGCATGGGCGAGCGGACCTCGCCGCAGGCTGTGGGTCAACTGGCCGAGGCGCTGTTCGATCAGGGCCGGGCGAGCCGCGTCATCGCCTGTCAGATACCGAAATCCCGCGCCGCGATGCACCTGGACACCATCTTCACCTTCTGCGGCGGCGATGTCGTCACCAGCTTCAAGGAGGTTGCCGACGAGATGACCACCTATGACCTGCGCCCGGGCGAGGGTGCCAGGCCGCTCGAGATCCGTGCCGACGATCGACCGATGTTCGATGTGGTGGCCGAGGCGATGGGCTACAAGCGGCTGAATATCATTCCCACCGGCGGCTCGGACCCGTTCGAGCAGGCCCGCGAGCAGTGGAACGACGGCAACAACGTACTGGCGCTGCGCCCCGGCGTGGTCGTGGGCTACGACCGCAACGATGACACCAACGCCGCTCTCCGGGCCGAAGGCATCGAGGTGATCGAGATTCCCGGCGCAGAACTGGGCCGGGGCCGTGGGGGCAGCCGCTGCATGAGCTGCTCGACGATCCGCGACCCGGCCTAAACCAAAAGGAGTATTCCACGTGTCTTACAATCTGAAGAACCGACATTTCCTCAGCTTACGCGATTTCAGACCCAACGAGATCGGCTTTCTGCTGAAGCTCTCGGCCGATCTGAAGGCCGCAAAATATGCCGGTACCGAGCAGCCAGGGCTGCGCGGCAAGGAGATCGCGCTGATCTTCGAGAAGGACAGCACGCGCACCCGCGTGGGCTTCGAGGTTGCCGCCCACGATCAGGGTGCCACGGTCACCTATCTGGGACCGTCCGGCAGTCATCTGGGCAAGAAGGAAACCGTAAAGGACACCGCCCGCGTGCTGGGCCGGGTCTATGACGCGATCGAATATCGTGGCTTCGGGCAAACCATCGTTCAGGAACTGGCGGACTATGCCGGTGTGCCGGTCTACAACGGTCTCACGGACGAATTCCATCCCACGCAGATCCTCGCTGATTTCCTGACGATGCAAGAACATGCGGCAAAGCCGCTGCGCGAGGTTTCCTACTGCTTCATGGGCGACGCGGGCAACAACATGGGCGACAGCCTGCTGATCGGTGGTGCCAAGATGGGAATGGACGTGCGGCTCTGCGCGCCCCGCGCGCTCTGGCCCGACAAGGCGATCGAGGCCGAGGCGCGCGAGATCGCCAAGCAGACCGGCGCGCGCATTCTGATTTCCGACAATGTGGCCGAAGCCACGAAGGGGGCCGACTTCATCTATACCGATGTCTGGGTGTCGATGGGGGAAAGCAAGGAAAAATGGGGCGAGCGGATCAAAATGCTGAAGGATTATCAGGTCACCGCCGACGTGATGCGGAATACGGGCAATCCGCGCACCCGCTTCATGCATTGCCTTCCCGCCTTTCACAACACCGATACCGAGGTCGGCGCGCAGATGAAGGATGAATTCGGCCTCGAGTGCATGGAGGTGACCGAGGAAGTATTCGAAAGTGCCGCCTCCATCGTCTTCGATCAGGCCGAGAACCGGATGCACACGATCAAGGCGGTTCTGGTCGCCACGCTCGGGGGCTGAGATGCGAGTATTGGCAGCGTTGGGCGGCAATGCCCTGCTCACCCGCGGGCAGGCCCTGACGGCAGAGAACCAGCGCGAGAACGTGCGCGTCGCAGCCGCATCGCTTGCGGGTATCGTCCGGGGAGGGCACGAACTGATCGTGACCCATGGCAACGGCCCGCAGATTGGTTTGCTGGCCCTGCAAGGAGCGGCCTACAAATCTGACGAGATGTATCCGCTGGACATCATGGGGGCCGAAACCGAAGGGATGATCGGCTACCTGATCGAGCAGGAACTCGAAAACGCATTGGGCCATGACCGGCCGGTGGCAACCCTTCTGACGACCGTGCTGGTGGATGCCGAGGATCCTGCCTTCGGCAAGCCCACGAAATTCGTCGGTCCGGTCTATGACAGGGACGAGGCCGAGCGTATCGCCGAAGCGCGCGGCTGGCAGATTGCTCAGGACGGCGACAAGTGGCGCCGTGTTGTGGCGTCCCCGGTCCCCCAAGACATCCCCGATCTGGGGGTGATCCGCCTGCTGGCCGATGGCGGAGCGGTCGTGATCTGCGCGGGCGGCGGCGGTATTCCCGTCGTGCAGCGGAGCGATGGCAGCATGGTCGGGGTCGAGGCGGTGGTGGACAAGGACGCCACCAGCGCGCTTCTGGCCGACCGGCTAAACGTGGATGCGCTGCTCATGCTGACTGATGTCAACGGCATCCAGAGCGACTTCGGCACCGAGACTGCCGCCCGGATCGAACGTCTGACCCCAGAGCAGGCGCGGCAACTGGACCTGCCTGCGGGCTCGATGAAGCCCAAGGCGCTTGCCGCAGCGGAGTTTGCGGCCGGTGGCGGCGCGCGCCTCACTGGGATCGGCCGTCTGAAGGATGCGGTGGACATCCTGGACGGCAGGGCGGGCACGGTGATTTCCGAAACGGCCGGTTGATGCGGGTCACCGCACCGCCGAACCGCGGCATGGACCAAGGAACAACGGGACCGATCTTCCGCTATTGATCAGGAATTCGTGTGCCAACCAATTGATGATGGACAAATTTGCAGGAAGGAGAATCCCGATGCCAGATATCTACGAGGCCATCAAGGCCGACCACGATGATCATCGCGCCCTGCTCGACAGGATCTGCGATACCGAAGGTGCCAGCGACGACCGTCAGGCGGCCTGGTCGAAATTCTATTACGAGGTAAAGAGCCACGCCGCCGCCGAGGAGGAGACGTTCTATTCCAAGTTGATATCGAAAACCTGGGGTCAGGACGTCGCGCGCCATTCGGTGCACGAGCATCAGGAACTCGACGACCTGATGGAGGAGTTGAACGGCATGGACATGTCCTCGGCCGACTGGCTGGAGAAGTTCGGCAAGCTCGACCACGATTATCGCCACCATATCGACGAGGAAGAGAACGAGGTCTTCACGCAGGCCCGTAAGGAGGTGCCGGAGGACGAGATCGATGGCTACGGCGAAAGGTTCCTCGCTCGCAAGCGGGAGGAGCGCGATCTGGTCGACAAAAAAACCGCCCGCAGCCTCGAGGACTGATCCCGCGCCGGGATGGGCAGCGCCTAGCGCGGGCCGCCCGTTCGGCAGTGGTGACGTTGGACATGAGCGGTGCGCATGACGCGCGCCGCATTGCGCTGCATGCTTTCTGACGGCACGGAACCGGCCACGCGAGGAGTTGCACCCACAGGCATAGAGTCTTGATCCATCTCAATGCCGGACTTCCGGGCCTGTGCGATGATCTCGGTGATTCGAACGAGCGGGAGGGATGATCAGATGCATCGATACATAGGGGCCAACCAACCCACTCCAGTGCCGAATGGACATGCAATGCGTGTCCTGAACAATGAAAAGCTTTTTCCGCAGCCGTTGCGGTCGCAACTCCATGTACGATATCTGAATAGTGATGAGGCCATCGCCCGCCAAGGCGATGTAGTCAGCTTTCTACTTCTGGTTCTTGACGGATGGGTCGCGCTGACGAAATCCCTGAGTGGCGGCGAAACACAGATCATCGATCTGCTGATGCCGGGTGATCTGGCGCAATTGGGGGGGGTCGGCACGATGACGCTACCGTATAGTGTGGAAGCGTTGAACGACGTCCATTTCACGACCCTTACAGAAGAAATGATCAGCGGCCCGGGGCCCGAAGCGGTGCTTTGGCGCAAAGCTCTGATTACCACCATGGCCATGAGCCAGTCGCGGGGCGCAGAGTTGCTGCTGCGCCTCGGTCACGCCAGCGCTCAGACAAGGGTCTGCTATGCGATCATGGAACTCTACCTGCGGCTGGAGGCAATCGGCAAGACGCAGGGAAATGCCTTTCAAATTCCGATGACGCAGAAACGACTTGGACAGTTTACCGGTCTGTCGAATGTTCACATCTGCCGCACTCTGCGCCGCCTGGGCCGCCAGGGGCTTATCAGGTCGCTCGGCACCAGCATGGAAATCCTTGATATCGACGCGATCTGCCGCATAGCCGATGTCGAATTGGATGACCTCCGCGCCGGGATCATTCCATAGCGGTCCTGTGGATCGGCGTTACCGCACTTCGGCAATCTCGCCTAGGATCTCTCCGGCAATGATTTCGCTGGCGTCGCGCGCAATATCACCGAGCGAAACGACACCGACCAATGTCCCGTTATCGTCGCGGACGATCAGCCGCCGGATCTGATGATCGCCCATGATCCCGGCAATATGTTCGATGCTGTCATCCATGCGGCAGTCGATGACCGGTTGCGACATGATCTTGCCAACGGCAATGTCGATGCTGGCACCGACCCTGGGCATCAGTCGCAGAACGATATCGCGGTCGGTGACAACGCCGATAGGCTGGCCATCTTCACATACGGGCAACATGCCGACATCCCCCGCCGCCATCAACGCCGCCGCTGCCCGGGCCGACGTGTCGGGAGCGACACTTGAAGGGTTTGATTTCATGATTTGAATAACGGTCATTTCTGGAAGCTCCCGAACTCGTAAAAGACGGTGTGGGTATAGGTCAGTTGGGTGCTCATGAGGCCACCTAGGGGAACGATCCAGACAATCCATGTAAGCTGCCTGGGAACCGGCACGTTTGCCGCGGTCGCGTCGGAGGGTGTGAACACACACTGCCATGTTGAGATACATGGCTCTCTCTGCAGCCGCCCATGGCAGATAGTCCTCTGATTTTTGAGATCAAGTTGAGCTGGTTCCGGCTTTTGTATGATATTCTGCACAACATATTCCCGAGATCAGCATGCCGACCACCTCGGCGCATTAACGTCCGTTAATGCGGCTGCGCACAGCGGAGTGCGATCAGGTGACAATCGCCGGGCGCTAAAGAAGCAAAGATGAAAGACGGGTTGGCCATGAAAAACTCCGAGCAAGCGGATATGTGCGCTTGGCACAAGAGCGATGAGAATGTGCTCGATGACTTCGGCATCGCGGCCGATCAGGGTCTTTCCGCCAGCGAGGTGCGCGAGAGGCGTGCGAAATACGGCCCCAACCGTCTGAAGGCCGGACAACGCAAGAGCCCGTGGGTCATTCTTGTCAATCAGTTCAAGAGCATCGTGGTGATCCTGCTGCTTCTTGCCGCCGGCGTGGCGGTGGCCTTCGGGCAGACCATCGAGGCGATCGCCATCTCCGCGGCGCTGCTTATCAACGCGGTGATCGGGTTTTCCACCGAACTTTCCGCGACGCGCTCGATGGAGGCGCTGCAGAAGATGGGCCGCGTGACGGCGCGGGTTCTGCGCTCCGGCAAGAAAGAATGCGTCGAGGCCGAAGAACTCGTGCCCGGCGACATCGTTCTGCTGCGCGAGGGCGAGGTCGTCACCGCCGATCTGCGGCTGATCGAGGCGGCGACGCTTCAGATAGACGAATCCGTACTGACTGGCGAGTCGGAGCCGGTCAGCAAACAGACCGCCGCCCTCGACGAGGGCAAGGTACCGCTGGCCGAGCGCGCCAATATGGCGTTTCGCGGCACGGGGATAAGCCGTGGAGAGGGGCGTGGCGTGGTCGTGGCCACCGGGCTGGACACCGAGGTCGGACAGATCACGGAAATGGTGGAAGGAGCCGACAACGACACCGCGCCTTTGCAAAAGCGGCTGGAAGCGTTGGGCAAACGATTGGTCTGGCTGGTGGCCGGTGTCGGCGTCGTCGTTGCGGCAACCGGGATCGCAGCGGGCGAGAACATGGCGCTGATGATCGAGACGGCGATCGTCCTTGCCATCGCAGCGGTGCCCGAGGGGCTGCCAGTGGTGGCGACCGTTGCGCTGGGACGCGGCATGTGGCGGATGGCAAACCGGCAGGCGCTGGTGCGGCAACTGTCGGCTGTGGAGACCTTGGGCGCAACCACCGTGATCCTGACCGACAAGACCGGAACGCTGACGGAAAACCGCATGACTGTCCATCGCATCGCGCTGGCGGACGGCGACATCTCGGTCGAAACGGGCGGCGCGGGCAAATTTACCTGCGATGGGCAGGAGGTGACCCTCGAGGACGCCCCGGCGCTGGTCGGCGCTCTGCGCGTGGGTATGCTGTGCAGCAATGCCGAACTGGCCGAAGGCGATGACGACGAGACGACAGGCGATCCGATGGAGGTGGCGCTTCTGCGCGTCGGCCGTCACGCCGGGATGCGCCGGGATGATCTTCTCGAAGATTTCCCGGAAGGCCGCGAGGAGAGCTTTTCGTCCGAGACCAAGATGATGGCGACCTTTCACCAACGCGACGACGGCTATCTGGTCGCCGTGAAAGGCGCGCCAGAGCAGGTGATCGCCGCCGCCGCAAGCGAGGTCAAAGGCCAGGTGGCCGAACCGATGGACGACGCGGCGCGAGAAGACTGGCTGCGCCGCAACGAGGAACTGGCTGAAGACGGGCTCCGCGTTCTTGCCGTCGCCCGCAAGACTGCGCAGAGCGAAGATGCCGACCCCTATGAGGACCTGGAGCTTTTGGGGCTCGTCGGCCTTTACGATCCGCCGCGCGAGGATGTGGCCGAGACCATCGCGGCCTGCCACTCCGCCGGGGTGCGCGTGGTCATGGCCACCGGCGATCAGGTCGCCACGGCGCGCAATATCGGACGCGAACTGGGCATCCTGAAGAACGACGACGACACCGTGCTTGACGGTCAGGCGCTTGAAGACGCTGACGATGCCACGATCAAACAGGTCAACGCCTTTGCCCGTGTCGATCCTGGCCACAAGATGCAATTGATCGTGGCTTTCCAGAACGCCGGTGACATCGTGGCGATGATCGGCGACGGGGTGAACGACGCGCCCGCGCTGAAGAAGGCCAGCATCGGCGTGGCCATGGGACAGCGCGGCACCGAGGTCGCGCGCGAGGCCGCCGACATAGTGCTGCGCGACGACCGGCTTGCCACCATCGTGATGGCGATCCGGCAGGGGCGCACGATCTTCCTGAATATCCGGAAATTCGTGATCTTCCTGCTGTCGGGAAATCTTGGACAGATCCTGGCGGTGTCGGGTGCGGTTCTGGTCGGGGCACCGCTGCCACTATTGCCCTTGCAGATCCTGTTTCTGAACATGGTGCTGGATGTCTTTCCGGCGCTGGCGCTGGGAATGGGGGATGATGCGCCCTCGGTGATGGACAAGCCGCCGCGGGACCCGGCCGAGCCGATCCTGGGGCGCGATCAGTGGTGGGCCATCAGCGGCTTTGCGGCACTGATCGGGGGGAGCGTGCTGGCGGTCTTCGCCTTGGCGCTCACCGTTTTCGCCATGAACACCCCGCAGGCGATGACGGTCGCATTCCTGTGCTACGCCACAGCGCGCCTGTGGCATGTGTTCAACATGCGGTCCGCCGACAGTGATCTGCTGCGCAACAACGTCGTCCGCAACCCGTTCGTCTGGGGCGCGATCGCGATATCGGGCGGGTTGCTGGCGATGGCGATCTTCTTTCCGCCGCTGGCATCGCTTCTGGAACTGGAGCGGCCCGCCACATCGCAGGCCTGGATTCTGGCGGTGGCCGGGGGGCTCGCGCCGTTGTTGATCGGCCAGATCGCCATCGCCGTTCTCGCGCGCCGTCATCGCGATTAACAATGGTAATAACTGCTGCAGTGCAGCATGAGGGCATCGGTGAAGATCGGTACGAAAGACGGAAAATAAGTCGAAGCAATGGAGGTCACATGTCTGACGAAGATCGCGTGGCGCTAGTCACGGGGGGAATTCAGGGTCTGGCCGCGGCCGACATCAAGGTGGCCGTCACCCATCTGGGCGGCGGCGAAACGGCCAAGGCGTTCGGCGAGGAAACCGGACTGCCGGTCTTCGAATGGGATGTCGGTGATTTCGCGGCCTGCAAGGCCGGGGTGGCCGAAGTTGAAGAGCAACTGGGCCCGATCGACATTCTGGTGAACAATGCCGGCGTCAACCAAGACGTGATGCTGCACAAGATGTCGCGCGACGACTGGGATGCGGTCATCGATGTCGATCTGGGATCGATGTTCAACATGTGCCGCTCGGTGATCGGAGGGATGCGCGACCGCGAAGGCGGGCGGATCATCAACATCTCGTCCGTGAATGCCGAGCGTGGGCAGGCAGCGCAGACCAATTATTGCGCCGCCAAGGCCGGTATTCTGGGCTTTACCCGGGCGCTGGCGCGGGAATCTGCGCCCAAGAACATCACCGTGAATGCGATCACGCCCGGCTATGCCGACACGCCCATGGTCGATTCGGTACCCCACGAAATCATCGAAGGCATCATCGCTGACGTACCGGTACACCGCTTGGCCCAGCCCGAGGAAATCGGCCGCTGTATCGCCTTTCTAGCGTCCGAAGACGCCGGATTCATCACGGGCGCGACGCTGCCGGTAAACGGCGGCTATCATATCAAGTAGGATCAGGGCGACGAGGTTCATCATGGCTCAGCAGAGTGCGAAGATCAAAAAATTACCCGACGAGGAGGCTGAACCGACGGCCACAGAGGAAAGCGCCGAGCGCGACCACCGCGAAGGTCTGGATGCCGAGCCGCCGGAACTGGACTGTCCACAGCCGATGGAAGAGGTCGACCGATACAGCACGGAAAGTCTGGACCGGGCGTTCAAGGCCCATCTTGCGCGGTTCACCATGGGTGTGTCGCCTTTCGGGCTTGCCTCGACCTTTTTCAATTGGGGCGCGCATCTCTGGGGATCGCCGGGCAAGCAGGTGCAACTGATGGAAAAGGCGGTGGGCAAGGTCTCGCGCCTTGCGATCCAGCAGACCAGTGCGCTGCAGGATCCCGATACACCACCCTGCATCGCCCCGCTGGAGCATGACAATCGTTTCGACGGTGAGGGCTGGCACCAGTGGCCCTATAGCCTGATGGCGCAGAATTTCCTGCTGACGCAGCAATGGTGGTACAACGCCACCAACGACGTGGACGGCCTGTCGCGCCATGAGGAACAGGTCACCTCCTTCGTGACGCGCCAGATGCTCGACGTGTTTTCACCGTCGAACTATCTGTGGACCAACCCGGAGATCGCGCGGCTGACGCTGAATCAGGGAGGTGCTAACCTGGTGAAGGGCTTCCGGAACTTCCTCGAGGACTGGGAACGCCAGATTTCCGGCAAGCCGCTGGTCGGAGCCGTGGGCTATCGCCCCGGAAAAGAGGTTGCTGTGACCGAGGGGCGCGTCGTGTTCCGCAATCATCTGCTGGAACTGATCCAGTATGCGCCCAAGACCGAACAGGTGAAGGTTGAGCCGATCCTGATCGTGCCGGCCTGGATCATGAAATACTACATTCTCGACCTGTCGCCGCATAATTCGTTGGTTAAATATCTGGTCGAGCAGGGTTATACCGTGTTCATCCTGTCATGGCGCAATCCCACATCCGAGGATCGCGATCTCGGGATGGACGATTATCTCGATGCGCTTGGCGAAGCCACGGAGGCGGTCACCGAGATCGTGCCGGACGTGAAGATGCATGCGGTGGGCTATTGTATCGGTGGCACGCTTCTGTCGACCAAGGCCGCGCAGATGGCGCGCGATGGTGACGACCGTCTTAAGACGCTGACGCTGTTCGCCACCCAGACCGATTTCGAAGAGCCCGGCGAATTGCAGTTGTTCACCAGCGAAAGCGAAGTCTCTTTCCTTGAAAACATGATGTGGGATCAGGGCTACCTGGATGCCAAGCAGATGGCCGGAGCATTCCAGTTGCTGAAATCGCGCGACCTGATCTGGTCGCGCTACGTGAAGGAATACCTCAAGGGCGAGCGTCAGGGCATGTTCGATCTGATGGCGTGGAACGCCGATACGACGCGCATGCCTTGCCGAATGCACAGCGAGTATCTGCGCAGTTTCTATCTCGATAACGCGCTGGCCGAGGGCAAGTATCATGTCGGGAAATCGCCGGTCGCGCTCAGCGATATTTCGGTTCCAGTATTCTGCGTTTCGACCACCAGCGACCACGTCGCGCCATGGCATTCAGTCTACAAGCTACACCTTCTGGCCGACACCGACATCACCTTTGTTCTGACCAACGGTGGACACAACGCAGGGATCATCAGCGAACCGGACCATGACGGGCGTGAATATCAGATCCGCACGACTCCGGCCGATGCGCTCTATGCCTCGCCGCAGGATTGGCGGTCGCAGGCGGACCATCATGAGGGTTCGTGGTGGCCCGCGCTGGTTTCATGGTTGTCGAAGCATTCCACGGGCGAGGTCAAACCCCCGAAGATGGGCAGCGCGTCAAGGAGTCTCGCGCCACGCGAATCAGCGCCCGGCACCTATGTCTTTCAGAGATAGGAGCAGCGGTTTGGATGATATTGCAGGGCACACCGAAAGCGCGGATCGGATCGACCGTTTTGCCAGCCTCGAGCAGATCGCCCGCGACGCCGGGCGCATCAGAATGGGGGTTGTTCACCCCACGGATGCGCCGAGCCTGAAAGGCGCGCTTGCAGCCGCCCGCGCCGGGTTGATCGACCCTGTGCTGATCGGACCGGAAGAGGCCATTCGCGCAGTTGCGCGCGAAGAGGGCCTTGACTTTGATGAAGTGCACATCGAGGAAGTCGGGACTCCGGTGGAAGCTGCCGAAAAGGAGGTGGAGATGGCCGCGCAGGGACAACTCGATGCGCTCAAGAAAGGGACATTGCATACCAACGATCTGATGCATGCGGTGGTGGTGGACAAAAGGATGCGCACAGTGCGGCGCATGAGCCACGTCTTTGCCATGGACGTGCCCAGTTACGCGCGGCTGCTGTTCATCTCGGACGCCGCGATAAACGTGCGGCCCAACCTGAGCCAGCTGCGCGACATCACCTGCAACGCCATTGCCCATGCCCTGGGCACGGAACGGCCCAAGGTCGCGCTCTTGTCGGCCACCGAAAACATCAACGAAGAGATCGAGTCGACCCTCTATGCGGCTGCGATCTGCAAGATGGCCGATCGGGGAACGATAACCGGTGCCGATATCGACCGCCCGCTGGCGATGGACAACGCGGTCTCGCCCGAGGCGGCGCGGATCAAGGGGATCACCTCGAAGGTCGCGGGGCAGGCGGACATCCTGATCTTGCCCGATCTGATTTCCGGCAACATCCTGGCCAAAGATCTGGACTATCTCGCCGGAGCTAAGGCTGCGGGGATCGTGATGGGGGCCGCGGTGCCGATCGCCCTGACCAGCCGCGCCGATACCGAGGGCGAACGCCGCGCTTCCGCCGCGCTGGTCTGTCTTCTGGCAGCGGCGAAACGTCGAAAGCGGAAGACGCCATGAGCGCCGATCTTGTTGCGACCTTCAACGCCGGGTCATCCAGTCTGCGCTGCGGTGTATACCGGACCTCCAAAGCCGGACCGAAGGCGGCTTTCTTGATCAGCATCCGCGGTTTGCCACACCGCATGATTCTGCAGATCGTGGACCATGACGCGGGCACATCGGACGAGACAGAACTCGGCGCGCCGGGCGACTCACCGCATGAAATCGCGTTCTCGACGGTAATGGAGCATTTGCAGGATCGGGTGGAGATGGCGAATGTCGGAGCATTTTCTCACCGGGTCGTGCACGGAGGGCAGGATTTCGACGCGCCGGTGCGGGCGACTCCGGAAACCCTTGAGCGGCTCGATGCGCTGTCGCCTCTGGCACCAAGCCATCAGCCGCACAATCTGCGCCCCATCCGGGCGCTGAGCGAAAAATTCCCTGACGTTCCGCAGATCGCATGCTTCGATACTGCCTTTCACCGCACCCAGCCGCGGCTGGCCCAGCTTTACGCCCTGCCACGCGATCTCAGCGATGATGGCATCGTGCGCGTGGGGTTTCATGGTCTGTCCTATAACTACATCGCCGAAACGTTGAAGCGGGATTTTCCACACTTGTTCGCCGGGCGCGTGATCACCGCGCATCTCGGCCATGGAGTGAGCCTGTGTGCCATGACCAGGGGACGCAGCGTGGCCACGACGATGGGCTTTACCGCCCTGGACGGCATGCCGATGGGGCAACGTTGCGGTGCGCTGGATCCCGGCGTGGTGCTGCATCTGATCCTTGACAAGGGTTATTCCGCTGAGGAAGTGAGGGACATCCTCTATGAGCGGTCGGGCCTTCTGGGCGTGTCGGGACTAAGCGGCGAGATGGGTGACTTGCTGGCCTCGGACAAGGCGGAAGCTGCCGAGGCGGTTTCCCTGTTCGTCTATCGCTTCCAGCGTGAAGTGGGATCGCTGACCGCCGCCTTGGGCGGGCTTGACGGTCTGGTACTGACCGGCGGTATGGGCGAGTACCAGCCGCGCTTGCGCAAAATGCTCTGCAAGTCTGTCGAATGGCAAGGGGCAAGCTTCGACGCGGCTGCCAATGACAGCGGCGGACCCTTGATTTCAACCGGGCAGAGCGGCTTTGAGATATTGATGCTGCCGACGGATGAAGAACTGGTTCTGGCAAGAGCGGCCCTCGAAAAGCTTTGAGAGGCAATTCGGAGCTTGCCGATCGTGTCAGGGTGCGTATCCGCCGAGGGTTCCGCTGGTTTCTTGCGGGGCTTCTCACCATGTTCCGCGCAACGCATGTCACATGTCCGCCGACAGGGCAACAAGATCCGTTCAGGCGAACCGCGCATTGACCGGCGACTAGTCTGTTACGTCTCCACTGCCCGCTGCCTCGAAGCCAGCGACGACGTCCAAAAGCTCGCGGGTGATGGTTTCCTGCCGCTTCTGCCGGTAGGTCGCTTCGATATCCTCACGTCGCTCGTCGATGTTGCGGTCGGCGGCCTGCATCGCGGCCAGCCGGGCCGCGTGTTCGCTGGCCAGCGATTCCGCGAGCCCCCTGTAGATGCCCAGAAACACGCGCTGCTGGATCAGCCAAGACAACAGCGTCTCGGGCACCATGGTGAACCCGGGCAGGCTGCGTCCGGGCCAGGGGGCCCTTGCCAGCCGGTCGAGTTCGTCGCCCGGTACTGGTAGTAGCTGCGCGGTGCGCGGTTCGGCGCTGGAAAGCCTGCCGCGACGGTTATGCAACACTTGGATGGTCCGAACGCCTTCTTCGCGTTGCCATCGGTCGATCTCGATCACGATGGTGCGCGCGGTATCCGCGAGCCCCTCGACCGATCCGGGCAGGGTGAACAGCCGCGCCGCTTCATGGCCCGCCGTCTCGAGCCGCGCGGCAGCGCGCAGTCCGGCGACGCAGAGCATCGGAGGGGGCTGGGCCACCGCCAGCCGGTCCCGTGCGCATGCGGCGATGTTCTCGTTGAAGCGTCCGCAGAGGCCGCGATCTGATCCGATGACGACCATCCCTTCGCGTCCGGAAACGTTTTCCAGCAAATGGCGGGGCAGCTGGCCGGTTCGGGTGCGAAAATCCCGCAGGACCACCTGAAGCCCCCTGTCGATCGTCTCGCGATAGCCGCCAAGCACATCGACGGCCGTTTCATACTGCGAGATACTGACGGTCGAGAGGGATTTCATCATCCGCACGATGGATTGAATATCGCGCGTGGTATCCAGACGCTCGGAGAGGGCTTCGAGCGTGTCCATCACTCTTTGCCCCCCAAGTCGTTGGCAAGGGCCGTATCGATGACGTCCAACAGCGCTGCGCGCTCATCCTCTCCCAGCGTCTTGCCCGAGGCGATTGTCCGGCGCAGATCGTCGCCGCTTTCCGCCAGACGCTGTCGGATCGCCGCTTCGGCATCGGAGACGCGATCCTCGGGGATATCGTCGAGTCGCCCCTCGGTCGCGGCCAGCAGCACGGCGATCTGTTCGGCCACATCCATGTGATCCTGTTCGGCCTGACGCAGGATCGCGCGGACCCGGCGCCCCCGGTCCAGCTTGGCCCGGGTCTCGTCATCCATCTGTGTGCCGAATCGGGCAAAGCTCTCCAACTCCTCGAACTGGGAGTAGAAAAGTCGCAGATCGCCGGCGACGGACCGGAAGGCGGGCAGTTGTACCTTGCCGCCCACGCGGCTGACCGACTCTCCGATATCTACGGCGGGAAGCTGACCGATCTCAAAGAGCTTAGGCGAGAGATAGATCTGCCCGTCGGTGATCGAGATAAGGTTGGTCGGTATGAAGGCCGAAATGTTCTGGGCCTGCGTTTCGATGATCGGCAGCGCGGTCAGCGACCCTCCGCCAAGGCTGTCGCGCAGGTGGGTGGCGCGTTCCAGCAGACGCGAGTGGATGTAGAAGATGTCGCCGGGATAGGCCTCGCGCCCCGGCGGGCGGCGCAGCAGCAGCGACAATTCGCGATAGGCGCGGGCGTGGCGCGTGAGGTCGTCGTAGACGATCAGCACGTCGCGCCCTTTGCGCATGAAATGTTCGGCCATGCTGGTGGCGGAATAGGGCGCGATGTATTGTAGGCCGGGCGCATCCTCGCCCGACGCGACAAGCACGATGGTGCGTTCGAGCGCGCCGCCCTGGCGAAGCTTCTCGATCACCCGGGCCACGGCCGAGGCGCGCTGTCCGATCGCGCAATAGACCGCGACGACATCACCGGCGAGCTGGTTCAGGATTGCGTCCACCGCGATGGCTGTCTTGCCGGTCTGCCGGTCGCCGACAATCAGTTCGCGCTGCCCACGCCCGATGGGCACGGCGGCGTCCACGGCCTTGATACCGGTCTGGAGCGGCTGATTGACGGGGGCACGGTCCATGATCGACGGAGCGGGGCGTTCGATTTGCATCCGCTCGGACGTGCGGATCGGGCGGCCATCGTCGAGAGCGCGGCCAAGAGGGTCGATCACGCGTCCCAATAGCGCCTCGCCGACCGGCACATCGGCCACGCGCCCCGTGCGGCTGACCCTGTCGCCCACGCTGATCCGATCGGTTTCGCCCAGAACGACAACGCCCACACTCTGGATGCTGAGGCTGATGGCCAGCCCAAAAACGCCGCTGGAAAAGCGCAGCAATTCGTTCGCACCGAGATCCGAAAACCCGACCACGCGCGCCACCCCGTTGCTCACGCTAACGACGTGCGCGATATCGGCTATGGCGACCTCGGGTATTGCCTCGGAGAGAATGCCGTCCATCAGGTCGAACAAGTCTGGGGCAAGTTCCTGCAACATGGCTCAGGCCGCATCCTTCTGCTGACGGAACGGGAAGGCGTTGGTCAGGGCCTCGCGGACCTCGGTTTCAAGCCGGTCCAGATGTTGCTTGACCGACCAATCGACGGTCTGTCCCGCTATGTCCAGCCGGAGCCCGAGCAGCAGGTCGGGATCGGACGCGTACGTCACCTCCAGCTCCTTCGCGATGGTTTGATGGATGGCGCGGGTCAGTTTGGCCCGCGTTGTCGAGGACAGATCAGGGGCGCAATAGACATGCGCGGTCTTCTCTGCCTCCAGCGCGGCTTTGGCCAGACGGTCCCGATCATCCTTGGGCAGGTCAGCCAGGTACCGCGTAAAGCGGTCGGCCAGTTCTTCGGACAGATCTCCCCCGGCGAAGTCCCGAAGGGTGTCGCGGATCACGTTGAAGGTGCTGGCGGCCGCACGTTTGCGGATGTCCTGCAAGGCGTCTTCGCTCTCAGCCTCGATCCGTTCGCGCAGGGCGGCGCGCCTGTGTTCGGCCTCTTTCTCGATCTTCAGTTTGCTGTCGCGGCGCAGGTCACGGGCCTCCCGCCGGGCGTTGTCGATGACCTCGTCGACGCGTGCATCCAGGTCAGCCTGTTTCTGCTTGAAGCGTTCGGCCTCTTCTTCGGCGTCATCCCGTTGCGCACGTGCGTCGGCGAGACGCTTCTCGATCCGGCTCTCGCGCTGCTTGATGGCCCGGATGATCGGACCGTAAAGAAAGCGCTGCAAGAACCAGACCAGAACCAGAAAATTGACGATTTGCGCGGCAACGGTCAGCCAGTTGATCTGCATGGTATCAGCCTCCGGCGGCCTGCTTGGCCAGATCGGCGAACGGGTTGGCGAAAATCAGGATCATCGACACGACGAAGCAGTAGATTGCGGTGGATTCGATCATCGCAAGACTGACGAAGAGCGTGCGGGTGATCGTGTTCGAGGCGTCGGGCTGTTGCGCCAGCGATGCCAGCGCCTGCGCCGCTGCACGCCCTTCGCCGAGGGCAGGGCCGATGGAGCCGATGGCGATGGTCAGTCCGGCGGTGAAGATCGAGACGATGGCAATCCAGATCGAGGCGTCCATATTCATTCTCCTTGCTGTTGGGATTCGGGTTCGGAAACTTGCCGCTCCGCTCTGGTCGCGGCGGCGATGTAGACCATCGCCAGAATGGCGAAGATATAGGCTTGGATCATGCCGGTCAGCAGGCCCAGCAGCTGCATCAGCACCGGAAAGAAGAGCGGTGCCACGCTGATCAGGATGCCGGCGATGATCGTGCCGCTCATCACGTTGCCATAGAGGCGTACGGCCAGCGCGAGCGTGCGCGACAGCTCGGAAATGATGTTGAAGGGCAGCATGATGATGTTGGGCTGGATGTAGCTTTTCAGATAGCCGCCCACGCCTCGTTGCAGGATCGCGAAGAACGGCACTGCCACCAGCACGCAGAGCGCCAGCGCGGCGGTCGTCGAAAGCGATCCGGTTGGCGGGCTGTAACCGGGAATGATCATCAGAAGATTCGCGGTCGCGACGAACAGGAACAGTGTCCCGATGAAAGGCAGGTAGCGGTGCGGATCCTTTGCGCCGACCTGATCGATCTGGTCGCGGATCATGGTGACGATCACCTCCAGCGCGACCTGCCACCGCGACACGGTTTCTCCTTCGGAGAGGCGGCGCGTGATCGCCCATGAGCCGAGCGTGAGGATCGCCATGACGAGCCATGTGAACGCGACGGTCGCGTTCAGTGCCAGCCCACGCCATTCGTAGAGAATCCATTGATCGGGTGTTATCTGCATGGATCAGTCCTTCACCGGTCTGACCCTGGCCAACATTGCGGCACCTTGGCGGACGATGAAAAAACCGCACAGCCCGGCGAAGATCATCGGTAGTGGAAAATCCGCGGTCAGAGCCCAGCCCAATGCCGCCAGAACGATGCCTGCACGTGCCAAGGCACCCAAGACCAATCCGGATAGCCTGCCGCCATTCGCCAGCGTGCGCACCGATACCCAGAGCGTGCCGAAAAAGAGCACGCCGAGACCAGCCCCTGCAGCAAGCGCGATCAGGATCAGGCCAAGAATTTCAGATTCTATCATTGCATTTCCTTCCTTGGTTGCGCCGTCCACAGATCTGTCCGACGTCAGTCATCACGGCTTTCCCGTTGCACCCAGTACCAGGCGTTCAGGCAGCCAACGGTCACGCCGGCAAGAAGCAGCGCGAGCGTCCAGGAACGCGACGACCCGGCCCAGGAATCGATCCAGAGGCCGAGCACGGTGCCGAGCACGGTCGGTACGGCAACCGCCCAGCCGACGAGGCCGAACATGCCCAAACCGCGCCATGCGCTGCGGTCGTCGCGCTTACGGGCTGCCAGCTTGCTCCGGACCTTGCGTGTGATCGCGTCGGTTTCGTCGTTCTCCTCGGTCATCCCGCTTTCTCCAGCTCCATGAACCGACGCACCATGCCGGCCTCGAGCCGTGCCAGAGCCGCTCGCGCCTCTCGTTCGTGTTCGCCGACCTGATGGAATTCATCGTGTACCTTCTGCTGCAACGCGTTCAGGTCGTCGCCCAGGATCGCGTTGCGTGTGGTCACCGTCACCGTCTCGTCAATCTTGACCAGCGTGCCGCCGTTCAGCGCGGCGAACCGTTCGGTGCCGTCTTCGGACTCGTAGGAAAGGATCCCCGTGACGAGTTGCGACACGAAATCCACGTGCCGCGGCAGAAGGCCGAAGGCACCGTTGGGCGCTTCGGCGACGATCTTGGTGACGAGAGTGTCCACCTTTACCTGGATAGGGGTGAGGATCTTAAGCCGCATCTTTTTTCCCTTTTTCAGGCAGATCCTCGACCGTGCCGATCATGTAGAAATCGCCCTCGGACCGGCCGCTGAATTCATCGCCGAGAATGCGTTCGCAGGAGGTCAGGGTGTCTTCCAGCGGCACCAGGCGTCCGGCTTTGCCAGTGAACTGTTCGGTAGTGAAGAAGGGCTGCGTCAGGAACCGTTCGAGCCGCCGGGCGCGCTGCACGGTGGCGCGGTCGCCTTCGGACAGTTCCTCGAGGCCCAGCATGGCGATCATGTCCTTCAGATTCTCGTATTCCGCGAGGGTCGAGCGCACAGCGCGGGCCACGCGGTAATGCCGCTCGCTGACGCTCGCCGGGGTGAGCATCTTGGAATAGCTGCGGAGCGGGTCGATTGCCGGATAGAGTCCCTCGGACGCCTTCTTGCGGGACAGGACGATGGAGGCGGACAGGTGCGAGAAGATGTGGGTGGCCGCCGGGTCGGTGAAATCGTCGGCCGGCACGTAAACCGCCTGGATCGAGGTCAGCGTGCCGTGGTCGGTGGAGCAGATGCGTTCCTCCAGCTTGGCAAGATCGGTGCCAAGCGACGGCTGATAGCCAACCCTGCTGGGGATGCGCCCGAGAAGCCCCGAGACCTCGGACCCCGCCTGAACGAAACGGAAGATGTTGTCCATCAGTACGAGCACGTTGCGGTTCATCTCGTCGCGGAAATATTCCGCCATGGTCAGGGCGGCATGACCGACGCGAAAGCGCACGCCCGGGCTTTCGTTCATCTGCCCGAAGATCATCACGGTCTGGTCGCGCACCCCGGCCTCGCCCATTTCGCGATATAGCTCCTCGGCTTCGCGGCAACGCTCGCCGATCCCGCAGAACAGGCTGAGCCCGTCGTATTCCGCGACCATGTTGTGAATCATCTCGGTGATAAGCACGGTCTTTCCCACGCCGGCACCGCCGAACAGCCCCGCCTTTCCTCCGCGCTCCAATGGGCTGAGCAGGTCGATGGCCTTGATGCCGGATTCGAAGATCTCGCCCTCGATACGGCGATCCGACAGCGGTACGGGGGCGGTATGGATCGGACGGCGCGGGGAGCCGGAAATAGGCTCTTCGTCGTCGATGGTTTCGCCGAAAAGGTTCAGCATCCGGCCCAGCACCGCCTCGCCTACTGGCACCTCCATTGGCCCGCCGGTGTCGCGCATGGCCATGCCCAGATACATACCGTCGAGCGGGTTCATGACCAAGCCCCTTGCGACCCGATCAGAGGGCTGGCTGGCCACTTCGATCACGATCTGCGGCTCGGAGGTGCTGACCAGTTGCGTCCCCTCGACCGGAACACTGCCTGGAAAGGCGATATCCGCGATACTGCCTTCGATCGACACGATATGGCCGATCGCGCCACTTGCCGTCTCCTTGTCCGTCTTCGCATCGCTCATCGCTCTCTCCACCCGTCGATCATCGTGCCCAGACTGGGCTGGTTTCCGTCCTCAAGCATTGATCTGGGTTAACCACCGCCCTTGCGCGAGGTCGGCAGGCCGGGTTTTTCGATATCGGAATGTTGATCCCGGCGTACGACTGCCAACGGCAAGACCCCGCCGATGACCGGATTGACCGACGTTAATGCGCGTCTCGCTGCCGCTTCGTAAGCTCACGAACTAATGACCGATTTTCAGCGGACAACGGAGGATAAAATGGCCGAAAAAGACGACGCAACCATCATGGACTTCTTCAAGCAGGCCCCGGCAATGTTTGCCGCCGACCCCGTGATCGGCCCGCAGGTCGAACAGTTCTGGCAGGCACAGCAGAAGATTCTTCGGGAGGCCGAATCGTTTTCCGAGCACTGGTTCGATCGGCGCCAGGCCGCAATAGAAACGGCGATCGACGTCGTCAGGGAAATGAGCGCGAACGGTGGGTCGAACCCTGCTGCGTCATTGGAGACGATGACGCAGTGGCAGCGTCATTCCATGGAACGGGTCGCGGAGGATTTCCGCGAATGGGTCGATCTGCGTACTCGCTGCGCGGGCCATGTCGCAACAGCGGAAGTCGCGGCCGAGAAAGATGGGCTTGAAAAGACCGCCAAACGCGTGACGTCGGCGGCCAAAACGAAACATGCGACCCCGGTGTGATGATGGCGATCCCCGGAAGTAAGGTCGTGGCAAACGGCAACAAAGGAGAACGGTAGATGGATGACAAAAACGCATATGAGCAGAAGCTCGAAGCTCGGCTCGACCAATGGCGGGCCGAGATCGACAAGCTGCAAGCCCAAGCAAAAGAAGCCAGCGCTAACGCGCAGTTGAATTATCAGAAAGAGGTTGACGATCTGCGCGGCAGGCAAGAGCAGGCGCAGAAAAAGCTCGATGAACTCAGAGATGCACAAGGCAAAGCCTGGAAAGACCTTAGGTCCGGAATCGAGTCGGCCTGGGATGATCTGGGAAGGTCCGTACGCAGCGCAGCGGATCGGTTCAGCTGAGCCCGGGGGCGTTTCACTTAGTTTTGACGCGACAGTCCGGGTCCGTCACTGTGGTCCGGATGTTCTGGTTGCTGACAGGGATCGACCTGATCTTTCTGCGTGCGCGCTGAAGTGTCTTTGCGCGCGCAGAACCATGCGTAAGGCCAACAGGGTGGGAAGACCATGATCAAGATGGAGCATCTCCGGAATCAGGACATAATCGTGCTGCGCGCGTCCGGCACTCTGACAACGCAGGATTACGATGTCGCCATTCCCGAGTTGGAGAATGCCTTGGAACTGTCGCAGGGAAAGCTAAGATTGCTGATATGTCTTGAAGACTTTCAGGGGTGGGAGATCGGTGCCTTATGGCGGGATTTGAAGTTCGACCTGAAACACCTTGGCGACTTGGGCCGGATTGCCGTAATCGGCGAAACCACTTTGGAAGAATGGGGAACGACGCTATCCGCCCCATTTACCAAAGCCAAGATGCGGTTTTTCCCCACCGACCAGGAGTCCGAAGCGCAGAAGTGGCTGGGAATGGAAGAGCGAACGGACGGCTGAAGACGGTCCATTGGCGGCGGCTGGTCTTGAGCCGACTTTAGTGAAAGCGCCATCAAACCCCGCCGCCTGTCAAATGTGCTCCGAAACGCCCCACCGCGTAGGCGATACCGCCTGCTGCGCCGCCGACGACCAGCATCTCGAGTCCCGCAGGAAAGGCCCTGCGGTCACTGAAGAAAGCCCGCGATGCACCGACGACGAACAGCGTCGCGGCTGCCAATCCGGCGGCAAGTTCGAAGCGTGGCAATCCGAGAGGCGGCAGGATGTAGGCAAGGAGCGGAACGCATCCCGCCACGATGAATCCGGTGAACGTGGCGAAGCCGTGACGTGATGCGTCGCGCAAGCTTGGACGGTTCTTGTTTTTCGATCTTTCGGACGAGACGTTGCTGGCCGCCATCGAGAGTCCGTCTGCGAACAGACTTGCGAATCCAAGGATCAGAATGGCCTGAGTGGAGAGGGACGCGCCGACGATGCCCGCCACGATGGCGAAGGTCGTGACAATTCCGTCGTTGGCACCATAGATCAGTTCCGGAAGGTATCTGCGAATGACCGAAGCGGTGTCGGCATCCGACGGCGCCCGTTCTTCCGAATCGGCTGGTCTGCGATCGCTGTCGCTCATGGCTGACCGAACCTTGCTGACGTGAAGCATCCCGCGCGCCGAAAGGCATCCGCACCGACGGTCAACGGAACACTCTCCCGCAGTCGACGGGATTTCAAAGCTGGTATGAATCGTGACATCATCGTTCGTCCAACGCCTCCGGAAATGCGGAAGTTCCCTTGATGAGGTCAACGCCGTCGCAGACTTTGACCTCGCGCAACCGGCCGCCTGCTATTGGGCCGTGTATCCGCCATCAATCACAAGCTCGGACCCGGTGACGAACTTGGCGTCATTCGATGCAAGATATGCAACGCCTGCGGCGATATCTTCGGGTTCGCCCACGTGACCGATGGGATGCAATCCGACCAGATGCTTGCGGAACGCCTCTGCACCGTCTTCCGAGGCTTCGGCCATCGCTTCTACCAGCGGCGTCCAGATAAACCCGGGGTGGACCGAATTGACCCGGATGCCCTCCTTTGCATAGAGCAATGCGTCGGTCTTGCTCATTTCGCGAACCGCGCCTTTCGAGGCATGGTAGGAGGGATGTCGGGTGCGCCGATGATGCCGTATATCGATGACATGTTAATGATACTGCCGCCGCCTGCCTTGCGCATATGCGGTATCGCCGCCTTAGTGCAGTAGAAGACGCCGTTCACGTTCACGTCCATGACTTCGCGCCACTCGTCGGCGCTGATCTCGTCGGTCGGCTTGTTCACACCGGCGATCCCGGCGTTGTTCACGACAACGTCGATTTGGCCAAAATGGTCGGCCACCTCCTTGAATGCGCGCGTGACGTCGGCCTCGTCTGTCACGTCGAAATGCCAGTATTCGGCAGTGCCGCCGCTTTGCCTGATCGCGTCGCGCACAGCGGTTCCTTCCTTGTCGTCAAGATCTGTCACGGCCACCTTTGCCCCTTCTTCTGCCAGACGTTGACAGGTGGATTTGCCGATACCCTTTGCGGCACCGGTGACGATACAGGTCATTTCAGCCAAGCGGTTCATGGTAACCTCCGTAGTGTGTGGAATTTCAAGGATCGAGTGATGGCTGTGCATCCGGGAGAGATGGTGCGCACAGAAAGTCTCCGTAAGACCGGTTCGGCAGGCGCCCAAGCCTGAGGTCATCGACCGCGTGCGCGGCTGAAATCGGTTCGGCGTCTTCAATCGCGACGGTCATCCATGATTGATTGCTCAACCCCACATGGGTGATTTCGGCCCGGCAGCTTCCGCGCCGAAACAGCAGGCGCGACTTCCGGACAATCGGCGTCTCGATCGTGGAACCGGGCCATAACAGGGCAGCAAGCAGATGCGCAGGCGACAGACCGGCACCGGGTTGCAGACTCTCCGGGAGCGGCAAATGGGCAGTAAACTGGTCGAGCGCGGTAGGCGAAAGAGGAAACGCCTGCGACATGGCAACCGACCAGTATTGAAGGCCTGCGTGATCGCGACCACGAAGCTTTATTTCCAACCGGCCCCCATCGCGCAATTTGATCAGTGCGTGCGTGGCATTTTCGCCAAGCAGATAGATATCCGCCCGCTTCTCGGTCCGTTCGGGCTTCCAGTTGCTTTGCAGGACTGAAATCGTCGGCAAAGCCGCAGCCGCGCGCGACCAGACCCGATACTCGAACCGGTCATCACCGGATGGCGCATCCGGGCTGTTCAGGCGGAGCTCGAACGCAAAGATTGTCATTGCCGTGTTGCCTCCTTGCCCTGTGACGCGAGGTCCTCGTTCGTGGTGCCAGCCAGTTTGGTCCGGACCAGTGCCGCGATCAGTGCCGGGAACTGATCCCGATCAACCAATTCGGCAAGGTCTGCCGCCGTTTCCGGCAAACCCAACCGCTCTGCGGCCGAACAGCGGCGACGGCGTATTTTTTCTAAGATCAACACCGATCTCCGCAGAGAAAAGTTGCCCGTGCCGGTCGATAAGGCGTCTGACAAGTTCGGTTTTCTGCACGTGTCACCTAGTTTCGATTGATTTGGAAACAGGGTGACGCATCGAGCCCGCAAGTGTCGTTAACGCGCGTTAATGAGCCCGACCTGAAGATTGCGCATGGTCCGGCATTACGTCTCAATCACCGAAAGGGAAGTTGGATGCCATCTGCCGATGTTGTTCTTTGCCATCCACTGCGCACTCCGATCGGGAAATTCGGCGGTACTCTCAAATCGACACCCGCGCCGGAGCTTGGCGCAACCATCGTCCGCGCCCTCTTGAAGCAAAGCGGTCTGGCACCGGAAAAGGTCGATACGGCCGTCTTCGGTCAGTCTGGTCTAGAAACTTGAATCTAAAGTACTTTCAGACGCACGCAACTTCAATTTCCGAATTGGACGAATAAGGCGGGCTTAGCGAAGAGTGCTTACGCTCTCTGTCGAGGTGTTTTCGAAGGCCGATCATAGATAACAAGGAGAGGGGCAAAAATGGTCGTTGTGTCTCACTCACAAGAAACGCTATGCCTCATAAATGACGGAAGGCGAATTAAAACACCTTCCATTATATCAGGAATGATTGTCCAAAATGTAGATCCGGAAGAGAAAACGGATCAAGGGCGAGTTGCCTGAGTGCTAAGCCGCCCTGAGCTGCGCATTTCGGACGTCTGCAAGGGACCGAATGTCCAGGGCATCAAGGGAGAAAAATCTTATGTGGAAAGCCGTTTTGGACAGGGCCTTGCGCCAATTGATTGTCACCGGCTCGCTCGGGGTCACATGGCCGAACAAAACAGTTACCGTCTATGGCAAAACCGACAGTATTGCCCCAGATCCCACAATTAACGTAACGATTATAGATCCTGCCTTGCCGCGCCGACTTGTCCTCAGCCCTGACATGGCGCTCGGCAATGCCTATACGGATGGTCAGCTCACTTTAAAAAATGACGATCTGGAAGGGTTCTTGTCTTTGCTGCTGCGCAATCGTCAGCTCGGACATACCACGCTGCTGATGGATGCAGTCCGAAAAGGATCGAACCCACTGCAGCACACTCTCGCACGCAACCCGCTGCGCAAATCACGCAAAAACGCGGCCCATCACTATGACCTGTCGTCGGAGCTTTACGACCTTTTCCTTGACGCGGACCGGCAATATTCCTGCGCTTATTTCTCTGAGCCGGAGATGACCCTGGATGCCGCGCAAGAGGCCAAGAAACACCATATTGCCCGCAAGCTTTGCATCCGGCCCGGTGATCGGATCCTCGACATTGGCTGTGGCTGGGGCGGCATGGCACTGACGCTGGCCAAGGACTACGGCGCCACTGTCGTCGGCGTCACTCTGTCCGAAGAACAGCTTCGGATGGCCCGGGCACGGGTGCAGGCCGCAGGAATGTCAGACCGGATCGAAATCTGCCTTCAGGATTACAGGGACATCAAAGGGCCTTTTGAGCGCATCGTCTCGGTCGGTATGTTTGAGCATGTGGGCGCACCGCATTTTCGGGAATACTTTGCCAAGGTTCAAGATCTGCTGACGCCGGACGGTGTTGCCCTCATCCATACCATCGGGACAGCGACACCACCGCGGGCCACGAGTGCATGGATCCGTGCCAATATCTTTCCGGGCGGGTATCTGCCCGCGATGTCCGAGATCCAGCGTGCGATTGAGAAAAGTCGTCTGATCACCACGGACGTAGAGGTACTACGACTTCATTACGCTCGCACCCTCAACCACTGGCGCAAAAGATTCGAGGCGCAAGCGGACGAGGCCCGCTCGCTTTACGACGACCGTTTCGTGCGGATGTGGCGCTATTATCTGATTGCCTCGGAACGATCATTCATCGATGAGCAGCTGGTGGTTTTCCAGTTCCAGCTCGCCCGTGACAAGATGGCGGTGGCATTGACGCGGGATTATTTGTATCCGACCGCTGAAAAACGGACGTCTGTCGAACCAGAGAATCGCAGCGTCGCAAGCAAAGCGCTCGGCTCAACAATCGAACCGGCGTAGGCACGCGCGTTCACCTACCGCTTGGCCAGCGTGCAGATCAAACTTTGGGGCATTGCCAAGTTGTTCAGTGCAGCTGACTTCGCTACAGGGCGGTGTATGAAAATTTAGCGCTGTTTTAAACATTATATTCAGAAGTGGTCCCAGTTTTTCGACCATTTTGCAGCCTTGCTAAGATGGATCGGGATGTCAATTCACCACAGCCCACTCCGGGATCGTGAAGCGCTACCAATACGTGGGCAAACATCGGAACGACCTGGGGGCAGCACAGGGACCGGCCGGAACCGGCTAGGATCGGGAACTTAAGCTCTCGGCAGGTGCTGTCAGACAGATTCTAACCCCTCTCGTCAAGGGCGGTAAGCTTGCGCTCTATGCCGAGCAGAGACTGCGCCATTCAGCAAGAGCGGCGGCGCGCTTCTTGTCAGCAGCGCCGATTACTTCCGAAATCAGATAACCCAAACCAAAGGCCCGGAACACGATCCAGAATAGACCGCCAGAGGTATGCGCCGCCTCGTGCCAATCAGAAAAAAGGTTTCACTCATAATCAGTCAATTTCGAAGCCGGAAGTTTAGTTCCGTTGCTCCTGAAAGAAACATTCGCTTGTGCCGGAACAATTTGTTTTCCATGATGTTCACCGATAATGGATAAACGAAAACATCAAGATACCCAATTAAAGCGAAGCGTTGGGCTTTGGCAGCTCGTGTTCTACGGTTCCGGCACCATTCTTGGTGCAGGGATTTTTGTGGTCATCGGTGAGGTTCTGGGTGAAGCGGGCCGCCTCACGCCGTTGGCCTATGGCCTTGCCGCCATCGTAGCAATCACTTCTGCGCTGTCTTTCGCAGAGATGGGGGCACGTATCCCAACTGCCGGCGGCCCCATCGACTATCTTGAATGCGCTTTCAATCTGCGCTGGCTCGGCTCCGGGGCCGGTTGGGCGCTGATCGTGGCCAATACGGTATCGGCCGCCACAATCGTCACAGGCTTTGTAGCCTACCTCAACAGCTTTGCGTCCGTCCCCGACTGGATCGCGACAGTAGTCCTCGTCTTCGCGCTTGGCGGGGTTGCAATCGCGGGGATGAAGCAAAGCGCATGGTTGATGACCTTAACCACTATCATCGGTATTGCGGCATTGCTTGCCGTGCTGTGGGCTTTGCGCAGCGCCTTGGTTGCAGCACCGGCGGAAATACTTGCCGGGCTCGGACTTGGACCGGTTGCCACCAGCGAGACCGACAGCGTGGTGGGTTCGTCCACAGCCGGCGGTTTTGGCATGCTTTTCGCGGGGGCGATCCTTGCAGTTTATTCTTTCATTGGCTTTGGCGACATGGTGCAGACGGCCGAAGAGGTGCGTGATGTGAAACGCGCCCTTCCGCGAGCCATGATGATCTCGCTTGCCATCGTGTTTGCCTTCTACATCCTGATCGCCATGTCATTGGTCGGCACGGGCCAGTTCGAAACCATCGCCCAAGCATCGGCACCGCTGGTGAAAGCGGTGCAGCTATATGGTTGGCCAGGTTTGCCCATCGCCATCGCAAGCCTTTTCGTGATCGTGAACGGGGCGTTGACACAGATCATCGCCGCGTCGCGATTGCTATTCGACATCTCCCGTGACGACCGTGGTGCCCCCGATATATTCGCGCGCATCAATGCCAAGACCGGCACGCCAATTCCGGCAACGCTTGTGATTGCTGGAACGGTACTAACCCTGGCCTTGCTCGTGCCTTTGAAACCGCTCGCCGAAATGACGAGTTTCGCGATCCTGATCGTGTTCGTGGGCGTGAATCTGTCCCTGATCCGCATGAAGCGCGACAGCCAACCAGACGACGTTCCTAATATTTACTTTTGGGTTCCGGTGGTCGGTGCCATCGTTGCCACCGCCGCGCTGGTTGGCCAAATTGTTCAATTTGCCGTCGGCGGATCAGGCTGAAGAGCGCTGCCATCTTTGAACGCAGAAGGCGATCTCGAGTGGCCTTGTTGCACGGGTCATCGGTTGGGTTGAGATTGCCCTTACCCGTAGTTTCGGTCAAGCGACGCCCTTGAACTTGGCGCGGCCAAGTCCGGCCATTTTGTTGAGGATGTAAGTGCCGATCTTGGCCTCCAACTTTTGGTTGGGAAAGCTGCGCGCTTTCAGTCTGGGGCCGATGACCATCTTCCAACGGCCCATTTGGGTTTCTCCGCGGCTGCGCTGATTGTATCCGCTGATGGTGTTGTCACGTTAACTCGCCGAGTTTGCAAATTGGCATGCCAGTCGTGGATCAGGCGACATTGGCTGCTAACTTCCAGGCGTCGAATGCTTCGAGCCGATGGTAACGGATCGTGAGGGCGGAGCGGCGGCGGGCTGGTACGGAGAAGGAATTGCAGGTTGTGGACTGCATGGAAACAAAGCGTTGTAATCCACCCGGCGATCGGAAGCCTTGCATTACCCGCTCTCGTTTTCGGAAGGGCAAGCGGCTGTTCTCGGCGCGGTTATTGAGATGGGGTGGTTGCCGTCCTCCCTAAACGGCATCGCAATGTGCCAGAATTGTGGTTTCCAACGCCATGAGAAGGAAAGGACGGCAAATGAAAGATACAATGATAGGAGTGGACCTGGCAAAGAACGTTTTCCAGCTTCACGCGGCCAGCATGACCGGGCAGTTGAACCCGCCGTCAGGCATCGTCAAGTTGTGACATCTCAAAAGCCGGTACGTGGGCGCATGACCAAACCAAAGCAATCTGGTGCCTTTTCTGGCCATCGTTTTCCTCCTGAAATCATCGGATACGCTGTCTGGGCTTATTACAGGTTTTCCTTGAGCTTGCGTGATGTCGA
>JAGXFH010000029.1 GCA_024637315.1 Brevirhabdus sp.
AGCGTGTCGGCCATCCTGCCGACGAGTTCCTCATGACGGTCGAATTTCTCGAATCCAAACATCGCATCCTCCCTGTCTGTCATCAAGAAGACCCAAACTTCCCGAGCGGTCCCTTGATCTGGATCAAATTCCGCAAACACCAGTCTGCCGATATCAAGGTCAGGATATCCAGACCTTACGCCATGCAGGGCCCGTGGTAGCGTATTCTGGTTGTCGCGTGCTGGGGTTTTTGACCAGTCAGGTTTCCGGACGAGTTCTTTGAGTTCAATACCATCATGGAGATTACCGGGTTCGGGCTTTGGGTCCGCAATCGCATGATGCTGGCAGTCCATGTGCTGACGGGGAATAGCGTTGCTGCCGCATCGTCAATTTCACCGCCGCTTCGCTGGTCCGGATCTTCTGGATCCGCATCGGCAGCATAGGCGCTGTGATACGAGTTCGTCCCGGTGCGCGGCAATGCATCGACGGTCAGACGTTTTAAGTCCGGGCAGCATCCCATGCCCGACGCGGCCTTCAGGTAATCGAACCGGATTTTCCGGAAGGCTGTATTGCAATTTCCGTAAAGGCCGTTACGCGCGCGGAACCGAGAACAGGACATAGCCTTGTGCCTGGCCAACCTGCACCGCGCCTGTTTCTGTCTGAAAGATTCCGATCCCTTCATAATCAGCCGGGCAGCCAACCAGATCGGCGCTGTCATCCAGGAACTGATTGGTGAACTCGTTTTCCCCGACCCGAACACATTGATCCGCCTTGTCGCGATACCCGCCGAGCAGCGGCAAACGCTCGACGCTTGTGGCGGGGGGTGTCGGCTGACAGGCCGCAAGGGCAACCAATCCGCCGGCGGTAATGGCCAAGAGTTTCATCGCCGTTCCTCCTTCCGAGGCTTCAAGCCTAACACGAACTCATCGGCCCGCCGACAGCGAACTCCCCGCATCGGCAGCGGTTCGCCACTCAGCGATCCTTGATCGCATACCATGCATAGGCCGGGCGCAGCAGATGCCGGCGCCATCGCGCCACTGGGTATTTTCGCAACGGGCCTTTCATGACGGTCGGCAATGCAGGTGGCCTTCCGGTGATGAGCCCTGCCAGAAGCGCACCGGAGTAGCTGGCCATCGCGACGCCATTCCCATGATAGGCGATTGAGGTATACGCATTTTCCCGATCCCCCAAGGGGCCGACATAAGGTGTCAGGTCGCGGGCTAGGCAGGCCAGCCCGGACCAGAAGTACGGGGTTTCGATACGGCTCCAGGTCGGAAACATCGATTCGAAATCCCGCCGGATGATCTTCCGCATCCTGGCCTGTGCATCCGCATCCGACCTTATGCCGCCACGCATTCCGAACAGGAACCGCCGCTCGGGCAACAGACGGAAGTAATGCAAGAGGTTCCGGCTGTCATAGGCCATCAGATCGCTGTTCCAGCCTGCGGAAATCTCTGCCTCGGTCAGCGTTCGTGTCACGATGACGTTAGATTGCACCGGCAGATACCGCCCAGCCAGCCAGTCTGGCAGATTGTCGCTGGAATATCCGTTCGTCGCAATGATCAGCCGTTTGACCCGGACTTCGGCGCATGGCGTCGTCAGGCGATGTCCGTCGCCCGACGTCACCTTGGTTACAGGTGACTGTCCGAAGATCCGCGCCCCGGCCCGCCGCGCAGCATCGGCCAGACCCAGCACATACTTCTGCGGATTCAGCGCAAATCCGATGGGCAGATGCAACGCCCCGTGAACGCCGTCGGCGACCAGACCTTCGGCGGACATTTCGGATTTGGGGATCAGTCGGGGGGTCACGCCATAAGCTGCGGCAATCCCCATGGCTGCGATCGAGAGATGAGCCATGTCCCGAGGACGATGCGCCAGGATCACCTCACCGTCCGAATGCCGGTCGGCGTCGATCGCATGCCGATCCAACAGATCGGCAACGAGGTCGATCGCACTGCGTTGCACCTGCCGGAATTCCGCCAGCCCATCCGCCCCGTATCTCCTCGCGATTTGCCAGTCAGAGGCTTTTGCTCCCCCAAGACAGGCGAAGCCGCCATTGCGGCCAGAGGCACCCCACCCCGGGTGCTCTGCATCCAGAACGACGACATCGACGCCGGCTTCGGCCAAATGCAACGCCGCCGAAAGACCAGTGAACCCCGCGCCGACAATCGCGACATCCGCCACGGTTCCATCCTGCAGGACCGGCCATCTGGCCCCGTCTACGACGGTTGTGCGCCAGTAATTGTAGCGATCCGCTTCGGCCCCATAAGCGTCCGCCTCGTACAGGCGGTCAAGCCGCGCTGGCGTCAACTGTGGCAGCGGTGCGCTCCTCTCCTTGCTTTCTTGCGATGGACCGCTTGCTGATAAGCGACGCCGTAATCACGCCAACGGTCACGATGGAAATCATGATCGTAGACAGCGCATTGATTTCGGGGCTGACCCCCAAGCGAACCGAGCTGAAGATTTTCATCGGCAGCGTTGTCGCCGACGGGCCGGTGGTGAAGGATGCGATCACAAGATCGTCCAGCGACAGCGTGAAGGCCAGCAGCCAGCCCGAGATAACGGCAGGCGCAATGATCGGCAGCGTAACCGAAACAAACGCGTCGAGCGGCGAACAGCCCAGATCAAGTGCTGCCTCTTCCAACGACTTGTCAAACGTCACAAGTCGAGAAGACACCACGACCGAAACAAAGCACATCGAAAATGTCGTGTGTGCCAAAACGATCGTGAAGATACCCCGGTCCAGCCCGATCGAGATGAACAATAACAGCAACGAGAGGCCGGTAATGACCTCAGGCATCACGAGTGGCGCATAGATCATGCCGGAAAACAGCGTGCGGCCCATGAACCGACCGCCTCGGACCAGTACATAGGCCGCCATCGTGCCAAGGATTGCGGCGAGGGTCGAGGACATCGCCGCCACCTTGATCGTGACCCAGGCCGCATCGAGGAAGGCGTCGTTCTGGAGCAACTCGCCATACCATCTGGTCGAAAAGCCTGCCCAGACGGTCACAAGTTTCGAGGCGTTGAAGCTGTAGATGATCAGGATCAACATTGGCAGATAAAGGAACGCGAACCCAAGCGTCAGGGAGGTGGCATTGAACAGGGTGAACTTGCGGTTCATTGATCCGCCTCCCGCTGCTTTTGCTCGTTTCTCTGGAACAGGATGATCGGAATGATCAGGATCAACAGCAGCACCACGGCCACCGCCGAGGCGACCGGCCAGTCGCGGTTGTTGAAGAACTCCTCCCAGAGTACCTTGCCGATCATCAGCGTGCCGGAGCCGCCCAGCAAAGACGGGATCACGAACTCTCCCAATGCAGGGATGAACACCAGAAAACAGCCCGCAATCATGCCCGGGCGGGACAGCGGAAACGTCACCAGCCAGAATGCGCTCAGGCGCGAGCAACCCAGATCCTCGGCCGCCTCGATCAGCGACTCGTCCATCTTTTCCAGCGCCGAGTAGATCGGCAAAACCATGAACGGCAGATAGGTGTAGATAATCCCGATATAGACGGCGGCATTTGTATTGAGGATCGTCAGAGGCTCGTTGATCAGACCGATCCACTGCAGAAGCTGGTTTAGAAAACCTTCATTCGACAGGATGCCGATCCAAGCATAGACGCGGATCAGAAAGCTGGTCCAGAATGGCAGGATCACCAGCATCATCAGCGTCGGCCGCCAGGAATCGGACGCTTGCGCCATTGCGTACGCGATGGGATAGCCGACAAGCAGCGCGAGGAACGTCGAAATGGCCGCGATCTGCAAACTCGACAGGTAGGCTTTCCAGTAGAGAGCATCTTCGGTCAGGAAGATAAAATTCTCGAAATCGAGTTCCGTAAAGAATGTCTTGATGCTGCCCCAGCCGGCCGACAGATCCAGCGTCGGAGTGTAGGGCGGAATCGAGACCGCAGGGTCGGACAGCGATATCTTTAAGACGATCAGAAACGGAATGAGAAACAGCGCCAGAAGCCAGAAATAGGGCGTGGCGATCAAGAAGAGCCTGCGAAAGTTCATGGTCGCAGCCCCCTCACTTCAGCAATACCAGACCGGCGGTGTCGGTGAATGAAACCCAGACATTGTCGTCCCAAGTCATGTCACGGCGCGAGATCCTGCGATTGTTTGCTACTTGCGCCTTGATGATCTGTCCGTTGGCAAGCTCTACGTGATAGGTGGACACATTCCCCAGGTAGGCGATATCCAGAATTTTTCCCTGCAGTGCATTCGACCTGTCGGTCGGCTTTTCTGCCGAGATCGCTACCTTTTCCGGTCGGATGGCGAAATGACAGCTGGTGCCTGACGTCAGGCCTTGCGGCCCGGCGGCAGTGATCGGGGCTTGCCCCTCGGCCCACTGGATTGTGTAATTGTCGCCCCCTGACGACTCGATCCGCCCCTTGATGAGGTTAACATCGCCAATGAAATCAGCGACATAGACAGAGTTTGGCGTCTCGTAAATCCGGTCCGGCGTATCGACCTGAATCATCCTGCCATTGTCCATTACCGCGACACGGCTGGCCACGGTCATAGCCTCTTCCTGATCATGTGTGACGATCACGAAGGTCGTACCGGTCTTTTCCTGTATGTCCATCAGTTCGAACTGGGTGTCTTGCCGCAATTTCTTGTCCAATGCACCGAGTGGTTCGTCCAGCAAGAGCAGTTTCGGCGCCTTGGCCAGTGACCGCGCCAGAGCCACGCGCTGTCTTTGGCCACCGGAAATCTGATGTGGTTTGCGGTTCGCAAACTGTTCCAGATGGACCAGCCTGAGCATTTCCTCTACCCGCGCCGGTATCTTCTCTTTCGGCATCGACGACCGTTTCAGTCCGAACGCGATGTTGTTTGCCACGCTCAGATGGGGAAAGAGCGCGTAGCTCTGGAACATCATGTTCACTGCACGCTTGTTCGGGGGAACACGGGCAATGTCCTGACCGTCCAACAAGATCTCGCCACGCGTTACATTCTCGAACCCGGCCAGCATCCGCATGAGCGTCGTCTTGCCGCAGCCGGATGGCCCAAGCAGAGCAAAGAATTCCTTTGCGTAGATATCCAAGGTCAGATCGTCGATGGCAACAAAGTCGCCAAATCTCTTGGTGACGTTCTTGAATTGAATGAGCGGTTTCTGGTGGGGATCGTTCCAAGGGGCGAAGACGGGTTTGTTACCGGGTTGCGCCATGTCTTCCTCGTATCTGAGAATGCCCCCGCACCATCAGGGTGCGGGGGCGTCGGTCGGCGTATCTTAGGTCCCGGATTTCACCTTCGTCCACAGTCGAGTCACTGTGCGCTGCGTTTTCGCATCATAAGGCGATACGGTATAGAGGTTTTCCAGCGTCTCTTCATCGGGATAGATCGCCGTATCGCCGATCACATCCTCGTTCAGCAGTTCCTGCGACGCCTTGTTGCCATTGGCATAGTATACGTAGTTCGATGCCGCCGCCGCATTCTCGGCCTCCATGATGAAGTTCAGGAACATATGCGCGCCCTCGGGGTTCGGGGCGTCCACCGGAATCGACATCTGGTCGAACCACATCAGCGATCCTTCCTTGACCGGGTTGTAAACAATCTCGACGTTGTTATCAGCTTCAGCGGCGCGGTCACGAGCCTGAAGGATGTCTCCAGACCAGCCGAAGGCAACGCAGATATCCCCGTTCGCCAGCGCGTTGATATATTCCGAACTGTGGAACTTCTGCACGTAGGGTGCGACGGCAGTCAGAACCGGCTCTGCCTTTTCGATCGTGTCGGCATCCTGCGCGTCGGGGTCTTCCCCAATGTATTTCAGGGCGGCGGGGATCATCTCGGTCGGCGCGTCAAGAAAATGCACCCCGCAGCTTGCCAGCTTTTCCATGTTGGCCGGATCAAAGACCAGCGACAAGGAATTGATCGGCGCATCCTCGCCGAGCACTTCCTTGACCTTGGCGAGGTTCACACCGATGCCCGTGGTGCCCCACATGTAGTTGATCGAATACTCGTTGCCTGGATCATACTGTTCGGTACGTTCCTGGATCACGTCCCACATGTTGTCGATATTCGGCAGTTTGGACTTGTCGAGCTTCTGGAAGGCTCCTGCCGAAATTTGGCGCTGCAAGAAGGTTCCGGTCGGCACGACGACGTCGTAGCCGGAACTGCCAGCCAGCATCTTGGTTTCCAGAAGCTCGTTCGAATCGAAGACGTCATAGATCAGGTCAAGGCCGGTCTCATCCTCGAACTTGGTCAGCAGCGCTTCGTCGATATAGTCTGACCAGTTGTAAACCCGCACCTCATCGGCAATGGCCGATGACGTCCCGAGAACAGCGGCCGCAAGCAGTGAAAGTCCTGTCTTTGTCATTGTTTCCTCCAGAGTGGTTGGCTCCGGCCCTTTTTCCGAAGGCCGGCATTTCGAGTGGGTTGCGAAAATTTGATCAAATTAATTGATTCATTTCAACACTTCATTTTAGAAAAGAACTTAACGGTGCCCGATATGGGTTGTCGGCAACGAAGGATAGCAGGTTGCTGTGACTGATCAATTCGATACCTCCGAGCGTCATCGCAAAGTGCCTTCACACGAAATCGCGTATTCTAAGCTTCGTGATCTGATCCTGTTTGGTCAACTGACACCCGGTCAATCTGTCACGATTCAGGGGCTGACCGAAACCTTGGGCACCGGCATGACACCGGTTCGCGAAGCGATCCGGAAGCTCACCGCCGAAGGGGCATTGGCATTTCAGGGCAATCGCCGGGTTTGCGTTCCTTGTCTCGACCTTGAACAGCTTGACGAAATTGCCTTTGCCAGACTTGCGATAGAACCCAAACTGGTCGGGATGGCGGCCGTCAACCTGACAGACCAGCGCGTTGCCGATCTGTCGGTGATTGATGAAGCTATCAACGCTGCCATCCAGTCAGGCGACGTTTCGCGGTACTTGGAGCACAATCACCGGTTTCACTTTTCTCTCTATAAAACGGCGGAAGCGCCTGTCCTGTTGTCGATCGCGCACTCTCTCTGGCTAAGATTCGGGCCGTCGCTGCGGATTGTCTGCGGAAGATTCGGAACCGTCAGTCTTCCAGACCGGCATCGGCAGGCCCTGGCTGCAATGCGCAACCGCGACATCGCTGTTCTGACTTCCGCAATGCAGCAGGATATCCAGCAGGGTATTGATCTGGTTCGACAAAGCATCAGCGAGTCCTGAATTTGATCAAATTCGTTTGACAGTGGATCTTTTGAACATATCCTGCCGCAGGAAATTGTGCTGGCATCTTCGCTCGTGCGCCCGTTTTGGCGCCGGCACATTTGACGGCCTATGGCCCCGAAGCTGAACTCAAGAGGAGCAAAACCGATGAAACAAATCACCAATCATTTGCCCACGGCAGAGCTTCAGGCGCTGGACGCCGCCCATCATATGCACCCGTTTACAGCCGATGCAGAACTGGCCGAGAAGGGTGTGCGTATCATCACGCGCGCTTCTGGCGTGACCCTGACGGATTCCGAGGGGAACGAAATCCTGGACGGGATGGCCGGTCTCTGGTGCGTCAATGTCGGCTATGGGCGCGAGGAGCTGTCGCGCGTTGCCGCGCGCCAGATGAACGAATTGGCATTCTACAACACCTTCTTCCAGACCACGCATGTGCCCGCGATCGCGCTGGCGGCAAGGCTGGCCGAACTTGCACCGGGCGATCTCAACCACGTTTTCTATGCCGGGTCAGGGTCGGAAGCCAACGATACGAACATCCGGTTGGTGCGCCGCTACTGGGAAGTGAAGGGCAAGCCCGACAAGACAATCTTCATCTCGCGCAAGAACGCCTATCATGGTTCCACCATGGGAGGAGGCAGCCTTGGCGGCATGGCCGGCATTCACGCGCAAGGAGGTCTGCCGATCCCCGGTATCGTGCATATCGACCAGCCGCACTGGTATGCCGAAGGCGGTGACATGAGTCCCGAAGAGTTTGGTCTTGAACGTGCCCGCCAGTTGGAAGCGAAGATCGCGGAACTGGGTGAGGATCGGGTTGCCGCTTTCATCGCGGAACCGATCCAAGGCGCTGGTGGCGTTATCGTGCCGCCCTCAACCTACTGGCCCGAGATCCAACGGATCTGCGATGCGCATGAAATCGTGCTGGTTGCGGATGAAGTCATCACCGGATTTGGCCGGACGGGAAACTGGTTTGGCAGCCAGACGCTGGGTATCCGCCCGGACATCATGACGATCGCCAAAGGCCTGTCCTCTGGTTACATCCCCATCGGGGGCTCGATCGTAAGCGACGAGATTGCAGCGACTGTCGGCGCCGCGGGCGACTTCAACCACGGCTATACCTACTGCGGTCATCCGGTTGCGTCCGCCGTCGCGCTGGAAAACCTGCGCATCATCGAAGAAGAAGGCCTGATCCAGCACGTCCGCGATGTGGCCAGCCCCTACATGGCGGAAAAACTTTCCGGGTTATCGGATCATCCATTGGTCGGCGAGGTCAAGCTGGTTGGTCTGATGGGATCCATCGCGCTGACGCCGCACAAGGAAAGCCGTGCGAAATTTGCATCCGAAGAGGGCACGGTCGGGTACCGCTGCCGCGAGCGCTGCTTTGCCAACAATCTGGTCATGCGCCATGTCGGCGACCGAATGGTCTTTGCCCCGCCGCTTGTAATCCAGCCTTCGGATATCGACGTGATGATCGAGCGGGCGATCAAGTCGCTTGACGAAACCTATGCCGAGATCAAGGCCGAAGGCCTGCTCGAAGCCGCCTGAAAGGACAAGACACATGACTGTTTCCGACAAGCGCAAGTTCTACATCGACGGCATGTGGGTCGATCCCACCAAGCCGAATGATTTCGCCGTGCTCAACCCCGCGACCGAAGATCAGATCGCCACGATATCCATGGGTTCCGAGGCCGACGTCCACCGCGCTGTCGCCGCCGCGAATGCAGCGTTCGACAGCTTTTCGCGCACGTCCAAGCAAGACCGTATCGATCTTCTTGAACGTATCCTGAAGGTCTATGAGTCCCGGATGGGCGAGTTTGCAGCAGTCATCACAGCCGAGATGGGGGCACCCGCGAGACTCTCGATCAACGCTCAGGCGCCGGTCGGCGTTGGCCATCTGCAAGGGTTCTTGACGGCCCTGAAAGAGTTCGAATTTGAAAGCACAAACCACAACGGAGATATCATCCGGCGCGAGCCTATCGGCGTTTGCGGGCTGATTACCCCATGGAATTGGCCGATCAACCAGATCGCCCTGAAAGTACTGCCGGCCCTGGCGGCAGGCTGCACCATGGTGCTCAAACCGTCCGAAATGACACCGCTGGATGCGATGCTCTACGCAGAAGTGCTGCATGAGGCGGGTGTGCCGAAAGGGGTGTTCAACCTTGTCAATGGCGAAGGCCCTGTGGTGGGTGCCGCATTGTCCGTACATCCCAAGGTCAGCATGATGTCGTTTACCGGCTCGACCCGCGGCGGAACGGCGGTGACCCGCGATGCAGCCCCCACAGTAAAGCGCGTAACCCTTGAACTTGGCGGCAAATCGCCCAACATCGTGTTTGCCGATGCCGATGTGGACAAGGCCGTCGCCCGCGGTGTGCGGCACTGCTTCCAGAATACCGGTCAGTCTTGCAACGCTCCGACGCGGATGTTGGTGGAAAAGTCGATCTGGGACAAGGCCTTGGACGTGGCCAAGGCGACCGGCGAAGCACAGAAGGTCGGTGATCCTACCGCAGATGGCAACCACATCGGCCCGCTGGTCAGCCAGATGCAGTATGACAAGGTTCAGGCCCTGATTCAGGCGGGGATCGACGAAGGGGCAACACTTCTCGTCGGGGGAACCGGCAAGCCGGACGGCATGAACCGGGGATACTTTGTGAAGCCCACGATCTTTGCTGACGTCTCGAACGATATGCGGATCGCACAGGAAGAGATCTTCGGCCCGGTTTTGGCAATGATACCGTTCGAGGGCGAAGAGCAGGCAATCGCGATTGCCAACGACACGCCTTACGGCTTGGCCGCCTTTGTGCAAACTGGTGACAAGGTTCGTGCAAAGCGTGTCGCTGACCAGTTGCGCGCCGGCATGGTGCATGTGAACGGGGTCGATATGGGCTATGGAAGCCCTTTTGGTGGTTACAAGATGTCCGGAAACGGCCGCGAAGGCGGGCATTTCGGGATCGAGGACTTCCTTGAAATCAAGGCGATCTCCGGACTCTGAGTTCTGCTGAAGTAGGCGCGGATGTTGTTAGGCTTCCGCGCCTTCAGATATAGTGGACCTTTGCGCGGATCGCGTCTTCAGTCCAATCTGACGGCTTGCGATGAGTTGCGGTCCTGAGTAGCGAATCCGATTCGATCCAGACCGAGATCCGCGATGACGGCGATCAGAATGATCGCAGCAAAGGCCAACAACATTACCCGCATCGCCTATTCTCCTTCTGCCGTCGCTGTTTCGCGTTTCAGGAACGCGATCAGATCCGCGCGATCCTTGGCCGATACGATACGTTGCATCGGCATCTTGCTGCCCGGAGTGTAATGATCCGCGCCGAGTTCGAAAAGCCGGTCGATGGTTTGTTCTGTCCAGACGATATCGGATTCATGTATGGCTTCCGAGTAACTGTAGTCTTTCAACGAACCGGCCTTGCGGCCAAAAAGCCCGGCCAAGGCCGGCCCCGCCCGGCGATCACCAGATGCACCGAGCGTATGGCAGACCGAACATTTGCGCAGAAACTGACGCTCGCCGTTCGACAACTCATCTGGCGAGGTATGAAATCTGCGCTTCAGTTCGGCCATTTTGGGAAGTCCGTCCGCCCCGTCCAGCGGCCAAAGCACTGCCTCGTCAGAAATTCCCCCGGCGATCACGGCATCGCCTGATCCGGTGAAAGCAAGTGCCCAGATCGGTCCGTTCACTGTGGCTTGGAAATCTCGAATGATCTTCCAGTTCTCGGTGGACACCACCATGATGTAGCCCTCGCCATCCCCCACCGCAATCTGCCGGCCTTCCCGATCCTTGGCCAAGGCAAGGATGGGTCGGCGGTCCAGCGTGATGTCGGCAAGCTCTATGCCCGATCGCAGATCCAGCACGCGAGTCCCACCGTCAACCGCGCCGTATGCCAGCCAGCCCCTGGTTTCATCAACCTCAAGCCGGTTTACCCCGAACCCGTGCCGCACGACTGTTCTGATCGGCCGGAAGCTGCGTACATCCCATTCAACAATCGTGCCGTCCGAACTGGCGGTCAGGATCGTTCTGCCTTCATTGGTCCAGACGACATCATTGACACCGCCATCATGACCGACAAGCACCCCGACTTCGGCACCGGACCCGACGCCCCACAACCGCACCGTGCCGTCCCAGCTTGCCGACGCAAGCATTTCTCCGTCAGGCGATGCTTGCACGGCTGTGACCTTGCCCTGATGGCCCTCAAGGCGATGGACAACCGTCCGTTCAGAAACGTGCCAGATAATGACCGCGAAGTCATCACCACCGGAGGCGGCAAGTCTGTCGGACAGAAACGTCACCGCATTGGCGGCGGCGCGATGTCCTTCCAGCCAGACCGACCGCGTTGCATCAGCCAGTTGCCAAACCCCAACCGAGTAGTCGAAACTCGCCGTCAACAACTGCGATCCGTCACCAGAGACCGCAACGGCCATGACCGGCCCGCCATGCCCTTCGAACACGCGGTAGTCTTCGGCTGCCGCAGGGCACGATGAAAGCAACCAGAGGATCGAGCCCATTCGCCACATTGTTCATTCCGCGGGCGTTGTCTGTCGCTGTCCATCAGAGGTCGCCTTGTCCTGTACTTCCTCTACCCAAAGGCTGTGGTGCTCCTTGGCCCAGTTCAGATCGACCTCGCCAGTGCCCATTGCATCATAGGCGCCCTCCATTCCCAGCGTACCGATATAGATATGCGCGATGACGATGGCCATCAGGACAAAGCCTGCGATGGAGTGCCAAAGCTGCGCGAACTGCATCTCTTCATGCGGCGCGAGCCGGGTTGGGAACGCATCCATGCCGACCAGTGCCGGGATACCCATATCGTTCATGATCGAGAAGGTCTTTGCGAACATCGGCAACTCGAACGGAAATAGAAGTGAAAGACCGGAAGCCGAGATGGATGCGCCAAACACGATCACCGACCAAAAGATGATCTTCTGGCCCGCGTTGAACTTCTTCGCAGGCGGGTGTCCGCTCCCGATGATGCCGCCGCCTTTTGCGAACCACACAAGATCGTGGCGGGTGGGCAGGTTGTGAACGACCCACATCACGAAAATCATCACCAATGCGATCATGAACGCCCAACTGACATTATTGTGCACCCATTTCGATCCAACGGCCAATACGGCATAGGTGTCTTTTCCCAACACCGGGATCAGGCCGACGCGCCCGAACAGCGAAATCAGCCCTGTAAATGCGAGCAGCAAGAAGGACCCGGCCAGCACCCAATGTCCAAAGCGCTCGATCGCCGCGAACCGCCCGATCTTGACGCCGGACAAGCCACCGGAAACCCTGATCCGCCCACGAAGCAGATAGAATACGATCAATAGCCCAATCGTGCCAAGCAGCAACCACCCACCATAGGTTGCAAGCGGCCCCTTGCGGAAATCCAGCCACCACATGCCGCCATCCTGAATAAGGACGCGGGCTGGTGGACCACCCGCTGAGACGTTGACCTCGGCCGTTCCGAACCGCAAATCTTCCCAAATCTCCGCGTCAGACACCGTGCCCCGCGTGCCAAGCACTGCACCGATCCCCGCTATCGCATCGTCAGCGGATCCGGTATCGCGAGGCTGTCTTTTATCGCTCAACCCCGCCTGCCGAGCCAGGATATCGTCCAGCGTCTGCGCACTCGGCGGTGGATTTGCAGCCTCTGCAGGCGGCTCGACGCCTTGGGCGTGGCTGGTGGCTGCCGTAAGCGCAAGAAAACCTGACAGAACGACCGCGATAGTGTACCGAAACATCCGCTTAAACCTTGTCCCAGATAGAAAGGGCGAGCCCGCAGCCCGCCCTGTTGGCTTCTATAAGCCGCTGACCGTTCCGCCGTCCCGACGGCGATCAGCCACCTTTCTGACCATAGGCAGTACCCCAACCCCATGCACCAGAACCAAACCCACGCGCTACCACGCGCTCGCGGTAGATGGTGGCCACATCATCCCCGTCACCGGCCAACAGCGCCTTGGTCGAGCACATCTCGGCGCAGATCGGCAGCTTGCCTTCGGCAATCCGGTTGCGGCCATACTTCTGGAACTCGACGGCCGACATATCTTCTTCCGGACCACCGTTGCAGAACGTGCACTTGTCCATCTTGCCGCGGCTTCCGAAGTTGCCAGCCTGAGGAAACTGCGGCGCACCGAACGGACATGCGTAAAAGCAATAACCGCAGCCGATGCACAGATCCTTGGAATGCAGCACTACTCCGTCGTCGGTCTGATAGAAGCAGTCGACCGGGCAGACCGCCATGCAGGGTGCATCCGAACAATGCATGCAGGCAACCGATATCGAACGCTCGCCCGGATTGCCGTCCTGGATCGTCACAACGCGGCGTCGGTTGATGCCCCAAGGTATCTCGTGCTCGTTCTTGCACGCCGTAACGCAGGCATTACATTCGATGCAGCGTTCCGCGTCGCAGAGGAATTTTGCTCTAGCCATCTTTCATTCCTCCCTTAAGCCGCTGAAATCTTGCAGAGCGTGGCTTTGGTTTCCTGCATCTGCGTTACCGAGTCATAGCCGTATGTCTGCGCCGTGTTGGAGGCCTCGCCAAGGACATAAGGATCGGCACCCTCTGGATATTTGTGTCGTCGATCCTCGCCTTGCCAGTGACCACCAAAGTGGAAGGGCATGAAGGCCACACCAGGCGCGACCCTTTCGGTGAGCATCGCCATGACCCTGACCTTGCCACCCTCCGGACCTTCCACCCAAACCTGAGCGCCGTCGCGGATGCCTATGTTGTTGGCATCGCGCGGATTTACCTCGACGAACATCTCCTGCTGCAATTCCGCCAGCCATGGGTTCGACCGCGATTCGTCGCCACCGCCCTCATATTCGACCAGACGACCTGAGGTCAGGATGATCGGATATTCCTGGCTGAAATCGTTCGCCTGGATCGACGCATACAGTGTCGGGACCCGCCAGAACTTCTTGTCCTCGTAGGTCGGATAGTCGGCAACGAGGTCGCGGCGGTTGGAATAAAGTGGCTCGCGGTGCAGCGGCACCGGATCGGGGAAGGTCCAGACCACGGCGCGGGCCTTGGCGTTGCCATAGGGGGCGCAGCCATGCTTGATCGCGACGCGCTGGATGCCACCCGACAGGTCGGTCTTCCAGTTCACGCCGCCGACCTTTTCCGCGTAATCCGAAGGGATTTCGCCTGTCTGCGACGTCTCGCCGGTTTCGGCGTTGCCCGGCTTCATGTAGCCCGCGACCACTTCGATGCTCGCGCGTTCGTCGGCGGTCAGGTCGCCGTCCCAGCCCAGATCAATCAGCATCTGCATGGTGAATTCGGGATATCCGTCTTGGATTTCCGACCCCACCGGGTAGACGCCTTCGGCCAAGAGGTTGTCACCGTCACGTTCCACACCGAAGCGGGCGCGGAAACCCATGCCGCCTTCGGCGACCGGCACCGAGATATCGTAAAGATTGGGAGAACCCGGATGGTTCATCTCGGCGGTGCCCCAGCTTGGCCAAGGCAGACCGTAGTAATCGCCGTCAGCCGGCCCACCGATCGCGCGAAGCGTGGTCTTGTCAAACGTATGCTGGTTCTCCATATGCAGACGCATCCGCTCTGGCGACTGACCGGTATAGCCGATGGTCCACATACCCTTGTTGAACTCGCGGGTGATGTCTTCGATCAGAGGCTCTTCGCCGTTCAACTGAATATTGCGGAACATGCGATCGGCGAAGCCGAACTTGTCGGCGAACTTCGCCATGATCGTGTGGTCGGGTAAACACTCAAAGAGCGGTTCGACCACTTTCTCGCGCCACTGCAGCGAGCGGTTGGACGCTGTCACCGAGCCATACGTCTCGAACTGTGTTGCTGCCGGCAGCAGATACACGCCATCGGTGCGATCCTGCATCACCGCAGTCATCGTCGGATATGGATCGACGACGACCAGAAGGTCGAGCTTCTCCATCGCCGTTTTCATCTCCGGCAACCTGGTCTGAGAGTTTGGGGCATGACCCCAAAAGACCATTGCGCGGGTGTTGTCGGGCTGGTCGATGTTTTCCTTATCTTCAAGGACACCGTCTATCCAGCGGGACACGGGAATACCAGTTTCCTCCATCATGATCCGGTCTTTTCCATCAGCCCCGGCACCCTGCATGACCGCAAACCGACCCTTCAGCCAGTCCAGATCCTCTTCCCAGACGCGGGCCCAATGCGCCCAACTGCCTGCAGCCAGACCGTAGTAACCGGGCAAGGTATCGGCCAGCACGCCCAGATCAGTCGCGCCTTGAACGTTATCGTGACCGCGGAAGATGTTGGTGCCACCGCCTGCGGTCCCCATGTTTCCGAGCGCGAGCTGCAATACGCAATAGGCCCGCGTGTTGTTGTTGCCGTTGGTGTGCTGCGTCCCGCCCATGCACCAGATCACGGTACCCGGACGGTTGTTGGCAAGCTGCTGCGCGACCCGCCGAAGTTGCGAGCCAGGGACACCCGTTACCCGTTCAGTCTCTTCCGGCGTCCATTTCTTCACTTCGGTGCGGATTTCTTCCATGCCCCATACCCGGGTCCGGATGAATTCCTTGTCCTCCCAGCCGTTCTCGAAAATGTGCCAGAGAATTCCCCAAACCAACGCCACGTCCGACCCTGGACGGAAACGCACATATTCGTCTGCATGAGCGGCCGTGCGCGTAAAACGCGGGTCACAGACGATCAGCGGTGCGTTGTTTTCCTCTTTCGCCTTGAGGATATGCAGCAATGAAACCGGATGCGCCTCGGCAGGATTGCCGCCAATCAGGAAGATCGCCTTGGAATTGTGGATGTCGTTGTAGCTGTTGGTCATGGCGCCGTAGCCCCATGTGTTCGCAACACCGGCAACCGTCGTCGAATGGCAGATGCGCGCCTGATGATCGACGTTGTTGGTACCCCAATAGGCCGCGAATTTGCGGAACAGATAGGCCTGTTCGTTGCTGTGTTTCGCCGAGCCAAGCCAGTACACGCTATCGGGACCGCTTTCTTCACGGATCTGCATCATCTGGTCGCCGATCTCGTTGATCGCTTCGTCCCAGCTTATGCGTACCCACTCGCCCCCGACCAGCTTCGTCGGGTACTTCAATCGACGTTCGCCATGCGCATGCTCGCGCACCGAGGCACCTTTGGCACAGTGTGCGCCAAGGTTGAACGGGCTGTCCCAGCCGGGTTCCTGCCCCACCCAAACGCCGTTCGAAACTTCCGCGATCACGGTGCAGCCGACCGAGCAGTGCGTACAAACGGACTTTATGTTGGTGATCGCATTGGCGACAGCGCTTTGGGCATTTGCCCTGGTCACCGTGCCTGCCGTTGCGCCGAATGCGGCAAGGCCGCCGATGGCCAGCCCCGAGCTTTTCAGAAATGACCGTCGATCGACCGATTTTGCGATCGCTCTTGAAAGGAGACCGTCCGCACGATCGCGACGCTGAACTTCGTTTGTCTTTTTCCTGAGCATTTTGGCTCCTCCCTGCCGACCTCGGGGGTCGGGTCGTTCCACATGACTTACCGGCGCAATTGCCTAGAAACGTGCACTCTTCAGATAAGCTTCAACATGGGCAGTCTTGCGAAGCCCCGCACCTTCGGACTCGACCTCGGCGGCGGCCTTTTGCCCGGTGACCGCGGTCAACGCAGCAGCAGGCGCTCCTGTGGCAGCCAACTTGAGAAATCCGCGCCTGCCTTCGTTCACCGTCTTTTCGGTCTTCTTCATCTGAATTTCTCCCTTGTTTTCAAACCCGCGCAAGCGCCATCCGTTACGTTTTCCAAGTATCAGCCAGCCAATCTGAACGCCTCTTTCTCGATTCCCATGTACACGCGGCCGACGGCGCCGACCGGAGCATAGAACAGCGAGCCTTTGGCACCCTCCAGATCGCTGAAGAAATGCTTTGCCCACGGACCGAGATGCTTGTCGAAGAATTGTTTCTGCCGATCCAGCGAAACTGGCGAACCAAATTTTCCGGTGATCAGGCCCGCCATCATCTCGCAAAGGCTGGCGATGTTGTCCTCCGGCTCGAATACCGTCGGCGCACGCTCTATTCCAAGTGACTGCATGTCATTGCGCAGAACTGCCAATGGTTTTTCGTTCAGAAAGCCGGTCATGTAATAGCTGGCATAAGGCAGCAGTTCGCCGCGCCCGACGCCAATGAAGAGCTTGTTGAACTCTCGCTTCGTAGAGGCCACCGAGGCAGCCGAGGCCACGCGCGAAAGGGCCCGAATGGCTTGGCCGAGTTCGGTTTCGTCCCCGCTCAGCGCTCTGGCGCTGGCAATCGTTTTTTCTGTCGGTGGATTTGCCAGAAGCGCCGCAAGAAATTCGTAAAGACCCGCGCGCAGTGCATCTTCTTCCGCGACTTCCATTTTTTCGGCTAGACTGCTCACATGCCTCCCCAGACTTCGTGATGCCAGACAAACTTCGTTGTTGCAGGTGATGGTAACCAATCACCGTCAATTGGCAAGTCTTTTTGACCAGCGGATGGGCGTGATCATCCGTTGTCCCGAAACTTGAACGCCATGGGTCGCCTGACAGGGCGGGCACTGCTTTGGTCCTGATCCTGATGGATCTCGACGACGATTTCCGTTGCCGCTTCGACCTCTGGTTGGTCAGAAACGTCGGGCACGTCTGGCACCTCGGCTTGAACCACCGGTTCGGCGTCGCCTACGGCGACATCGTCGTTGGTCAACAGGTCCTTGATGAAACCACGCCCCACCTGATAGGCTGTGCGCAGCTCGCCGGGAGCGACTCCGCCGCCGGTGAAATCGCCGTCGTAATCATTCAGTCCGTCCAGGTTTGCCAATACCGGATTCGAAACCCAAAGCTTGCGCATGGCGCGCCGCTTGAGATGGGCCGGCAGTGAAGCCTTGAGATATGCGCCGAAATCATCACCTAGCACTAGTTCGTCAGGGTTCTTCAGACCCATCTCATCCAGGAGACGTTGATCGGCCTCTGCATCTTCCGGTATTTCGGCATCTTCCGGAATTGCTGCGCTTGCCGGATCGGCTACCGGATCGGTCGCCTCAATATTGTCCGCCGCCACCTCAGACGCATTGGAAC
>JAGXFH010000030.1 GCA_024637315.1 Brevirhabdus sp.
CCATCGCCACGCAGGTCGCGGTGTTCGCGCCGTCCGGGATCGAGGCGGCTCTCGCTACGCCGCCAGATCGTATGCGACGGATCGGTTGAGGATGGTGCGTCCCCGGCTGACCCGGCTCTTGATCGTGCCCACCGTGCAGCGGCAGGCATTGGCCGCTTCGAGTTGCGAAAACCCGTAGGCCCCTATCAGCACGAGCGGTTGCCGCTGGGCATAGGGTAGCACGGAAATCGCAGATATCAGCTCTTTGAGAGCAAGTGCGTGATCCTGTCGTGGCTTTTCGGACAGCGCCATCGCGTAGGCACCATCGACGTCCTCCACTTCACGCCGGGATTTGCGCAAATTCGAAAAGAAGGTATTGCGCAGGATAGTGAACAACCAGGCGCGCAGATTGGTGCCGGGTCTGTAGCTGTCGCGCTTTGCCCAGGCCTTCAGCAGCGTGTCCTGGACCAGATCCTCGGCCCGATGCTCGTTGGCGGTGAGCTTGAGCGCACGGCGGCGCAGGGACAGGGCCTGTTGCGGCAGAAGAGTGTGGAACGGATGTTGTTCGCACATTGCGTGTATGTTGGTCATTGAACATGTCTCGCTTTGGATTCGGGTGAGATTGATATGCAGGTCCGCGGCGGCGGTACGGTTGATCGCCGAAGTGTCGGGAATCTGTGCTCGCATCGGCCGGTTGGACTGCTGCACCGGGCAGGACCGATGGACGGCATCGGGCCCTATCGCAACGAGGCTGCCCCCGCGCATGGGCGACCCCCATGGGGAGCAGCAGGCAAGTGCGCTTCAGGCTGCAGTCGCCCCTCGGCCAGCTTTGATAGCGTCCTGTCGGCGCCATATTCCTGATCCAGCGTTTCTTTCAGAAGCTTTGCCGCCTTCGGGTGGCCAAGCTTCCTGGCCCAGGCCACCAACGTGCCGTAGCGGGCGATCTCGTAATGCTCGACGGCTTGTGCAAGCGAGATGAGAGCGGCATCCATCGTCTCGGCATCAGCGATATCGGCCATCAGGCCCTCGGCCTCTTCGACCAGCCCGACCACCGCGTCGCATTTCGCGCCGCGGGCAGGTTTGCCGAGGATCTCGAACACCTCTTCGAGGCGCACGACATGGTCCTCGGTTTCATCGCGGTGCGACGACAGTGCCTCCTTCAGCTTCGGATCTGTCGCCTTGCGCTCCATCGCTGGCAGCGCCTTGAGAACCTTGCGTTCGGCATAGAGCACGTCCTTCAGAGTGTGAAGGAACAGATCGTCGAGGGTTTCGATTGTCATGGTGTTACTCCTGAAAAGCTGTTGTGGCGCAGCATGTGAGAGAGCAATTGCACACTCATTCATCCCGGAACTGCCCGACGGCCTCTTGTGCCGTCTGTTAGCTTTGCGGGGTCCATTCCGAAGGATGGCGGCTGTCGTTCACGTTGGTCCGAAACGCTTTCATGAACCGTTCGGCATGTGCCTTGACCTCGAGGCGCAACCGGAATTTCCGACGTTCGCGGTCTTCATCCCGCATCTGTGCAAGAGTCTGGATGAACATCTCGGCTTGTGTTTGGTGGGGCATGGTGAACCTCCTTTGAGGTTTGAATGAGCGCTGCGATTCCAGGATTGCGGGGCGCGCGGTCAGGCCAAGCCGACAAAGCCGAGTATGGCCAGGACGATGACGATTGCACCAACGATGTAGACGATCTGACTCATTGGGTTTCCTTTCGGCTTGTGAAACGGGCCACGCCGCCAAGGGGCGTCACGTGTTGAAATTCCGGCGCGTGCCATGTGCCGCGCGGTCAGGATGAAAAGGATTTCGACGGCAACTGGGCAGCCGGACTTTCAGAACACCGGGATACGATCGGAGAGAGGGAGGCCCCCATTCGCATCTTGATGTTCGTGGCTGCCCAGTCTTTAGTGCACTTGTCAAAAAACCAACTCATCACGAATCGACATTACGATTTCGGTGGCTGCGGCAGTAGGATCGGAATCTACTCAGGGCATGTGCGCAGGGCCGCAAACGGCCCCCGAGGTGCCGACCAGCCCTCGTATCGGATCGCGCGAAATTCTGGTATGGACTGACCTTGGAAAGCGGTGGGCGCCCGATGCCCAGTGCTTGGTTCATGTGTTCGGCCCGACAGTCGGGCCTTTCTGGAGAAGCCCATGTCGGATCCCGCGGCTCCGGATCAACTGCCCGTCATCGCCATCGGGGCCTCTGCCGGCGGGCTGGAGGCTTGCCGCGCCCTGTTGAAGGACATGCCCGGCGATACGCCGGCCGCGTTCATCCTGGTTCTGCACCTCGATCCGACGCATGACAGCATGGTGGTCGATCTGCTTGGACGGCACACGAAGCTGAAAGTCGTTCAGGCGTCCGAAGGCATGGCGCTGCGGCCGGGTTACCTGCACGTCATCCCGCCGGGTGTGTTCCTCACCGTCGCGCAGCGTGTCCTGCACCTGTCCGAACCGGATGGGGGCAAGGCGGTGCGGCTTCCGTTCGATGTACTGCTGCGGTCGCTTGCCAGCGATGCAGGCAGTTCGTCGGGATGCATCGTGTTGTCGGGCACGGCCACGGATGGCAGCAAGGGCATTGCGGATATACATGCCGCCGGCGGTCTGGTGATCGCGCAGGATCCCGCTGAGGCTGGCCACCCCGGAATGCCGGAAAGCGCCATCGCGACCGGGTTCGTGGCACAAACCCTGCCCACCGACCAGATGGTTGGCGCGCTCAACAGTTTTCTTGGGCAGGGGCCGAATGCGACGGAGCAAGCATCCGATCAAGTCAAGGTTGACGCAGACACCGCCAGGCGCGCGGGCGGCGAGGCCATGGCGCGCCGTGCGGCTGATGCAGACGATGAACAGCGCGGAACCTACGCGGACCCTCAGCAGGATGCGGACGATCCGGGCACCCGACGTTATGACGATGTCCTCTCATTCATGGGCGACTATGCCGTGCAGGATATCTCGCTCTACAAGCGGGGTACCCTGGAGCGCCGCGTTGCGCGCCGAATGGCCACTGTCGGCCTCGAACCCGATGAGATGGCGCGCTATCTGGGCACTCTGAAATCCGATGCCGAAGAACGCGCCCGGCTTTCGGCCGACCTGCTGATCCACGTCACCAGTTTCTTTCGTGATCCGGCGGTGTTTGACCACCTGTCGGCGAAGGTCATTCCCGATCTTCTGGCCGCAATGACGGAAGACCGCCTTCTGCGGGTGTGGGTCGCCGGATGCAGCACCGGCGAAGAGGCCTACAGCCTTGCCATGACCTGTTTCGAAGCGATCGAAGCCGCCGGGTCCGGGGCCCGACTGCAAATTTTGGCTTCGGATATCGACCCTGAAGCCATCGCGACGGCGCGGACGGGTTTCTATCCCAAGGATATCGAGGACGCCGTTTCCCCGGAACGGTTGGCGCGGTTCTTCGTGCCCGAAGAAGGGGGCTGGCGGGTCAACTCGGCGCTGCGGGACGCGATCGTGTTCACTGTCGCGGATCTGCTGTCGGACCCGCCGTTTTCCAGAGTTGATCTCGTGTCGTGCCGCAATCTGCTGATCTACCTCGGCCCGGAGGCGCAGAAGTGCGTCGTCGCGCGCTGTTGCTTTGCGCTGCGTCCGGGCGGGCTCTTGCTGCTCGGGGCCGCAGAAATGCCGGGGCCGAGCGATAGCTGCTTTGCCGTTGAGGACAAGGACGCGCGGCTCTGGCGCCGTGTCGGGCAAAGCAACCCCGGTGATCTGCATTTCGCGATTGGCAAGCGTGAGGAGACATCGCCGCCCGGCCAGCACTCCGAACAGAGCCCCGGCCAGGCACCCGGTCGGCGAACTGCTCTGGCCGATATCTGCCGTCGCGTCCTGCTTGAAAACTATGCCCCCGCCGCCGCCTTGCTGAATATCCGGTTGGAGGTGCTGTATCTTTTCGGGTCAACCGATACGTACCTGAAGATAAGCGAGGGTCACCCCGCCCCCGGCTTTCTGGGCATGCTTCCCAAATCCCTGCGCGCAAGGGTCCAGGAGGCGGCGGCAACCTGCACCCCGTCGACCCCGAAAGTGACCGTGTCCGGCGGGCGCATCAGCGGCGCCGCCGACTTCGACATCGCCCTGCACGCGGTTCAGGGCGAGACGGAACCCATGCTGCTGGCCTGCTTTCTCGACACCCCGCGCCCGGGGCAGGATGCGACGCCCGCGTCATCGGACAACGGACAGGCGGGGCGTGCCGACGATCTCGAAGCCGAGCTGGAATCCACGCGCGCCGAATTGCAGGATGCGTTGCGCGATCTGGAACAGGAGGTCGAGGCGCACAACGCCGACAAGGCCGAAGCGCTGTCGGTGAACGAGGAGTTCCAGTCCACCAACGAGGAACTGCTGGCCTCGAAGGAGGAATTGCAATCGCTGAACGAGGAGCTGACCGCGCTGAACAGCCAGTTGCAGGAAACCATGGAACGGCACCGGACCACGGCCAACGACCTGCAGAACGTGTTGTACAGTACCGACGTTGCCACGCTGTTTCTGGACCTCGATCTGAACATCCGGCTCTTCACCCCCGCCGCGCGGAAGATATTTCACGTGATCCCGACCGATGTCGGCCGCCCCCTGGCCGACCTTGCAGCCGTGTCCAAGGATGACGATCTCGCCGCGGATGCCCGCGACGTGCTCGCGTCCGGTGACCCGATCGAGCGGGAAACCGAAGGCAGCGACGGTCTGTGGTTCCTGCGCCGTATCCAGCCCTATCGCGCCGAGGGCGACCGGGTGGAAGGTGTCGTGATTACCTATGTCGACATCACCGAACGCAAGCGTACCAATGCCGCCCTGGTGGCCGCAAAGGAAGAGGCTGACCGGGCGACCAAAGCCAAGTCGCGCTTCCTGGCCTCCGCCAGCCACGACCTGCGTCAGCCGCTGCAATCGCTCGTGTTGCTGCACAAGCTTCTTGCCCCGCACAAGCGGTCGACCGAGGGGGCGCGGCTGGCCACGCTTCTGGATCAGACGCTGAATTCCATGACGGCGATGCTGGATTCGATGCTGGACGTGAACCGGATCGAGTCCGGCATCGTCCAGCCGGACATGCGCCCCGTGCCGATCGGCCCGCTGATTCAGCGCCTGGTCGATGAATTCGACCCGCATTGCCGTCTCAAGCACCTGAAGCTTCGGTCGGTGCCGTCCAAGGTCTGGGTGCGGACAGATCCGCAGCTTCTGGAGCAGATGCTGCGCAACCTGCTGTCCAACGCGCTGAAATACACGCACAAGGGCGGCATCCTGATCGGGGGGCGACACAAGGGTGATCATCTCAACATTCATGTTTGCGACACCGGCATAGGCGTGGCGGAGGCGGACAGGTCGGCGATTTTCGATGCCTACCACCAGGTTGACGGGGCGCCCCAGCTTGTCGGGAGTGGCCTCGGGCTGGGGCTTTCGATCGTGCAGAGGCTTGCGGCGCTCATGGAGCATCCGGTTTCCGTGCGTTCTACACCTGGAAAGGGGTCGTCGTTCATAATCTCGCTGCCCGTTGTCGAAGCGGCGCACGATGCCCTGCCGCCACCGCAAGCGGCGCCCGAACACGTCGCCGCGTCACGGCAGATCGGGAGAATTCTACTGGTCGAGGATGAAGAGCCGCTGAGGGATCTCCTGGCCGAAGTCCTTGAGAAAGAGGGTCATACCGTCATTGCCAAGGCCGACGCGAAGGATGCGCTGGCATGGGCCAGTGGCGACGTGGCGCGGCCCGATCTGCTGCTGACGGATTTCGACATGTACGGGGATGCGAACGGCCTGAACATGGCCCAGGATCTGCCTGATGTTCTGGGCGTCACGGTGCCGACCATCATCCTGACCGGCGATATCACCTCCGACACGATGAAAAGGATCGCCGGATCGCCCTACATCCAGGTCACCAAGCCGGTGCTGCCCGAGGCCCTTCTGGCCCAGATATCCGACCTCTTGCTCAAGGCTCGCACCGCAAAGGCCGAAGCCGCCCGGCGCGCCGAGATATCTGACACGACGGTGCATGTCATCGACGACGACGCGGTTATCCGCGAAACCATGCGCCGCCTGTTCGAAGCCGAAGGCTGGATGGTTATCACACATTCCTCGGCCGAAGAATTCCTTGCAATGCCCCGACCCGACGGCGGCGCCTGTCTTCTGGTCGACAACGTCTTGCCGGGCATGGACGGGGTGTCGCTGGTGACGCGGTTGCGGTCCGAGGGGTCGCACGTACCCGCCGTCATGCTGACCGGCCACGGAGACGCCGCCATGGCGGTTGCCGCGATGAAGGCCGGGGCATCGGACCTGATCGAGAAACCGGCAAGCGCCGCCGAGCTGCTGAGCAGCGTGCGGCACGCGATGAAGGCGGGCAGCGATGGCGATCCGTCCTCCGAGGCACACAAGGCTGCGCAGAGGCGGTTCTCGAACCTGACCGCGCGCGAACGCGAGGTGCTGGCGCGGGTTCTGGAGGGCGAGCCCAACAAGATCATCGCGCACGATCTCGGGATCAACCAACGCACGGTCGAAAACCATCGCGCGTCGGTGATGCGCAAGACCGGGGCGACATCCCTTCCGGATCTGGTCCGGCTTGCGCTCAAGGCCGACATGCAGAACGAGTGACAACGGGGCGCGCAGCGGTCCGCGAGAGGGTCCGCCGGCGCCTGCCTTGCGATCCGGGGCGGGTTGGGAACGTATCCCGGGGCGGGGCGTTATACATGGCGAAGGGAGGTCTGCCAGCCAAAGGAATTTCACATGACACATACCCTCACCGCCAGCATGCACCGAATGAGCCTGCTGATGAGCCCTGCCGAGTTGACCAGGGAAACCCTTTCCTTCCAGAAGGCGATGGCGAGTCTTGTCATCGACTCGGCGTTCTCGCCGCTTGCCGCATTCAGATCTGAAGGCGCCGAGCCGCGCAAGACCGCTGCGCCGCAGGCTGGCCGCGCGATTGGCTCGGTCATCAGGCGGCTGAAGGCCACGCCGTCGCTCGTGCCGGGGCTCGTGCCCCGTTCGAACGGGCGCAAAGGGCCGTCGGGCATCCCGAAGGGTGCGCAGTATCTCACCCAAACGCATCGCAGCATGTTCGGAACGCGCGGCTACAGGCTCTATCTGCCCGCCAGCCAGCCCAGGCGCCCCAAGGGCCTGATCGTGATGCTGCACGGCTGCAAGCAGACCCCGGACGACTTTGCCCGCGGCACCCACATGAATGCGCTGGCCGAGAAGCACGGGCTTGCCGTCGCTTATCCGGCGCAGACCAGGCGACACAACGCGACGTCGTGCTGGAACTGGTTCAAGCCGGGTAATCAGGTGCGCGGCAGGGGCGAGCCCGCGATCCTGGCCTCGCTGACACGACAGTTGATGCGGGAATACGGCCTGGGCCGCGACGATGTCTTCGTGGCCGGTTTGTCAGCCGGCGGCGCGATGGCCGCGATCCTGGCGGATGTCTATCCCGACGTCTTTTCCGCAGCCGGGGTCCATTCGGGCCTCGCCCGCGGGTCGGCGAGCGGTGTCGTCTCGGCGATGTCGGCGATGCACAGCGGCGGCACGCCGAACGGCATCGCTGTCACCGGGTCGCGGTCAGATCTCGTGCGCCGCATCATCTTTCAGGGCGAGGGCGACCAGACGGTCAACCCGTCCAACGCATCGCAGATCGTCGCGGCCGAGGTGGGCGACGACGCGGCGCCGACGAAGATCGGCAAGCGAACCGTGCGCGGGCGCGGATATTGCAGAAGCGACTTTGCCGATTCCGACGGGGCGACCCAGATCGAGCTGTGGATGATCGAAGGATCGGGCCACGCCTGGTCCGGCGGTCGGGCGGAAGGCTCCTACACCGACACCAAAGGGCCCGATGCCTCGGCGCAGATGGTCCGGTTCTTCCTGGCCGATGACGGCTGAAACCGGATAACGCCGGAACGCCAACGTCGCGTCAGCGTTCTTTCCATGTGGCCGGCCCTGTTTGAGGCAGTGCTTCTTGCGCAATTGCGAGGGGCGGTTCAGCAAGCATCCCGGTTGCGGTGACGACCCAGCAGGGGGCACCTGTGCCCAGTTATCCCGGTCGACGGGATCAAGGAGAACTCCATGGCAAATCAAGAAACCACGCCGCACGGAACCGAAACCGGCGGCGCATTCGGGTTCCTTCGCAATGGCTATGACCGGGCAAAGACGCCTGACCTGACCACCTCTGACATCGAAAACGCGACCGTCTATGGTCGCGGCGACCAGACCATCGGGTCGGTCAAATCGCTGATGATCGGCACCGACGGCAACATCACCAGTGCCGTGATCGACGTTGGCGGATTTCTCGGCATGGGGGCGCATTCCGTTCTGTTGCCGTTCAGCCAACTGACCGTTCTGCGCGAGACCGACGGGATCGAGATGCGGGTCTACCTGGACGCTTCGAAGGACCAGCTCAAGGCGATGCCGCACCACGTTGGCTGATCAGGCCGGGTGTCGAACGAAAAGAGGCCGCACAATCACTTGTGCGGCCTCTTTCATCAGCTTGCTTCAGGAAGTGTCGATCCCGTCATCGCAGCCGGGGCCGCAATGGGGAAACCGAAACCTCCCGAGGTCTCATTTCGAGGCCATGTACCGCGGCAGTTCCTGGATCTGCTTCTTGGACGCATCGACGTAAACGCGCACTTCCTCATAGCCTTCGGTCGACAGGATCGTCAGTTCCTTGAACTGGAGAGATGCCTGGCTGCTGCCGATGCCGAGGAAGCCGCCGAAGTCGATGACGACATTGGAGATTGCCCCTTGGTCATCGAGGATCATGTCCTCGATGGTGCCGACATCGTTGTCGTTCACATCATAGACAGTCTTTTCCATCAGCATTTCGGTCGAGACATCCCGCGCTTCGACCCGGTCGTAGCCTTCACGCTCCATGTCGGGTGCCGCAAATGCCGTCCGGTCCTCGGTGCGAGTTCCATCGTTGCCTTCGGCAGCATCGGTGCCGGCCGCTGCATGATCGGTTTTGTCCTGGCCTTCGGCAGCATCGACCTTGGCCGCCGAGCGATCGGTTTTGTCCTGGCCTTCCTCAGCGTCGACCTTGGCCGCAGCGCGGTCGGCTTCGTCCTGGCCTTCCTCAGCGTCGGCCCGGGCCGTCGGGCGGGTGGTTTTTTCGTCGTCACCCTTCGTCGCGCCGTTCCACGCCGCCGCGAGGTCATATGCAGGTGCTTCCTGCAGCATGTCCGCGCCGGTGTTCACGATGATGTACATCTGCGACTGGTCGTCGGTGTCGGCCGCGAACTTGACCTGGTCCATCGTCACGGCGACGTTCTGCTCGCCCATGCCGAGGAATCCGCCAACAGCGATCACGAGCCCGCGAACCTTGCCGTCATTGGACAGCACGATCTCGTTGATCTGGCCGATATTGTCCATTTCATCGAGGTCGGCGCGGGTCATCGTCGCCATGCTGGGCGCTTCGTCCGCGTTCATGGACGCATTACCCTTGGACGAAGCCTTGTCGCCCGAGGTGCTGCGTGCATAGACATCGTGGCCGATCAGGTTGGAGGCGAACAAGTCGGACTGACCACGCTCGGACAGAAAACCGGACTGCTTCACGTTCTGCTGCTGGGTTGTCGAACTGGCAGCAGAGTCGGTCGATTGAGCCAGCGTCATGGCCGGGGCGCCAAGCGCCATTACCAGGGCTGTCGTCGAAAGAAGTGTTTTCATTTGGAATTCCTCCTGGAAATAGAGGGCGAGGGGGCGGATCGAGAACCGACCGCTTGCTCACCCATCAGTACAGAAACGCCTGCCTGCGCGGTTCGTTCCGTTTTTCCTGGCGATTGTTCGTTTCCGGGGGGCGACTGGCGGCGCACAGTCATAGTGAGACGAGAAACGGCGGCACCGCGTCTGTGTCGGCTTGCCACCCCTTTCCCGTGGTCGCCCGGATGGCCATCGCGCTGCTCTTGCCGGCGACGCGCGAAGCGCACCCAACATCGCGCGACCGCCCGACCATCATAAATTCGATCAGCTAGCGTTCACCACCTGACAGAAAGTTCCCAGTCTGCCTTTGGTGTGCCCTCGGTTTCTCGGAGCGAGGGTCGAGAGACCGCAATGCGGACGACGCGGGCGCTTGGGTCGGCTTGGGAAGTGGTCAAGATTGGCCTGTTGCGGACATTGAGGCGTGGCGCCAATGCGCGGAATCGAGGCGCGCTTGCGCGCCGCCGCGCAGCGCCCGACCGCCCCCTCGGGCGGGCGCTTTTGCAGCGTATCAATGATTGATAACGAAGAGGTATTTGGCCGGCATAAAGCGCGCGACACAAGTGTTGCAGCGCCCACCCGGCGGTCGGGCACCACGCGGCTTCTCAACCGGGCGCCCAACGACCGCAACAGGCCACGCGCTGCCAATACCGCGCCAGCCTGATCTCGGAGCTTGCAGGCGCCAGGAGACGCTGTGCGCCACTGGGGAGGGGCTCTATGAGCCGCCCTCACGGACCAGCCGATTGCGCCTGAGATCAAATGGAATGGCAGCTTGCGCACGGTACTGCTGACCGTGCGCAAGCCACCCCACCTGGCGTGATCCGCGTCATTGGATTACCGGAGCTGTTTATCCAGCGCGCTTGACGCGTGCGTGCATGTCAATCCCGTTCAGAGATCCCGATGCACCTTTAGCTGCAAGGTGCCCGGTAGTAGGTGCCGTCGCCACGGGCGTAGGCGCACATGTTGGTCGTGGTGTTGTGGGCCACGGCAGTGCCGGCCGCGGCGCCTGCAAGCGCCGAGATCAGGCGCCAGTCGTCATTGGCATCCAAGGCGTCTGCAGTGATCAATCCGGCCGCCGCGCCACCGGCGACACCTGCCACGGTTCGTGCTTCGGGGCTCATCGTTTCACAACCCGCGAGTGCCAGAATGCCAGCCGCGGCCAAACCCAAAATCCAAGTCTTCATCGCACAGTACTCCTTAACTGTTGTTCGCGCCCGCTGCTCACGTCAGATGGCATACGGGCATCAGTAGTGAAACGCACGCGAACGGCGATCGTTCCTTGTCGGCGGGCAGCACACCTGGCTCGCACAGAGGGATACACGCGCCGCGGGCCGAACCGGCCGCGCGCGAAAACCGCTTTCACGGAAGTTTCTTGCGACCAGCATGGAACGCATCCTTCTGCCGCGCATTGTCTTGATGGAAGCGAGGGCGTCTTCCTGTCCCCCGGAAAACGCATATTTTGCGTATCGGCGCCCTCGCTCTCTGTCCCTCAACTCCCCGCCGGCAACCGCCGGCGGGGCTTTTTCGTTGTGGGATCGTTGAGCCGCGATAGCGCAGCACATTCCCGGGGCAGCGACAATCGGCAAGGAACGATGGGGCTCTACCCGCGTTGAGCAAACAATGAACAAGGAGATTTGAGATGACACACAGAATGCTTACCGGCACAACGGCTTTGACCCTTTGCCTCGCGCTGACGATGCCCGGGGCGGCCATGGCACAGTCAAAAACCCTCTGCACCGACACCGACGATCAGGCCTGCGAAAATGGCTATGATCGCAGTGGGCTTGCCAAGGTCATGGCCTCACTCGCGGCGAACAAGACCCCCACGGCGGGGCAGATCGAGCAACTGAACAAGGGCGACTTGATGAAGCTCATCAAGGAACGCGATCTGGATATCGATCCTCGCGGCATGCCACCCACCGAGCTTCGCGCCGCGGTCAAGGCAGACCTCGGTATTGACGCTCGCGTCGAGGCGGATGCCGACCAGGCGTCGCGCGGCAAACCGGACGAGGCCCAGAACGGAATGGTGGAAAACCTCGGGCAGGCCCTGACGGGCGGCGAAGAGGACCAGCAGGCGCAAGCCAAGGCAGACGCTCAGGGCCAGGTCGCGGCAGAAGCCTCGAACGGGAACCGCAAGCAACTGACGCGACAGGAGATCGACGGCATGGACCGAAAGGCGCTGTCGAAGGTCATCCGCCGGCGCGGCCTAGTGTTTGGCACCTGACGTAGGATTCCCATCGGTGAGTTGGCGTGTCAGTATCGGCGCATGAGACGCGATGACATCTGCCTGTATCTGAGCCCCGCCGACCGTGCCGAGCTTCAAGCTCTAACCACCAATCGCAACA
>JAGXFH010000031.1 GCA_024637315.1 Brevirhabdus sp.
CGACATCGACGCACCATCAACTGCTCGAACGATATCGAAGTTGTACTTGCGCTTGCCGATAGTCATGCTCATCCGCTCGATGCTGGCATCGTCGCTGGTGTTCGTAAGCGCGAACTTTGCGAAATTCCGTTTCGTCGAATGTCCGTCGAACTCGAATCCAACCGAAGCCGCCTGAGCCGAAAATGCCGCGAAACCGATAACCGTGATAGCACTCGCTAGTCTGCTCAATCTCATGATCTGAAATCCTTAGTTTTTTGTTGATAACAGACTACCTTTTCAACCCACCCGGTTCCAGACAAATAGCGGCATAGTTTCGTCGCAATATCACCACATTTAGAAATTCCCAACTCGTCTGCGGGAAAGCGGCGGCTTTTCGCGCATCCGGGAAAGCCCTATTAATCTATTATTTACAATTTGTTAATGGGACGCCAACGTCAAGAAAAGCCGAGAACCCTGAATTCAGGGCTGACCACCGAATGGTCCACTTGCCACTACATTTATTTATTCTCGCCGCACGATTTTCTTCAGTATCGAAACAATACTCGGAAAACTGCCTCAATAAGCACCAAAGGCGCACAATCGATACGTGTGTATCGCTAGAATCCGCGCATGGTTGCCCGCTTCCAACATCCTTCCACAACGTCTAGAACGCGTCCAGTCAAGGAGGTTGCATCATGATCGAGTTATTCTCTGACCCTGCCGTCTGGGCCAGTTTTCTCACCCTCACGATTCTTGAAATCGTTCTGGGCGTCGACAACGTCATCTTCATCTCGATCGCCGCCAACCGCCTGCCCGAACACCAGCGCCGGATGGGGCGTCTGGTCGGTCTTGCGGGTGCCCTGATCCTGCGGATCGCTCTGCTCTTCTCGATTGCCTGGATCATCTCTCTTGAGATGCCGATCTTCACGGTTTTCGACCACGCCTTCTCATGGCGTGACCTGATCCTTCTAGCGGGTGGCCTCTTTCTTCTCTGGAAGGCCTCGACCGAGATATTCAACGAGGTCGAAGGCATCGAAGAGGAAGCCTATTCCGTGGCCGCCTCGTTCTTTTCGGTCATTGTGCAGATCATGGTCCTCGATCTCGTCTTCTCGCTCGACAGCGTCATCACCGCCGTCGGCATCGCCGATCATATCGAGGTGATGGTTGCTGCCGTGGTGATCGCGATCCTGATCATGATGGCGGCCGCCGAACCCATCGCCAATTTCGTCAACACCCACCCGTCCACCAAGATGCTGGCGCTGGCCTTCCTTGTAATGGTCGGCATGGCGCTGGTCGCCGACGGGTTCGGGGTGCATTTCGAACGAGGCTTCATCTACGCCGCGATGGTTTTTTCCGGCGGGGTCGAGGCGCTGAACCTGTTGCGCAGCCGCAAACGTCGGAACGCCCGCAGCGCCTGAGCCGGAACAAATTTCCGCCGCCGCCGCAATTTTTCCCTTGCAGGCGGCGGCCGGAATTTATATCTCCGCCTCACCCAAGGAAGCGGGCGTAGCTCAGGGGTAGAGCATAACCTTGCCAAGGTTAGGGTCGAGAGTTCGAATCTCTTCGCCCGCTCCAATTGGGACCAAATATCGAACTGACAGAACGCGCCCTTCGGGGCGCTTTTTGTTTGCAAGAAGCGGGCCGGATCGGTGGCCATGTTCTCGGTCGAAATTCGGATGATCTCGACACTATCCGCCTCTGGTCACCTGACCCAAAGCGAATGACCGCGAATGCGGACAGAAATCCCGGCTTGTCAGAAGGCGCGAAAGGTCAAAGTGGTCAGCGACCGCTCGATCCCGTCGATATCGAGCAGCTTGTCGTTGATGAACTTGCCCACATCCTGATCCGCGGGGATGTAGAGCTTGAGCAGCAGATCATGCTCGCCGCTGGTCGAATAGAGTTCCGAATGGATCTCGCGCAGCATGATCTCATCTGCCACGCGGTAGGTGGTGCCGGGCTTGCAACGCAGTTGCACGAAGACGCAGGTGCTCATCTGATCCTCCTTTTGGGCCAATTGACATCAACCCCCGCCCGGCCACAAGCCGCATTCAGCCCTGCGTCGGCCATACCCGGTGTTCGTCATCGATGACGAAGGCATGCGCATGCCGATTTCCGGTCCCCGGATGGGTGCGCAGATGCGGATGATCGGCGGGCAGATCGGGATGGGTATGCGGCACCGCGTCAGCCGCGCTGTCGGGCCAAAGCCTGACGGCCAGCACCAGGCCAAGGACGGCCAGCAAGCCCAGAACCGCCTGCGCGGGCCCCAATCCGGCCGCCGCCCCCAGCCATCCAGCGATCGGATAGGTCAGCAACCAGCAAGCATGCGACAGAGCGAACTGTGCCGAAAAGACCGCGCCGCGATCCTCGGAATGCGCAGACCGGCGCAGCAGTCGCCCCGACGGCGTCAGGATCGCCGCATAGAGCGCGCCTGTCAGCGCCCAGACGCTGAGAAAGCCGGTCCATCGCAACGGGCTTTCCGCCAACAAGAACCCGGCATGGCCGAGCGTCACCAGCGTAAGCGCGATCCCCGCCCCCAGCATCACCAGCCGGTCCCGAAGCCGCGCCAGCAGCATTGGCAACAGCAGCGCCGCCGCCATCGACCCCGCCCCGAAGGAGGCCAGCGCCGTGGCCACCGCCACGTCGCCCAGACCGTAGCCGGCCCGCACGATGACCACTGTATCGACCAGCACGAACGCCCCCGCCGCCGCCGCGACAAGGTTCAGCGCCAAGAGCCCGCGCAGGCGCGGCGTGTTGAGGTAGATCCACGCACCCCGCGTCAAGCGCTCGATGAAAGGCCGCGTCTGCGCTTCTGCCACCAGCGGCAGCGTCACGCAGAGAACCAATGCTGCCGATCCCAGAAAACCGATAACCGTGCCCAGAAACAGCCAGTGATAGCTCATCACCGTCAAGAGCGCCCCCGCCAGCGCCGGGCTGACGAGGTTCTCCAAGTCGTAGGCCAGCCGCGACAGCGAGAGCGCTCGAGTATAGTCGGCCTCGTCCGGCAGAACATCGGGGATCGCCGCCTGAAACGCAGGCGTGAAGGTGGCCGAGGCAGCCTGCAACACGAAGATCAACACATAGACCTCCCAGACCGCATCGATGAACGGCAAACACAGGGCAACACCCGCGCGCACCAGATCGGCCCCGATCAGCACCGCCCCGCGCGGCAAGCGCACCACCAGCGCCGCCGCCACCGGGGCGAGCCCGACATCGGCGACCATCTTGATCGCATAGGCAGCACCCAGCACCGCCCCGGCCCGCGCACCCGCCAGATCATAGGCAAGCAAACCCAGCGCCACCGTAAGCAGCCCGGTCCCGACCAATGCGATCACCTGCGCCGAAAAGAGCGCCCTGTAGGTCCGATTCTGCAACACCTTCAGCATGTCGAATGGATACCAAGTTGCCCCGGCGCAGAAAAGCACGACGAACCACGCCGTCGGGGCGCGATGGCCCCTTGTCGGCCCCGTCCCGATCGCTCTTGACCGGAAACACCCTGTGGTCGGCAGCCCGGAGCGAACAATCCGCCGCTCAACCGCGACTGCCAGCTTGGATTGCCGGCAATCCCCCCCTATAAGGCGCGGGATATCAACGGAGTGCGCAAATGCGAACGGCCAAGATCACCCGCAAGACCGTAGAGACATCGATCACCGTCGAGGTCGATCTCGACGGCAGCGGCGCATATGACAACAAGACCGGCGTCGGGTTCTTCGACCACATGCTCGACCAGCTCGCCAGGCACTCGCTGATCGACATGAAGATCCGCGCCAAGGGCGATCTGCATATCGACGATCACCACACGGTCGAGGATGTCGGCATTGCGCTGGGTCAGGCGCTGACCAAGGCGCTTGGCGACAAGCGCGGCATCCGGCGCTATGGCGAATGCCACCTGCCGATGGATGACGCGTTGGTGCGAACAGCACTCGACCTTTCGGGCCGTCCGTATCTGGTGTGGAACCTCCAGATGCCGACCGACAGGATCGGCAGTTTCGACACCGAACTGGTGCGAGAGTTCTTCCAGGCGTTTGCCACCCATGGCGGTGTCACCCTGCATGTCGACCAATTGCACGGCCTCAACAGCCACCACATCGCCGAATCGGCGTTCAAGTCGGTCGCCCGCGCATTGCGGTTGGCGGTCGAGACCGATCAGCGCAAATCGGATGCGATCCCGTCCACAAAAGGGGCGCTCTGAGCTATCGATAGTTCATTAAACGGGGTCGGTAGACTTCCAGATCATAGGGAAGACATGAAAGAACCGAGGATGTCGCGCCGATGCTGACCGTGCTTGTCGATTACGACAGCGGCAATCTGCACTCTGCCGAGAAGGCGTTTCAACGGATGGCGGCAGAAGTCGGCGGCGGGACCGTTCTGGTATCCTCGAACCCCGAGGATATCGCCCGCGCCGACCGTGTGGTGCTGCCCGGCGACGGCGCTTTTCCGGCTTGCAAGGCGCAGCTTTTCGACAGGACTGGTCTTTACGAAGCCATCGAAAATGCCGTGGTCAAGAAGGGCCGCCCATTCCTGGGCATCTGCATCGGCATGCAGATGATGGCGACCCGCGGACTGGAACACCAGCCGACGCTCGGATTTGACTGGATCGGCGGAGAGGTGGTGCGCATCGCCCCCGCTGACCCGGCGATGAAAGTGCCGCATATGGGTTGGAATGACCTGGTCATCGACCGGTCCCACCCGGTGCTGAACGGCTTGACGACCGGAACTCATGCCTATTTCGTCCACTCTTACCATTTCGTCGTGGACAATCCCGCTCACCGTCTGGCGCATTGCGAGTACGGTGGAGACATCACCGCGATCGTGGGCCGCGACACCATGATCGGCACTCAGTTCCACCCAGAAAAAAGCCAGGCCGCCGGTCTGCGGCTGATCGCCAATTTTCTTCAATGGACTCCGTGACCTAATTAACGCGAATCCAGACCTGCCCGTCGCAAACCACACCCTTGCAGGCCCGCACTTTCAGCGTATTGCCGGCCATTTGCATCGTCGCCTTGGCCTGCAGGTTCAAAAGCGGCACCCAAACCGTCCCACCGGCATAGGCCCCGCCACCGCTCGGCAGCATGTCCCAGAACAGCTCTTTCCCGACGTTCTTGGTCACGACCTTCTGACCGGTCACGTCAAACGCGGCTTGGACTTTACCGCATAAAGCCTGACCGCACTCCCGGACTTCTATGTGGGAAATCAAATCCTTACGATCAGGCTCGGTCTGCCACAAACCGACAGCCGGATCTCCCGCAAACGCCGGACCCACCGCAAAAGCCGCGATCATCGTCGCGCACAGCATCCGCACCATCAAACACCTCCAAACTCCGAAACATCATCGGACGTGGTTCAGCGTCTTATTGAACCTTGACCCAGATCTGCGACGAACACAACAATCCGCCCGCGACGCAACCGCGCAATCTTATCCTGTCGCCGCTGACATCCATCTTGCCGATGTATATCTTGTTGTTCGACGGTCGCCAGATCTGACCTTCATACTTTCCACCGCCTTTGGCCGCCATGCCGATCACAATGTTTTTACCAATGTTTTCCGACTTGTATTCACCGTCGGCCCTGAATGTCCGAGAGATCACGCCACAGAAATTCGCGTCGCACGGCGCAATCGTGACCAGCGCATATGCGCCGTCATCGACCTCTGTCTGCCAGATGCCTTCGACCGGATCGGCGGCCAAGGCAACCGCCGCAGATGCCGCCAGAAAGGCGGCGCTCATCATCATTCTTATCATTGGTGGTCCTCCCGCTATTTCTGCAGATCTTGCCAACCCTTGCGGCAGTACGGCAAGCATGACGTGAGGTCCGATGGACCTTTGCAATCAGGCCCGCTTCATGTCAAAGACGCCACCAATTCAGCAAGGGCGAACCCATGATCCTGTACCCCGCAATCGACCTCAAAGACGGCCAATGCGTGCGCCTTTACAAAGGCGAGATGGCGCAGGCCACGGTCTTTAACGACGACCCGGCCGCGCAGGCGAAGGCGTTTCAGGATGCCGGGTGCGAATGGTTGCATCTTGTTGATTTAAATGGCGCTTTTGCGGGAGAACCGGTAAACGGAACTGCGGTCGAGGCGATCCTTGCGGCCACATCCGTACCCGCCCAACTGGGCGGCGGCATACGCGACATGGCGACGATCGAGCAGTGGCTGTCCAGGGGGCTTGCCCGGGTGATCCTGGGCACCGTCGCGGTCGAGAACCCAGATCTGGTGCGTCGGGCGGCGCGCGCCTTTCCCGGTCAGATCGCCGTCGGCATCGACGCCCGCGACGGTCGTGTGGCCACCAAGGGTTGGGCCGAGGAAACCGATGTCATGGTCACCGATCTGGCCCGAAGCTTCGAGGATGCGGGCGTCGCTGCGATCATCTACACCGACATCAACCGTGACGGTGCGATGCAAGGTCCGAACATCGAGGCCACTGCCGCACTAGCCCGCGCCACGACAATTCCAGTCATTGCGTCGGGCGGTGTTTCATCACTCGACGACTTGATCGCATTGAAGAATTGTGGCACCGGACTGGGCGGCGCAATCTCCGGCCGAGCGCTATACGACGGCGCCATCGACCTGAGACAGGCCCTTGCCGCCCTGCGCGGCTAGCCGCCGGCCTGGGCAGTCAGGGCCTTCAGAGCACCTTGCATCTTGCCAATGAATTCAGAGCCCTGGTCGACCTCTAGCCCTTCCAACATGTCGGCTGGATCTTCATAGGCCAGCCAAGTCTGGCCGTCACCATCGGCATAGACCAGCACTTTCAGCGGCAGGTAGAGCCCGGCCAGTGGATCCTGCTGGATCGCCGGCGTCCCAAGCGCCGGGTTGCCGAAGATCAGCACCTGCGAGTCGTTCAGCGTCTCACCGACAGTTGCGGCCCCGGCGGCATGATCGACCCGCGAAAACACCGTCGCCCCCGCGCCTTCGACCGCCGCCACGAGGGCGTCCGTGACTTCGGCCACCGACCCCGATCCCTTGACCTGTTCGACTTCGGCCATGGCCGGTGTCGCCATCGCACAGGCCAGAACGGCACTCTTTATCAGGTTCATCACTTGTCCTCCAACTGTATTGCTCGCACTTGCGCGATTGTCGTGTCCTGTCTGGTCAGCGCAAGGCTTTCCACATAAAAGGTTCGTGACACAGGCAAAGGCCCGACCTTACATGCTGAAAACCCGCATCATTCCCTGTCTCGACGTGGCCGATGGCCGCGTGGTCAAGGGAGTCAATTTCGTCGACCTGATCGACGCGGGCGACCCGGTGGAATCCGCCCGCGCCTATGACGAGGCGGGCGCGGACGAACTTTGCTTTCTCGACATTCACGCCACCCACGAGAATCGGGGCACGATGTACGAGCTTGCCACCCGAACTGCCGAGCAGTGCTTCATGCCGCTGACCATCGGCGGCGGAGTGCGCACGACCGAGGATGTCCGCAACCTGCTGCTGGCCGGAGCCGACAAGGTGAGTTTCAACTCTGCCGCCGTGGCTGACCCCGATGTGGTCGCGCGCGCCGCGGACCGGTTCGGCAGTCAATGCATCGTCGTGGCGATCGACGCCAAGACCGTAGGCCCCGGAAAATGGGAGATCTTCACCCATGGCGGCCGACGCGCGACAGGTATCGACGCCGTCGAATTCGCCCGGACCGTCACCGCGAAAGGCGCCGGAGAGATCCTGTTGACCTCGATGGACCGCGACGGCACACGCGCCGGCTTCAACCTGCCCCTGACCCGCGCGATATCGGATGCGGTCAGCGTCCCGGTGATCGCAAGCGGCGGTGTCGGCACCCTCGAACATCTCGTCGAAGGTGTGACCAAGGGCGGCGCATCGGCGGTGCTGGCCGCCTCGATCTTCCATTTCGGCGATTACACGATCCGTGAAGCCAAAGAGCACATGGCCGCCGCCGGCATAGCGATGAGGTTGAACTGATGACGCTGGAGCGCCTCGCCGCCACAATCGAGGCCCGAAAGGCCGCCGACCCGGAAACCTCGTGGACGGCGAAGCTGCTGGTGAAGGGGCCAGAGAAATGTGCCGAGAAATTCGGCGAGGAAGCGATCGAGGCGATCATCGAGGCCGTCAAAGGCGACCGCTCGCGGCTGACGTCTGAGGCGGCGGATGTGCTTTTTCATCTGCTGGTCATGCTTGCATCGCGCGATGTCTCGCTTGCCGAGGTTCTGGCGGAACTCGATCGTCGGCATGGAACCTCGGGTCTGGACGAAAAGGCATCCCGCACCGGGAACCCGACCGCCGACTAGGCCGTTTCCCGATACGCCTCAAATTCGCGAAGAGATCACGCCTGTATTGAACCCGCCCATCCGCAATTCACCAAACAAGCGCTGATATTCGATCTTCGGGCATCGGTTCTGGATCACCGTCGCGCCAGCCGCCTCGGCTTTGGCAGCGGCCTCCGGATGTTCGACGCCGATCTGCATCCAGATTGTCTTCAGCCCGGGCAGATGCGTCAAAGCCTCGTCGACAACTCCCGGAACTGCATCTGACCGTCGAAAGATATCAACGAAGTCGACCTGCGCTTCGGGGGGAATGGCCGCAAGGTCCGGCCGAATTACCTCGCCGAACAGGGTTTTGCCCGCATGGCCCGGATTGACCGGTATGACCCGGTAGCCCTTAAGGCCCAGATAGCGCGCGACGAAGTAGCTCGGCCGCACCGGGTTCATCGAAACGCCAACACAGGCGATGACGCGGGTGCGCTTCAGTATCGCTTGCAGGTGATCATCGGTGTTTGTCATGTGCTTGGCCTATCAGAGGTTCGCGGCATAAAAAAGCGCCCGGCCATGAAGACCGAGCGCCAGTACGGAACGAGGGACAGTGAAGTGAAGCACAGGAGTTCCGATCCTGCACTTCTACAATCGATGTAGTGGCGACGCGGGGCGTTGAAAGAGCATGTAAGCAACTTGTGAACAGACCATTGACAGGCGCAGCGATGGTTCAGCCGTCCAATGCCGCCGGCCAGTGCCTGTCGGCCGCGACGATGTGGCCGGGAATATCTTCTTGCCAAAATTGGCGGACGCCGGTCGAAAAGTTGAGATACAGTTTGTTCTCATGGACCGTCCAGGCTTCTGGCACCGTCGTTGCGACTGCGCCCTGCGCCATCGCATAGGCGCAATAGCCACCATATTGCGGCGCGTAACCATGCGGATTCATTTCAAACGCATACATGTTGGCCGGATTGGCGAACCGCCAGACCGCTCCCATCCACTTGACCTGATGTTGGGTCGAGCCTTCCACCGGCTTGGCATCCATGAAGTACCCGACTGGATCATAGCCGCGTATTGCCACGCCCCCGATCTGGAAGATTTCGGGCGAGGCCGCGACTGCAGGACCGCGCGATGCAATCACGAACGGTGCAGCCAAGGCGAGGCCAAGAATGTTGCGGCGGGTCGGCATGTTGGATCTCCGGATTCTACGACACCGAAGATGCGCTGCTTTTCGTGTTCCAGCCACCCCCTTTGACAGAGGTGTGAACGATGGTGTTGAGCATGGCGCGCGATCCAAGAGATTGCCGTTAGCAGCACCTTGGTTGCACGGTCCGACAAATCTCTGGATCTAATGGACTTCTTCGTCTTGCGGTCACCGGATCTCCGATGCGGAGATGCGGAAGCATCGAAGTCACGACAATGGGATATGATTGGTTCACATGCTTTGTTTCACGATGATCCGCCCGATATCAGCGCCGTCGCGCCGCATATAGCGCCACCGCGGCCGCGTTCGAGACATTGAGCGAGCCGAACTGCCCGACAGCATCAATCCGCGCCAGCCGGTCGCAGGTTTCAAGCGTCTTTTCCCGCATTCCCGGACCCTCTGCCCCCAGAACCAGCCCGACCGGACGATCTGACAGCCCTTCAAGCGCGGCGTCCAGCGTCTGGTCGGCCGTGCCGTCGAGGCCGATCAGCACATAGCCCATGCGCTGCAAAAGCCCCATCGCATCGCCCAGGTTCCGGACTCGCAAGTATGGCTGGCGCTCCAGCGCGCCGGACGCGGTTTTTGCCAGCGCCCCGGTTTCCGGCGCCGCATGCCGTGCAGGCGCAATGACCGCCAGGGCGCCGAACACCTCTGCCGACCGCAAGACCGCGCCGACATTGTGCGGATCGGTGACACGGTCCAGCAACACCACCAGGGGCGGTCGGTCTCCGCCGCCAATGCAGCAATCCTCGACGCTGCCCCAATCCAGCGCCTTCACCTCCAATGCCGCCCCCTGATGCACCGAGGCCGGGTCGATCGGCACGTCGAACTTGCGTGGGTCGGCGATCTCGGGCTCGATTTCGGCTACGGCAATCGCGTCCGTCAGCTTGTCGAACGCATTCTTGGTAACGACCAGTCGCACCTTGGTACGCCGCGGATTGACTAAAGCGTCACGTACCGCGTGCAAGCCAAAAAGCCAGATGGTTTCAGCCGAGGACGCCCTGCGGGCCTGTTCCTTCTGGATCACCCATTTGGGTTTTTTCATCTGACCTGCCCTTTCGTTCAGCGCGCGCGACAATGCTGTGCCCCAGACGATGAGGCAAGGGATTTTCCTGTTGACGCTTCGGAGGGCGAATTGTATCCAGCCCCTCGCACCGGGCGTCATGCCCGGATGCGGGCGACGGGCTGCAAGGTGCGGCAGCGGACTGTAACTCCGCCGGGGAGACCCACGCCTGGTTCGATTCCAGGGTCGCCCACCATTATCTCTGATATGAATGGCTTGGATGACGCTTTCTGGTGGCAGCGCGGAGAGGTGAGGCAAAAGCCACGTCTCTCTATGCGTCGGTGGCGGCAGTACCCGTCGCACCTAAGACGCAAATCGATTCCCGCCAACTCACTGTTTAAACGGTCATTTTTCAATCCGTGTTGATCCGGGTGAAGTGCCGCTGATCAAGGGAACGGGATCGAACCCCAGCGAATATGCTCCAACCCACAGGGTTCACTTTTGCGGTTTAGAACGCAACAGCAAGCGGCCATGGAGCGCAGCAAAGCCCCCGAAGGCACCGATCCATGCAAGCCCTGCCGTTATATGCAGCGGTCCGGCAAGTTCTGGCCAGAGGCCGGCAGCGACCCGCGCCAGCACCGAGAGAACAAGCGCCGCGTAGATTGCGACCGTTCCGGCGCCCGCCGTCAGCGCCTGCCCGGCATGGCCCAGCGTGGCCCGTGTCATCACCGCCAGTGTCATCAGCCCAATCGCGCCCGCCATCCACAGATGTTGTGCCGTGGCCATCCCAGGGTTGCCGGGGGCAAGGATCGCGGCCCCGAGTGCCAGCGCGCCAAGCGGCAGGAAGGCGTAGGCCAGATGCAATACCGTAACCAGTGGCTCGGCCAAGGTCCGGTGACCGGCCCAGCGGGCAAGCCGGCCAAGATGAAGCGCGCCCGCCAAGATCAACGCCCCGCCGGTGACGATCTGGTCGGGCAGCGCGACCCAGAGCATGAGTGCGGCAAGAAGCACCAGCAGTGCGGCCTTGTCGAACCGTTGCATTGGCGGCGCGGGCAGACGTCCGCCGCCACGCTTTACCAGCCAGTTCCGGGTGAAGGATGGGACGATCCGTCCGCCGATCACCGCAATCATCATGAGACCGGTGCCGAGCCCCAGCCTGAGCCCCATGCCTTGCGCCGCGTAGGCTCCTCGCGCCGCTTCCCAGTGGAACAGGGCATTGCCCACCGTGAAGACGGCCAGGAGTCCAAGCACGATCAGGTTGCGCCAATTTTTCCCCGCCACGATCTCGCGCCCGATTGCGAAGGCAAGAACGACCGGAAATGCCAGATCGACCCCCGCGACCAATAGCGGCGACAACCCCGCAGACAGGGCAACCGCCACGCGACCCGCCAGCCACAGCGCCGCCAGCGCCGCCAGCCACCAGCCGACGATGGGCAGCCGCCCGGTCCAGTTCGGCACCGCGGTCAGCAGGAACCCCGCGACGACCGCGCCAAGATAGCCAAAGAGGAATTCATGCGCGTGCCAGCTGACCGGGTCGAAAGCCGTCGGCAACGCGATATGACCAGACAACATCGGCACCCAGAGCACCATGGCTAGCACGGCCCAGACAGAGGCGCCGAAAAAGAACGGGCGAAACCCGTAAGTCAGAATCACAGGGCCGGGCCAGGCACGCATCTGTTCGGCGGTCGTCGCGGTCATTTGTCACCCTTTTCCAAAGCGTCACACGGAAGTTGCGCCTGCAATCCGGCGATAGCCAGCCTGCCCGTGGTAGAAGCCGTTGCTGAACCGGGTCCCCGTGCAGACCGCGCGCAGGCGCGCTTCGGCCTCGGACGTCTCCAGCGCCCGGTCCAGCGTCCCGCGGAATATCTCGGCCACGGCGACCATGTCCACCGCTTGCGGCATCAGGCGCAGGTGGGTCACACCGTCCGCGACCAGACGCCCGGTCTCGGGCAACAGATCCACATAGCTCTCGGACTGGGTCTGAATGCCGTTGACCCGCAGGATCGGCGCGTCGTCGCGGGTCCTGAGCGGCATTCCATCCGGGTCGTCCTCGCAGACGAACTGGCAATTGTCCTTGGTCCGGCCATGGGCACGGGCGTGATAGCAGCGCGCCGAAACAGCGAGCGAGGCGCGGCCGAAGACCTGCACCTCGACCCCCAGGCCCAAGCCACGCGCGGCCTGCGCCGCGACCGCGATAGCCTCGGCAGGCAGTTCGGTCGGCAGGCTGACATGGGTCGCGCCCTGCCCTGCCAGCCACGCGATCGTCGCCTCGTTGTAGGCGTTCATGAAGGGGCCGATGCGATGCGGGCGCTTACCCCGCGCGTATAGCCCAGCGGCATTGTTGATCTCGATCTCGGGGTGGTCCATCGCGGCAAGGTCTTCGGTCGCCTTGCGTTCCCGCTTCAGCATCACCTCGGCCAGCGAAGACAGGATCACCGTCTTGCCGGCGCGTTCCAGCCGCTCGATCATGGCGGGCAGGTCAGGCTCGTGAAACGGCGCGCGCTTGGAGCAGATCACCTCGCCCAGATAGACCTCGTCGACCGGCGCCTCGTCGGCGATGCGGGCGTAGAAATCGCGGCGTTCCTCTGCAGGCCAGTGATAGGCGATCGGGCCGAGGGTCAGTTTGGTCGTCATGTCGCTCACCGCCATTTCTTCGTCTCGAACGCGCCTTGGGTCTGTTTCTGCCCCTCGGTCAGGGCGACGAGGTCGGCGATGTCGGCCTGGCGGCCGGCGCGGATGTCGTCCACCGCCCGGCGAAATGCCGTAACGACACCGCGCACGTAGGATTTCGACCGCTGTCGTCCCTCGATCTTGAAAGCATGAACGCCAGCGTCGATCAGGTCGGGAAGCAGGCGCGACAGGTTCAGGCTGACCGGCTCCTCGAAGGCGTAATAACCCTCGCGCCGATGCGGCGCGGTGTAGCGGCCCTTGCAGATCGTGGGATAGCCTGCCTTTTCCTCGGGGCCGAAGCGGTCGATGGTAAATCCGGCCAGTTGCGACGACATCGACCCGTCGGCGTCACGGGTGTATTCCACATCGGAGGCAGGCGAGCAGACGCCGTCCATGTTGGTCGATTGCCCGGTGAGGTAATTCGTCAGGCTGCAGCGGCCCTCGACCATCAGCCCGTGATTGCCGAAGATGAAGGTCTCGATCTCGCAGGGGATTTCGGTGCGAATCTGGCGGATCTCGGGAATCGTCAGAATGCGCGGCAAGACCACGCGCTTGACCCCGAAACTCTCGCAATAGTAGCGGATCGCCTCGGGCGAGGACGCCGCTGCCTGCACCGACAGGTGCAGCCGCGTGCCGGGATGGATGCGCGCGATGTAATCGGCGACCCCCATGTCAGCGACGATGAAGGCATCGACCCCGATCCGCACGCCCAGGTCGGCGGCCTGCCGCCACAGATCGACCTTGCCCGCAGGCGGGTAGGTGTTGAGCGCCAGCAGCACCTTGGTGCCCCTGGCATGGGCGTAGGCCGCCGTCTCGGTCAGTTCGTCGGGGGTAAAATTCAGGCCGGGGAAATTGCGCGCGTTGGTCGCATCCTGAAAGCCGCAATAAACTGCATCGGCACCGGCATCGACAGCGGTGCGCAGGGCTGCGGGGGTGCCTGCTGGGCAGATCAGTTCGGCAAGGCTCATCTTGGTCCGTCTCCTTTCATGTCGCGACATAGGATCGGCGCAGACGTGCCAGGATCGCCCGGCCCGGCGCGCCGAACATCCGGGCCGTTTCTTCGGCAATCGAGCCATCCACGTCATCGAGCGCGTTGCGCAGCCGCACTACCGCCTCGGTATCACCGCTGACCTCCAGGTCGCGCGAGAAGAAGGCAGCATCGCCATCCTCTTCGGAGTCGACAAGTTCGAGAAGCAGCATGAACCGCCCCCGGATCACCGCCCCTGCCCGCGGCGCGGCATCCCGCGGCACGGCCCGGAACACCAGCGCCTGCGGATCGGGCCGCAGGTGCAGCGCAAAGGGCAGTTCCACAGGGTCGATCAGGAAATCGGTAGCCTGGTGCGGGCCGAGACGCGCGAAAAGCGACGGATGCCGCGCCGCGATGCGCCGAACGACACGCGACAGAAGCGGCTGGACCAGCGCGCAGGCCAGACGGGAAACTGCACCCCTGCCCGCCAGCGGTGGCCCGGATGCGATGCCGGCGCTCATTTTCATTTCCTTGTATCCTTGTGTGCAAGAATCCCCGCTTCGGTCAGGATCGCGTCGAGCGGGATGTCATGCGGTTGCGGATAGATCGTGCTGAGAAGAGCGAACTGAAAACCAACCCCGATGGTGAACGGGCGCGGCGCCAGGGCCGCAAGCGTCCGGTCGAAATAGCCGCCGCCATAGCCGAGGCGGTACCCTTCGCCGTCCCACCCCAAAAGCGGTGCGAGCGCAATGTCGGGGATCAGCGTCTCGGCCTCGGGCGGCGGGACCGGAATGTTCCAGTCGCCGCGGATCATCCGCGTCTGTGGCGTCCAGTGCCGGAAGACCAGCGGCGCGGCGCGGGTTTCGACGACCGGAAGCGCGATGGTCACGCCCGCGTCGTGCAGCTCCGTCATCAACGGTCGCAGGTCGGGTTCACCCTTGATCGGCCAGTAGGCGGAGAAGACGCGGCCTTTCGCCCCGCCGAAGCGGTGTTCCAGCCAATCCCGAAGGTGTTCGGCAAGCGCCTTGTCTGCCGCGCGTCGCGCCTCGACGCTCATCGCCTGGCGTACGGCGCGCAGCCGCGCCCGCTCGCCCCGGCGCCAGCGGGCAACATCCTGCGCCTGCCCGGGATCCACGGCCAGCGGGTCGAAATGGTCCGGCGCCACCTCGTCCGCCATGCAGGGCGGCGAGGCGTAGCGCCCGGCTGCGCGTTCACCTGCCATGCGCGATGCCACCGGGTTCGAACTGGGGGAAGAGAACATCGTTTTCCAAGCGCATGTGTTCCTCGAGGTCGCAGATGAACTCTTCCAGCCCGGCATAAAGCGCGGCCCATGTTCCACAGGCACCTTCGGGCGGCGTCAGGTTGCGCGTCCGGCGGCGGATCTCGCCGACATCGCGGTCGTGATCGTCATGGTCGGCGCGCATCACCGCGATCGGATTTTCGATGCCTGGGCCGCCGCCCTTGCGGATGGCGGGAAAGAGGATCAACTCCTCCTTCTTCATGTGCACCTCCATATCGCCAATCATCCTGCGCAGGGTGTCGGACAGGCCCTCAGGAAGGTCCTCATCGCCGAAATGGACATCTTCGACCTTCTCGGCCATGGCTGCCAGCCGCGGCAGCTGCTCGCGGTGGCGGACGTGGTAGCGTGTCTCGATGTAGCGGGTGAGTTCGGGGGCGTCATGGGCGGGGGCGTCATGGGTAGGGATCGCGTCTGGCATCGGATTATCCTTTGGTCAACAAAGCGAGGGGACTGCGTCGGGGGCGGCCTGCGCCTCGACCACGGCGATATGAAGCGACCGCGCGATCCGCTCTGCGCGAACGGTGACATGTGCAGCGCCAGCCGGCGTACACAGCTCTTGCGCCGTCTCGCGAAAGAGCCCGAGCCAGCGGTCGAAATGCGACGCATCAATGGGAAGCGGGGTGTGCGACGGCACCGGGCGACCATGATAGCGCCCCGTCATCAGTGCCACCGAGGACCAGAAAGCCACCATCCGTTCGAGGTGCGGCTCCCAGTCGGAAATGCGGTCGGCGAAGATCGGCCCGAGCACGGCGTCCGCGCGGATGCGGGCGTAAAAGCCGTGAACCAGCCTGCGCAGCACTGCCTCGTCAAGTCCGGTCTCTGCCATGATGGCGGCGGTCATTTCGGGCCGGGCAGATGCGCTTCCGGATGTAGTGTCTTTTGCGGTCATATCGGACCCTCGCGAATACTGTCTTGCAAACACTCCTATGCCTGTTAATAGGTACTGTAAATACCAATACAACAGCGGAGCCTGCGATCATGCGCCTCACCTCCTTCACCGACTATGGGCTGCGGATGCTCATGCGTATGGCCAGCGCGCCCGACCGCGCTTTTTCGACCGCGGAACTGGCCAGTGAATTCAGCTTGTCGCGCAACCACCTGGCCAAGATCATGCAACGCCTTGCCCAAGCCGGGTTCGTCGAGACCCGGCGTGGCGGCGGGGGCGGCGCGGTTCTTGCCCGACCGGCCCATGAAATCCGGTTGGGCGCGCTGGTCCGCCTGCTTGAGGAAGGCCAGCCGCTGGTCGAGTGCTTTGCTGCCGATGGTGGCGGCTGCACGATCGACGGTCGATGCTTTCTAAAGGCGCGCCTGCGTTCCGCCGAGGCGATGTTCCTCGCGGATCTGGACCGATCGACCCTTGCGGATATCGCGCTGACTCGGGCGACGGCGGCGTGACCGGGAACAGGACACATGAATTGGCAGCGACCCTTACACTCTCGGAACGGCGCATCGCCATAGGCCTGTCGATCGCACTCGCGCTGCTGGGGCTCGTCATGGCCGCCTTTGCCCGGCAGGGCGTCATGGCGGTGCATGGCGGGATTGCGCTTGGCCTTGGATTGATCCTCGTCTTCGTGATCGGCGGTGCGCTCTACGATCACCCGGAGCCGGGCGGTGGCAGGCTGAGCCGCTACTATGACGCGCCGACGCGTTTCGGCATCATCATGACGTTGTTCTGGGCGATGATCGGGATGAGCGTGGGCGTCTGGGTTGCGGCGCTGATGTACTGGCCGGAAGCGACGCCACACTGGCCGGCGACCAGCTTTGGCCGGCTGCGCCCGGTGCACACCACCAGCGTGATCTTCGGCTTCGGTGGCAACGCGCTGATCGCCACCTCCTTTCACGTGCTGCAGCGCACCGCGCGGGCGCGGCTGGCCGATGCGCTCAGCCCGTGGGTCGTGCTGATCGGCTTCAACCTGTTCTGCGTCTGGGCGGTGACCGGCTATCTGATGGGCAGCACCCAGTCGAAAGAATATGCCGAGGCGGAGTGGTATGCCGATATCTGGCTGGTCCTGGTCTGGGTAACCTATTTCACACTTTATATCCGCACACTCGCACGCCGCAACGAACCTCACATCTACGTCGCGAACTGGTACTACATGGCCTTCATCCTGGTCGTGGCGATGCTGCACATCGTCAACAACCTCGCTCTGCCGGTCAGTCTCGCCGGGGCCGAAAGCTTCCCGATCTGGTCAGGTGTGCAGGATGCGATGATCCAGTGGTGGTACGGGCACAACGCGGTGGCGTTCTTCCTGACGGCCGGGTTCCTCGGCATGCTCTACTATTTCCTGCCGGTCCGTGCGGGGCGACCGATCTGGTCCTACCGGCTGTCCATCGTCAGCTTCTGGGGCATCGTGTTCTTCTACATCTGGGTGGGTTCACATCACCTGCACTACACCGCTCTGCCCTACTGGGTGCAGACTTTGGGCATGACCTTCTCGGTCATGCTGCTGGTACCTTCCTGGGCGTCGGCAGGCAACGCCATCGCCACGCTGAACGGCGCCTGGCACAAGGTGCGTGACGACGCGACACTGAGGTTCATGTTCGTGGCTGCGGTCTTTTACGGGCTGTCGACCTTCGAGGGGTCGTTCCTGGCCATCCGCCCGGTCAATTCGCTGTCGCATTACACCGATTGGACGGTGGGCCATGTGCATTCCGGCACGTTGGGCTGGGTGGCGATGATCATCTTCGGCGCGATCTATACTCTGGTGCCGCAGCTTTCGGGGCGTCGGAGCATGGCTTGGCCCAAAGCAGTCGATTGGCATTTCTGGCTGGCGATCTCCGGCACGCTGATCTACGTGATCTCGCTCTGGAATGCCGGAATCACGCAAGGTCTGATGTGGCGTGCCTATGACGAGAACGGCGCGCTGTCCTACAGTTTTGTCGAATCGGTCAGGGCCATGGCACCCTATTACGCGGTGCGCACTCTGGGCGGGTTGCTGTTCCTCGCCGGTACAGTGATCTGCGCGCTGAACTGCCGGGCCACGATGCGCATGACGCAACCCCGCGCGGAGGATGCCTCCGATCGCCCCCTCTCCTCCCTGCCTGCGGAGTGAGCCAATGCTGAAACTCCACTACAACCTCGAAAAGGTCTCCATGGGTCTGGTGGCGGCGATCATCCTTGCGGCCTCGATCGGCGGTATCGTCGAGATCGCGCCGCTGTTCACCATCGACGAGACTGTCGAATTGCCCGACGATCTCCGCCCGCACACGCCGCTGGAACTGGCCGGGCGTGAGATCTACATCCGCGAGGGATGCTATGCCTGCCACAGCCAGATGGTACGCAGCCTCGCCGACGAACTGGACCGCTACGGCCGCTATTCGCTGGCCGCCGAAAGCGCTTACGACCACCCGATGCTGTGGGGGTCCAAGCGCACCGGGCCGGACATCGCCCGGCTTGGGGAAAAATACTCCGATGCCTGGCATGTGGCTCACCTGATCGACCCGCGCAGTGTGGTGCCTGCGTCGATCATGCCGGCCTATCCCTGGCTCGACCGGCCGCTCGATACGGGCATCATCGCAGACAGCCTTGCCACTCTTGCCCGGCTCGGCGTGCCCTATGACGACGACATGATCGCCAATTCCGAGGCCGACGCCCAGGCGCAGAGCCGCCCCGACTCGGGCGGGGCGGCAGACGTCCAAGCCCGCTACGGCGAGGACGTCGCGGTGCGCGCCTTTGATGGCGATCCCGCACGCCTGACCGAGATGGACGCGGTGGTCGCCTATCTGCAATCGCTTGGCACACTGACCGACGCCGCCCACCCCATCATGGCGGAGGACATTCAATGACCCACGACACTCTGGTTCTGATCGCCAAGATTTTCGGGCCGATCTGGATGATGGGCTTTCTGCTCATCGTCGTGATCCGCGCCTACAGCCCCAAGCGACGAGACGCCCATGATCGCGCCGCGCGGTCGGTCCTGCAACCGGACGACCGGCAGGACAGCGCGTGACCGATCCCAGGAACCTCCCCGGCGCCGACCCCCATACCGGCCAGCGCGAGGTCGATCCCGTCACCGGGTATGACACCACCGGCCATGACTGGGGCGGCATCACGGAGTTGAACACGCCGTTTCCGAAGATCGTGATCTGGGCGATGGTGCTGACCTTCCTCTACTCAGTCATCGCCTGGGTGCTGCTGCCCGCCTGGCCGCTGGGGCGTGACTATACGCGTGGGCTGTTGGGCCTCGATCAGGACGAGATGGCGGTAGAGCGCCTTCGCGAGATCGACGCACGGCGCCAGGATTGGCTGGCGCGTTTCGACGGCGCCCCCGATTTTGCCGCCCTGCAGGGCGACGCCGCGCTGATCGCGCGCGTCCTTCCCGCGGCCGACCGGCTTTATCGCGACAGTTGCGCCGTGTGCCATGGCCAAGAGGGTATTGGCGGCCCCGGCTTTCCGGTGCTGAACGACAGTCATTGGCTATGGGGCGCGGATCCCGTGACCATTGCCGAAACGCTTCAGGTCGGCATCAACGCCGGACATCCCGACACCCGATTTGCGCAGATGCCGGCCTTCGACTGGATGTCGCGCGCAGAGCGGCAGGGCCTTTCGGACTATGTCGCGGCGCTGTCCACAGGCGAAGCCGATCACGAGAGCGCGGGCGCGACCCTGTTCGAAGAGAACTGTCTGGCATGCCACGGCGAGCGTGGCGTGGGCGGGCTGATGAACGGGGTGCCCGCGTTGACCGACGATGCCGTGATCTACGGTCAGGACGCAGAAACGGTGATGGCGACACTGCGCAAGGGGCGGCAGGGGGTGATGCCCTACTGGTCGGACCGGTTGAGCATTGCCGAGATCAACCTGCTCGCCCTTTATGTCGCGGGCCTGTCGGGTGCAAACGGCGGGGTGCGGCGATGACCGATGCGACGCAGAGACGGTTGGCGATTACCGGGGCGCTTGCGGCAATTGGCGTCTTTGTCGCTGCAAACGCGCATTTGCTGAACGCCGCATTCCGCTCGCAGCCCGACTGCGTTTCCGTGGCGGCTGCGGCGAAGCCCGCGAAACGCGCTTGCTGAGGGAGACCGCCATGCTTGAACCGCTTCCCACTATCCGAGAGCCGCAGGGAACAGCCTCGCCGCTTGCCCGGCACCTGCCCGCCGGCGTGGCGCTCGACTGGCTGCGGGCGGGCTGGCGCGACCTGCAGGACGCACCGGGGCCAAGTCTCGCCTACGGTGTTTTCCTGGTGATTGTCTCCTATGCGGTGCTCTGGATCCTCGCCGCCGCGGGGCTGCTCTATCTGGCACTGCCGGCAATCTCGGGCTTTCTGATCGTCGGGCCGTTCCTTGCTCTCGGCCTGTATGAAAAAAGCCGACGGCAGAGCGGCGGCGACAGCATCGCGCTGGCGCAAATGGTTCTGGTGCGCCCGGCCTCGGCGGGCCAACTGGCCTATGCGGGGCTGCTACTGGGCCTGCTCGTGCTGTTCTGGCTGCGCGCGGCCGATTTGCTTTATGCACTGTTTTTCGGGCTGACGCCCTTTCCCGGCGCGGACGAAGCGCTGATCAACGTACTGACCACGACGCGCGGCTGGGGGCTGATCGGCGTGGGAACGCTGGTCGGCGGACTGTTCGCTGGCTTCGCCTTTGCGCTCAGCCTGTTCTCGGTACCCATGCTGATGGCCGAGAAGCGCGACGCGCTTACAGCGATGGGACTCAGCTTTGCCATGACCGCGCAGAACATCCGGCCCTGCCTTGCCTGGGGCGTGATCGTCGCCGCCGGCATGCTGCTTTCGTTGGCAACGGGACTGCTGGCGTTGGCGGTGGTGTTCCCGGTGCTCGGCCACGGCACCTGGCATGCCTGGTGTTCTGTCAGCGGGCCGGCGCGATGACCCACCTGCTGTTTCTGATACCGCTGTCGATCGGCATGGGGCTGATCGGCCTTGCTGCCTTCTACTGGGCCCTGCGCAATGATCAGTTCGATGATCCCGAAGGTAGCGCATGGCGCATCATCGCTCCCGAGAACCCACCTGAAACGAAAGGAACGCCCGATGACGACTTGGCTCCCGACACTCAAGACCGCGACCCCCGAAGCGGGTTATGACCTTGCTGCCAAACTGGCCCGCGTCGCGATCAAGATGACCCAGCCCGATGCCGCAGTGCGCGACACGCTGCGCCCAGTCTACGCCGAGGATGCAGATGCGCTGATCGCCTCCAGTCAAGTGGTCGCGACGCATTTCGCAACGGTCGCGGCAGCCAACGATTATTGGAGTGAAACGTCATGACGGCAGTCGAACGCTCCGGCAAGGATTTCGTCGTCGAGGCCCGGCTTCTGGCCGAGATCTTCGGCCTTTCGGAGGACGAGGTCAGGGAGCGAATGCGCGATGGCGCGATCACCTCGCGTTGCGAAACCGGCGTGGACGATGATGCCGGGCGCTGGCGTCTGACTTTCCACCACGGTGACCGTGCGTGCAGGTTCATCGTCGATGAAGCGGGTACCGTCGTCAAACGGGCGACGTTTCCGATCAAGGCCAGAGCACATGACGCTAATCCGGGCAGTGGCGATATCGGGATGACCTTCTCTGCCAAGTCGGCCAAGTCGGCCAAGTCGGCCAAGTCGGCCAAGTCGGCCAAGTCGGCCAAGTCGGCCAAGTCGGCCAAGGAATGATCTGGGTCGTCCTTTCTCGTTTCAACTCGCCTCCGCCGGTGGTTGGCCCACCCGGAAACAGCGATGCTGCGCCGTCAGGCAGCGGCGCCTGGATTTGTGGCTTTCTTGCTGGTGCAGGTCTGGCCCCACAGACCCCTGCGAGTCCTCGTCTGCACGGTGCTGAATGACGAGGATCGGCTAAACGGCCGATCCGCTGACAGTGCGACTGGCGGAATGGTCAGAGAAACCTCGCTGGTGGTGCGGCGGGCAACATCTCGGCCCTGCGGAGAGCAAGGTCAGCCAGAGTATAGCGGTCGAGGACCTCGAACATGGCCGCGAGGGCTTCGTTCAGCACCGGGGGTAGCTTGCAGCACTCGGTCAGGCGGCACGCACTGCCCTCACGGTAGCACTCTACCAGTGCGAAGTCGGGCTCGGTGACGCGTATGACCGCGCCCAGGCCGATCTCCTCGGGGGGGCGTGCCAGCCGGAATCCTCCCGACCGTCCACGCACACTCAAAAGGAAGCCCGCCGCAGTGAGCGTGCGCACCACCTTCTTGAGATGCGGCGCGGAGAGGCCATGAATCAGCGCGGTCTGGTCGACGGTCAGGTTTCGGTCCTGATGACTTTCGGCAAGCAAGAGCACTCTGATTGCATAGTCGCTGTGTTTAGTCAGTCGCATTTTGTCTCTTTCGGATTTGTCACTCCTGCCCCTTCACGGTGCAAAGACCAGAGCAACATGGTCGGTCGCATTACACATTCAGAAACTGGCACATAAAAGGGTTATTCTATTTGATCCTAATCAAAGTTTGCGGCGATCGGGTCTGCCAGAAGGCTGTAACCTTGCTTCGGATTATAAAATGCCTCGTCCCTACCACCAGTTCGTCCGGCACCTATACGCACTCGTGCTTGCGATGGCCGCGGTCTTCATCGCGGCCAGTCCGGTCGCAGCGCAATCGCCGCATCTTGCGGCCCTGATCGACGACGTGCCTGCCGGCACGCTTGTCGAAGGGGCCGACAGCTATGGTCCGATCCGCAGCGATCTGCCAGTATCACCCGTGTTGAAGGGCGGCGAGACAATCGCCTGGGCCTTCATCACCTCCGACTTCGTGGGCACCACCGGCTATTCCGGCAAACCGATTCACGTGATGGTCGCCGTCGACGCCGAGGCAAAAGTGGCCGGAGTCCGGCTGGTCAAGCACTCCGAGCCGATCGTTCTGATCGGCATACCGGAAGCCAAGATGCGCGGGCTCACCGCCGATTACGCCGGTCTTGACCTTGTCGCCGAGGTCGAGGCGGGCGGCACCGCGCATGATCTTGAAATCATTTCAGGTGCGACCGTGACGGTCATGGTGATCGATGATTCCATCGTGCGCTCCGGCATCAAGGTCGCGCGCGCACTCCATCTTGGCGGCCTTGCATCCGAGGCGACGCCCGGCGGACCCACGCGTGAACTCGACCCGGACGCCGCAGCGCCCGCCGACTGGGTCGAGGCCGAGGGCGACGGGACGGTCCGTCGGCTGACGCTCGACATCGGTCAGGTCAACGAAGCCTTTGCCGCGCTGGACGATCCGCGCGCCGCCGCGCGGCCGGTGACGGGCGATCCGGGCGATACCTTCATCGATATGCACGCCACGCTGATCAGCGTGCCGGCGATCGGGCGGGCGATGCTGGGCGACGCGGAATACGCAAATCTCGAGGCCTGGCTGGAAGAGGGCGAACACGCGATCCTTGTTGCGGGCCGGGGGCACTATTCCTTCAAGGGATCGGGCTATGTGCGCGGCGGGATCTTCGACCGGATCGTGCTGGTGCAGGATGACGCCTCGGTGCGGTTCCGCGACCGCGGCCACCGCCGTCTGGGCGAGGTCGCCCTGCCCGGCGCGCCGGACTTCACCGAACTCGATATCTTCAAGATCCCCGCCGATGCCAGCTTCGATCCGACCGAACCATGGCGGTTGCAGCTTCTGGTTCAACGCGAGGTCGGCGCGCTGGAGCGGCTCTTCATCACCTACGATCTCGGCTACCGCTTGCCCGACCGGTTCACGAGCATGATCGCCCCGGCGGCGGCCGCGGCGGCCCAGAACGGCGAGGCGGAAGCGGCAGCGCAGGCCCAGTTGTGGAAACGGATATGGCGAGACAAGACCGTCGAGATCGCCGTCCTCGTCGGGATGCTCACGGTGCTGACGTCGGCGTTCTTCTTTCAGAGCTTCCTCACCCGTTCGGACCGCTGGACAATCTGGTTCCGGATGTCGTTTCTCACGCTCACGCTGGTGTTTCTTGGCTGGTACGCCAATGCTCAGCTTTCGGTCGTGAACCTCATGGCGCTGACCAGTTCGCTGGCCACGGGATTCAGTTGGCAGGCTTTCCTGCTTGACCCGCTGACTTTCATCCTGTGGTTCTCTGTCGCTGCGGCCCTGCTGTTCTGGGGACGTGGGGCCTATTGCGGCTGGCTTTGCCCATTCGGCGCACTGCAGGAACTGACGAACCGGATCGCCCGCTGGTTCAAGGTGCCGCAATGGTCGCTGCCATGGGGACTGCACGAACGCCTTTGGCCAATCAAGTACATGATCTTTTTGGGCCTTTTCGCCGTCACGCTCGCCTCGATCGACCGCGCCGAGCAACTCGCCGAGGTCGAGCCTTTCAAGACCGCCATCGTCCTGAAATTCGATCGCGCATGGCCTTTCGTTCTCTATGCGCTGGTGCTTTTGGGGATCGGGCTGTTCGTTGAGCGGTTCTACTGTCGCTATCTCTGCCCGCTTGGCGCGGCACTGGCCATTCCCGCCCGTCTTCGCATGTTCGACTGGCTGAAGCGGTACCGCGAATGCGGCAATCCCTGCCAGACCTGCGCGAACGAATGCATGGTGCAGGCGATCCACCCCACGGGCGAGATCAACCCGAACGAATGCCTCAACTGCATGCACTGTCAGGTGCTTTACCAGTCCGAGACGAAATGCCCGGTGGTGATCCGCCGGCTTAAGCGGCGCGAGACTGCCGCAGCGAGCGCGGCGTCGCTTGACCGCGCCCTTCAGAACCATCCCAACCTAAAGAAAGGACAACAGAATGTCGGAACGGGAATCTAAGGCCACTATCAGCCGGCGCGGTATGCTTGGCGCGACGGCGGGAGGCGCCGCGCTGCTCGGCGCCGGCGGAGGTGCCCGCCTGGCGCTGATGGGCGGAGCCGGCGCGGCAGCGACGGCGGCCGCGACCACGAAGGCCGCGGCGGCCACGGGCGCGGCGTCGCTCGCGCCCGGAGAGCTTGACGAATATTACGGCTTCTGGTCCTCGGGACAGTCAGGCGAGTTGCGCATCCTCGGCGTGCCGTCCATGCGCGAATTGATGCGCGTACCGGTATTCAACCGCTGCTCGGCAACCGGCTGGGGCCAGACCAACGAGAGCCTCAAGGTCCTGACCGAAGGAATGCTTCCCGAAACGCGGGACTTCCTGGCTGCGCAGGGCAAGAAGGTCCATGACAATGGCGACCTGCACCACCCGCACATGTCGTTTACCGAGGGCACCTATGACGGGCGCTACCTGTTCATGAACGACAAGGCAAACACCCGCGTGGCGCGGGTGCGCTGCGACGTGATGAAGTGCGACAAGGTCGTGGAAATCCCCAACGCCAAGGCGATCCACGGGCTGCGTCCGCAGAAATGGCCGCGCACCGGCTATGTCTTTGCCAATGGCGAGGACGAGGTGCCGATGGTCAATGATGGTTCGGTGCTCGACGATCCGTCGAAATACGTGAACTTCTACACCGCGCTCGACGGCGACACGATGGAGATCGCATGGCAGGTCATGGTGTCGGGTAACCTCGACAACACCGATTGCGACTATCAGGGCAAATATGCCTTCTCGACCTCCTACAATTCGGAAATGGGGATGAACCTGGCGGACATGATGGCGTCCGAGATGGACCATGTCGTGATCTTCAACCTCGCCGAGATCGAGGCCGGCATCGCCGCTGGTGACTTCATCGAGCTCAACGGCGTCAAGGTGATCGATGGGCGCAAGGGGCAGAACAAGAATTACACCCGTTACGTCCCGATCCCGAACAGCCCGCACGGCATCAACACCGCACCCGACAAGCAGCATGTCTGCGTTGCGGGCAAGCTGTCGCCAACCGTGTCGGTTCTGGACGTGACCAAGTTCGATGCGATCTTCGCCGATCCGAACCTCGATCCGCGCTCGGTCGTGGTGGCCGAACCGGAACTGGGCCTCGGACCGCTTCACACGGCCTATGACGGCAAGGGCAACGCCTTTACCACGCTCTTCCTCGACAGCCAGATCGTGAAGTGGAACATCGAGGATGCGATCCGCGCCTATAACGGCGAAAGTGTCGACCCGATCATCGACAAGATCGACGTCGCCTACCAGCCCGGCCACAACTCTACCTCGATGGGCGAAACGCTTGATGCCGATGGCAAATGGCTGATCTCGATGAACAAGTTCTCGAAGGACCGGTTCCTGAACGTCGGGCCGCTCAAGCCCGAGAACGAACAACTGATCGACATCGCCGACGGCGGCATGACGCTTATTCATGACGGTCCGACCTTCGCCGAACCGCATGACAGCATCATCGTCCACCGCTCGATCGTTAATCCGGTGAACGTCTGGGACCGAAACGACCCGACGTGGGAGGATGCGCGGAGACAGGCCGAAGCAGATGGGGTGGACCTTGACTGGGGCCATGACGAGCCGATCCGCGACGGCAACAAGGTGCGCGTCTACATGCATTCGATGGCGCCGCAGTTCAGCCTGGAAAGCTTCACCGTGAAGCAGGGCGACGAGGTAACGGTCTACGTCACCAACTTGGACGACATCGACGATTTGACCCACGGCTTCTGTCTCAACAATCACGGCGTCGCGATGGAGGTCGGGACGCAGGCGACGGCGTCGGTCACCTTTGTGGCGTCCAAGCCCGGAGTCTACTGGTACTATTGCCAGTGGTTCTGCCACGCGCTCCACATGGAGATGCGCGGACGGATGTTCGTCGAGCCGACGGGAACCTGAACCATGCGCCTTCGCCCCTGCATCACCATGTTCTGCCTTCTCGCGGCGCTTTCCAGCACTGCGGGCGCGGGCGAGTTGCGCGTGGAAACCGGGCCGGGGCGCCTTGCAGATGCCGTCGCCGGGGCCGACCCCGGCGATGTGCTGATCCTCGCACCGGGCCGCCATGATGGCCCGGTGACAATCACCCGCCGCCTAACAATCGACGGCGGGGGCGCGGCGTTGATCGACGGCGGCGGCCGGGGCAGCGTGATCACGGTGGACGCATCCGGAGTAGCGGTGCGGGGTCTTGAGATCATCGGCTCGGGCTCGTCGCACGAAACCATTGACGCGGGTGTGACGTTGACAGCTGAGGCGACCGGCGCGCGGATCGAAGACAACCGCATTCTCGGCAATCTCTACGGCGTCGACATCCACGGCGCCAAAAACAGCCTGGTCGCCCGAAACGAGATCGTCGGGCGGCAGGACCACCGGATGAACGATCGCGGCAACGGGGTCTATGTCTGGAACGCGCCCGGCGCGGTGGTCGAAGACAACGACATCCGCTACGGCCGCGATGGCATCTTTACCAATGTCTCGCGCGACAACATCTTCCGCAACAACCTGTTTCGCGACCTGCGTTTCGCCGTGCACTACATGTATACGAACAACAGCGAGGTGTCCGGCAACGTGTCGATCGGCAATCACCTGGGCTATGCCTTGATGTATGCAAACCGGATCACGGTGCGGAACAACCTGTCGCTTGGGGACCGCAGCCATGGCGTGATGCTGAACTACGCCAACAACGCCGACGTGGTCGGCAATCTCGTCCGCGGCGGAGCCGAGAAGTGTACGTTCATCTACAACGCCCACAAGAATCTGATCGCGGGTAACCGGTTCGAGGGCTGTGACATCGGAATTCACTTCACTGCGGGATCCGAACGCAACGCGCTGACGGGCAATGCCTTTCTCGGCAATCGGACACAGGTGAAATACGTCGGTACGCGCAATGTCGAATGGAGCCTCGACGGCACCGGCAACTTCTGGTCGGATCATACCGTCTTTGATCTCGACGGCGACGGGCGGGCCGACAGCCCGTTCCGACCAAACGACCTGATGGACCATATTCTCTGGTCGCAGCCGGCCGCGTCACTACTTCTGGGCTCTCCCGCCGTCCAGCTTATCCGCTGGAGCCAATCAAGTTTTCCCGCCACGCTGCCCGGCGGCGTCGTGGACAGCCATCCCCTGACCGCACCGCCCGTGATCGCGGTGCCCCCTCATATCGCCGCGCTCGAGGCCGAAAGCAGACCCTCATGGCGGCAACAAGGATACGAAAATGACGGCCTTGATCCTCTCGCAAGTCACTAAGCGCTTCGATCGCACCGCCGCGCTGACCGATGTGACGCTATCGGTAGCGCCCGGCGAGCGCGTGGCGTTGCTGGGTCACAACGGTGCGGGCAAGTCCACGCTGATGAAGATCGTGCTCGGCCTGATCCCTGCCGATGGCGGCCGCATCGACGTGCTCGGGGTGGCCCCCGGCAGCCCCGCCGCGCGGGCCAATGTGGCATACCTGCCCGAGAACGCAGCCTTCCACCCCTCGCTTACCGGCGAGGAGCAGATCGGCCTTTTCCTGCGGCTGAGAGGCGAACCGGCAGGCAAGGCTGGCGAACTGCTCGACAGGGTCGGGCTTGGCGATGCCGCGCGCCGCCGGATCGGCACCTATTCCAAGGGGATGCGTCAGCGCGTCGGACTTGCCCAGGCGCTGATCGGGCGGCCGAGGCTTCTGGTTCTCGACGAGCCGACGAGCGGGCTCGACCCGGTGTCGCGGCGCGAATTCTACGGCATTCTGGACCGCCTTGCCGCCGATGGCGCGGCAATCCTTCTGTCGAGCCACGCGCTGACCGAGGTCGAGGCCCGGACCGACCGGATCGTGATCCTCTCGAACGGTGTCGTGGTCGCCGACGACACGCTTGCCGGATTGCGTCGCCGGGCCGCGCTGCCGACCCGTATCCAGATTTCGGCGCGACCCGGAGCCGCAGATGCCGTGGCGCGCGAACTTACAGCCGGGCGGCGCAACGGCGTGATGGTCGATCTCGTTTGCGCGGCGGACAAGAAGCTGGCGCATCTGGGCAGCATCGCCGCGATGAGCGACATGATCGAGGATGTCGACGTGATCCCGCCAAGCCTCGAGGATATCTATGACCACTACAGCCGGAGGACTCTATCATGACCGCCATCCTTGGGCTCGCCGCCTGCGAATTCCGCATCGCGCTGCGCAACCGCTGGGTTGCCATCGCGGTGGCGATGATGGCGGTCTTCGCGCTGGTTCTGTCGGCGGCCGGCAGCGCGCCCACCGGCGAGGTTGGCGCCGATCGGCTATCGGTCACCGTCGCCAGCCTGACAAGTCTTGCCGTCTATCTCGTGCCACTGCTGGCGCTGCTGATGGCCTTCGATGCCGTGGCGGGCGAAATCGAACGGGGAACGTTGCCACTTTTGCTGACCTACCCGGCCTCTCGCGGGCGCATTCTTGCGGGCAAGGCGATAGCGCATCTGGCCACACTGGCGCTGGCGCTTGCCGTCGGCTATGGATCTGCCGCCGCGGCGGCGTTCGCGGTCGACCCGGCAGCGGCGAACGGTCTTCCGGCGCTCTTGCGGCTGTTCTGGTCCTCGCTCCTGCTCGGGGCAAGTTTCCTTGGCCTCGGCTATGCGCTTTCGGCCGTCGCCCGGCGGCCGGGAGCGGCGGCAGGCCTTGCGATCGGGGTCTGGCTGGTGATGATCGTGCTTTATGATCTGGGCCTTCTGGCGGCGATTGTGGCCGACGGGGGCGGCCCTTTTACCACCGGCGTGTTCCCATGGCTTCTGCTTGCCAATCCTGCGGATGCGTTCCGCCTGTTCAACCTTGCCGCGTCAGAAGCGACGACCGCCGCCGCCGGTATCGGCGGTGCGGCAAACGCGATTCCGGCCATGCAGGCGCTTGCCTCGGTCGCGCTGTGGCCTTTCCTGGCCTTTGGCCTCGCGCTCTTCGCGCTTCGGAAGGTGACTCCATGAAACACCTGATCCTTGTCGTCGCCTGCTGCGCTGTCCTCAGCGCCTGCAAGGAGGAGGTCGCCGCCGGCCGGCCCGTCGCTGTTGCGATGACCGAGGGAGCGCTTGGCCATTACTGCCAGATGAGCCTGGTCGAGCATCCCGGTCCAAAGGGGCAGATCCACCTGGACGGGCTGGACGCACCGATCTTCTTCAGCCAGGTGCGGGATGCCATAGCCTATTTGCGGATGCCCGAGCAGAGCCACGCCATCGCCGCCGTCTACGTCAACGACATGGCCGCGGCGCCAAGCTGGGAAGAGCCCGGCGCCGAAAACTGGATCGCCGCTGAAGACGCACTTTTCGTCGTCGGCTCTTCAGTGGCCGGCGGCATGGGGGCGCCGGAACTGGTGCCCTTCTCGGACCGGGCCGCGGCAGCAGCTTTTGCGGCGCAGAATGGCGGGCAAGTGCGCGAGTTGGCCGGGATTTCCGATGCCGAGGTTCTGGCGCCCGCCAGCGCAGACCCGGATCCAGCAGCGACCGACGATTTCCGCGATCGGCTAAAGGCGCTTTCCGACGAAAGGCAGGGATAGGATGACCCCGATGAACAGACGCCGCTTCCTTGCGATCACCGCAGGCGCCCTTGCCGCCGGCAACCTCGCCGATGCGGCGCCGGTGCGGCAATGGACTCACAGCGCGCTGGGGGCACGGGTTACCCTGACCCTCGCGCATCCCGATGGCGACGGGATCGCGCGGCGGGCATTCGCCGAGATCGACCGGCTGGAAGACATCTTCAGCCTCTATCGCGGCACATCGGCACTGGCGCGGCTCAACGCCATGGGATCGCTTGCGGCCCCGCCCTTCGAGCTTCTGGAATGCTTGGGACTTTGCGGAACCGCGCACCGCGCGACCGCGGGCCTGTTCGATCCCACGGTTCAGCCGCTCTGGGCGCTTTATGCATCCAGCCACGCTGCGGGCCACGCGCCCGATTCGGCGCAGATCGCCGGGGTCCTCCGCGCCACAGGCTGGTCGGGCGTTACCGCAAGCGCCGACCAGATCACGCTTCGGCCCGGAATGGCGCTGACGCTCAACGGTGTGGCGCAAGGCTATGTCGCAGATCGGGTGGCGGCACGTCTTCGAGCCGAGGGACTTTCGGACGTCCTGGTCGATACCGGCGAACTTCACGCCATCGGCGGCGACTGGCCGGTAGCGCTTGACGCGGGCGGTGCGACCCCGGCCGGCGAGGTTTCGTTGCGCGACACCGCGCTTGCCAGTTCCGCGCCGCTTGGCACCGTCTTTGACGCCGAAGGCCGGGTCGGGCACATCCTCGATCCCCGAACTGGCATCCCTGCAGCGCCGCGCTGGCGCTTGATCAGTGTTACTGCCCCGCGCGCAGCTCTGGCGGACGCGCTGAGTACCGCGATGGTGCTTATGGATGAGGTGCAGATCACGCGGACGCTCGAGGTGTTCCCGGATGCGCGCCTGGTCGCAGCCGTGTCCGGGTCCAGCCTGAGCAGAAGCAGCGACTGAGGCGAGGATGGTTGCGTGCTGGGTCCGCGCCACAAGGCCAGAGGGTATTCGGTGCCGCGGCCGACCGAACCGAACTGCGCCCCGACCACCGGATAGCCCGAAGCGACACTCGGCAGAGCCGGATCAAGGCCAGCTACACGACCTCTCCGCCGGTCGACCCGCCGGAACGGTGACCGGCGGACATCACGCAAACTGAATCGAGCCCAGCACCCCCGGACACCAGCCGACAATAGCATGCCGCCCGGGCCCGATTGGCCCCCCGCCACCATGAGATTGTTACTCCGGCAGAGCCCGGACCGGGACGGTATGGTCAGGTCCTTGCGTACCATCATCGCCCCCGCATTCGGGGCACAGTAGCATTCGAGGATCTGGCGGTTGGCCGCCTAACCCCCGGTCGCGATCACGACCACCCGTCCGCGGGTATCTCTCACGCCGTCAGCATCCACGGCCCATACGCAAGCGGCGGCGCCGCGATCGTCCAGGATCAACTATTGGGCCTACGTCTGGAACCTGCGCTCGGCCAACGCGGAGAGCATGGCTCACGACGGACTGGAACTGGATCGCCGGAATGTCAAAGCGGCAGGGTATCGGCTGACCTCGAAATCCGGACGTTTGACAAGTTCGTCCGGACGGGTTGTCGTTCACCGGCACCGGCCCCAAGCCGATTTTATCTGACAGTTCCCCCTTCGAGCATGCCCGCTTCCCACACCGCCCATGGCGGCCAACCGACCGGCAGGGCAGAAAGCTGCTTGAGTCAGCCTAAAAACTGTCCAAGGATCAGGGCCAGATCATTCTGCGGGAAGCCGGTGCTCCGACGATGTAAGTCTGCGGGTCGCTTTTCCGATGAAGCGTTTTACATCCCGTCGACCGCTCGCTATCCAGAGCGGAAATAAGACGGGACAACGGGGACGGATCAATGGGCGACGGGGGAAACTTCCTGATCGTGATAGCGTTGCTGCCCTTCATCGGCGCGCTTTTGCCAGGGCTGATGATTCGGGCCGGACGAACGGCCTGTGCGATCTTTACCGCGCTTCCGACTGCGCTTGCCCTCACGCTTGTCCTGATCCTTGCGCCCGCGGTGATGCGGGGCGAAGTGATCCAGGCGGAACTGGAATGGCTGCCGCAACTGGGCCTGTCGGCCTCGTTCTTCCTCGACGGACTCGGACTGCTCTTTGCGGGCATGATCCTGGGCGTGGGGCTGCTGATCACGCTCTATGCCCGCTTCTACCTATCGGGCGAGGATCCGATGGGCCAGTTCTACACCTTTCTGCTGCTCTTTCAGGGGGCGATGCTGGGGATCGTGCTGTCGGACAACATCCTGCTTCTCTTGATCTTCTGGGAACTGACCTCGCTGTCCTCGTTCCTGCTGATCGGATACTGGAAGCATCTTCCCGAAGGCCGTCAGGGCGCCCGCATTGCGCTGGCTGTGACCGGCGGGGGCGGACTGGCGATGATCGGCGGACTTCTGATCCTGGGCAATATCGCGGGCAGCTACAATCTGACCGACATCCTGAGACAGGGTGACGCGATCCGCGCCTCGGAATGGTATCATCTGGCGTTGGTGCTGATCCTGCTTGGCGCCTTCACCAAGTCGGCGCAATTTCCGTTCCACTTCTGGCTGCCGCATGCGATGGCCGCCCCGACGCCGGTGTCCGCCTATCTACATTCGGCAACGATGGTTAAGGCGGGCGTGTTCCTGATGGCGCGGATGTGGCCGGTCCTCGCGGGGACCGAAGCCTGGTTCTACATCGTCTCTACCACGGGACTGATCACCATGATTCTCGGCGCGGCAATCGCGCTGTTCAAAGATGATCTGAAGGCGCTTCTTGCCTATTCGACCGTGAGTCATCTGGGCTTGCTGACGATGCTTCTGGGCTTCGGCACGAAGTTGGCCGCGATTGTCGCGGTTTTCCACATCATCAACCACCTGACCTTCAAGGCCGCCCTGTTCATGACCGCCGGCATCATCGACCACGAGGCTCACACTCGGGACATCAAGCGGCTTGGCGGGCTGCGGCATCTGATGCCGGTCACCTTCGTTATCGGCACCATCGGTGCGCTGTCGATGGCGGGCATTCCGCTTTTCAACGGATTTCTGACAAAAGAGATGATGCTCGAAGAGGCTGCGCATACGGTCTGGGCGGGCAGCCATCTGGCCCTGCCCGTTCTGGCGACCCTGGGGGCGCTTCTGTCGGTCGCCTATTCCTTCCGCTTCATCTCCCATGTCTTCCTCGGACCGGTACGGGACGACTATCCGCACAAACCCCATGATCCGCCATTCGGAATGTGGGCGGCGCCGGCGCTGCTTGTGGTGCTGGTGATCGTGATCGGCATCCTTCCCGCCGCGATCGCAGGGCCGCTTGTCGCCGTCGCCGGAGGCGCCGTCATCGGCGGCGGAGAGCTGCCCTACTATTCGCTCAAGATCTGGCACGGGATCACCCCGGCGCTGTTCATGTCGGTTATCGCGGTCGCCGGCGGCGCGATTGTGCTCTGGCTGCATAGGCCGCTCGATCGGGTCTGGATCACGGCGCCAAGGCCGGAAGCGAAGGTGATCTTCGACCGCCTGATTGCCGGATCGGTCACGATATCGCGGGCGATAACGGAGGGAACCCACAACGGTGCGATCAGCCGGTACCTTGCGATCTTCGTGGTCACTTCGGTACTGCTGGGCGCCCTGGCTTTCGCCGGCGGAGGGCTTGGCGCGCCGACGCGCGAGCTGTTGCCGGTGCCCCCGATCTTCGCGGTCGGCTGGATCATGTTGATCGTCGCGACGCTTCTGGTCGCGACCCTGCACCGCCAACGGTTCCAGGCCCTTGTTCTGATCGGGATCATCGGGCTGATGGTCTCTGCAGGATTCGTTTATCTCTCGGCTCCGGACCTGGCGCTGACGCAGATCTCGGTCGAGACGGTGACGATCATGCTGCTTTTGCTTGCGCTGCACTTTCTGCCAAAGACAACGCCGGTCGAAAGCCCGGTCAGTCTTCGCCTGCGCGATGCGGTCATCGCCATGACGGCCGGAGGCGGTGTCGCCGGGCTGGCCTACGCGTTTCTTTTGCGTGATGTCGGCACGATCTCGGACTATCACCTTGCCAACAGCTACGAAGGCGGCGGCGGCACCAATGTCGTCAACGTCATTCTCGTCGATTTCCGCGGTTACGATACATATGGCGAGATCATCGTCCTGGGAATCGCCGGCCTTATCATCTTTGCACTGATGGAAGCACTGCTGGACGGGCCGGCCGCGCGCCGGCTGCGCAATACCGACTATTCACAGAACCGCTCGCGCGACAGGCACCCGCTGATGATGGTGGTCGCGACGCGGGTGATGATGCCGATCGCCGTCGTCGTCGGGATCTATATCTTCCTGCGTGGCCACAACCAGCCGGGCGGCGGCTTCGTTTCGGGACTTGTCATCGCGGTCGCGCTCTTGATGCAGTACATGGCCTCGGGCTTCGCATGGACGCAGACGCGCCAAAGGATCGAATACCACACGATGATCGGCTGGGGCGTCATCATCGCGGGTCTGACCGGAGCCGGAGCATGGCTGGCCGGCAAACCGTTCCTGACGAGCTCCTTCACCTATGTGCATCTGCCGCCGATCGAGGAGTTCGAACTGGCAACCGCGATGCTCTTCGATCTCGGGGTGTTCCTGACGGTGCTCGGCGCTGTGATGCTGATGCTCTACAGCCTGTCACGGATCGCGCGCTACGCAGGCGAAACGGTCAACGTCGAACCTATGGACTACGACCCCGCCGACACGATCCAAGTGACGAAAGAGGAAGGCTGAAATGGAAGTCCTCGTTGCCACCGCAATTGGTGTACTGACCGCGGGCGGCGTTTATCTGCTTCTCCGATTGAGGACCTTCCCGGTCATTTTGGGGCTGGCGCTGCTGTCTTACGCCGTAAACGTCTTTCTCTTCGCCAGTGGCCGCTTCGCAATCGATATGCCGCCTATTTTGTCCAAGTATGACACGACGAGCTATACCGACCCGCTTCCTCAGGCGCTGGTGCTGACCGCGATCGTGATTTCGTTCGGCATGACTGCGGTGCTGGTGATGGTGGCACTCGGCGCATTTCTGGTGGCCGATAGCGATCGCATTGACGGTGACGACGGCGATGCCGATGACGAAGGGGCGGCGCGATGAACCACTGGATCATCGTTCCGGTCGTACTGCCTGCTCTGCTTGCGCCACTGCTTGGCTTCGTGATGCGCCACGATATCACGCTGGCGCGGGTCGCATCGGTCGCGGGTACGGTAGCTCTGGTCGCGGTGGCGGTCGGGCTGACGATGGTCGCCGTCGATGGACAAACCCACATCTACCGGCTGGGCGACTGGCCGGCGCCGTTCGGCATCGTCCTGGTACTCGACCGGTTGTCGGCGATGATGGTGCTTCTGACTTCGATTCTGGCGTTGATCGTTCTTCTCCATGCCGTCGCGACGAATTGGGATGCGCGAGGCCGGCATTTCCACGCGCTTTTCCAGTTTCAGCTCATGGGCATCTGCGGTGCCTTTCTTACCGGCGATATCTTCAACCTCTTCGTCTTCTTCGAGGTGCTGCTGATCGCATCCTACGGACTGATGATCCACAGCGGTGGTCGGGCGCGGATGCGCGCGGGCGTGCAATACGTCGTGATGAACCTTGCTGGCTCCACGCTTTTCCTGTTCGCGCTCGGCACGCTTTATGCAAGCACCGGTACGCTGAACATCGCCGACCTCGCAGACAAGGTGCAGGACATCCCGATCGAGGACGCCGCGCTGGTCCGGGTGGCCGCGATCCTTCTGATGATCGTATTCGCGGTCAAGGCGGCGCTGTTTCCAGTGCAATTCTGGTTGCCTGCGACCTACTCGAATGCCCCTGCGCCAGTGGCCGCGCTGTTCGCGATCATGACCAAGGTGGGCGCCTATGCGATCCTGCGGGTTCACACCGTCGTCTTCGGGCCGGGCGCCGAGGCGGTCGAGGGCTTGCCCGGCACATGGCTTTTCCCCGCCGCGATCGTGACCATCGCCGTGGGCGCCTTCGGAGTTCTGGGTGCGCGCCGCCTGTTGCCGCTTGTCGCCTTCGCCGTCGTGGGATCCATGGGAACGCTTCTTGTCGCCGTCGCGGCCTTCTCGCCGCAGGCGACGGCGGCTGCGCTTTACTACATGCTGCATTCCACCTTTGCCGCTGCTGGCCTTTTCCTCATCGCCGACCTCGTTGTGACACGCCGACGCGTCGATACACTGGTGGCGGTCCCCCAGACCCTGCAGAACGGTCTCTTCGCCGCGCTCTTTTTCGCGGCCGCGATCGGCATGGCCGGGATGCCGCCTCTCAGCGGTTTCCTGGGCAAGCTGCTGATACTTGACGCTCTTCGCGGCCCCAGTGAGATGATCTGGGCGTGGAGCGCGATTCTTGCGGGCTCGCTGCTGACTATCGTCGGCTTCGCACGGGCGGGCAGCATGCTGTTCTGGAAATCGACCACCGTTCCCGCGGCCGCCTCCGTCGAGGCCGAAGAGGTGTCCTCCCCCATGCTCCCCGCCGGTGTTGCAGAGGTCGCGCCGACGATGGCCGTCCTCGCGCTGCTTGCGGCGCTCGCCATCTTTGCCGGGCCGGTGTTCAACTATGTCGACGACACGGCGACACAGCTTTTCGATCGGGCGGGCTATATATCAGCCGTCATCGGATCCGGCGGGGAGGAGTGAGGCATGTTTGAAAGACTGGTTCCGCACCCGCTTCTGAGCCTGACGCTGACGCTCGTTTGGCTTGGCTTGGTAAACACTTTCACGCTTGGGAACCTGATTTTGGGGGTCGCCATTGGCCTTATCGTGCCGATGGCCACGGCCCCCTACTGGCCCGATCGCCCAAAGGTCGGCCGACCGATGAAAGTGGTCGAATATGCCGTTGTCGTTCTTTGGGATATCGTGATCGCCAATATCCAGGTGGCAGCGATCATCATGTTCAAGCGTGAGAAGGACATACGCTCTCACTGGATCTCGGTTCCGCTTGATCTGACCTCGGCAGAGGCGATCACCGTCCTGGCCGGAACCATAACGATGACGCCGGGCACCGTGTCGTCCACGCTGTCGGCGGATGGTCGCTGCATTCTGGTGCATTGCCTGCACACCGACGATCCCGACGAGGTTCGCGACACCATCAAGTCACGCTATGAAGCGCGACTGAAGGAGATCTTCGAATGATTGAAGCTGCACTTTTGTTCGCTTCGGGCTGCTATGGCCTGGCCCTGCTTCTGAACCTCTGGCGCATTTCCTTCGGTCCCGACTTGGCCGACCGAATCCTTGCGCTGGACACGATGGTGATCAATGTGATCGCCATTCTGGTTCTTTACGGAATCTGGAAAGGAACCGCGATCTACTTCGAAGCGGCGATGCTTGTAGCGATGGTCGGCTTCGTTTCAACCGTCGCGTACTGCCGCTTCCTCCTGCGCGGCGACATCATCGAGTGAGGTGATCACATGAATTTTCTGATCGAGCTGCTTATTTCCTTTTCGCTGGTTGTCAGCGGGATCTTCGGCTTCGTCGGCTCCTTCGGGCTGCTCAAGCTGCGCAATACTATGCAGCGGCTTCACGCCCCGACCAAGGCTACAACCCTGGGCGTCGGCGGCGTCCTGATCGCCTCGATGGCCTATTTCTTCGCTCAGACGGGCAGCCTTTCGATCCACGAATTGCTGATCACGCTCTTTCTCTTTCTCACCGCGCCGATTTCCGCGAACTTCATCGCCAAAGCCTTCATGACGCGAAATCTCAGTCAGGACGATCTGCCGCCGACCGGACGTGATTACGGCTGGGCGCCATTTGACGATCCGCCGGACACACCTCCGGACGCCCGAGGCTGACGCCCGACGCACCGGCTCGGGGCCAGATCACCACCGAGCACCGGGCAAACAGGCACGGTCGATTCGAGCCGGGCGTGCCAGAAGAATTCGAGGAGGTCTCGGTTTTCCCTGATCAGGGCCGAACCCAATCAATCTTCGGTTCAACCCGGATCAAAGGTCGTGACAGGTCTGCCAAGCCAATTACGCTTACGCATCAGTGACCATTGTATGCAAAGTAGATCCCAAACAATCCGACAAGAACGAGGCTCAACGCCCAGACCACGTCGAGGTTGAACCATGTCCGTGACAGAAACCTCAGACCCAGCCAAAAATAGACCGCCACGGCAATCAGTCCGCCCGCTACGGTCATGGCGGCCGTATGCGCCAAGGCCACAATGAAGGCGGATGCAATGTTCGGACCCATCAACTGCCGCGCGGCTTCGTGGCCACCTTGTCCAACGTCGAGCCCGCAAATGCCCAGGTAGATCGGCACGAGCATCAACCCGGCCCCATGCGCCATCGCGGCCAGGAACGACCACAGCACCAGCCGGGTAGGATGGATCCGGGCCAGGACCTTGGGATGCCTGCGATTGATCAGCAGATAGAGTCCCATGGCGACCACCAGCGCACCAGCGCCAATGCGGATCTCCATCTGCCAACCGACCAGCACGGACATCACCGAGAATGGCAGCAGGATTGCCAGCATGGCCAGAAGATGCCCAGCCGCCAGCGCTCCAAGCGCCTTGGGCAAGGCAACGTGCCGACCTTCCATCAGGCCAGCAGAAACCGCCAGCGGCCAACCCATGCCGGGATTGATGCCGTGATAGAGCCCCGATACGATGACGGCTCCCCAAAGGGCCGTCATCGTACTTGTGTCAAGTTCCATCTAGACGTTGGGATAACAGAAGCTGTCGGTCGAGCAGTCACCGCCCTCTAGCCGGATCTGGTGGGCGCGGTAGCCCTTGGGGAAATCAACATAGAAATCCTTGTCGAGCGTCAGTCCACCATTTTCGCCAACATTGGCCATGACCATCTGGCCGCCCTCTTGCCCCGGATAGAACTGTTCGTCCCATGTGGAATAGAGGGAATTGGTCCAATAGACCCGCTTGCCGTCGCGACTGATCTCGACCATCTGCGGTCCGAAGACGAAATCCTTGCCAATTGGATGCTTGGCGCCACGGGCGATGCCGCCCAGCTCCACCTTGCCGGTCAGCACCGGGTTCATCGGGTCCGACACGTCGTACTGATGCATCTCGCCCATGCCCCAACAGGCCACATAAAGATACTTGTCGTCGAGGCTGAGGTCGATATCGGTCACCAGCGGCGGCACTGCGCCGAAGCCTTGGAGAAGCGGCGGCAGATTGGCCGGATCTTCGGGGCGCGGGTCGATGGTGATGGTCTTCTTGGCCTGCCAGGTGCCGTCCTCTCCGCGCCACCAGGTGAAGATCGCCCCTTGAAGGTTTGTGGTGTCCACCACCACGCCACAAAATCCGTAGGATTTCTTGGGGTCATGGGCGGGCCGGATTTCCAATGCCATCTGGTGGTTTGCGCCGAGGTCGATGGTCTGGATATTCTTGCGTTTCCGCAGATCCCAGAAATGAATCGAGTGGCCGTATTTGTTGGACAGCAGATCTTCGGGAACGATCCCATTTTCGAATTGCGGCGGCAAGGCCCATTCGGAGCTGACCATGTAGTCCTGCGGAAGGTTCCACCAGAAATCGTAGTGCTTGTCCTGCTTGCCACGGTCCATTTCATACTGGCCGATGATCTCGAAAGTCTCACAATCCATGATGAAGATGCCCGGTGGTCCATCGGTGCCATCCGCGCCACCGCCGCCAAGGGTCGAGACATAGATACCTTCCGGCCCGCAATGGATCGTATGGGGGCGCGAGTAGCCGGTCTTGGCAAATACCTCTTCAGGCTCGATGATCTTGTGGATCTTGGCCTGGAGCGGATCCTTGACGTCGATGATGTAGATGCGCGATGATCTGATCCCCGGAACGATCAGGTAGCGGCGCTCCAGAAAGGCGTGGCCCGAAAGGGGCGACAAGGAAGAGGAACAGGCGTTCCAGCCGAAATGGTGAAACTCGTCGCCCTTGTTCGGCATGATCACCTGATGGACGATCTGGCCGTAGGTCTTGGACTTCGGATTCAGGTCAACCACGGCGATTCCGTCCGGGAGATCGCCGCCGGGGCTAAGCATCACAGTGAAACCGTGGTTTTCCACCGGCGCTTGCATGGCAAGCGCGGCTGTCGCGTGAAATGTCGGATCCGGTCTTAATGTCATGGTTTCCTCCCTTGAGTTAATTTTCCCGTATGGGCAGTGCCTTGTCCGTCCTCTTCTACTTTCTAACGCGGCCGCAATGTTTTCACGCCACAGTCGCATTGCGCCATGGGATGGAGCCGCTGATACGTTGGGTCACGTTCATCAGCTTTAGCCTGATCTGGGCCTGTTCCTTACCACCAGAGCGCCGGTTCCGCCCTACTGCCCCGGCGCTGCGGGTCGCGCCGATGTTTCTGATCGTGACCTGAGCCGCGAAGCTGGCGACGCCTTATCTACCTCCTGAGCGGTGTCAGCAGAGCCGCACTCGACGGTATCGGCGAATTCCTGCAGAAAAACTGAGCGGTCCGGTTGCATGATAGTGGTGTCACTTCATCTTGCGAGACAGGACATCGTACTGTGATAAACACTACTAAATCAACGAAAACCCGGGAAGCCATTGAAGACGCGCCCCGGGTTGATCCTCTCGCCGAGTGTTGCGACGATCAGTCTTACCTACCGATCTTGACCGTCGTTGGCCGAAGACACGTCCGGTGACGGCTGTGGCCTGAAGATCACGACTGCTGTTCAGGCAAGGTCAAACCACTGGCCAAGGCTCTCGCTTACAATTGGGTTGACCCCGAAACGACCATGAAATATCAAACTGATCTGCTCAAGCGGGCGTTGTGTAATGGTAAGACCTCAGCCTTCCAAGCTGATGACGCGGGTTCGATTCCCGCCGCCCGCTCCAGCCTCTTCATCACTTCTGCAACATAATCTGTCCGACTGCGATCCTTGCTTGCCGCTATCGGTTCAAGCCCGTACATCGTCGGGGCGACTTTGGAAGGACAGGATATGAGAGCGCGCGATACCAATTTGGCCGAGCAAAGGGCGGCCAGCAAGCGGATCGGCGCGCTGGTGGGGCTTTGGGGCTTTGTCTGGCCCTATCGCCTGATGGTCGCACTTGCCGGCTTGGCGTTGGTGCTGACAGCCGGTATCTCGTTGATCCTGCCGATCGCGGTACGGCGCGTCGTGGACGGGTTCGAGACCTCTGCCGGCGAACTGCTGGACCAGTATTTCATTGCAGCGCTTGCCATTGCGGGGGCTTTGGCGCTGGGAACCGGGCTGCGTTACTATCTTGTGACCCGTTTGGGCGAGCGTGTCGTTGCCGATATCCGGGAAGCGGTATTCAACCGAATGATCGGGATGAGCCCGGTATTCTACGAAAAGGTCATGACCGGCGAGGTACTGAGCCGGATCACCACCGATACGACGCTCATCCTGTCAGTGATCGGATCGTCGGTTTCCGTGGCCTTGCGCAATGTGCTGATCTTCTTCGGCGGGTTGGTGCTTATGCTGTTCACCTCGGCCAAGCTGACCGGGTTGGTCCTGCTGATCGTGCCGGCGGTGATCATACCGATCATCGTTCTGGGGCGGCGGCTACGCAGCCTGAGCCGCGAAAACCAGGACTGGATCGCAGCGTCTTCCGGCAATGCGTCCGAAGCGCTGTTGTCGGTGCAAACCGTCCAAGCATTCACCCATGAAGCTGCCAGTCGCAAGAAATTCGCCGATGTGACCGAGAAAAGTTTCGATGCCGCACTGAAGCGGATCGGTACGCGTGCGGCGATGACGGTTATCGTGATCACCTTGATCTTTTCCGGCGTGGTTGGCGTGCTCTGGATCGGGGCGCATGACGTGCGCGCCGATCAGATGACGGTGGGCCAACTGGTGCAGTTTGTGATCTACGCGATCCTGGTGGCGGGGTCGGTTGCCGCGCTTTCCGAGATCTGGGGCGAGTTGCAACGCGCCGCAGGGGCAACCGAGCGGCTGGTCGAGTTGCTGAATGCAGAAGATCCGGTGCGGGATCCGGTTTCGCCGCAACGTCCCGAAAAGGTCGTCGGCGCCATCGAATTCGACAACGTGACCTTCCGCTACCCAGCGCGACCCGATATCTCGGCTTTGGATAATGTCAGTTTCCGAGTCAACCCAGGCGAGACCATCGCCCTGGTCGGCCCGTCCGGCGCGGGGAAGTCGACCATCATTCAGCTGCTTCTGCGTTTTTATGACCCGACCGAGGGCGCGGTACAGGTGGATGGAGTCGATCTGCGTGACAGGGCGCGCAATGAACTCCGCCGCCATGTCGCGCTGGTGCCGCAGGATCCGGTGATTTTCGCAGCGACGGCGCGAGAAAATATTCGGTTCGGCCGGCCCGGTGCCAGCGACGCAGAGGTGGAAGCGGCGGCCCGGACTGCGGCGGCGCACGACTTCCTGGCGGCTTTGCCTGAAGGATATGACAGTTTTGTCGGCGAACGCGGCGTCATGCTGTCGGGCGGACAGAAGCAGCGCATCGCCATCGCGCGCGCGATCCTGCGCGATGCGCCGATCTTGCTGTTGGATGAGGCGACAAGCGCTCTGGATGCCGAAAGCGAGCAACTGGTGCAGCGCGCCGTCGATGCAGTGGCCGCTGACCGTACCACGCTGATTGTCGCGCACCGGCTGGCAACGGTGAAAAAGGCCGATCGGATCCTGGTCTTCGATCAAGGCCGGATCGTGGCCGAGGGTGGCCATGATGCTTTGGTGTCGGAAGACGGACTTTATGCGCGCCTGGCGCGACTGCAGTTTACTGCGGGGAGTGAAGCTGCATGACTCCCCTTGTCCGGGTACACTCGGGCGGGCAAGCCGGAACTGAACCAAACTGACGATAGGAGAGCATGATGGGACTTTGGAACTTCGTAAAGACCGCCGGCAAGAAACTGACTGGCAAGGCAGAGGCGGCGGACGCTCCGGACAAAGATGCGCTGCTTGCCGAGATTGAGGCGCTGGGACTGGAAGCCTCCGGCATGGATGTCTCCGTCGAAGGTGACAAGGTGCGCGTCAAGGGCAAGGCCGTCAGCCAGGACGTCAAGGAGAAGGTCATTCTGGCGGTTGGCAACATCGAAGGCGTGGCGACTGTCGAAGATGATGTCGAGGGCGCCGATCCAGTATTCCATACGGTCCAGAAGGGTGACACGCTATCCGCAATCGCGCAGAAGACACTTGGAAAAGCCAGCCGGTACCCCGAGATTTTCGAGGCGAACAAGCCGATGCTGACCCACCCCGACAAGATCTATCCGGGCCAGGTTCTGCGAATCCCGCAGGACACCCAAGCCTGATCGGGTCGCCGCGGGGCCTCGTCGGCACGCGTTCTGATCTTACCTAGCGCAAGCCTTCGCAGCGAAGGCTTGCGAGAATTGCAATTTCCGCACATCCTTGCCGTGTGAAACAACCAATAGCCCGAAAAGGGCAGCGGGGAGGACATCATGGCAAGATTCGCATCCCAGGCGGATATCGACGCAATCGAAGGCGAACTGCCTTGGGAGAAGCGCGATGTCGCCTCGACCATGTATCAGTTTCTGACCCGGACCGCCGAGAAGCACGGCGATCGAAACGCGATCACCTTTCAGCTGATGTCCGATGAGAACGCCAGCGCCGAGACCCTGACATGGCGAACATTTCACCAACAATCCGTTCAGGCGGCCAACCTTTTTCGCGATCTTGGCATCGGTGAGAAAGATGTCGTGGCCTATATCCTGCCCAACTGTACCGAGACGGCCGTTACCCTGATCGGTGGCGCGATCGCGGGTATTGCGTGTCCGATAAATCCGCTGCTGGAGCCTGAACAGATCAGTGCGATCCTGCGAGAGACCGGTGCGAGGGTTGTGGTCACGTTGAAGGCATTCCCGAAAACCGATGTCGCGCAGAAGGTTGCCGAGGCGGTCGGTCATGCGCCGAATGTCCGCTCCGTGCTCGAGGTCGATCTGTTGCGCTATCTTTCGCCTCCGAAAAGCTGGATCGTGCCGCTTATACGTCCGAAAAACCCGACGACGCACACCGCGAAGGTCAAGAATTTCGGCAAGGAACTGGCCAAGCAGCCCAAGGTGCTGAAATTCGAGGACAGCAAGGGCGATCGCGTGGCCGCCCATTTCCATACCGGCGGTACGACCGGAATGCCGAAGGTCGCACAGCACCAGTATTCCGGCATGATCTACAATGGCTGGTTGGGCCACACGCTATTGTTCAATGAAACCGACAACATCATCTGCCCGTTGCCACTGTTCCATGTCTTCGCCTGCCATGTGATCTTGATGGCAATGATCTCTTCCGGGGCACATGTGGTCTTTCCAACGCCTGCCGGCTATCGCGGCGACGGTGTGTTCGACAATTTCTGGAAACTCATCGAACGCTGGAACATCACATTCATCATCACCGTTCCGACCGCAATCGCCGCGTTGATGCAACGGTCGGTCAATGCCGATATATCATCGGTCAAGACAGCTTTTTCCGGATCTTCGCCGCTGCCGCTAGAACTGTTCAAACGGTTCGAGAAGGCAACCGGCGTGACCATCGTCGAGGGCTACGGGCTGACGGAAGCTACCTGTCTTGTATCCTGCAATCCGGTCGATGGTCCGAAGAAGGTGGGTTCGATCGGGTTGCCGTTGCCCTACTCCAAGGTAAGAATTCTGGATTGCAATGCCGATGGCAGCGTCAAGCGCGAGATGGATGTAGATGAGATCGGCGAAATCTGCGTCAGCAATCCGGGCGTCTTTGTAGGCCAGACCTATGTCGAGGCCGACAAGAACAAGGGACTGTTCGTCGACGGCACCTATCTTCGCACCGGCGATCTTGGTCGGGTCGACGCCGACGGTTACCTCTGGATAACCGGACGTGCGAAGGATCTGATCATCCGGGGCGGGCACAACATCGATCCGGCGGTGATTGAAGAGGCGCTGGCCGGGCACGATGCCGTGGCCATGGCCGGGGCGATCGGCCAGCCGGACAGCTTCGCTGGCGAACTGCCGTGTGTCTATGTCGAGCTTGTCAGTGGCGCCAAGGCGACCGAGAAAGAACTGATGGAGTTCGCCAAACAGCACATCCCGGAACGCGCCGCACTTCCCAAACACCTGGAAATAATACCGGAACTGCCAAAGACCGCTGTCGGCAAGATCCTGAAGAACGAACTGAGGAAACTGGCAATTGCGCGAGTTTATGATGCCGCGCTGAAGGAGGCTGGCATCGCCGCCGAGGTCGTCGAGGTCGTCGAGGACAAGAAACGCGGCCTCGTGGCGAAGATTCGCAAGACCGGTGAGCAAGATGACGCCGAATTGGCGACATTGTTAGGCGAATTCACGCGGCCGTGGGAAACGACAAAATAGCCCACAACCTCGGGGTGTACCTGGCTGAATGCCTTGAAAGATTTAACAAAATCTTATCTTTGACTCTTTCTGAACGATTGCATGACAGGCTTGAAATCAACCCAACTATCTCTTGGGTTGATTGCCTTGACCTTAACTCGCGTTTTCCATCTTATTGCCACAATTGCCACGTTATCTCGATGCACGGGGTAGGAGGACTTAAATGATAATCGCATTCATCGCCATCGGTATGGTCTTCGGCGCGCTTGCAAGCGTAGTTTCGTTGCTGACGGGGGGAACCGTTCTGATGGCATTTGTGATTTATGGCGGCGTCGGCTGTTCGATCACAATGCTGGCGATCGCCGCGTTACTGATCACCTCTGGACTGCGCGAAAGCCAGGACGATTGGTCCGACACCGAACCCAGCACTGCCTCGGCTTGAACAGCGAATTCAGCAGCACGAATTAGCGTATGATCCGGCAATTGTCGGAACTCGATATGCAGGAATCGGCGGCCAACGACCGCGATTCCTTCGGGGTCGTAGAAACGATCTGGCCCCAGTCCCGGCGATCCTTCGCCCAGAACACCCGATAAAGTCCCGCCCTCCGGCCCGGCCACGTCGACCAGCCGAATGCGATGCGCGTCCAGATCCGCGATCACGAGGCGACCAGACCCATCGAAATCAAGATATCTCTGCCCGGGCAGGCGGGATTTCACGGCGTCGACGACCTGCAAGCGATCGAGGTCGGGCGAATACTACACCAAGTAATGTCAGTAAAATGCGCACTCCGGTCGCCGGGGCTCTCCGCCAAGCCCAACAGGAATCGCCACGCTATCCGGTAAAACCGACAAGAGGCTTTATGATGGAGATGGATCGAGATGGTGCGGTCGAGAAGACTCGAACTTCCACGGGTGTTACCCCACAGCGACCTCAACGCTGCGCGTCTACCAATTCCGCCACGACCGCACGTCCTGACATGGTGCCGCGCTTCATAGCGAAGGGATTTGAGGATGTGAAGCGGAAATTCAGGGCACCCAGCGAACACCATGCCCCCGCGCCACCGGCCGCGGCGCAGGGGAACAGAGGTGCTTACTGATCGACGGCAAAGACCGGCAGCGCCGCCGCCCCGGCGGCGGGTGCGCTTCCGGCTTCAAGCGCGGGGCCGCCCGTCAGCGTGAAAGCCGCCTTGCGGATCAGGTCGCTGCGCTCGGGCTGGCCCGGCGCAAACACCGCCTCGGACCCGCTGGAAACCGCAGCCAGCCCCATCTCGTACCAGGCCAGCGCCAGATCGGGCCGCTTGCTGGCCCCGAAACCCTGCGCCAGATGATGGCCCATCAGCTCGCCATAAGCGCCCTCGCCCAAAACCGCCAGCAACAGCGCCGAGCCGATCGCAACGTCGAGGTTGTCGGTGCGATAGCCGACCGAAAGGCAGATCTTCGCAGTCCCTGAAAGCTGCGCCGGCGACATGCCGCTTTGCAGAACGAACCCGCCCACATCCTTCAAGACATCATCCTGCGATTTCAGTGACAGGGCAGCCACGTGATCCTTCATCGCCGGGCCGAAACCATCACATTGCTGCGCGATTTGCTGCGGCGTGAAGCCCTGCACCTTGCCCGCCAGTTCCTCGCCCCTGGCGATCGCATAGGTTCGCGCCAGGCAGAACTGCTCGTTGAGCGCAAATGCTGCGTCGCTCATCGAGGCAAGCGTGGTAAAGCCGCCATTGCTGTTGGTCAGCAGGCTGACTGTGTTGCAATGCGAGGCCAGTGAAGCTTGCGTATCTCCGCCCATGAAATTCGGCAAGACCAGGGTCGGCGCGGCGGCTTCGGTGACTTCCGGGGCCTCTTCGTAACTCGGGGCCACGACCACCACGTTGGGGGCTGCGGGCTGCGCCTGCGGCGTGCCGATGCCCGCCATCTCGTTGCGGTAGGCGGTCAGAAGCCCCTTCGGTCCCATCGGGTTGGCCGCGATCTGCTGGTTCGTCACCGGCCCACCGGCCAGAGCGCGGCGATAAGAAGTCAGCAGGAAGTCCTTTTCATACTGGCTGAGTTCCCCGGTCGAGGAATATCCCATGTGCAACTGGTACGACGCGATCGCGGCGCGCGAATTACGCCCCAATACGCCATCGGGAGTCCCGGCCGGAAACCCGAAATAGTTCAGCGCCATCTGCGTCTCGCGCCGCTCGGCGCGCTCAGCGCTGGACACGGCAGGGACCGAGCGATAAACCGTTCGTGTCCGGGTTTGCTGCCGGTTCTTGTTGGCCTCGTTGACGATTACGCCGCCGATCACCCCGCCTACGATGCCGCCCAACAGATCGCCGCCATCCGCCGTCGCCCGCGTCACCGGCGTCGCGACCAGGCCGAAAGCCAGGCAGATCATTGTCAATTGCTTCGAAATCATGTCATCCCTCCAGGTAATAAACACGCAAAAACACCAAAACAGTCTACCATGCGGCGGGCTTTTGCAAAAATACTTTTGCCGGTGCGGACAGCCGCCGGCAGCCGCCGGCAGCCGGAGAATGTAGATGAGCAGTCTCGAATGGCGGATCAGCGATGGCCTGACAGGATATGACTCGGCGGTGTCGTCGATGGAGGCGCGTGCCGCCGAGATCGCGGCTGGCCGCAGCCCGGAACTCGTCTGGCTGGTCGAACACCCACCTCTTTACACCGCCGGCACCAGCGCCAATGCCGGCGACCTGACCGATCCAGACCGCTTTCCGGTTCATGCCAGCAAGCGCGGCGGGCAATACACCTATCATGGGCCGGGCCAGCGCGTGGCCTACGCGATGCTCGACCTCAATACCCGCGGCCGCGACGTTCGCAAATTCGTCTGCGCGCTGGAAAACTGGGTGATCACCACACTTGCCGAATTCAACGTCAGGGGTGAGCACCGCGAAGGCCGTGTCGGCGTCTGGGTCACGCGCCCTGACAAGCCGCCGCTGCCCGACGGCACTTTGCGCGAAGACAAGATCGCCGCCATCGGTGTGCGGCTGCGCAAATGGGTCAGCTTTCACGGGGTCGCAATCAATGTCGATCCCGATCTTTCGCATTACGGTGGCATTGTGCCCTGCGGCATCACCAATCACGGCGTAACCAGTCTTGTCGACCTTGGCCTGCCGGTAACGATGGCCGACCTTGACCTTGCGCTCAAACACAGCTTTCATCGGGTGTTCGACTCTGACGCCACCCGCCCTTAACCTCGGGGATGCGACAATTCCGCCCTCGAAATCATGTCTGACCAACCTATAATCTCACCTTGAATGGACAATTCAAACCAAAGGATGATCATGAGACACCTGATCCTTGCAGCAGCCACCCTCAGCTTCGTCGGCCCGGCCTTCGCCGAGGGCGATATCGAGGCGGGCGAAAACGACTTCAAGAAATGTAGAGCCTGCCACCTGATCGCCAGCGCCGAAGAAGTGATCCAAAAGGGCGGAAAGACCGGCCCGAACCTATTCGGCGTCATCGGCCGTGCTGCGGCCAGCGCCGAGGATTTCAAATATGGCGCATCGCTGATCGAGGCCGGTGAGGCCGGACTGGTCTGGGATCAGGAGAATATGGTGGCCTATCTCGCCGACCCGAACGGGTTCCTCAAGGAAGTAACCGGGGATTCGGGGGCGAGGTCGAAAATGACCTTCAGGCTGAAGGACGGCGAGGATGTCGTGGCCTATCTGGCCAGCCTGTCGCCCGAATCCGGAGAATCCGACGAAGAAACAGAAGAGTCGGGCGAAGAAAACGACAGCTAGTCGCAGACTGCGGCATCACGGAGTGTTGAGCCGCCCCGTTTCATCGGCTAAACGGGGCGGGAAAGTCTGGCGGCGTGACCGCCGATCAGGGACGCGTCAGGAGAGAACAAGATGGCAGATGCAGCTGCGCACGGCCATGAACATCACGACGAGCGGAGCTTCTTCACTCGCTGGTTCATGTCCACCAACCACAAAGACATTGGTATCCTATACCTGTTTACCGGCGGTCTCGTCGGCTTCATCTCGGTAGCCTTCACCGTCTACATGCGGATGGAGCTGATGCAGCCGGGTGTGCAGTTCATGTGCCTTGAAGGCGCACGTCTGACGGCAGCGGCGGCTGGCGAGTGTACGCCGAACGGCCATCTTTGGAACGTTCTGGTCACGGGCCACGGCATCCTGATGATGTTCTTCGTGGTCATTCCGGCGCTCTTCGGCGGTTTCGGCAACTACTTCATGCCCCTGCACATCGGTGCGCCGGACATGGCCTTTCCGCGGATGAACAACCTGTCATACTGGATGTATGTCGCTGGCACGGCGCTGGCTGTCGCTTCGGTGCTGTCGCCGGGAGGCAACGGGCAGCTGGGCTCTGGCGTGGGCTGGGTTCTCTATCCGCCGCTCTCGGTGCGAGAGACTGGCATGTCGATGGACCTTGCGATCTTCGCGGTGCACCTCTCGGGTGCCTCCTCGATCCTCGGCGCGATCAACATGATTACCACGTTCCTGAACATGCGCGCGCCCGGCATGACCCTGTTCAAGGTGCCACTGTTCGCCTGGTCGATCTTCGTCACGGCCTGGCTGATCCTGTTGTCGCTGCCGGTTCTGGCGGGTGCGATCACCATGCTGCTGACCGACCGGAACTTCGGAACCACCTTCTTTGACCCCGCGGGAGGTGGAGACCCGGTTCTCTACCAGCATATCCTGTGGTTCTTCGGTCACCCCGAGGTCTACATCGTGATTCTGCCGGGCTTCGGCATCATCAGCCATGTCATCGCCACCTTTTCGAAGAAGCCGGTCTTCGGCTATCTGCCGATGGTCTGGGCGCTGATCGCGATCGGCGCGCTGGGTTTCGTCGTCTGGGCTCACCATATGTATACTGTCGGGATGAGCCTGACCCAGCAGAGCTACTTCATGTTGGCCACGATGGTGATCGCGGTGCCCACGGGCATCAAGATCTTCAGCTGGATCGCAACGATGTGGAAAGGTTCGGTCGAGTTCAAGACGCCGATGCTCTGGGCCTTCGGGTTCCTGTTCCTGTTCACCGTCGGCGGCGTCACCGGCATCGTTCTGTCCCAGGCCGCCATCGACCGCGCCTATCATGACACCTACTATGTCGTGGCGCATTTCCACTACGTCATGTCGATCGGCGCAGCCTTCTGCATCTTCGCAGGGGTCTATTACTGGATCGGCAAGATGTCTGGTAGGCAATATCCGGAATGGGCCGGAAAGTTGCACTTCTGGGTGTTCTTCATCGGCACCAACCTGACCTTCTTCCCGCAGCACTTCCTTGGTCGTCAGGGCATGCCACGCCGCTACATCGACTACCCAGAGGCTTTCGCCTACTGGAACTGGTGGTCGTCGCTCGGCGCATTCATGTCCTTCGCCTCGTTCGTCTTTTTCATCGGCGTCGTGTTCTACACCTTGCGCTACGGCAAGCGTGTGACCGAAAACAACTATTGGAACGAGCATGCCGATACGCTGGAATGGACCCTGCCCTCGCCGCCGCCCGAACACACGTTCGAGACGCTGCCGAAGCAGTCCGACTGGGATCGCGGCCACGCCCATTGAGGGATAGTGCATGCCCTTCGAATGGGATGACAAGACCGAAGGGGCCCCGGTACGATCCGGGGCCTTTTCCTTTGAGGCCGGCGACGAACCTGCGGTCCATATCATCCTCTGGCCGCACCGCTCGCTGCCCAGACGCGGCTTTGCCGCATTCATCGCGATCACTTTCACGATGTTGATGATCCCGCTCTTTGCGGTGCTTGGCACCCTGGCGCTCTGGGGACTCCTGCCTTTCCTTATCGGCACGCTGGCGCTGATGTGGTACTTTCTCGAACGCAGCTACACCGATGGTCGCTTGACCGAGGAACTCCGCCTCTGGTCGGATCGCATCGAGTTGACCCGCACCAATCCTCACGGCCCGGCGCAGGACTGGCACGCCAACCCGCACTGGGTGCAGCTTGCGCTCGCCCCCAAGCATGGCCCGGTCGAGAACTACCTCACCCTCAAAGGCAACAACCGCGAGGTCGAGCTTGGCGCCTTCCTTGCCCCTGAAGAGCGCGCTGACCTTCATGAGCGTCTGGCGCGCGCGCTGGCGCAGGTCTGACGTCGGCTTGAATGCCGCCAAGCGATCGATCTTGATGCGGATCTACGCAAACGACCGAGTGCCGGAGTAACCTGTCACTGTCATCGCCATCACGTGTCTCAGCCATGAATACCGCAGAACACGCACGTCCGGGCCAACAGATGCCCGGCAGCGCGGTGCTGCCCTTTTTCGTGCTGACGTCCGGCCTCGCTTGGGGGATCTTCGCGACCTTAATCTTTCTGGCCGACCTGGCTACCGCGTTCGGCGGGATCATCGGCTCTCATCCGCTCTTCAGCCTCGCCGTCTACACGCCCATCGTTGCGGTCATCGTCGCCTGGCTCAACCGTGCAACGATGTTCAGCCGCGCCGAAGTGGTGACCACCGTCTTGGGCCAGGCACCGACCGAACCCGTTTGCAGTATGCCTCGCGCTGACGCAAACTGACCGGCAGCACACTAGGCGAACAGGAGACGTGTAGCATGAAGGTTGTCGTTATGGGGGCTGGCGTCATCGGCGTCACCACTGCCTATTATCTTGCCCGCCAAGGTGTCGAGGTCACGGTCATCGACCGCCAGGCCGGACCGGGACTGGAAACCAGCTATGCCAATGCCGGTGAACTGTCTTACGGCATGACATCGCCCTGGGCCGCCCCGGGCGTTCCGATGAAGGCATTGAAATGGCTATTCATGAAGCGCCGCCCGCTTTTCATCTGGCCGCTGATCAGCCCGACCATGTGGAAATGGGGTGCCCAGATGGTGATGAACTGCAATGAGAAAAGCTACGAGATCAACAAGTCCCGTATGGTCCGGATATCGAACTACAGCCGCGACGTGATGCCCGAACTGATCGAGGAGACGGGCATCGACTATGAGGGCCGCGAACAGGGCACGCTGCAACTTTTCCGTACCGAAAAACAGCTGAAGGGCTCGAAGGCCGATCAGGAAATCCTGGCGCAGTTCGACTCGCCCTACGACGTGCTCGACCGTGACGGCTGCATCTCGGTCGAACCGGCGCTGGCGGAAGTGCGCGAGAAATTCGTCGGTGGGTTACGCCTGCTGGCCGATCGGACCGGCGACTGCCGGCTGTTCACCATGGCGCTGGCGGACAAATGCGCCGAGATGGGCGTGGAATTCCAGTACGGCCAGTCTATCCGCCGGATCGCCATCGAGGATGGCAAGGTCGTCGGCGTCGATACCGAACCGGCGGGCCGGATCACAGGCGACAAGTATGTCTGCGCGCTTGGCAGTTTCGGCCCGATGGTGCTGCGCCCGATCGGGATCAAGCTGCCGGTCTATCCGGTCAAGGGCTACTCTGTGACCCTGCCCGTCACCGATGACGCCTATGCGCCGCAATCCACCATCATGGACGAGACCCACAAGGTTGCGATCACCCGCCTTGGCGACCGCATTCGCGTCGCCGGCACCGCCGAGATCGTCGGCTATTCCAACCGCCTTGGTCCACATGCCACCGACACCGTGCGCCACGTCATCAGCGATCTCTTTCCGAAAGGCGGCGACATATCGAAGGCCGAAGGCTGGACTGGCTTGCGTCCGATGACCCCCGACGGCACCCCGGTGATGGGCGAAACCCGCTACGAGAACCTATACCTCAATACCGGACACGGTACGCTTGGCTGGACGATGGCCTGCGGCTCGGGCCGCGCCGTGGCCGACGTTGTCTGCGGCAAGGAGCCAGAGATCTCCTTCGACGGCCTGACCGCGGCGCGGTACCTGCAGTAGGACGCTGATCGGTGTGCCGGTGATCGCGCCGGTCGTGGGTGGCGAAGAATGTCTGCGCAAAGGCGGGTCTGCGGGGAAGATCTTGTCATCCGCTTCTGGTGCAGCCCTTACAACGCCGCACCAGCTTCCACTTTGCAGCTTCGTCTATTCGTCTATCGGATAACGGAATCGTCCGCCACTGGACGGGCGGAATTCATGACAAGCAGTGCAAGCCGCGACGACGTTTCAAAGGCATCCGCGTAAGCCTCTGGATTGCCGCTCTCTGCAACTTCAGCGAGTGCGTCCGCTTGCGATCGAAAATCATTGGCCACAGCCGCGAACGCCTGGGGCTCAGTCGAGACTTCCGGTTAAGCGCGACCTTCCGGGGCTTGGCCGCGCGCAGAGCCTGGTTTCATAAGCAGCACAAAGTCGGCCATGATGGCGGACATGCGGCGGGCGGCATCGCCAGCAACTTGATAATCGCCAGCAACTTGATAATCGTCACTCTCTGCGTTCCTTACTTTCAGCAAGGTCCAATAAGCCGTCTGCAGGTCAAACATCAAAGGTTGGCGCGACACCACAATCTGACCACGCTCGTATTCTGATGTTTGTGAGATGGACTCTTGCGAGAGTCATCATCAAAAGCACGCTCAGCGCAACTGTGAACACTCTCACCATTTCGCGCCTTCCGCTTTGGGATTCTACAGATCAGTTTACCACGATGCCGCGTTAGCCGGGAGCGACGTATGGCGGATGTGATTGAAATGTTCGACGTCCGTTCAGGACTCAATTTGCCCTAGCTCAGCCGGTCCTTGATCATCGGTCCGACGGCGCCGAAATCCATCTGACCGGTATATTTCGCCTTCAGCGCGCCCATGACCTTGCCCATGTCCCGAATAGAGCTTGCATCGGTCTCGGCGATTGCCGCCTTGATCGCTTTTTCGGTCTCTGCGGGGCTTAGCTGGCGTGGAAGGAATTCCTCGATCACGCCAATCTCGGCGCGTTCCTTTTCAGCCAGTTCCACACGTCCGCCCTCTTCATAGGCGCGGGCGCTTTCATGCCGCTGCTTGACCATCTTGCCTAAGATTTTGAGGACCTCGGCGTCATCGACCCCCGCATCGCCACCCTCGCCGCGCAAGGCGATATCGCGGTCCTTGATGGCGGCGTTAATCAGGCGGAGAGTCGACAAACGGTCCGCCTCCTTGGCTTTCATGGCAATTTTCAAGGCGTCGCTGATGCGGCTGCGCAGATCCATCGGCTGTCCTATCCCCAAGGTTTCCGAAGTCCCGAACATACCCCGAGGCATTGGCGCTGACAACAGCCGATTTTCTAGTTAAGCCCTTGAAATAATTACATAACCGAAATTACATACCGACCTTGACCCGCCCCCCCGCTTTCCATAGGTTCCGTCCAATTTAGCTTCGGAGAGTCGTGCCATGCCCGCCGCTGTCGTCCCCGCAAAACCGACCGCCTGCCTTGCCCTGGCCGACGGTACGCTCTTTTACGGCAGAGGCTTCGGCGCCACCGGCCAGACCGTCGCCGAGCTTTGTTTCAACACCGCGATGACCGGCTATCAGGAGATCATGACAGACCCCTCATATGCGGGTCAGATCGTGACATTCACCTTCCCCCATATTGGCAATACCGGCGTCAACCCGGATGATGATGAAGCCACTGATCCGGTCGCCGCCGGGATGGTGGTGAAGTGGGATCCGACAGAGCCAAGCAATTGGCGCGCAACGGAAAATCTTACCGCATGGCTTTCCAGGCGGAACCGGATCGGCATCGGCGGCCTCGACACCCGCCGCCTGACCCGCGCGATTCGTCAGCAGGGCGCGCCGCATGTGGCACTGGTCCACGACCCCGAAGGGACCTTCGATATCGAGGCGCTGGTGAAAGCCGCCCGGGGATTTCCCGGACTGGTTGGCCTTGACCTTGCCAAAGAGGTCACCTGCGCCCAATCTTATGCTTGGGATCAGATGAGATGGGCCTGGCCCGAGGGCTACACGAAGCGCTCCGGCAAGGGTCACAAGGTGGTCGCCATCGACTACGGTGCCAAGCGCAACATCCTGCGCAGCCTCGCCTCTGCCGGCTGCGATGTCACCGTTTTGCCCGCCACCGCCACGGCCGAGGATGTTCTGGCTCATGACCCGGCAGGAGTGTTTCTGTCCAACGGCCCCGGCGACCCGGCGGCAACAGGTGGATACGCGGTTCCGATGATCCGCGAAGTGCTGGATCGAACCCGCCTGCCGATTTTCGGTATTTGCCTTGGGCATCAAATGCTTGCCCTGGCATTGGGAGCCAAGACCATCAAGATGAATCATGGTCATCACGGCGCCAATCATCCGGTCAAGGATGTAGAAACCGGCAAGGTCGAGATCACCTCGATGAACCATGGCTTCACCGTCGACAGTCAGACCCTGCCCGAGGGAATTCTGGAAACGCATGTCAGCCTGTTCGACGGCTCGAACTGCGGCATCCGCATGTCGGATCGCCCGGTTTTCTCGGTGCAATATCATCCCGAGGCCAGCCCCGGCCCGCAAGACAGCTACTACCTTTTCGAGCGTTTCGTTGAAGCCATTGAAAAACAGGCATGATTTCGGGCGCGGTTAACCGCGCCTTAACCCCGTTCACCAGAATGTTCCAGTCGACCTGCAACCTCTGGCCCGCTGATGAACACCCGTACCGATCCAAGTCTGCTTCTGCCGCTGCCCTTGTCGCCGCTGCTCTTGCTGCCCACCGCTCAAGCCAAGCCGCTCGGCCAGATCCTGACCGAAATCGGCGAGCTTTCTCCCGGTGACCTGATCAAGGCCGTCGCGTTGTCGGCCCGCGAGGATGCCAGTTTCGGCGACATTCTGGTAATGAATGACATGGTAACGGATGCCGGGCTGTGCCGCGGTCTTGCGGTCCAATTCGGTTGCGAGGTCGCCGATTTCCAGAGCATTCCACCCGATGCGCGGATAATCGACCGGTTCGGTCCTGATCGCTGTCTGCGAGAGGGCATTGTGCCCTGGAAACGCGTGGGCGGCGCCACCGTGATCGCTTCCAGCCGGCCACAAGACTTTGGCCGGTTGCGGGCGTCTCTGCCCGAGGGTCTCGGCCATTTCATGCTGGCCGTCGCACCCGAAAAGCAGATTCAAGAGGCTCTTTTGCGGACCCGCCAGCGAAGGCTGGCAAACCGCGCCGAAACGCGGGTTGCAGCCCGCGAGAGTTGTCGGGACTGGCGCACGTGGGCAATGGCGCGTCTGGCTTTCTCTGCCATCATCATATTGGCCAGCGGCCTCGTCTGGTCGGCCCAAACGACGTTCCTGATCCTGTCGCTTTGGGCGGTCATGGTACTGGTGATGAACACCACGCTGAAAGCCGCTGCCGCCGTTGCGAAGGTTCGCGCAGCCCGCCATGCAAAACCGGTTTTCGTGTCCTGGCGGCAGCGCGGCCTAGCACGACGGCTACCCACCGTCTCGATCATGGTGCCATTGTTTCGAGAACGAGAAATCGCTGGCCGCCTCGTCATGCGCCTGGCGCGGCTGTCCTATCCAAAAGAGCTGCTGGACATCTGCCTGGTGGTGGAAGAGGACGATACGGTGACCCAGGCCGCCCTCAATGCCGCCAATCTGCCGCGATGGATGCGCCAGATCATCGTTCCGCGCGGCCTGCTCAAGACCAAGCCACGCGCGCTCAACTACGCGCTTGATTTCTGCCGGGGGTCTATTGTCGGCGTCTATGACGCCGAGGATGCGCCGGAAGCCGACCAGATCCACAAGATCGTTCGGCGGTTCCATGACAGCGGCCCTGATCTGGCCTGCGTGCAGGGAATGCTGGACTTTTACAATCCGCGGGCAAACTGGCTGTCGCGCTGTTTCACGATCGAATATGCGACTTGGTTCCGGGTCGTCTTGCCGGGTCTGGAGAAACTGAACTTCGTCATACCGCTTGGCGGGACGACCCTGTTCTTCCGTCGGGACGTTCTGGAGGAGCTGGGCGGCTGGGACGCTCACAACGTCACCGAAGACGCCGATCTCGGCGTCCGTCTGGCGCGTCATGGCTACCGGACCGAACTGATCGAGAGCGTGACCGAGGAAGAGGCGAACTGCCGGTTCTGGCCGTGGATCAAACAGCGGTCGCGCTGGATCAAAGGTTATGCGATCACTTGGGCCGTGCATATGCGGTCTCCGCGCCAGTTGCTGGCAGAGCTGGGTCTGCGGCGATTCCTTGGCGTGCAACTGCTGTTTCTGGGAACCTTGTCGCAGTTCATGCTGGCACCCGTCCTGTGGACCTTCTGGGCGTTTCCGCTGGGGCTGCCGCATCCGCTGGACGGTATGCTGAGCGGCCTCGGCATTGCCGCCCTGACGCTGGTTTTCCTGACGGCAGAGGCGGTATCCCTTGGCATCGGCATCTTTGCCATCGCGTCGACCCGGCATCGAGGATTGTGGCCGTGGGTGCCCAGCATGCACCTCTACTTCCCGCTGGCCGCAATTGCCGCCTACAAGGGGATCTGGGAACTGATTGCCCGGCCATTCTACTGGGACAAGACCGCTCATGGGCATACCGCGGAGCGGGTTCAACGCGGCAAGCGGCGCGTCAAGACGCGCTGACGATCAGTCCGATCCGACTTTCAGCCGGGTCTCAAACGCGTGTGAAATGTGATCCTTCAGCGCCAGATAGGCCGCTTGGCCGTCACCAGACTCGATCGCGGAAACGATACGGTCATGTTCCTCCAGTGCGGCTTGTCCACGACCATCTACTGCCAACGAGGTTGTTGCGAGAAGCGCCATCGAGCGGTGAACAAGATCGAGCTGCTGCACCAGATAGCGGTTGTGCGACGCCAGGTGGATCTGCTTGTGGAACCGCCGGTTCGCCCGCGCAAGCGCCGCCGGATTGTCGACGATCTTGCGGTCATCCTCGACCATCGCACGCAACACCCGAACCTCTTCGGGGGCGGCATGACGGGCCGCGAGCCGTGCGGCCAGCCCCTCCAGTTCGGTCCGGACAACATAGAGTTCCGCCAACTGGTTGTGGTCAAGCGACGCAACGATCAAGCTCCGTCCGTCACGAGCCAGCATCGATTGGGTCTCCAATCGCTGAAGCGCCTCGCGGATCGGGGTGCGCGACACGCCGAACCGATCCGCCAATTCGCTTTCCACCAGCCGGTCGCCAGGCCTATAGATGCCCGTATCTATGGCATCGAGAATCAACTGGTAGGCATCCCGCTGGCCGCTTTTCGTATCGGTCATGTTCTTCTCCCTGGCGCGCGCCTGAACCCTAGTCGGCAGTTTGGTTGGCAATCAAGCCTTGGTTCCGGCCGAAATGCCGCAGGCGGTTCTGAATCCGTTTCAACTGCTCGCAATCACAGCTAGAATGGTGGCCATGAAAGCTTCCGCATTTTCCGACGTCCGCACCTGGGTCTTTGACCTCGACAACACACTCTACCCGCCCTCGGCGCGCCTCTTTGACCAGATTGAGGTGCGGATGACGGACTGGGTGATGGCGGCTCTTGGCGTCGCCCGGGACGAGGCTGATCGTCTTCGCACGCATTACTGGGCGACCTACGGCACAACTCTGGCCGGTCTGATGACCGAACACGGCGTGGATCCCGGCCCATATCTCACGCATGTCCACGAGATCGACTTGTCGCCACTGTCGCTTGACCCGGATCTCGCAGAACGGATCGGGGCCCTGCCCGGCCGCAAGATCGTCTACACCAACGGTTCGGCCCCCTATGCCGAGCGCGTGCTTGTAGCGCGCGGATTGGGCAGAGTGATTGATGCTGTCTACGGCGTCGAACATGCCGGTTTCCGCCCCAAGCCGGAGCGGGCCGCGTTCGAAACCGTCTTCGCCGCAGACGGCATCGATGCCGGCATGGCTGCCATGTTCGAGGACGACCCTCGCAACCTCGCCGCGCCGCACGAGATGGGAATGCGAACCGTGCATGTGGCCCCAGCGCCAGCTCCGGCGGATCACATCCATTATCACACCGATGACCTGACCGGGTTCTTGGCGCAGTTGGGTCAGCCCGCCGAGGTTGCGGAATGACAACCGAAAGCTGCGATATCCTGATTGCGGGCGGCGGCCTTGCGGGTCTCGTCGCCGCGGTTGGGTTCAGCCATTCTGGGTTCTCGGTCATCCTGGTCGATCCGACCCAGCCGGTAATCGACGACGCGAATGCAAGGGCCGACCTGCGCTCTACAGCCTATCTGCAACCCGCACAGGCGTTGTTTGCAGAGATCGGCCTTTGGGATCAGCTTGCGCCCCATGCTATCGAACTCGACGCCTTGCGTATCGTCGATATGGTGGGCGATCCGCCCGAAATCAGGGATGAACGACTGTTCCGCTCTGATGAGTTGGGCGATCGCCCCTTTGGCTGGAACCTCCTCAACTGGCTGGCCAGAAAAGAGATTCTGGCCGCGCTGAGCCGACAATCCGGACCCGATCTGCGCTTTGGCACCGGGTTCCGCTCGATGCTGACCCGAACGTCCGGGGCCATCGTCACCTTGACCGACGGCACCATGATAGACACCCGCCTTGTGGTTGCTGCCGATGGTCGAAATTCGCCGGTTCGCGAAGCGGCCGGTATTTCCGTTCACACGATCCGCTACGGACAAAAGTCGCTGGCCTTCAGCACGCGGCATCCCGAACCGCATAACAACATCTCCACGGAAATTTATGATCATGGCGGTCCGTTCACAATGGTCCCGCTGGCGGATATCGACGGCCAGCCTGCCTCTGCGGTCGTCTGGATGAACAAGGGGCCGAAAGCCAACGCCTTGCTGGACGCGGATCCGATCGCGTTCGAAGCTGAGATGACGGCGCGGTCGGGACGCCTGTTCGGCCCCCTCAAGCTGGCCGGCCGCAGGGGAATATTTCCGATCATCACCCAGCGGGCAGAGCGTCTGACGGCAGAGCGAACCGCGCTGGTCGCCGAGGCGGCACATGTCTTGCCGCCTATTGGCGCCCAGGGGTTGAACACGTCATTGAATGACATCGCCGCACTGATGCAGGCCGCCCGCGATCACCCCGGCGCACTTGGCGAGCGGGCAATGCTGAACGCCTACGCGCGCGCACGCGAGACTGACATCGCCCGTCGGGCACGGGCCATCGACCTTTTCAACCGGGTTACACGTTCGGACGACATCGGCTTGCAGGCTATACGCCTGGTCGGTCTGAAGGCGGTGCACGATATCGCGCCGCTCCGGCGCAGGATCATGCAGGCCGGAATGGGGCCGCTCTGACCGCGCATTGCCGGAGGCTGAACGTCACGCGCTGGCGAACACCGAGTCCAGCGCTTGCTCCAGACGCGAAACGCTCGCATCCACATCGTAAAGCTTGTCCAATCCGAAAAGCCCCAGCCGGAAACTGCGATACTCGGGACCTTCATCACATTGTAGCGGTACGCCTGCAGCGATCTGCAAGCCGAGTGCCGCGAACTTCTTGCCGGTCTGAACTTCCTGATCCGAGGTATAGCTGACCACCACGCCCGGAGCGCCGAAGCCTTCTGCCGCGACCGATCTGATTCCCCGCTCGGCCAAGAGCGCACGAACCCGTCTGCCCTGTTCCCATTGGGCATCACGCAATTTCTCGAAACCATAGGCCTTGGTTTCCAGCATCGTATCCCGGAACGCGCGCAAGGCATCGGTAGGCATGGTGGCGTGATAGGCGTGGCCGCCTGCAGTGTATGCCTCCATGATCGAAAGCCATTTGCCCAGATCAACCGCGAAGCTGGTCGAGGTCGTGGCCTTGGCGACGGCAACCGCTGCTTCGCTCAGCATCACGAGACCCGCAGACGGTTGCGCCGACCAGCCCTTTTGCGGCGCGGAAATCAACACGTCGACGCCGGAGGATTTCATGTCGACCCAAGCGCAGCCCGACGCGATGCAATCCAGCACGAACAGGCCGCCGACTTCGTGCACGGCATCGGCAACCGCGCGCAAATAGTCATCGGGAAGGATGATGCCCGAGGACGTTTCCACATGCGGCGCAAAGACGACATCCGGCTTGTCAGCCCGTATACGGGCCACGACATCCTTGACCGGTGCGGGCGCGAAGGGTGCGTCAACAGCATTCCCGGTGCGCCGGGCCTTCAGCACGATTTCCTCTGCCGGAATTGATCCGGCTTCAAAAATCTGAGTCCACCGATACGAAAACCAGCCGTTGCGAATGACCAGCGCCTTCTTTCCGGTCGCGAATTGCCGCGCAGCGGCTTCCATCGCATAAGTGCCGCCGCCCGGTACGATCGCTGCCGTGTCCGCATTGTAGACTTCGCAGAGCATCCCGTGGATATCTCGCATCACCGCCTGAAACGCAGCGCTCATGTGGTTCAGCGAGCGATCAGTGAACACAACCGAGAATTCTAGCAGGCCGTCAGGGTCGATGTCGGAACGTAGCGCAGGCATGAGGAACCTCATCTGGGGGGTAAATATGCCAGATCCTACAGGGCCTGCCCGCGATGGCAATGGCCGAGGCATGGCAAAACCCTACTGCAAGGGCCCGGTCAGCCTCTCTTCGCTAAGCAGGACATTCGCCTCGACATCGCCGACGCCTGGCAGTGTCATGATCCGGCGGCGCAGGACACGCTCGAAATCGGCCAGATCCCTGGCGACGACGCGCAGCCGATAGTCATAAAGTCCCAGCACATGCTGAACCGTCTGTACTTCGGGTATCGCCGAGACCGCGCGTTCGAAATCGTCCAGACTGACCCGGCCCTTGATCGCGAGTTTGATCCCGAGGAAGACGGTTACACCAAATCCCAGCTTTTCGAGGTCCAGGACGATGCGTCGGCCCCGCAACACGCCCGCCTCGGTAAGCCGCTTTATCCGTCGCCATGTCGCCGGCTGAGATAATCCGACCCGCCTGCCGATCTCGCCGGCACTGGTCGTGGCGTCCTCGGCGAGGTCACGCAGGATATGACGGTCGATCTCGTCCAGCTCGGTCATATCGGAACGGCCTCCGCGGTCTTGATCGTTGCCACATGCAGCAGCGCTTCGATATCGGCGATGTGCGGCAGGGTAAGAATGCGCGTACGATAGATCTGCTGATAATGCTGCATGTCTCTTGCGATGACCGACAGACGCACATCGACGCGTCCCAGAAAGGTTTGCAATTCGATCGCGTCGGGAACTTGACGTGCGGCGGCAAGAAACTCGTCGAAGGCACGCGCGTCGGTCTTGTCGAGCGTGATCCTCAACGAAACTTCGACGGCATAGCCAAGCGCTTGCCATTCTATGATGGTCCGTTGCCCCTTCAGGATACCTTGCGAAGTCATTCGTTCCAGCCGTCGTGCAGCGGTAACGGCTGTTGTCCGGCTGCGATCAGCCAGCTCCGCCACCGGGATTGCGGGATCGTTCTGCAAGTGGCGCAAGAGCCGCCGATCGATATCATCAAGCATGAAAGTTAAGGAAATCCCATTATGCGCGCATGGATAGATCACATATGATCGAATAAATGTCTATATCACCCTCTTCAATCGCCCCGATTGACCTATGCTCGCCACAAACAACCGCATCTGAAAGGAATTCGAAATGCGCGTTTACTACGACCGCGATTGTGACATCAATCTGATCAAGGACAAGAAGGTCGCGATACTCGGATACGGATCGCAGGGCCATGCCCACGCTTTGAACCTGCGCGATTCCGGGGCAAAGAACCTGGTGGTCGCCCTCCGCGACGGTTCGCCCTCTGCCAAGAAGGCGGAAGCGGAGGGCCTGAAGGTCATGGGTATCGCCGAGGCGGCAAAATGGTGCGACCTGATCATGTTCACTATGCCCGATGAATTGCAGGCCGAGACCTACAGGAAGTACGTTCACGACAACATCAAGGAAGGCTCGGCGATGGCCTTTGCGCACGGCCTGAACGTGCATTTCGGCCTGATCGAGCCGAAGCCCGGCGTCGACGTCATCATGATGGCGCCGAAGGGGCCCGGCCACACGGTGCGCAGCGAATATGTCAAGGGCGGCGGTGTGCCTTGCCTTGTCGCGGTGGATCAGGATGCAAGCGGCAAGGCCATGGAAATCGGCCTCAGCTACTGCTCGGCCATCGGCGGCGGTCGGTCCGGCATCATCGAGACCAACTTTCGGCAGGAATGTGAAACCGACCTGTTCGGCGAACAGGCCGTCCTGTGCGGTGGCCTGGTCGAACTGATCCGCATGGGGTTCGAAACCCTGGTCGAAGCCGGTTACGAGCCGGAAATGGCCTATTTCGAATGCCTGCACGAAGTGAAGCTGATCGTCGACCTGATCTATGAAGGCGGCATCGCCAACATGAACTACTCGATCTCGAACACCGCGGAATACGGCGAATACGTGTCGGGTCCGCGCATCCTGCCCTACGAAGAGACCAAGGCCCGGATGAAAGCGGTTCTGAGGGACATCCAGACCGGAAGGTTCGTGCGCGACTTCATGCAGGAAAACGCGGTTGGTCAGCCGATGTTCAAGGCGACCCGCCGCCTGAACGACGAACATCAGATCGAGCAGGTTGGTGAAAAGCTGCGCGCGATGATGCCGTGGATCTCGAAGGGCAAGATGGTCGACAAAGCCAAGAACTGATGCGCTGGTAGCTCTGGGGTCTGGCGGGATCGGGGCTGGTCTACTTGGCCGCCAACAATCTCTCCTCGACCTATGTCACCGCAACGATCGCCGCGCGCCCGATGGACCTGGTGCGCGGCGATGAACGGATTGCGGTCTGGTTACCGAAGGCCGTGACCGAAACCTAACCTGAACGCACAGCACGCATGACCATGGGCACCGGCGTTTTCTTGGGCCTGCGCATGGCCTACCTGCTGCCAGATGTCAGCACGACCTCGTGCCGCCATTCTTCGTTCGGCATTCATTGTCGGGTCGGATGGCAGGCCAAGGTTGGGCTAAACCGGACAGGAAGGGACGAGAACGACAATTGAGTCTGCAACGGATCAACGCGTGGGCGAACCCGATTTCAGACCGCGCTGACGCTTTCGACTGCTTGAACCACGCTGTCCACTGCGCGGTGCAACAACACCTCATCCTCGGTTTCTGCCATGACCCGGATCAGTGGTTCGGTGCCCGATTTGCGGATCAGGAGCCGTCCGCTGCCCGCAAGCTGGCGTTCGGCCTCTGCGATCACCGACGCGACCGAGGGGTCCCCCAGAGGATCTTGTCCCACGCCATAGCGGACATTCTTCAAAAGCTGCGGTACCGTCTCGAAGTTGCGCGACAGCACTGAAGCGGGTAGCCCGGTTTCAACCATCGCCGCAAGGAACTGCAGCCCAGCCAGCAAGCCGTCACCGGTGGTCGAAAAATCCGTCATCACGATATGGCCCGACTGCTCGCCGCCCAGGTTGAACCCGCCTTCGCGCATCCGCTCCACCACGTACCGGTCGCCGACGGCCGTCCTCTCCAACCGCAACCCCAAGGTGGCAAGATGCCGCTCCAACCCCAGGTTCGACATGATGGTGGCGACCAGCGCGCCGCCCTGCAACCGGCCCTGATCCGCCCAACGCCCCGCCATCAGCGCCATGATCTGATCGCCGTCAGAGACCGCCCCGGTCTCGTCGATAATCAGCACCCGGTCGGCATCGCCATCAAGGCATATACCGACATGCGCGCCGTGCGCCACAACGGTTTCCGCCGCCAGCCGTGTATTGGTCGATCCGCAATTGTCGTTGATGTTGAAGCCGTTCGGCGAAACGCCGACCGGAATGACCTCTGCCCCAAGCTCCCACAAGACCTCGGGAGCGGTGCGGTAGGCGGCGCCGTTCGCACAGTCAATCACCACCTTCAGCCCATTCAGCCTCTGGCCATGAGGGAAGGTCGACTTGACCCGCTCGATATAGCGGAACCGGCCATCGTCGATCCGGGTCGCGCGACCGATATTCTCTGCCGTGGTCGGCTCGACGCCCTCGTGCACCAATCTCTCGATCTCGGCCTCAGCCTCGTCGGAAAGCTTGAACCCGTCAGGCCCAAAGAACTTTATACCGTTGTCATGATGCGGATTGTGGCTGGCCGAAATCATCACGCCGACATCCGCTCGCATGGATGTCGTCAACATGCCGACTGCAGGTGTCGGAACCGGGCCAAGCAGAAACACGTGCATGCCGGTAGAGGTGAAACCGGCGGTCAGGGCGTTCTCGAACATGTAACCCGAAAGCCGCGTGTCCTTGCCGATCACCACGCGGTGGACCCGGTCACCGTCCAGCCGGAAATAGCGCCCGGCCGCAGCGCCAAGCCGCAATGCCAGTTCCGCCGTCATCGGATGTGAATTGGCCTTGCCGCGAACGCCGTCCGTGCCAAAGAGTTTCCCTGCCATGCTCGTCACCTCATGCCCATCGCGGCCCGCCAAAGCGTGAGCGCCTGTTGTGTCTCTCGGATATCATGGACCCGGTGAATCTGCACCCCCTGCGCAACCGCCGCCAGGGTGACTCCGATGGATCCCGGTCCTCGGTCGGCAACTTCTGGCGCATCGCCCAGCTGGCCAATGAACCGCTTGCGCGATGCACCCAGCAGGATCACGCAGCCAAGAGAATGAAATAGGCTCAGATTGCGAAGCAGCGCCAGATTATGTTCCACCGTCTTGCCAAAGCCGATGCCGGGGTCGATGATGATCGACTCGCGCCTTATCCCTTTGGCTTCCGCCGCAGAAATCTGCATTTCGAGATAGTCATACACATCCAGCAAGACGTTCTGGTAATGCGGCGCTTTCTGCATTGTCTTGGGGTCGCCCTGCGCGTGCATCAGACAGACCGGGACACCGGCAGCGGCGGCCAGCGCTGCCAATCGGTCATCATAGCTCAGCGCAGAAACATCGTTGATCATCGTCGCGCCGGCCCTGAGCGCGACTTCGGCGACCGACGCCTTGCGCGTGTCAATCGAGATCGGCAGGGCAGTTTCTGACCGGATCGATGCGATCACCGGCGCGACACGCGCAATCTCTTGCTCGGCCGGCACGACTTCGGCGCCGGGGCGAGTCGATTCGCCGCCGATATCGATGATGTCGGCACCCGATGTTTCCATGTGACCGGCCTGACGCACCGCCGCGTCGCGGTCGAAGAACCTGCCCCCGTCCGAAAAGCTGTCTGGCGTGACATTCAGGATGCCCATCAGCCGTGGGTGCGACATCTCCATCCCCGCAACGGCCGAACGCGGTGCGGTGATGCGGCTCAGGACGGTTGACGGGACAGCTTGCGCGGGGATGATCGTCGCAAGAGCATTCCGCTCGATGCGCTCGACATGCGTGAACCATGTCCAGCCGCCGGCGATGCTCCGGGCATCCTTGGGGCGGCTTTGATCGGTCTGGGACAGCGGGCGATAGCAGATAGTCATGGATTGCCTATCGGTGATCGCAGCAGTCTTGGCAAGCGTCAGAAGATCGACCGGTCGTCCAACTGCACGGACCGAATATCGAGGCCCTGGAACTCCGGCACCGTGATATCAACGCAAATCAATGATCTGGCGCGCATTTCCTGCGCGAACCACCCGATCAATGCGGTAATGTCCCGTGGCTCGGCCGACGTGTGGTCGCCCGCATCCAGCACCATCTTCGAAGGCGCCCAGACCGAAATCTGGCCGTTGCGGGCAGCCCAGTCCAGTTCGGTCCGGTTGCCAATCACGATGCAGCGGCGGTCACGTCCTGCCAGAACCCAAGCATTTTGCTCGATCGCCAGCAGGTCGATTCGGCGTTGCGCCGCCGGCGCACCGGACCGTGGCGCAGGACAGTCGGCCAGACCGACACAGAAGATCACCGGAAAACCCCGCGACTGCAATTCGTCCAGCCAGACGGACAGGTTTTGCGACTGGATTGCCGCGTTCGACAAGTAGACGACCAGTGGATGAGGAGGATCAATCTCGGACCGATTCGCGCTGATCGGCACCTGCCCCTTCGCACGAACAATCTCGACCCCCAATGCTCCCGGACCCCGATCGAGCTTCTCGATGCGAACGAAAACTCGCTCGGCCTGCGGTTCCGAAAGGATGTTGAGCGCAATACGCTCGGCCAAGGTTTCCAACAGATTCAGCCGCTCGACCGACAATTCATGTCGAATCGCCTGAGTAATGGTGTCGTAAGACAAGATCCTGTCGACATCGTCGTCCAACGGTTCTGCCGTGGGCCGCACCTCGACGACGATGTTGAAACCGACCCTTTGGGTTTTTCCCCGCTCGGACTGGAATGCGCCGATCTCGACCTCTACAATATGATCGCGCAGTGAAATGCGATCCAACGGGTCTACGCCCGCAGTTGCCGCGGCACGGGCTTCAGGATGAGCAAACGCGTTTCGGATATCAGAACTCATATCCGCGTTCTAGCGCAAGAAAAGCGCGAGGACTATCGCTACCCGCGGCACAAGATCGACCACGGGCGACCTGCCTCAACCATTTGCCGCTGTCCGCGTCGGCATCCGGTAGAAGTGATGGACGCCAATTGTTGTCGTGCGGGCAAACTTGCGTGACCAGCGGGGGCTGACGGCCTTGGTATGGTAATGCGTCGCGCCCTCGGTGAGGGTGCGCGGCGCACCGTCCAGCATCAGACGCGCAACCTTGCCAACACGTATCCAGGCCCTCTTTTCGTGGATGACCTCTTTGAAGCCATCGCAGCGATAGGTGAACTGGCATTGATAGAGTCTGCCGGTTCCCTGCTGGACGACACCGCAGACCGAATTCGGAAATCGCGCGCTGCCGACCCTGTTCAAGATGACCTCGGCGACTGCAAACTGTCCCTTTACGCTCTCGCCGCGGGCCTCGAAGTAAAGCGCCTCGGTCAGACAACGCCACTCCTCGCCACCAGCGGCCGCTGGTTGGCTGGCCAGATACTCTTTGCTGTAGCTGACAGCAGGTGTCCTGAGCGAGGCCTGCGACGTTTTCGGCGTCGTTTGCAGCCGCTGCAGCCTTGTCGGTGCGACGGCATTCAACGCCACACGCTCCTGACCAAGAAGTTCGGTCAACTCATTGCCCAGCGCAACAGTCGGATCATTGGCCGTGCTGATTGCGACGTCAGCATAGGCCGTTCCGGCAAGCGCTAGAACTGCCGAAAGGCAGACCGCTTTTGTCAGCCAAAGCTGCATATCGCCCCCACAAGTCAAGTACCGACCGGGCATGCCCGGCAGCAAACCCGGAGGCAATTACGTCAAGAATATGGCGGCGTCCACCCCTTGGAATGATTCGACGGCGCATATCCGCTATGCATTTGCCGAATTCAAGGACAATCATAAGTTTAGCGCGGATTTTATTTCTTTTTAAATCAATATATTAAGTGTTTCCAATTACGCAACGGGCTGTTTCAGGGCAAGATGAGCTGCGGCAAGACGCGCGACCGGTACACGGTACGGCGAGCACGAAACATAGTCGAATCCAGCGGCGATGCAGAAGGCTATGGATTCGGGGTTGCCACCATGCTCGCCACAAATCGACAGGGTAATATCCGGGCGCGCCTTGCGACCGCGCTCGGCACCGATGGTCAACAGCTCACCCACACCTTCGGTGTCCAAAATATGAAACGGATCCTCGGCGAATACGCCCTTGCTGATATAGTCGCCCATGAACCGCCCGGCATCGTCGCGCGACAGACCGTAGGTCATCTGCGTCAGGTCGTTGGTGCCGAACGAAAGGAAGGCGGCATGTTGGGCGATGTCGTGAGCCCTGAGCGCCGCCCGGGGGGTCTCTACCATGACGCCCAACCGATAGGTGAAGTCCACTCCCCGCTCTGTTCGAACGGCAGCGGCGACCGCATCGACACGGGCCTTCACGATCTCGACCTCGCGTTTGGCGCTGACCAGTGGAATCATGATTTCGGGCGCGACCGTCTCGCCCTGCTTGCTGGCTTCCACGGTCGCTTCAAATATGGCGCGAGCCTGCATGTCGTAGATCTCCGGCACCGTGATCCCAAGGCGAACTCCGCGCATACCCAGCATCGGGTTGAATTCGGACAAGGCCTCGACGCGTCGGGTCACGTCCGACAGCGGCACCGCCAACGCCTCTGCCAGATCACGCATGCCCTCGCGATCCGAGGGCAGATATTCGTGCAGCGGCGGATCAAACAGCCTGATGCAGACCGGTTGCCCCTGCATGATCCGGAACAGTTCGATGAAATCGGCGCGTTGCATCGGAAGAAGCCGTTCCAGAGCGGCCGCGCGGTCTTGCGGATCATCGGTGAAGATCATCTCGCGCATCACGGTCAGCCGGTCCTCTTCGAAGAACATATGCTCGGTCCGGCAAAGGCCGATCCCCTGGGCCGCGAAGTTACGCGCCACCTGTGCATCCGCGGGCGTGTCGGCGTTGGCACGAATGCCAATATTGCAGATTTCCTCGGCCCAACCCATCAGAGCCTGAAAGGCGTCGTCAAGCGCAGGCTCCAGCATATCGGCTGCCCCCGCAAGGACCTGACCAGTGCTGCCGTCAACGGTGATTAGATCGCCTTCGCGGATCACTCTTCCGTCCGGCACCTTCAGAGATCTGTCCTTCATGTTAAACCGGATGCCGGACGCTCCTGTGACGCACGGCAGTCCCAATCCCCGGGCGATAACGGCGGCATGGCTGATAACGCCACCGCGTTCGGTCACGACGCCGACAGCGGCATGCATCCCGCGAATATCCTCCGGCGTCGTCTCTCGGCGCACAAGGATGCAGGCATCACCCCGCGCCGCGCTGGCTTGGGCATCACTGGCAGAGAAGACCACCCGTCCCACTGCCGCACCCGGACTGGCAGCGATGCCTCTGATGATGACATCGCGTTCGCCACGCGGGTCGACCTGGCGGTGCAGAAGTTCGGAAAGGGATCGCGGCTCGACCCGAAGGATCGCATCCCGTTTCTCTATGACGCCATCTTCCGCCAATGCAACCGCGATGCGCACCCCCGCGCGGACAGAGCGCGGCATGCGGGTGATATCGAGAATATGCAGTTGCCCGCGCTCGACGGTGAATTCCAGTTGCATCTCCTCGCGCAGCTTCGTGCGGCAGGTCTCTCCGAACAGTTTCAGTTTTTCAAAGACATCCGGCAGCTGGCCTTCAAGTGATGGGCCGCGCGGATCATTCGTCAGGTATATTGCCCCATCGGTCGCGCGCAATGCATCGCGTCCCTGGCTCTGGCCAAGATAGCGGCCCGTGATGCGCCGCATGCCAGTCGTGGAATCGGCGAACTGGATGACACCTGATCCGCTTTCATCCGGTCCGACACCCAGCACCATTTGCTGTACAACCAGGCCCAGACCGGCATCGGCTGGCGCCCCGCGAGCCTGCCGAAGAAGACGGGCGGTAGTGCCTTCCCATGCGCGGGCCATCGAGCGCAGGACCTCGATCAGTTGCGCGGCGGGGTCCTGGGGGAAATAGTCGTCGGTCTCGGATTCGTAGGCGTTGAGGGCCGATCTTAGGGCGGCCTTGTCGATACAATTGCCCACATCGAACATTTCAGGGTCAAGTCTGGCGACATTTATCGCATAAGATTGAACAAAACGAAGATAAAGGGCGTTTGCGGCTTCCTCACCGTGGGTTTCGGCCAGTTCAGCATGGCGAGCGTTGCTCATGCCGATATTCAGAATCGCCCCTGGCCCGCCCCAATCGGGATCCTGACTGGACGGACGAACAGAAACGAGGGGGGTCTCGAATGTTGCCAAAAGTCCCTTGATATCGGGATGTTCTCCGGCGGCGATGCGATGAACGCTGTCAAATGACAAGGCAACGGTCTGCGGCACCGGAAAGTCCAGACGGATCAACCGCTGTAGCGCCTTGGCGCGACCGCCATGCGTGTCGACCGCGATCGGTGCGACGCGGCGAATACGGGTAAAGCCTTTGAATTCAACGTGTTTCTGCACTGCGGCACCTTCTGGGGAGCGTGCGCAGCATAGCGGCGGACGGAATCGGTGCAACTGAAACGTTGCAGCGCTGTCACTTTAGCTTGGCTGGGCCGGTTCGCCAAAGAGTTGGTCAACGTCCGGCGGGCCTGTTTCTGCCCGATCGTTCAAGGCTCCACACGTTCCCCGGCGCCGGGCCGGGGCAGCGCCGGTCAGCCCTCGATCCGGGTGAGGTCGGCGACCGAGAGGCAGAGGGTGCGGATGCGCGACAGCAGGTTGAGCCGGTTGCGGCGGATGATGGAGTTGTCGGTGTTGATCTGCACTGCCTCGAAGAACGCGTCGAGGGGGGCGCGCAGGTCAGCCATCGCGGACATGGCGGCGGCGAAATCCTCGGCCTTCATCGCGGGGGCGATCTTGGCCTCGGCTGCGTCGAGCGCGGCGAAGAGGGCTCTCTCCTCGTCTGTCTCGGCGAATTTGACATCGGCGCCATAGGAATATTCGACACCGTCCTTTTCCTCGGCTTGCGTGAGGATGTTGTTGGCGCGTTTGAAGCCCTGCAGCAGGTTCTCGCCATCGTCGGTTTTCAGGGTTTCGGACAGCGCCTCGGCGCGTTTGACCACCTGCACCAAATTTACTGCATGAGCGGCCTTGTCGTCAGCCGAAGCGTCATAGAGACATGCGTCGATGACATCATGTCTGATCCCCAAGTCGCGGAGATAGACCTTCAGTCGATCGTGAAAGAAATCGATCAAATGGACGATCGCAACTCGATCATCTAGTTCCCGCAGCGAGGGATCAGCTCCTCTTGCAGGACTTGCGGCGGCCATCGCCCATCGCATGGCCTCTTCAGTCAATGAAAGTAGATTGAGCTTCAGTCGATTGCTCAAAACCAGTCGGATCACCCCCAGCGCAGCCCGCCGCAGCGCGAAGGGATCCTTGCTTCCCGTCGGCTTCTCATCAATCGCCCAGAAGCCCGTCAGCATGTCGATCTTGTCGGCCAGAGCCACCGCAACGGAAACCGGCGCGGTCGGCACTTCGTCCGACGGACCCAGCGGCGAGTAATGCTCGGCACAGGCCTGCGGCACGCCGTCGTCGTGGCCGGCGGCCTCGGCATAGTACTTGCCCATGATGCCCTGAAGTTCGGGGAATTCGTAGACCATTTCCGAGGCGAGATCGGCCTTGGCGATGCGCGCGGCCTCGGCCGCCAGATCGGGCTTTGCCCCCACCAGCGGGGCGATCTCGCGGGCCAGCGCCTCGATCCGGGCGATGCGCTCGGCTTGGCTCCCGAGTTTGTTGTGGAACGTCACCTCGGCCAGCGGTTTCGCCATGCCCTCGAGGCCGATTTCCTTGACTGTTCGTAGGTCGTTTTCCCAGAAGAACTTGGCGTCCGACAGCCGTGCCGCCAGCACCTTCTGGTTTCCGGCAAGGATGGTCGCGCCGTGATCGGCGGTTTCGGTATTGGCGACGGTGACGAATTTCTCGATCCTGCCGGTCTTGGGGTTCCGGACCGAGAAGAATTTCTGATGTTCGCGCATCGAGGTCTGCAGCACCTCGGGCGGCAGGTCGAGGAACTCTGCGTCGATCTCGCCGAGCAGCACCACCGGCCATTCGACAAGGCCCGCGACTTCAGCCAGCAGGGCCTTGTCCTCGACCACCTCCAGACCTTGCGCGAAGGCCATGGTGGTGGCGTCGTGCCAGATCTGGCTGGCGCGGTCCTCTGGGCTCAGGATCACATGGGCTTTCTTCAGCTTCGCGGCATAGTCGTTGAAACCGCTGACCTTGATCGCGCCCTTCGAGAGGAACCGGTGGCCCCTTGTCGTATCGCCTGCAGTGATGCCTTCTACCGTGAGCGGGACGATCTGGGCGCCGTCCTCGGCCGACAGAATGCAGAGGATCGAATGCAGCGGCCGCACCCAGCGCAGGCTGCCTGCGCCCCAGCGCATGGATTTGGGCCAGGGAAAATTGCGGATCGTGTGATCAAGCAGTTCGGCGACGATGTCGTCGGCGGGCCGGCCCGGTCTGGTGATCCTGGCGAACCAGAACTGGCCCTTCTTGTCGTCGCGCGTTTCCAGTTGGTCGCGGGTCAGACCGGTGGAGCGCAGGAAGCCTTGCAGCGCCTGGTCTGGGGCATCGGTGCGCGGGCCCTTGCGCTCTTCTCGGGTTGTCGGACTTTCGGCGCTCAACCCCTCGACCGACAGCGTCAGGCGGCGCGGCGTCGCGAAGGCCCCGGCGCTGGCATAAGTCAGGCCGGCCTCGACCAGCCCGTTCGTGACCAACGCCTTGAGGTCGGATGCGGCACGTGCCTGCATCCTTGCTGGTATTTCTTCGGAAAAGAGTTCGATCAGAAGGTCAGGCATGGGGCGCTTTGCAAGTATGGATGTTGGGCCGCATCGCTGTCGCGGCAAGGATTTCAATATCTGTCAGAGACTTGCGCCCGCCTTCGGAAATGGGTCGGATCCAAGCCGGAACGCCATGTGCCCCGGTCGAAGAGATGGATTGCGCCGCAAGAATCATTGGGACGACTCCCTTGGCGGGCAATCCTCGCCCACCGGGCTGCCGTCATAGGCGGTCTGGCCGCAGTTGTTCAGCTGATGCCAGGCAAAGGCCCGGCCGTCGTCGAAAATCGCGATGACCCGGTCGACGCCGAAATGAATGTTCTTTTCCGACAGGAAGGCGGTGGCCTCTCCGGTTTCCAGCGCCACACCGACGGCACGCGCGTCATAGCAGTCGAACCAGCCGGGGCCGGTCAGCGGCATCGGGTCGGCATAGGTTTGGTAGGTCTCGGTCAGCATCGCCATCGACTGCGGCGTGCTGAAACAGGCGCGGAATCGTATAGGCGAGGAATTCGCATCGATGCCCTGGAAGTCTTCGGTCAGGATCGGTTCGGCCTGACCGGAGGCGATGACGGTCAGACGCATCGGCGTATCGGCGCTGACCTCCGTGTAATAGGCGTAGACCTGAAGGTAGTACATCGCCGCACCGGCGATCAGGGCAGAGATCACGATGGCACCTGCAAGGAGTTTCCCGGTCTGCATTCAGGCGGCCCAACCGCCGGCTTCGGTCTGCACGAAGGCGTCGGCGCAGAGTTTCGCCAGCGTCCGGACCCGGCCGATATAGGCCTGTCGTTCGGTGACCGAAATCACGCCGCGCGCGTCCAGAAGGTTGAAGAGATGGCTGGCCTTGATGCACTGGTCATAGGCGGGATGCGCCATGACGATGCGCCGGCCGGTTTTGGGATCCTCGGCAGGATGCGCGAGGATGCGCAGGCATTCGGCCTCGGCATCCATGAAATGATGCAACAGCATTTCGGTGTCGGCAGTGTCGAAATTCCAGCGGGAATATTCCTCTTCGGTCTGACGGAAGATGTCGCCATAGCGCAGCGGAATCGGCGCGCCGGGGTCGTTGAAGGGCATGTCCATGACGTGGTCGACGCCCAGGACATACATCGCAAGCCGTTCAAGTCCGTAGGTCAGTTCGCCCGAGACGGGTGCGCAGTCATGGCCGCCGACCTGCTGGAAATAGGTGAACTGGCTGACCTCCATGCCGTCGCACCAGACCTCCCAGCCAAGCCCCCAAGCGCCGAGCGTAGGGCTTTCCCAGTCGTCCTCGACAAAGCGGATGTCGTGCCGCGCGGCGTCGATGCCGATCGCCTTCAGCGAGCCGAGGTAGAGGTCTTGCAGGTCGGGCGGCGACGGTTTGATGATCACCTGGTACTGGTAGTAATGCTGCAGCCGGTTCGGATTGTCGCCATAGCGCCCGTCGGTGGGACGGCGCGAGGGTTGCACATAGGCAGCGGCCCAGGGCGCGGCACCAAGCGAGCGTAGCGTCGTGGCAGGGTGGAAGGTGCCCGCACCCACTTCCATGTCATAGGGTTGCAGCACAGCGCAGCCCTGCGCAGCCCAATAGGCCTGCAGCCGCAGGATGATGTCCTGAAAACTCTTCGGTGCGTCGGCCATCTGGCCCCCCTTGGAAAACCGGGTTCTGCATAGGCATTGCCGAGGGAAGGGTCAATTCCCGGTTTCCGCGCGTTATCCCGGTCCGCCACACCCAAGAAGGAAAGGATGCCTCCGGCGGGGATATTTCCGGACAAATGATGAAATCGCCCCCGCTTCTTTTCAGTCAAAAAATCCCCGCCGGAGGCAGAACCGAGCGGCCGCAGGCCGCGAGATGAGGAATCTGGCCCGGAACGGGCCTCAATTCGAGGACAGCCACCCGCCGATGCGGAGGATTTCGGACAACAGGAGGTCGAGATCGGGGCGGGTGGTGCGGTGGTTGGTCAGGTTGACGCGGATCGCAAGCCTGCCTTCGATGCGGGTCGTCGAGGGGGCAGCCACGCCACTTTCCTGCAATTCGATCACGATGGCGTCGTTCAATGCGTCGAGGTCGCCGGCGCCTACAGGCGCATAGCGGAAACACACGATGTTGAGCGTCGCAGGGGCCAGAAGCTCCAGGCCCGGTGTCTCGCCGATCCGGCTGGCCAGATACCGGGCCTGTTCGACATTGCGGGTGATCGCGGCGCCCAGTTTCTCGGTGCCATGCTCCAGAAGATGCGCCCAGATCTTCAGCGCGCGAAACCCGCGCGACAGTTCGGGACCGAATTCGACCGGCCAGGGGTTGCCCGCCGCCAGCCCGCGCGTCGAGGCGGCAAGGTAGTCGGGACGTTCGCTGAAGGCCCTCAAATGCGCGTCACGGTCTCGGATCAGCACGCAGCCGGCGTCGTAATTCACATGCAGCCACTTGTGGAAATCGAACGCCAGGCTGTCGGCGCGCTCCATCCCGCGCAGCCGGGACCGCACCGGATCGGACAGGATCGCGGTCGCGCCGAATGCGCCGTCGACATGGAACCACAGGTCCTTGGTCGCTGCAATATCGGCGAGGCCGGCCAAATCGTCGATCGCTCCGACATTGACTGATCCCGCAGTCCCGATCACCGCGAAGGGGGTCAGACCCGCCTCGGCATCTTCGCGGATCATCTGGCGGAGCGCGCAGAGATCCATGGTGAAATCGCCCAGACACGGCACCGGTCGCAGAGCGTCCGACCCCAGGCCGAGCATGTCGAAGGCCCGCGCGACGCAGGAATGCGCCTGCGTCGAGGCATAGCCGGTCAACCGCGCGCCGCCGACGCCCTTGCTGCGCGAGGTGAAATCCAGCCGCCGGTCGCGTGCCGCCTTCAGCGCGATGATCGTCGCCATCGATGTGCCCGAAACGATCAGCCCGCCACTATCGGCAGGGAAACCCATCATCGCGCAGCACCAGTCAAGCACCTGCCGTTCGACATGGATCGCGCCGTGATCGCGGCCGCCGAGATTGGCATTCATCGCGGCGGCGGCGATCTCTGCCATCACGCCACCGGGGTTGCCCGCGCCGTGCACCCAGCCGAAGAACCGCGGATGGGTATTGCCGACACCGTAAGGCATCAGGTCTGACAGCCGGTCGGCCAGCGCATCGTGGGCAATGCCCTTGCCCGGAAGACCAGCTTTCAAGCCGGATTTCATCGCCTCGGGCATCGGCGTCCAGACCCGGCCGTCACGGGCCGATTGCAACCGGTCAAGCGCACGGTCAAGCAGGTCGTGCGCCGAGGTACGCAGGCCGTCCCAGTCCGCAGGGTCGAGCGTGGGGTCGTCCATCAGATGCCTCCGGGCCCGGGCCGGGCCTCTGGTCTGTTAGTCACAGCCCGTCCCGGGCGTCAATCGGCGCGGCGTAAAACTGACGTGCAATTCAAGCCCGCTGGAACTAGACTTCAACCCGGATTCGGATTTGGGCAGACGGGCAGTATTACAGAATGATCAAGACATTTGTTGGTGTGGCTTTTGCAGTCATTTGGACTCTTGCGGGCAGCGCCGCGGCGCAATCGGTCTGGGTGCAAATCGAAGCCAAGCGCAGCCTGATCGAAGCGCAGGACCGGGTGCGCGATTATTCGGGGACGCTGCAATTCGTCAACGGTTTCGCGCTGCGGTCTGGCTGGTACGCGATTACTTTGGGGCCTTTCGATCCGGCCGACGCCGAAATCCAGTTGCTGCGTCTGCGCGCTTCGGGCCGCATCCCGCGCGACAGCTTCATCGCCGATGGCAGCAATTTCCGTCAGCAATTCTGGCCGGTCGGGGCCGCAGCGATCGGCGCACCTCAGATAGTGCCCGACCGCCCGATCGAGGAAACTGCCGCCCCCGCACCGCTGATCCCGACGGAAGAGAGCATCGCCGAAGCCCGCGACAGCGAGCGACTGCTGACCCGCGAGGAACGCGAGGAGTTGCAGGTGGCTCTGACCTGGGAGGGGTATTACAACTCGGCCATCGATGGCGCGATCGGCCCCGGCACCCGAAGCGCAATGGCCGCCTGGCAGGACGCCAACCGGTACGAGGCAACCGGAGTTCTGACCAGCAGACAGCGCCGCGAACTGGTGGCAGGCTACCGCGACATGCTGGGCTCGATCGGGCTGGCGCGGATCGTTGATGGCAGGGCCGGAATCGAGATCGACCTGCCCGCCGCGATGGTCGAATTCGATCGCTATGATCCGCCTTTCGCACATTACGGGTCCAAGGACGACAGCGGCGTCAAGGTCCTGCTGATCAGCCAGAGCGGCGATCAGACCACGCTGGCGGGGCTTTACGAGATATTGCAGACGCTGGAGATCGTGCCGCTGGAGGGGCCGCGCCAACTGGGTCGGACGACGTTCACTATCGAGGGCGCGAACGAGGGCGTTTCGTCTTACACCTACGCGCAGACATCGCAGGGACAGGTCAAGGGTTTCATGCTGATCTGGCCGGCAGGCGCTGATCGCCGCCGCCAAATGGTGATCGACGCGATGCGCGTCAGCTTCACGCCGTCCGATGCGGTCCTGCCCGATGCGATGGATGGCGCCACGGCGCAGTCCATCGACCTCTTGGCCGGTCTGGAGATCAGGCAAGCTGACCGGGTGCGATCAGGGTTCTACGTCGATGTTGACGGCGCGGTACTGACCACCGTCGAGGCGGTCGCCCAATGCGACCGCGTGACGCTGGACGAGGATCACGAGGCCGAGATCGTGGCCACCGATGACGCGACGGGCCTGGCGCTTCTGCGACCGCGCGACGCCTTGACGCCGATCGGGTTTGCCCTGTTCCAGCCGCATCAGCCTCGGCTGATGAGCGAGATCGCGGTGTCGGGCTATTCCTACGAGGGTCGGCTTGGCGCGCCGACGCTGACCTTTGGCACGCTGGAGGATCTGAAAGGCCTGAACGGCGAGCGCTCGGTCAACCGGCTGGCCTTGGCCAGCACCACGGGCGATGCCGGCGGGCCGGTTTTCGATGCGACCGGATCGGTACTGGGGATGCTCTTGCCGCCGGTCGAAGAAGGCGGCCGGATCCTGCCGGATGGCGTGAACTTCGCCGCCGATGCGGTAACAATCATCGAGTTTCTGTCGGCCAACGGTATTTCGCCCGCCGCTTCGGATGCAGCGGAAACCGTGGCGCCCGAAGATCTGACGGTGGCTGCGGCCGACATGACAGTGCTGGTCAGCTGCTGGAACTGACCTCTGGCGTCAGGTGAATGATCGTCGGACCATCCGATTTCAGCGCCGCACGAAGGTCGCCCTGGAACGCCTTGATGGTTGACGGGCGGGCATAGGCGACGCCGTAGGCTGCCGCCAGCAGGCCGAAATCGGGATTCTGCGCCACGACCGCGTTCGGGGCGATCTGGCGCGCGATCATGCAGTCCTCGATCTCTTTCAGCTTGCCGTTGTCCCAGAGGATGATCGGCAGCGTCAGACCCAATTCCGCGGCAACGCCGAGGTCCTGCATCGTGTACTGAAAGCCGTAATCCCCGGCGATCGCGACAATCGGCAGATCGGGCCGGCCGATCTTGCCGCCGATGGCGGCTGGCAGCGCGTAGCCAAGCGTGCCGAAGCCGAACGGGTGGTGCCAGTGGCCGGGGCGGTCCATCGGGCAGACCTCTTTCGCGGTATAGGCGAACTGGGTCATGTCCGAGAAGTACATTGTTTCGGGCGGGAGGGCGGCCTGCATCGCCTCGGCCAGGCCCACGATGCCGGGGCGTTCGGCATCGGCCTCGGCGCGGAACCGCGTGCGGGTGCGGGCGATCTCGGCGGCGTCCCACTTGGCGGGCTGTGGTTCAAGCGCGTCGGCCAGCATCGGAAGCGCCTTCGCGGCATCGGCGTCGATCCGGATATCGGCAGAGTAGACGTCGTTCAGCACGGTCTCGTCGATGTCGATGCGGACAAGCGTACCGGTCTGGCCCAGATGATCGCGCCAGAGATCGACCTGTGCGATTTCGGTGCCGACCGCGATGACCAGATCGGCCTGGGCGAAGATCGCGCCGCTGTCGGGACGCGCGAGGTACGAGCCGAAATGCAGCGGATTGTCCCCGGCGATGACGCCGCGCCCGGCATAGCTGCAGATCGACGCCGCCCCGGCCCGGTCGACGACCAGACGGGCCGCCTCGGACGCCGCCACCGCCCCGCCGCCAAAGAGAAAAAGCGGATGCTTCGCCCGTGCGATGCGGCTTGCAAGCGCATCGATCTGGTCGGGATCGGGCTGATGGCCGAGCCGGGCGGGGGTCGGCGCCGGCGCTGGCTGGGCCGGTTCGCCGAGCACGTCGATGGGCACGGTCACATGCTTGGCTCGCTTGCGCTGGCTGCTGAATTCGGCGAAAGCCCGGTCGATCGCGGCATAGGCGGCATCCGCATCGGGGGCGAGGATCGACCAGTCGCAGACGGTGGCCGCGGCGCCGGTCTGATCCTTCATCTGATGCAGCTGACCCGGCACGGTGCTGTCCACCGGAAGACAAGAGGACACGACGAGCACGGGAACGCTGTCGGAATATGCCTGCCCCATCGGCGTCATCGCGTTGGTCAGACCCGGCCCGGTGATGATGAAGGCGATGCCGGGCCTGCCGGTGGCGCGGGCGTAACCATCGGCCATGAAGCCCGCGCCCTGTTCGTGGCGGGTCAGGATGTGGCGGATCCCGGCCTCTTCGATGCCGCGGTACATCTCGACATTATGGACGCCGGGAATGCCGAAGATGGTATCGACACCGCGTGCCTTCAGCGCATGCGACAGTTCCGAACCAAGGGTGCGTCCGGGCATCAGGCCCTCCAGAATCTAGGGGTGAGGAGAACAAAGACGACCATCAGTTCCAGCCGTCCGAGCAGCATGGCGAAGATCAGGATCCACTTCGCCGAGTCGTTGAGCGTGGCGAAGTTGCCGGAGGGGCCGATGATCGGCCCGAGTCCGGGGCCGATATTGGCGATCGCGGTCCCGGCGCCCGAGACCGAGGTGATGAAATCAAGCCCGGTCATCGCCAGCATCACCGCGATCACCCCGAGTGACACCACGAACATCACGAAGAACGCCATCACCGAATACAACACGTCATCGCCGATAGGGCGGCCCTCGTAACGCGGGATGAAAACCCCGTGCGGCGAGTGGATGTTGCGGATCTGGGCGCGGATCGAGGAGAACAGGATCTGGAAGCGAAATACCTTGATCGAGCAGCAGGTAGAGCCCGCACAGCCACCGATCAGCCCCAGAAAGAAGAACATCGCCACCGGAAAGCTGCCCCAGAGCTGGTAATCGACCGAGGCATAGCCGGTGCCGGTCATGATCGACGTGACGTTGAACATCGCCTCCCGGAAGGAATGCTCCGGCAAGTCGCCGTTCACCGCCATCCGGTACCAGGTCAGCACCAGGATTAGCACCGCGTAGATCGCTAGAAAGGTCCGTACCTGGCTGTCGCGAAACAGCGGCTGGGCGGTGCCGGCGGCAAACTGCACGAATCGCACGAACGGCAGGCTGGCCAGCACCATGAAGACAGATGCCACATATTCGGCAGGTCCCTGAAACGCCCCGAACGATGCGTCATATGTCGAAAATCCGCCCGTGGAAAGTGTGGTGAGCGCGTGGTTGACAGCGTCAAACCCGTCCATTCCCACGATCAGATAGCCGACGATGCAGGCGGCGGTGAGCGCGAAATAGATGATCGAGATCCGGCTGGCGATTTCGGCCGCGCGCGGCAGCACCTTGCCCGAGGTCTCGAACGCCTCCGACCGGAAGATCTGCATGCCGCCAACCTTGAGTTCGGGCAGGAAAACCATCGCCACCACGATGATCCCGACGCCGCCGAACCATTGCAGCATCGAGCGCCAGAACAGCAGACCGCGCGGCAAGTCGTCGAGCCCGGAAAAGACGGTGGATCCGGTCGTGGTCATGCCCGACATCGCCTCGAAGAACGCATCGACAAAGCGGGCCTCGGTCGCCCCCAGAACGAACGGAATCGCGCCGAACAGCGGCAGCGCGACCCAGACCGAAGTGGTCAGAAGGAAGGTCTGCTGGATCGACAGCCCCGCCTTGACCCCGTTGGCGCAGGCCAGCGCGATCAGACCGCCGATAGTGGCGGTGATCACCGCCGCCTCGAAAAACACCTGCCAATGCGCGTTGCCATTCGCAAAATCGACCAACAACGGGAACACCATCGTTGCGCCCAGGGCGGCGACGAGCAGGCCGATCACATATCCCACGGGGCGAAAGTCGAACATGAGCGAAGGCTTGGCTTGGGGGCGATGGGGTGTCAAGCGCAGAGAGCGGTTGCGGTTTGTGAAATTGCGCACGCGCTGACCATGAGATGCCTCGCCGCCTTGCGTCGAGCCCTATCGGGTCAAGCCTCTGGCGAGGATACTTCAAAACGAAGGGCGGGCGGTCGCCGGGACATCCTCTTGCGCCGCAATCCTCCCGGCGATGGTTGCATCAGCCGATATGAAAGAGCGTGTTGAACAGTTTCGGATCGAGGCTTTCGGCGGCGAAGGTTTCGCCTTCGGTCAGGATGCTGACCGCGTCGTGGCTGTGCAGGCTCTCCTGGTGGCTGGCGATGATGCGGAAGTCCCGAACGCGGGGATCGTTCTGCAACGCTTCGCTGAACAGCCGGGCCGCATCCTCGACGAAGATCGGGTGGGCGGCGTTGAGTTCGGCGAAGGCCTGCTCGTCCTCTCGCTTGACCATCACCTGTGTCTCGGTCGGCACCGCGCTGCGGCAGATCTCGATCAGATCCTCGAACCAGAGGCAAGGTTGGGTGGTATCGGTCTCGACCGAAATCCGCGCCACGGAACGTTGCGAATGCGGCGTCGCCAGTTGGTAGCGGAATTGGCGGGCATGCTCGGAGAGTTCCAGCGAACAGGGGCAGGTCGAAGAATAGACGTAATCAAGGTGGATGATCTGCTTGCGGGTGCCGGCCTGCTCGACGAGTTCAAGCGCGATGTCGTAATACTGGTAGCCCTCAAGGCCCGAGCGCAGGCTTTGCACCTTGCTGGGAAATGAGAACCGCATCTGGATCCGGGCATCAAAGCTTTCGAGGTCGGATTTGTAGGCGTCGAGCGCGTGTTCGATGACCTGGAAGCTGAAGGTCCGCTGCGCGTGCTTGTAGAAGCTGCGCATGATCCGCGACATGTTGATGCCCTTCTTGCCGGCATCGAGGCTGACAGTGCCGGTCACCGAGGTTTCGAGCGTCAGGTCGGCGTCATCGCGTGTGTGGACCCGGATCGGCAGGCGGAAATTAGAGATGCCGACATGCTGAATGTGACGCCGCGCGCCCTTGATCAGGCTTTCGGGCCCGTTCTGCAGGTCTGGCAGCGAGGCGCGGTATGCGTCATCGGCCTCGAATTCCTCTGGGTAGGCGCGCGCGAGGGCGGGGTAGTTCTGCAACTCCTGACCTGGCAGCAGGCGCGAGATCATCGGGTTGAGCGTCGCTATTTCCGTAGGCGTCGCGGTCGAGGCCCAGGATCTGAGGATGTCGAGGGCACGCTCGGCCGCGTCCCGGTCGGGGATCGGCTGCAGATCCTTGGGTTTGACGTTCATCGCGCATCCTCCAGATTACAGGCTACAGATGTAGGCTCATTCCAACAATACTCCAGCACCGATCCAGATTTGAGGTCGCGGTCAGGCCTGGTCAAGTGCCTGCATCATGTCTGAGATCAGGTCGTCGGCATGTTCAAGACCGCACGACACGCGGATCAGGCCTGGGGTAATGCCCAGGGCGTCCTTCCGGTCGTCGGGCAGGCGCTGATGCGTGGTGGTGGCCGGATGGGTGACGATGCTTTTGGCGTCCGCAAAATTGTTGGAGATGATAAATATTTCCAGTGCATTCAATAGCTTGAATGCCGCAGCCTTGCCGCCCTTCAGATCGATGGCCAGCACCGTGCCTCCCTCTTCCATCAACTCTTTCGCAAGCCTGTATTGCGGGTGACCGGGCAGATGCGGGAAGGCGACCCGCACGAGCTTCGGGTGGCCGTCCAGCGCCTCGGCCAGCCGCTGCGCCGTCGCTGTCTGGGCGCGGACCCGCAGATCCATGGTTTCGAGCGATTTCAGCATTACCCAGGCGTTGAATGGACTCATCGCGCCGCCGGTATGTTTCAGATAGGGTTCGATTGACTTGCGGATCAATTCCTGCGTGCCCAGCACCACGCCGCCCAGGCAGCGGCCCTGACCGTCTACATGTTTGGTAGTGGAATAGACCACCAGATCGGCGCCGCACGTCATCGCGTACGAATAGATCGGCGTGGCGAAGGCGTTATCGACCACGACTTTTGCCCCGACGGCATGGGCAAGATCGCAAACCGCTTTCAGATCAATGATTTCCAGCGTGGGGTTTGAAATTGACTCGAGGAACACGACCTTTGTGTCTGGTTTTATTGCGGTTTTCCATTGATCCAGATCGGTTCCATCCACGAAGGTCACCTCGACCCCGAAGCGGGTCAGCACCTCTTCGAGGATATAAAGGCATGAACCGAAGAGCGCGCGCGATGAGACCACGTGGTCACCGGCCTTCAGCAGCGCCATAAGCGCGGCGTTCACGGCGGCCATGCCCGAGGCGGTGGCAAAGGCATCCTCGCAGCCTTCGAGGGCTGCGATTCGATCCTCGAACATGCGCACGGTGGGGTTGCCGTAACGGGCATAGATGAACTCATCCTCACCGGCCTCGATAAAGCGCGCCTCGGCGGCCTCGGCACTGTCGTAGACGAAGCCCTGCGTCAGAAATATTGCTTCGGACACCTCGCCATACTGGCTGCGCCGCACACCGTGATGGACGAGTTTCGTCCGCTTGTTCCAGTTCTTAGCCATGCTTCGCGCCCCTTTCGACGCAACAAAAACCCCCAGACCAGAGAGGCATGGGGGCGAATGGCCCTGACCTCTTTAGCGGCATGTTTAACGTGGCCCGCAATCCGGAGAACAAATCGCCACGACACTTGCGATACTCCCGTTCCCTTGGCGGGTCAACCTTCGTCGCCACGTCTTAACGGCTTTTTCACGGTCATCGTCACGGTCCTGTAACCGCTTTTTCACATCTCCGTCGTACGTTTGGCGTAATCGGCGGGCACAACATGTTGTGGAGGCGTCGCCATGCCACTGATGCAGATCAATGCGGTGAGGGATCGCCCGGTACTGTCCGGGACCACGACACTGGGCAAATCCCTTGACCAGCATATCGCCGCTCTGCCCGCGAAAGCCCCGATCATCGTCTTGGTGCATGGCTACAAGTTCTCGCCTTTCGATCAGCGCCGCGATCCGCATGAAAACATCTTGTCGATGGAGCCCAAGTCGCGACTTGGCGTAGTCTCCTGGCCGCGCCATCTGGGCTTCGGACGCGGCCGGGCCGATGAAGGGCTGTGCATCGGGTTCGGCTGGAAAGCACGCGGTACGTTCTGGCAGGCATACCGCGAGGCGGACCTGGCCGGGGCGGCCCTGGCCGAAGTGATCGCACGGGTTGCCGAGCGCACCGACCGCAAGGTTCATCTGGTCGCGCACAGCCTCGGCGCGCGGGTCGCGCTGGCGGGCATCGCGGCATCCCCGGCGGGCGCTGCAGGACGCTGTATTCTGATGGCAGCGGCAGAGTTTCAGGCTCCGGCCCTGCAATGCCTCGGCGCTGCGGGCGGGTACCGGGCCGAGATCATCAATATAACCAGCCGCGAGAACGATTTTTTCGACCTCATGGTGGAACGGCTGATCCGGCCGCTTGGCGGCGTGCGGGCGCTGGGGGCCGGGTTGCCCGAGGCGCGGCGCAACTGGCTTGATCTGCAGATCGACCATACGCCGACCCGGATCGCACTGGTCGGACTTGGCCACCGCATCGCCGAACCCCAGCGGAGGATCTGCCACTGGTCGGGCTATCTGCGGCCCGGATTGTTCGGGCTTTACTCCGATTTGCTGCGCCAACCCGAGACTCTGCCGATGTCGCTTCTGAAAGCGCTGCTGCCCGTCCCGGGCGATAGGCGCTGGTCACGGCTTTTGTCACCTCCGGCAGGGCTGCCCCCCTTGCCCTTCACGCGGAAAGCCTCATCCTAGCCTCCGACAAGGAGGCCTTGATGACCAAACCGATCGACCTTTACTACTGGCCCACGCCGAATGGCTGGAAAATCTCCATCGCG
>JAGXFH010000032.1 GCA_024637315.1 Brevirhabdus sp.
ACCTTCATTGACCAACGCCACGACCCGTTCCCGAATGTCCAAAGATAGTGATTTGCCCATGATCCACCTCCAAATATGGTGAATCACAAATCAGCATGTATGGGAATCCTCTCGATTCAGATTATCTGGACGACGCTCTAGGGCACCGCCCTTAATGGCCTTTGACAAATCCTGCCCGACCCGGCATCAATCGGCCATGGGGTCAATGCGAACACCCCGTGAGGCGACACGCCCGAGCTTCGCATCCCGAACCTGAACTCAGGAAGGATGCGCCATGTCCGGCCCCAATGAAATCACCGTGCCGCAACTGCTGCGCCTGATCGGAACGCCCGATTGCCCGACCCTCGTCGATATCTCGATCGCCGCGGATTTCGCAGAGGATCCCCACCTCATCCCCGGCGCGTTCCGGCACTCCCACACCGATATCGACGGACTCAAGGCGCGCCTGAACGGTCGCCACTGCATTGTCATCTGCCAGAAAGGCATCAAGCTGTCTCAGGGCCTTGTCGCGCGGCTTCGCGCCGACGGACTGCAAGCCGAATACCTGCAAGGTGGCATGTATGGCTGGCGGGCCGCCAAGGACACCATGCGCATCCCCGCATCGGCCCTGCCCGAACCGGTCGATGGCGCCACGCTTTGGGTCACCCGACACCGCCCCAAGATCGACCGTATCGCCTGCCCCTGGCTGATCCGCCGTTTCGTTGATCCCGGAGCCCGGTTCCTCTTCGTTTCGCCCGCCGAGGTGGAAGGCGTCGCCGAGCGCTACAACGCCACCCCGTTCGATATCGAGGGCGTGTTCTGGTCGCATCGCGGCCCGCTTTGCACGTTCGACACGATGCTCGACGAGTTCGGGCTGCGATGCGCGGCGCTGGACCGTCTGTCGGTCGTCGTCCGCGGGGCGGATACCGACAACCACGACCTCGCCCCCGAAGCCGCCGGGCTGCTGGCGATCTCGGTCGGTCTGTCACGCCAGTACCGCGACGATATCGAACAGCTCAGGGCGGGCCTCGGCCTTTACGACGCCCTCTACAGGTGGGCCCGCGACGGCTTTGACGAAGGCCATCACTGGCCGGCGGATCGCGCATGACCGTGCAAGGCTGGCCAGAGATGACCCGGATTTTTGGGCGCATCGGCCTGATGTCGTTCGGCGGCCCGGCGGCGCAGATCGCCGTCATGCACCGCGAACTGGTCGAGGACCGCCCGCTACTGACAGAAGACCAATTCCTGCACGCCCTGTCCTTCTGCATGCTGCTGCCCGGACCAGAAGCGATGCAGCTTGCCACCTATGCCGGATGGAAGCTGCGCGGCGTGCCCGGCGGGCTGCTGGCCGGGTTGCTTTTCGTCGTTCCCGGCGCGCTGGTGATGCTGGCGCTGGCGATGGCCTATGCCGCCTGGGGCAATGTCGGGCTGGTGCAGGCGCTGTTTCTCGGCGTCAAGGCCGCCGTCGTGATGATCGTGATCGAGGCGCTTCTGAGGGTCGCGAAGAAATCGCTGAAATCGACCGACCGCTGGATCGTCGCAGCCCTCGCCTTTGTCGGCATCTACTTTTTCGCCGTCCCGTTCCCGCTGATCATCCTCGCCGCGGCGATCTGGGGCTTCGCAACAGGCAATGCCCCGACGACCGGCGCCGAGGCGCCGCCTGTACGCGCCAACACCTTGCGCACCGTCACCCTGTGGGCGGCAGTCTGGTGGGCGCCGGTCGGCGTCGCCCTGGCCTTCGGGGCAGAGCGGCTGACCGAGATCGGCCTGTTCTTCTCGAAGCTCGCGGTCGTGACCTTCGGCGGCGCCTATGCGGTGCTGGCCTACATGACGCAACAGGTCGTTGCCGAGAAGGGCTGGCTATCGACCGCTGAAATGGTCGATGGCCTCGGCCTTGCCGAAACCACACCGGGTCCGCTGATCCTGGTGACCGAGTTTGTCGGCTACCTGGCGGGCTTCGGCGCAGGCGGCATCGGTCTTGGGGTGCTGGCGGCCGGGATGACGCTTTGGGTCACGTTCTGCCCCTGTTTCCTCTGGATCTTCGCCGGTGCGCCCTATCTCGATTGGATCGCGACTCGGCCGCGGCTGTCCTCGGCGCTCTCCTCGATCACCGCCGCCGTGGTCGGCGTCATCCTCAACCTTTCGGTCTGGTTCGCGCTCCACGTGTTTTTCGACCGCACCAGCGTCACGACCCTCGGCCCGCTCGCCCTGCTCTGGCCCGATCCGGGTTCCATCGACCTTTCCGCCGTGGCGCTGGCGGCGATCTCCGGCCTCCTGCTCTTCCGGTGGCATTTCGGACTGCCCGCCGTGCTCGGCATCGCGGCGCTTGGCGGCGCCCTGCTGTCATTGGCAGGCTGAAAACGGCAATCCACCGCCTGCCCTTCCCTTCGCCATCGAATCCCTTATTGTAATCCATGAACTGCCAGGAAGAACGGTTATGTCCCGTGCGATCGACTATGGAAATCTGATGCACCGCGCCATGCGCGGCCTCATCCAGCAGGTCCTGGAAGGCGTGGCAAAGGATGGTCTGCCGGGGCAGCATCACTTCTTCATCACCTTCGACACGATGCATCCGGATGTGGAACTGGCCGACTGGCTGTCGGATCGCTATCCCGAGGAAATGACCGTGGTGGTGCAGCATTGGTTCGCCGACCTCGATGTGACCGATGAGGGGTTCTCGATCACCCTGAATTTCGGCGACAGCCCAGAGGCGCTCTACATCCCCTACGATGCGATCAAGACCTTCGTTGACCCATCGGTCGAGTTCGGCCTGCGCTTCGAGACGCAGGATTCCGACGACGACGATCCGGTCGAGGAGACATCCGACGACAGCGCGGATGCGCCCGCAGAGGACGGCAAGAAGGCCGATGCCGAAGTCGTGCGGCTTGACAGTTTCCGCAAGTAAACCTGCAAGGACGCCCCCCGAAAAACATCAGGCCAATACGTAATCCCTATAGGCAGGGCGGATATTTTTCGAAGTTCTTCCTCTTTATTGACGCATTGCAGTTTCCTTGTCAGCCGGTAAGAAGACCTCGAACAAGCCCGCTGGAGACCACCCATGACCAAGACACGCACCGAATCTGACAGCTTTGGCCCGCTGGAGGTTCCCGCCGACAAGTACTGGGGCGCCCAGACCCAGCGCTCTATCCAGAATTTCCCAATCGGCTGGGAAAGACAGCCCATCGCGATCGTACGCGGCCTGGGCGTGATCAAGCAGGCCTGCGCAAGGCTGAACAAGGGTTACGGGACACTTGAGGCCGAAAAGGCCGATGCAATCATCCAGGCCGCGTCAGAGGTGGTCGCTGGCAAGTTCGATGATAACTTTCCGTTGGTCGTGTGGCAAACTGGATCCGGCACCCAGTCCAACATGAATGCCAACGAGGTGATCTCGAACCGCGCGATCGAGATCCTTGGCGGCACCATCGGCTCCAAGGATCCGGTGCATCCGAACGACCATGTGAACATGGGCCAATCCTCGAATGACACGTTCCCGACGGCGATGCATATCGCGGTCGCGACAACCGCGCATGACGTGCTGCTGCCGGGCCTTGCCAAGCTGCATTTCGCTCTGGAAGCCAAGGTCAAGGAATTCAAGGACATCATCAAGATCGGCCGCACCCACACGATGGACGCGACGCCGCTGACACTGGCCCAGGAATTCTCTGGCTATGCCCATCAGGTCGCCATGGGGATCGAGCGCATCAAGGGTGCCTTGCCCCGGATCTATGAACTGGCGCAAGGCGGAACCGCCGTCGGCACCGGCCTGAACACCCGCAAGGGGTGGAGCGGTGCGGTCGCCAAGGAAATCGCCGAGATCACCGACCTGCCCTTCGTCACCGCCCCGAACAAGTTCGAGGCTTTGGCCGCGCATGACGCGTTGGTCGAAATATCCGGCGCCACCAAGACCGTGGCGGCAAGCCTGTTCAAGATTGCAAATGATATCCGGCTGTTAGGCTCTGGCCCACGCTGCGGTCTCGGCGAACTGATACTGCCCGAGAACGAGCCCGGTTCCTCGATCATGCCCGGCAAGGTGAACCCGACCCAGTGCGAGGCCCTGACCCAGGTCTGCGCCCATGTCTTCGGCAACGATGCCGCCGTCGGCTTCGCCGGATCGCAGGGTCATTTCGAACTGAACGTCTACAAACCGATGATGGCCTATAATGTCCTGCAGAGCATGCAGCTTCTGGGGGATGCCAGCAGCGCATTCACCGACAATTGCGTGGTCGGCATCCGCGCCGACACCGACCGGATCGAAAAGCTGATGCGAGAAAGCCTGATGCTGGTCACGGCGCTGGCACCGACGATCGGCTATGACAACGCCACCACGGTCGCCAAGACCGCCCACAAGAACGGCACCACGCTGAAGGAAGAGGCCGTCAAGCTGGGCTTCGTCGATGCGGAGACCTTCGAACAGGTCGTCCGCCCCGAAAACATGATCGGCCCGAATTCTTGACCGCCCCGATCAACTTCAATCGCGCCCGCAAGGAACGCGCGCTGGCGGAAGCGCGCGCGCTCGGAAATCAAAACGCCGCAAAACACGGGCTGTCCAAGGCCGAAAAGGTCCTTGCGGCAGCCCGTAGCCAGCGCGCGGCACGGCATCTTGATCATCACAAGGCTGAAGACGAGGAATGAACGACAGGCCCGTCAAGCGCTCGCTTACACTGCGGGGCCACCGCACGAGCGTCTCGCTGGAAGATGCGTTCTGGCGGGCCTTTCGTGAAATCGCCCAGTCACAGGGCCGGGCGATCAACGACCTTGCAGCGGAAATAGATGAACAACGGGGCACCGAGGCCGGACTGGCCACGGCCATCCGGTTGTTTGTCCTGCGCCACTATCAGGCGCAGTTGCCGCCCGGCCGTTTCTAGTGGGAATTCAGCGCGCTGCGCAGTTTCTCGTTCACATCCAACTGATTGCGCTCGCTTTCCGTCAGATTCAGTTTGGAAACACGCCGCGAGACCAGCTCTGTGCCGAAAATCGACGAGATCTCGTCCCGCGTCACACCCCTATCCTCTTCGCCGGCTTGCTTGCGCGTTCTTGGCATCCGCCACACGGGAAACGCAATCCGAAGGAATGGCTTTGCGACCGGCTCGTCCGGAAAGGCAGGCTGGTTTTCGTTTGTTGCATAGTCCAAGATATAAAATCCCCCAAGGATCTTCATTCATTTCCTACATAAGAATAGCGAATCATTGAAGAGGAAATCCGGGGAATAGTTAACAAAAAACAACCCGTGATTTATTTGCCGATTCTCATAATCTATTTATTTCAGACCTTTAAGGGAAAACGCTCACCAGATGCTCTAACAAATGACGTGGGGTCACAACCCTTGGTATTAATCCGCGCCTCCTCTTGAATAGGGCGAATCAAGTTCTTTTTCTGGGCATGAGCCATATTCCGCCGCCCGATCTTACCGTCAGATGGGCGATCGGAACTGGCGGCGTGGCGTCGGCAGGCAGAAACTCGAACGCCCGGACCAGCAGCGCCAGCAGAAGCGGCCCCTCGATCATTGCGAACCCCGCCCCGGGGCAAACCCGCGCGCCGGCCGAAAACGGCAGATAGGCGTCGCGCAGGCAGGTCTTGCCGGCCGCGGTGCCATATCTGTCAGGATCGAACGTATCCGGCCGATCCCATATCCGCTCGTGCCGATGCAGGTGCCACGGGCTGATCACCACCTGCGCGCCCTTCGGCAGATCGCGATCGCGAAAGCGTTCGCTCCGCGTCGTCTCCCGGACCATCATCGGCACCGGCGGATACAGCCTGAGCGCCTCTCGAAAGACATCGCGGGTGAAGCCAAGCTGTGACAGATCGCCGAAATCCGGTGTCTCGCCCAGGGCCACCCCCTCGGCCGCCACGCGGGACTGCGCCGCCGGATGGGTCGCCAGCAGATAGAGCGCCCAGGCCAAAGCCGAGGCACTGGTCTCGTGCCCGGCCAGAAAGAAGATCGCCACCTGATCGACCATCTCTTCCGTGCTGAACCGCTCGCCGGTCTTGGGATCGGCAGTGGTCATGATTTTCGTCGCCAGATCATCTGGGGCAGCGCCGGCCCGGATCAGCGCCATCCGGTCTGCGGTCAGCCGGCGGATCAGGCGGCGGATGTCATGCGCCGCGTCTCGAGCCCGGCGGGCGTGAAACCGCGGCAGCCAGCGGGGCAGCGGCACGAGGGCGGCAAGGTTCAGAATCGGCTGGCTGCGCTGGTAGTCGCGAAAGCGGGAAAAGACCTGCCGGGCAATATCGTCCGAGATCGGGATGGAAAAGAGCGTGCGAAAGATCACATCCGCCGCCGCATGGCTGGTCTCCGCCTCGATCTCGACCATGTCCCCGGCACCCTCCAGACGCGCCACGGCCGCCTGCCCTGCCGCCAGCATCGCCGGAAACGTATCGCGCAGCCTCCCGCCTTCGAAGGCCGGGTCAATGATCCGGCGCTGGCGCTTCCAGATCTCGCCATTGGTCAGGAACACTGACTGCCCCAACAGCGGCCGCAACCCCTCTGCGATGCGGTCGGACTTGGGGAAATCCATCGGCCGGGCGCGCAGCACCTCGCGGATCAGGTCCGGCTGATTGATCAGGTAGGATCGGAAGAACGGTGTCCGGAACTCTGCCATCCAGGCGCGGTACAGCCGCGCTGGCTGCGCCGACAGGATATCGCGCCGGAAAAGACGCAGGTAGCGCCAGAGAGAGACCCTGTCGGGACGCGCAGCAGGTTTCGGTGGTGTCATACCGCCATGGATGTATGAGGCGAGGCCGCCACGTCAATCCGGCTTTTTGACGGCGCCCGCTCGGCAAAACGCTCGGCCAACGACTTGGGGCCTGCGGTGATCCGGAAATAGTCGTAATCGTCGGCATCGTCGAAGGCGCAGAGATACTGGAAATGCAGCCGAAAGAACCTCCAACGCAACGCGCGCCAGCGTCGATTGCTCAGTGTTTTGCTAAAGGCGGCAGAGATCACCAGCGGCCATTTCTGCTCTTCCGTCGCGACACCCGTCACCGCGACCGGATCGCAAAGCGCGAACGAGCAGCCGTCGCCGGGTGCCGTCACGTCGACCCATGTCACGCTGCCCGATTGCGACAAGTCATGCAGATCGGCGCGCAGCCGATATGCCTTGGGCAGAAAAGAGACCATCGGGATCACCTGCCCCAGAGACAGAAAGGACAGTCTCGGACCGGTGGGCGGCACCCGTCCGTCGCGGATCAGATCGGCAAGGATCGAGACCGCCAAATGCGCGCCAGAGGAGTGGCCAACGACCAGAACTTCATCGACATCACTGGCGAGTGCCGTGGCAATCTGATCACCGAACAACTTCATCCGGTCCTCGAGCGCAGGCGGATTGGCACCGCCGCGCTGTGCCGAAAAGGCGAAATCATGCATCAGGTAGTAAGCGTAGAGCTTTCCGTCCTGCCGCCTGAACCAGATCAGAAGCCCGGTCCCGGCCGCCAGGCCAGCCACGACGGCCAAAGCCGAAAGCGCGGGCCCAATCGCCGCGAGCCAGCCGGCCGGCAGCACCGAAGCTGCCGCCAAGGTGATCAGCCCGCTGACCAGCCGGAAGGCAATGATCGCGAAAATGAGCTGCGCCAACAACATGATCACCGGATAGAGGGCCGCCAGGACCGGCCCCTTGCGCAGCAGCATCAGATGCCGCAACGCCCCGCTGGAGATGTAAAGCCAGGCCGTCCTGACCATTTGCCAGTAGGTGCCGACAATTCCGGCCTCCATCGAATCGCGCACGATATCGGACCACACCAGGACGTCGAATTCCGAATGGACCTGTGCGCCTTCGATCTCGGCCGTAACCGTCCAGCCGTAATTCTCGCCACCGGGCCGGCCCTGCAATTCCAGCTCGTAGCCGGACATTTCGGCCTGATCCTCGCTTTCCTTGCGATAAAGCTCGCGATAGCGGCGCGGCGGAAAAGGGTCATAGCCGGGAATGTAGAAAACCCGTCGCGATCTTACCGGTCTTGCGTCACCCATTCAGATCATCCCGTCTCTCGCCCGTTCATCGTGAAGCCTAGACCGGCTTTCAGGCAAAAATAAGCCTAGCCGAGTGTGGCCAGGGCGGGAAAAGCCTCCAGCAACCAGTAAGAGAAATCCGAGAATCCGCCAGTCAGCATCAGCAGGCCGATCGTCCACAAGAGCAACCCCATGATCCGTTCGATCCGCTCCATATGCCGCTTCATCCAGCCCATCAGGCCCGTGAGGCGCGGAAAGAACGCCGCGACCAGCAGAAACGGAATGCCAAGTCCCAGCGCATAGACCGCCAGAAGCGCCGTACCGCGCGTGACATTGGCCTCGGTCGCAGCCAGCGACAGGATGGCGCCAAGCTGCGGGCCGATGCAGGGCGTCCAGCCAAAGGCGAAAGCCAGCCCAAGAAGATAAGCGCCAAACGCCGAGCCGCCGCGGTCGCCCGCATCAAACCGCGCCTCGCGGTCAAGGAACGGTATCCGGTAGACCCCGACGAAATGTGCCCCGAAGACCATCACGACAATGCCGGCGAACGTCGCGAAGAGTTGCGAATTCTGCAGGAAGAAGGCCCCGAAGGCCGAGGCCGTGAATCCAAGGAACAGGAAAACCGTCGAAAGCCCCAGAACGAAGAACAGCGCCGGCAGGATCGCGCGGTTGCCGGGCCTCTCCCGGTCTGCCATCTCGGTCATCGTGATGCCGCTCATATAAGCCAGATAGGGCGGAACGATGGGCAGCACGCAAGGGCTGAGGAACGACAACAGCCCTGCCAACAGCGCGACGAACATCGCGGGCAGCAGGCTTGCATCAATGATCTCTATTCCGAACATGATCCCCCCATATCCCGCTTATCGAGCCGCGTCACCTGCACGCAACGTCACATCTTGGTGGACAAGGTGAAACATCCGCCCTACCCCATGCCACCATGACTTTCGATCACGATCTTGATGCAATCGGACTTCTCTGCCCGCTGCCGGTGCTGAAAGCGCGCAAGCGGCTGTCCGCGCTTGCCTCGGGCCAGGTCCTGCGGTTGCAGGCGGACGATCCCGCCGCCGTAGTCGACGTGCCGCATTTCTGCTCCGAGGCGGGGCATCAGTTGATCCATGTCGAAATGCTGAATGGCCAGCGGCACTACTATATCCGCAAAAAATGATGCCGGGCACGTGGCCCGGCATTCAGATGTCGCAGAGTGCGTGGCCTGTGTGATCAGCGCCCCAGTGACCACCAGCCCTTTTTCTTGGGCTTGTCGTTTTCGGGCTCCGCCATCGCCGGTTCCTTGTCGGGTTCGGGGCGCGCCTTGGGCTTTGCTCGCGAAGCCGGCTTCGGCTTGGCGGGCACGTCGTCGGCAACCGGTGCCTCTGCGGCAATCGGGGCCTCGGCGGCAACCACCGGATCGGCGGCGACGGGCTCAGCCTCTTCAGCCTTGGTTTTCGCCTTCGGCTTTGCCGGGGATTTTGGCTTTGCCGGAGATTTGCGGGTTCGAGTCGCTTTCTTCGGCGTCTCCTCGGCTGCAACCGGCTTTTCGCCGGGCGCCGCTTCCGTCAGGTCGGCGGTGCCGGTCACAGTCTCTGCCTCGGCATCCGGTTTCTTCGACCGGGAAGAGCGCGTGCGAACCGGGGTTCTCCGCTTGGGCTTTTCTTCAGCCGCTTGCGTTGCGGCTGGCGCCTCTGCCGACTCGGCGCTTGCGGCGATCTCTTCCGATTGCGCGCCGCCCTGATCATCGCGGTCGCCGCCCGAAGGCTCGCGCCCCTCGCCGTTCTGCCCGTTCGAGGATTTCCGCCGCCGCCGCCGGCGGCGCTTCTTCTTGGGCTGCTGACCGTCATCCTCGACCGATTCAACCGGCGTATCAGACGACGACACATCCTCTTCTTCGACTTCCTCGTCGATATCCTGCATCAGCGAGGCATCAACAGACACGACCGGCGCCATCGCCTCCGGAACGATCCGCGTCGCGGTCTTGAACTTCTCGATAGCGAAATCCGGCGAGATCAGGAAAGGATCGGCTTCGATCCGGACCGACATGCCATAGCGCGCCTCGATCTGGGCGATATGCTCTCGCTTGTTGTTCACCAGGAAATTGCAGATCCCGACGGGCGCTTTCAACAACACCTCGCGGGTACGGCGGCGCACGCCCTCTTCTTCCAACTGGCGAAGGATGTTCAGGGCAAGGTTGTCGTCCGACCGCACCAGCCCGGTGCCGTGGCAATGATGACAGGGCGCGGTCGTGGCCTCGATCATGCCGGGGCGCAGACGCTGGCGAGACATCTCCATCAGACCGAACCCGGAAATTCGCCCGATCTGTATCCGCGCCCGATCGGTCTTGAGCTTGTCCTTGAACCGCTTTTCGACGGCGGCATTGTTACGCCGCTCTTCCATGTCGATGAAGTCGATCACGATCAGGCCGGCAAGGTCGCGCAGCCTGAGTTGCCGCGCCACTTCCTCGGCGGCTTCAAGGTTGGTCTTCAGCGCTGTTTCCTCGATCGAGCCTTCCTTCGTCGCCCGGCCAGAGTTCACATCAATCGCCACCAATGCTTCGGTCACGCCGATCACGATATACCCGCCGGACTTCAGCTGCACAGTCGGGTTGAACATCGAGGACAGGTAGCTTTCGACCTGGTAGCGCGCGAACAGCGGCATCGGGTCTGTGTAATGCTTCACGTTCTTGGCGTGGGACGGCATGATCATCTTCATGAAGTCCTTGGCGGTTCGATAGCCGCCCTCGCCCTCGACGAAGACCTCGTCGATATCCTTGTTATAGAGATCGCGGATCGAGCGTTTGATCAGGTCGCCTTCCTCGTAGATCTTGGCGGGCGCGATGCTTTTCAGCGTCAGCTCGCGGATCTGCTCCCACAGGCGCTGCAGATACTCGTAATCTCGTTTGATCTCGGTCTTGGTGCGCTGCGACCCGGCGGTGCGGATGATCAGCCCGGCCCCCTGCGGCACCTCAATTTCGTTCGCTATCTCTTTGAGTTTCTTGCGATCCTGTGCGTTGGTAATCTTCCGGGATATGCCACCGCCGCGCGCGGTATTGGGCATCAGCACGCAGTAACGGCCTGCCAGCGACAGATATGTCGTCAGCGCCGCGCCCTTGTTGCCGCGCTCTTCCTTGACCACCTGTACCAGAAGGATCTGGCGAACCTTGATCACTTCCTGGATCTTGTACTTGCGCGGCCGCGGTTTGCGCGGCTGGCGAATTTCCTCGGTCACATCCTCGTCTGCAACTGATTCGATGTCGTCCGCGGGATCGCCGCCGTTTCGCGAGTCGGCATCTTGCGAATTGTCATCGTCGTAGTCCGAGGCGGTATCATCCTCGGCGGTTTCATCTTCAGCCGCCGCCGGGGTCTCAACCGGGGTTTCCTGCACGAAAAACGCCGGCGAGGTGCCTTCTTCGAACGGCACATCGTCCCCGCCATCCAGTTCGACCACATCCATGCCGGAAATCCCGGCCGTTGTGGAGGTCACGGCATCGTCGGCACCGGTCTTTTCGGCCCTCGACCGGGACCGGCCGCGAGAGCGCGACCGGGAAGAGGATTTCGAGCGTTGTTCCTCTTCAGCCTCCTGCTCGGCGGCAAAGGCCTGTTCCTCGGCCAGCAACGCTTCGCGGTCTGCGATCGGGATCTGGTAGTAATCCGGGTGAATCTCGGAAAACGCTAGGAATCCATGCCGGTTGCCGCCGTAATCTATGAAGGCGGCCTGAAGCGACGGTTCGACCCGCGTGACTTTTGCTAGATAGATATTGCCAGCAAGCTGGCGTTTGTTTTCGGATTCAAAGTCGAATTCCTCAACCTTGTTTCCGTCGACCACCACAACGCGGGTCTCTTCCGCGTGGGTGGCATCGATAAGCATCTTCTTTGCCATTCTGTCTTTCTGCACCCCAAGAAAGACCGCCGCCCTGGCGGACGCAGCCTTTGTGGGTGGTGTCTTGTTGTGGCGAGTTCGGGCACAACGACAGATATCAGGTGGACCATATCGGCCCCTGCCTGCCCTGTCGAAACTTCAGCGCGCCTCATCGCGTTTCTTCTCCGGGACGAAAACCGCCCCCATTCATGGCCCGGTGCGCCATCGGCATCACGGACAAACTGTTGGCCTTTCGACCTTCTCGGACTGATTCCGTCCTGCCGCGGCCAACATGCCTGCGTAGAGTCAGAAGTCAGCGAAACTCATCCGGGCGATTCAAGGTGTGATCCGACCCGTTATGGCAACCATAACGGTTTTGCCGCGCAGAATACAATGATGAAAATGGTTAACCAACCACTACAGGTAGTCGGACCGCTGCAAGCCGTACTTGGCCATTTTCTCATTCAGTGTCCGGCGCGGCAGGCACAGTTCCTCCATCACCGCGGCGATGGACCCCTTGTGGCGCCGCATCGTGTTGTCGATCAGCATCCGTTCGAACGCCTCGACATATTCCTTCAGCGGTTTGCCCTCGGTGGTCATCGATGCCTCGGCATCTTCATCCTCGGCCATCAGAAGCGAGGCGATGGACCCCGATCCGCGCCGGTTCTGAAGCACCGCCCGCTCTGCTATGTTGATCAGTTGACGGATGTTGCCCGGCCACGGCGCCTGCAGCAGTTGCGCGGCTTCTTGTGCCGACACGACCGGCGCGTCGCAGCCATATTCCTCGGCGAACTGCTCGGAAAACCGGGTGAAGAGAACCAGAATGTCCTCGCCACGCTGACGCAGCGGCGGAATCGTGATCTTCATTGCAGCGAGCCTGTAGAACAGATCCGGTCGCAACACATCTTCGCTGGTCTTGCCCTGCTCCTGCAGGTTGGAAATGGCGACCAGCCGGGTCTCTGCCGGTACGCCCTGTTCATTGATCCACATCAGAAGCTTCGCCTGCAGCGCCTGGCTGAGCGCTTCGATATCCTCCAGCACCAGGGTGCCGCCGCGCGCTTCCTCGACCAGGGGCAGTCCGCCGCCCTGGTCGACCGGGCCGAATATCTTCTTGCCAAGCGACTCCTCATCGAAGGCCGCGCAAGAAACCAGAACGAACTTTCTGCCCGCCTTCGCCCCCACCGCGTGCAGTGCGTGCGCCACCAGGGTTTTGCCGGTGCCGGTTTCACCGTCGATCAGCACGTGACCATCGGCCTGACCGAGGTCGAGGATGTCCTCGCGCAGCCGCTCCATCACCGGTGACGTGCCGATGAGCTTCTTCATCAGCGTCGAGCCATCCGACAATTCGCGCCGCAAGGCGCGACTGTCCAGCGTCAGCCGCCGGTTCACCGTCGCCTTCTTGGCCAGTTCGGTCATCTTGTCCGGATTGAACGGCTTCTCAAGAAAGTTGAACGCCCCGATCCGCATTGCCTCAACCGCCATCGGCACATCGCCGTGGCCGGTGATCATGATGACCGGCAATGCACTGTCGACGCTCATCAGCTTCTTCAAGAATTGCATCCCGTCCATGCCGGGCATCTTGATGTCTGACACCACGACGCCGGGATAATCCGTGCCGACGCTCTTCAGCGCATCCTCGGCGCTGGCGAAGGTCTCGGTTTCGAATCCGGACAGGGCCAGCCATTGGCTGATCGACTGCCGCATGTCCTTCTCGTCATCGACGATCGCAATTTTCATAGCACTGGCCATGGGTCACCCTACTCGGCTGCTTCAATTTCTTTGTCCAATATGGGCAGACGCACTTCAAATACAGCCCCCCCAGAGCGACCGTTTCGCGCGGTCAGCCGTCCGCCAAGGTCGTTCACAATCCCCGAGGAAATGGCAAGCCCCAACCCGACCCCGTCTCCTGGTGCCTTCGTAGTGTAGAACGGCTCGAAGAGATTGTCCAAATCTTCGATGCCGGGACCGTTGTCGCGCACCGTGATGATTGCCGAACTTCCGCCCGAAACAAGAATCTCGATCGCCGGTTCCCGGACCCGCTTCGTGGCATCGAATGCGTTGCGCAGAAGGTTGATGATCACCTGTTCCAGGCGCACTCTGTCAGCCAGCACCCACACCGGGTGGCGCGGCACCGAGCGGTTTATCCGGATGTTGCCTTCCTTCAACTGCGGCTCCATCATTGACAGTGCAGAGGACAGGGACTCCCTGATATCAATGGGTTCGAAGGCATCCCCGCCCTTGCGCGCGTAGCTCTTGAGCTGCCGCGTGATCGCACCCATTCGCTCGATGAGATCGTCGATCCGCTGGAATGATGACAGGGCCTCTTCCGGCCGTTTGCGATGCAACAGCAGTTTGGCACCGGCCAGGTATGTCTTCATCGCGGCCAGCGGCTGGTTCAACTCGTGGCTGACGGCAGCCGACATTTCGCCAAGCGCCGCCAGTTTCGAGGACTGCGCCAACGTCTGTTCGGCCACTTCCAGGTTCTTCTCGGCCCTCTCGCGCTCGGCTATTTCCCGCTGCAGGGCGTCGTTCAACTGGCGAAGTTCCGCCGATTCCTGCTGAAAGAACATCGAGCGCGCCCGCGCGCGCCTGCCCGCCATATAGAACGCCCCCGCCAGCAAAAGCGCGAAGCCCATGATCTCCAGCGCGAGCACGCCATTCACCCGTTCCCGGACCGAGGCATAGGTCGTGAACGAGGTCATCCGCCAGCCCCGGAACGGGATCCGGTTTTCGGTCCGCATCACCGCCTCGCCTTTCAGATAGGCGTCGGGCGGCAAGGCAGTCCAGTCCGTCGTTGCACGGATCGCCCGCTCGATCGCCGAGGGCGCCGATTGCACCGAGAGGGCGCCCGCTTCGTCGAGTCCGCGCCAGCGCGGCTCGGTCGACAGGATGATCTGCCCTTCGCTATCGGTCACGAAAACCGCGTCAGATATCCCGGCCCAGCTCTGCTCGAATTTCCGCAGATCGACCTCGACCACGATGGCGCCGATCATGATGCCGTTGTCTTGGATCTTGCGGCTGTAGTAGAAGTTGAACGCCCCGCTTTGGGTGCGGAAGATTGTGAAAACGGTATCGGCAGAGCGTTGCGCGTCGACGAAATAGGCATCGGTCCGGTGATTGCCACCGATACGGCTGCGATCGGTCGCGCCGACCACACGCCCGGTATCGTCCAGCAACATCAACGCTGCGGCTCCGATTTCCTGAACGTAAGAGATCAACCGTTGAGAGGCTTGCGTGTAGTCGTCGAAATTCAACGCGTTGATCAACTCGGGATCCCGCGACAGCAACAGCGGCACCACCGAGTTGCGCTGCAACTCCGACAGCAGGTTTCCTGAATACAGCGCCTGACGCACTTCGGCCCGGTTCCGCGTCGATTCCGTGAAGCGTTCGGTCAACCACTGATTGGTGTACCACACAACCGCTATGCCAAGCACGGTGATCGCCAGCACCGCCAACCGACCGCGCCAGGACATGGCCGGTCTTATTGCTGTGCCTTGCAGGTTGATGTCGCTGGCCATGGTCACAGCCTACGCCCGCGTCAGTGCATGCTCAAGCGCCGGATCAGGCTGGCGCCATGACCGAGGCCAGTGCGCTGAAAAGCGCCGTTCCGTCGGTACTGCCATGCACCGCCTCCACCGCCCGCTCGGGATGCGGCATCAGGCCCAGAACCCGGCGGTTTTCACTCAGCAATCCGGCAATTCCGTCAGTGGACCCGTTCGGGTTGTCGGCATAACGGAAGGCCACCCGGTCCTCACCATTCAAGCGCGCCACCAGTTCGTCATCGGCGGTGTAGTTGCCGTCGTGATGGGCGATCGGGTAATGCACCAACTGGCCGGTCTGATAGCCAGAGGTGAAAGCGCTGTCAGTCGTCGAAACGGTCAACCCGACGGTCTTGCAAGTGAATTTGAGTCCGGCATTGCGCATCAGCACCCCCGGAAGCAGCCCGGTTTCGGTCAGCACCTGAAACCCGTTGCAAATGCCGATGACGTAACCGCCGCGATTTGCGTGCTCGACCACCGCACGGCTCACCGGCGAGCGGGCGGCAATGGCGCCGCAGCGCAGATAGTCGCCAAACGAGAAGCCGCCCGGAATGCCGATCACGTCGAGCCCGCCGGGCAGACTGGTATCCTTGTGCCAGATCATGCTGACCTCTGCGCCAGCCTGCCGGAACGCGACCGCAAGGTCGCGGTCGCAATTCGAGCCCGGGAAAACGATGACGCCGGCGTGCATCAGATAATCTCCACCCGGTAGCTTTCGATCACGGTATTGGCCAGAAGCTTTTCACACATCTTGCGGACCGAGGCCTCGGCCTTCGCTTTGTCGGTCTCGGCCAGATCCAGCTCGATCACCTTGCCTTGCCGCACGCCGGTCACACCGTCAAAGCCCAGCGCCCCCAGCGCATGACGCACCGCCTCGCCCTGCGGGTCCAGAACGCCCGGCTTCAGCATGACATGGACATGTGCCTTCATTTCTTCTTCCCTCAAATATCCATATCCCAAACCCTCGGCCGGGCGCTCAGGTCAATTGATCAGTGTCGGCTTCGGCGTGTGAGTGACATTCGTCGGCATGACGCCCAACCGCCGCGCGACTTCGGTATAGGCGTCGGTCAGGTTGCCCAGATCGCGCCGGAACACGTCCTTGTCCAGATGGGCGCCGGTTTCGATATCCCACAAGCGGCAACTGTCGGGGCTGATCTCGTCGGCCACGACAAGGCGCATGAATTCGCCATCCCAGATCCGGCCGATCTCGATCTTGAAATCCACCAGTTTGATACCGACGCCAAACATCACACCCGACATGAAGTCGTTGACCCGCAACGCAAGCGCGACAATGTCATCAAGATCCTGCTGGCTGGCCCAGCCGAAGGCGATGATGTATTCCTCGGGCACCAGCGGATCGCCAAGCGCATCATCCTTGTAGGAAAATTCGATGATCGGGCGAGGAAGGGCGGTGCCCTCATCCATTCCAAGGCGTTTCGCCATCGAGCCGGCGGCGAAGTTGCGCACGATCACTTCCAGCGGAATGATCTCGACCTGACGGATCAGTTGCTCGCGCATGTTGAGCCGCTTGATGAAATGAGTCGGCACTCCGATGGCGTTCAGCCCGGTCATGAAGAACTCGCTCAGTCGGTTGTTCAGCACGCCCTTGCCCTCGATCGTCGCGCGCTTCTCGGCGTTGAAGGCCGTCGCGTCGTCCTTGAAGTACTGCACCAGCGTTCCCGGCTCGGGGCCTTCATACATGATTTTGGCCTTGCCCTCGTAAACCTTCTTGCGCCGCGCCATGGGATCTCCGATCAATCTGGGCACACGCCAAAGGCAGCGCACCGTTTGGCCGCTCGTATATGCGATGATGTGACCTGCCGCAAGAACGCCTCTGCCCCTTGCAGCGAAGCGCCTCAGAGGGCATATCTATGATGAGAGATTTCAGCCCGGAAGGACCGACATGACCACTTTCGATGACCGCGAAAACGCGTTCGAAAACAAATTTGCCCATGATGCGGAAATGCAGTTCAGGGCCGAAGCGCGGCGCAATCGCCTGCTGGGTCTCTGGGCGGCAGAATTGTTGGGCAAGACAGGTGACGATGCTGCGGCCTATGCCGTGGAAGTGGTCAAGGCCGATTTCGAAGAGGCCGGCGACGAGGATGTCTACCGCAAGGTTTCCGGCGATCTGGGCGACAAGGCCGATGAGGCCACGATCCGCAGACAGATGGCCGAGATGATGGCTCGGGCCAAGGCGCAGCTGATGGAAGAGCTCTAGGCCGCCTGCCTGCGACCGACCGGATCGGTCGCGGCCGGACCGCGCCGGCTCGAATCCGGTTTCGCGCCCCGCCGGGACCCGCATTACGCCGCAGCATCAACGCGGTTCGGCCTTGCGCCGGATCCGGTTTGGATCGCCCGGTCGATCAGCGGTCCGAAACGTCGATGACGCCCCGACCTCACGATGATCATGAGGTTTATGCATTTGCGTCACAGTGCATTTCGTGGCATCAGCCGCCTGAAAACGAGGCTGATGCCACGACAGGCCCCAGCAGTTGCAGCGAAAGCCCAGCACCATGTCCGATCTTCTGTCTGATCTTCTTGCCACCCGCGACTGGCTGCTGGCCGATGGCGCGACAGGAACCACGCTGTTCAACATGGGATTGTCATCGGGCGATGCCCCGGAAATGTGGAATATAGAGCATCGGGATCGCATCACATCGCTCTATCAGGGTGCGGTCGATGCGGGCAGCGACCTGTTTCTCACCAATACGTTCGGTGGCAATGCCTCGCGCCTGAAACTGCATGGCGCTGAGCGCCGGGTCCTCGAACTCAACCAGATTGCTGCCGAGATCGGCCGCGAGGTCGCCGACAAGGCCGGTCGCAAGGTGGTTGTCGCAGGCTCCATCGGTCCGACCGGAGAGATCATGGAACCAATGGGCGCGCTTACCTACGCGCGCGCTGTCGAGATGTTCCACGAACAGGCCGAGGGGCTGAAGGCCGGCGGCGCCGATGTACTGTGGGTCGAGACGATTTCTGCCGCCGAAGAATACAAGGCCGCCGGTGAGGCTGCATCTCTGGCGGGAATGCCCTGGTGCGGCACGATGAGCTTTGACACTGCCGGCCGCACGATGATGGGGATCACCTCGGCCGATATGGTCACGATGGTCGAGAAGCTGAAACATCCGCCACTCGCTTTCGGCGCGAATTGCGGCGTCGGAGCATCCGATCTCTTGCGGACCGTGCTTGGTTTCGTCGCCCAGGGGTCAGAGCGTCCGATCATCGCCAAGGGCAATGCCGGCATTCCGAAATATGTCGACGGCCACATCCACTATGACGGCACACCAGAGCTGATGGCCGACTATGCCGTGCTGGCCCGCGACTGCGGCGCCAGGATCATCGGCGGCTGTTGCGGCACGACGGCCGAGCATCTGCGCCGGATGCGCGAGGCGCTGGAAACCCGTGATCCAGGCCCCCGCCCCTCGCTGGATCAGATCACCGAGGCGCTTGGCGGCTTCTCATCCGCCGGTGACGGCACCGGCGACGACACCGCACCCGAGCGCCCCGAACGCGGCCGGCGCCGCCGCCGGGCCTGATCAGAACAGCGACAACTGCCGTCCGCGACCCGGAACCGCGAAAAGATCGGTGCGCAGCGGCGGCAGGTCCTGCATCAACTTCAACCGCTTGACAGCCACCTCGTAGCGTCGCGCAATCAGCGTCGCGTAGTGCCCCTCGCCGCGCATCCGCTTGCCCCATTCGGCGGCATAGTCCTGCCCGCCATGCATCTCGCGCACCCGCGCCATAATTCGTGCCGCACGGTCGCGGTAATGCGTTTCCAGCCAGTCGCGGAACAGCGGGCTGACCTCCAGCGGCAGTCGCAGCATGATCCAGCTTGCCGCCACCGCGCCATGCTCTTTCGCCGCAGACAGGATCGCCTCCAACTCGTGATCGGTGAGCGCCGGCACGACCGGGGCAACCATTACCCGTACCGGGCAACCCGCATCGCGAAGCCGGCCGATCGCGGCCAGCCGCCGGACCGGGACCGGAGCGCGCGGCTCCATCAACCGTGACAATGCCGGATCGAGCGAGGTGACGGATATCCCGACCCGCGCCAGACCCGCCTGCCCCATCGGCCCCAGGATATCCACGTCGCGCTCGATCAGCGCACCCTTGGTCACGATCGTCACGGGGTGGTTGAACTCTGCGAGAACCTCCAGCACCTGCCGCATCACCCGGTGCCGCGCCTCGATCGGTTGGTAGGGATCTGTATTGGTGCCGATGGCAATCACCTTCGGCTGGTAGCGCGCCGCCGACAGTTCCCGACGCAAAACCCTGGCCGCATCGGGGCGCGCGATCAGCTTGGTTTCGAAATCGAGCCCCGGTGACAGCCCCAGATAGGCATGGCTGGGGCGGGCGAAACAGTAGATGCAGCCATGTTCGCACCCCCGGTACGGATTGATCGAACGGTCGAACCCGATATCGGGCGAGGTGTTGCGGGTGATCACGCTGCGCGGGCGTTCGATGGTCACTTCGGTTCGCACCAGCGCCTCTTCCTCGTCGATATCCCAGCCATCATCCTCGACGACCCTGCGCACCGGTTCGTACCGGCCGGACGCATTGGACCCGGCGGCACGAGCGCGAAGGCGCTGATTGGGGCGAAGGGTTGATTCGTCGTCGGGCATGCCCGCTATATAGAACAAATAAGGAACATCTGGAACAGTCCGCCATATTCCGGTATCGCGCCCGCGTTCGGACAGGTCGGTTGCAGAGCGGCCAATGTCGCAATCTGCCAAGTGGAATCCCCGCATTGCCCGCATTTAGGGACAGTATCACTTGCGCGCGCGCGCCGGGCCCGGAGAAGTTGAATGGCTGATGAAGACGACGAGATCATCCTGAGCGAACTGGATGACGATGAACTGGTGCTTCAGATGCACGACGACCTTTACGACGGTCTGCGCGAGGAGATCGAGGAAGGCGTCCGTATTCTGCTCGACCGCGGCTGGCAGCCTTACGATGTTCTGACCAAGGCGCTGGTCGCCGGCATGACCATCGTCGGCGCCGATTTCCGCGACGGCATCCTGTTCGTGCCCGAGGTTTTGCTGGCGGCGAACGCGATGAAGGGCGGAATGGCGATCCTGAAGCCGCTGCTGGCGGAAACCGGCGCGCCCAAGGTCGGCAAGATGGTGATCGGCACCGTCAAGGGCGACATCCACGATATCGGCAAGAACCTTGTCGGCATGATGATGGAGGGCGCGGGCTTCGAGGTTGTCGATCTTGGCATCAATAACGCGGTCGACAAGTATATCGACGCGCTGAAGGCGGAGGATGCCGACATCCTTGGCATGTCGGCACTGCTCACGACCACGATGCCTTACATGAAGGTCGTGATCGACACGATGGTCCAGATGGGCATCCGCGACGATTACATCGTGCTGGTCGGCGGCGCGCCGCTGAACGAGGAATTCGGGCGGGCGATCGGGGCCGATGCCTATTGCCGCGATGCTGCGGTAGCGGTCGAGACCGCCAAGACGTTCATGGCCCGCAAGCATAACGAATTGGCCGCGCGCTGATCCTCGTCCTCCGGGAATATTGATCGGCCCGGGTCCAGGTCCGGGCCTTTTCTTTTCGGGTTCGACCGCCCACATTGAACGGAATGGAGGGTGCCATGCCGCTTGATAAGCTCGTTCTGATTCTGATCTGCGTGATCGCCGCTGCCGGTCTGACCGTGTGGGTCGGCGCCATGGCCGCCGCCGCGCTGCAGATGCCGGGTTTCGCCTGGCTGTTCGTCTTGCCCGCCGCCCTTGTCGGCTACATCGTCTGGCGGGTGATCGCCGACCGCATCACGAATTCCGAGGATGACCACTATGATCAGATCGAAAAGTGAGATGATCGTCACCACCACCGACGGCGTGCCGGGTCAGGAAGTGGCGCAGATCCTCGGCCTCGTGCGCGGCTCGACGGTGCGCGCCAAGCATATCGGCAGCGACATCGTGGCTTCGCTGCGCAATCTTGTCGGCGGCGAGGTCAAGGAATACGCAGCGCTTCTGGCCGGCGCCCGCGAGCAGGCCTATGACCGGATGATCGACGACGCATTCGGAATGGGTGCCGATGCGGTGGTCGCGGTGCGGATGGAAACCTCTACGATCCAGCAATCCGCATCCGAGGTTGTCTTCTACGGCACCGCCGTGAGGCTGAAATGAAGCTCGACGACGATCAACTGACCCAGTTGGGCGCCGAACTGACCGCCGGCGGCCGCATTCTTCTGTTGGCCTGCGGCGCGCTGGCGCACGAGATTCTTGCGCTGAAGAAGGTCAATGGCTGGGACCATATGGATCTGACCTGCTTGCCCGCCAAGCTACATCTTTATCCCGACCGGATCCCCGACGCGGTGACCGAAGCCGTCGAAAAACACCGCGACGCCTACGACCAGATCTTCGTGGTCTACGCCGATTGCGGAACCGGTGGCCTGTTGCAAGCCAGATGTGCAGAGCTGGGCGTCAGCATGGTCGAGGGGCCGCATTGCTACTCTTTCTTCGAGGGCAATGACGTGTTCGCCGCCCATGACGACGAAATAACCGCATTCTATCTGACCGATTTCCTCGTCAAGCAATTCGATGCCTTCGTCTGGAGACCGATGGGGCTGGACCGGCACCCGGAGCTTCGCGACATCATCTTCGGGAACTACACAAAGCTGGTCTATCAGGCGCAGACCGACAACCCCGCTCTCGACGCCAAGGCTGAGGATTGCGCGAAACGGCTGGGGTTGGCCTACGAGCGCCGGTACACCGGCTACGGCGACTTGGCAAAGGCCATGGCGGCGCTCACCTAGAGCAATGCGGGAAACGCTTGAGACAACAAGCACCGGACATCGCGTTCAAGCACTGCGAGGATCAGCACAACTCCGATTCAGTCTCTGTCCGAAACGTTTTAGGCGGCCACCGCCCGGCTCGCCAGATCGCGGATCCGTTCGACCATCGCGCGCAACCCGTTCGAGCGCTGCGAGGACAGATGCTCGTTGAGGCCCAGCCGCGCCAGTTCGCCGCCCGCGTCGACCTTGACGACCTCGGCCACGGTCAGCCCTGAATAAAGCGCGTGCAGAATGGCGATGAGGCCGCGCACGATCATTGCGTCGCTGTCGCCCTGGAACGAGAACACCGCCCGCGGCCCGTCGCCCTCGATCAGCGGCGCGATCCAGACCTGGCTGGCGCATCCCTGCACCTTGGTCGCCGGCACCCGCAGCGCCTCATCAAGCGGCGGCATCGCCTTGCCCAGCTCGATCACATGGCGGTAGCGGTCTTCCCAGTCATCGAGGAAGTCGAATGTCTCGGCGATTTCTTCAAATTCTTCGGTGGCCATCGCGTGCTCCGTATTTCTGTTCCTGACGTAAGCACGGAGGTGCAAAAGGTCCAGAGCTTTGGCTTTTCAAGTGATCCGGTTTCGGGTACCCAATTGCGAGTGACCGAAGAAGGGGTGCACACGTGCGGATTTTCCTGATGATTGGCCTGGTGCTGTCCCTGTCCGCGTGCTCGGGCGGCAGTTTCGGCTCTGGCGGGCGTCTCAACCCGCTCAACTGGTTCGGCGGCAATTCAGGGGCCGAGCGTCGTGCATCGCTTGAACCCCGGCGCGGTCGTGCCGCGACACGCGAATACCGCCCGCTGGCCGATCAGATCACCGACCTCACCGTCGAACGCACGCCCACTGGCGTCATCATCACCGCCACCGCCCTGCCGCCGACCCAGGGCTGGTTCAATGCCGAACTGGTGCGGGTGCAGCAGGACAGCACGGATGAGGCCGTTTTCGAGTTTCGAGTAGAACCGCCGCTGGGGGCAAAGCCCGTCGGCCCGGCGCGCAGCCGGGAAATCACCGCAGGTGCTTTCCTGTCCGATCAGGATGTCGCCGGTCTGGGGACGATCCGCGTCATCGGCGCGCGCAACACTCAGTCCGCCCGCCGCTGAGCGGTCGGGCGGGCCGGATCACAGCGCGAAGACATCCACCGAATTGCCCCGCGCGACAAGGCCGATCTTGCCCTCGCAGAGCCGCAAGGCATCCTCGCCGAACACTTCGCGCCGCCAGCCCGTCAGCGCCTGCGCATCCCGCACCCCCGCGGCTATCGCGTCAAGGTCGGATGCCGAGGCGATCAGTTTCTGCGCCACGCCCGCATTTTCCGATTTCGCCTTGAGCAGCACCCGAAGCATGTCGGCCAGTGCCGGGTTCACCTGCAGCTTGTCGTTACTGGCGCTGACCTTCGGGTGGTCTTTCGGCGGACACTCGATCCCGGCTTTCACCGCCGCCAGTATCCCGTCGGCAATCTCGCCCTTGCGGGCCTCACGCAGCAGCAACCTCGACCGCCCCAGATCCTGGATCGTCGCGGGCTTGGTCGAGGCCAGCTCCAGCAACGCATCGTCCTTGTAGACGCGGGTGCGGGGCACGTTCCTGTCGCGGGCGTATTGCTCGCGGAACCTGGCAAGCTCGCGCACGATGGCAAGGAACTTGCCCGAATTGGTCCGTGTCTTGACACGTTCCCAGGCCTCTTCGGGGTTCACGACGTAGGTATCGGGATTGGTCAGAATCTCCAACTCTTCCTCGACCCATCTGGTGCGCGCGGATTTCTCGATCTGTTTCTTCAGATAGCTGTAGATCACCCGCAAATGCGTCACGTCGGCCAGCGCATAGGCCATCTGGGCCTCGCTCAGGGGTCGCCGCGACCAGTCGGTGAACCGCGACGTCTTGTCCAGCGGCTGCTTGGCGATCTTGCGCACCAGCGTCTCGTAGCCCGCCTGATCGCCAAAACCGCAAACCATCGCCGCGACTTGCGTGTCGAAGAGCGGCTGCGGAATCACCCCGCCCTCGATGAAGAAAATCTCGAGATCCTGCCGCGCGGCGTGGAACACCTTGACCACCGACGTATCGCGGAACAGCTCGTACAATGGCTCCAGCGACAGCCCGTCCGCCAGCGGATCGACCAGGACCGCGTCTTCAGGGGCATCACCCGGCACCGCCAGCTGCACCAGGCAAAGCTTCGAATAGTAGGTCCGTTCGCGCAGGAACTCTGTATCAACCGTTAGGAAGGGATGGTTGCGGGCTTTCTGGCAGAACTCGGCCAGCGCCTCTGTCGTCGTGATCGTGATCATGTATTCCGTTTCGTTGTTCTTGGCTCGGCCCCGGTTCGCAGACTGATATGCAAATGCAAGGCAAAAGGAAAGCGTCAGTGCGTCAGCAGGTCTTTTTCTCCGTCGGTGAAACGGCGCAGCACCTGCGGGTACAGCCGGTGTTCCTGTTCCAGGACCCGCGCGGCCAGCGTTTCGGGCGTGTCGCCGGGCAGGATCGGCACCCGCGCCTGCCCCAGGACCGGGCCGCCATCCAGCTCTGCCGTCACTTCGTGCACGCTGCATCCGGCCTCATCGTCGCCCGCATCCAGCGCCCGGCGATGGGTGTGCAGCCCCTTGTACTTGGGCAAGAGCGAGGGGTGGATGTTCAGCATCCGCCCCCGCCAGCCGCCGATAAACCCCGGAGTAAGGATACGCATGAAGCCAGCCAGGCAGATGATGTCGGGTGCCGCGGCCACCAGTTGCGTTTGCAGTGCGGTTTCGAAGGCCTGCCTGTCCGACCCGAACGGCCGGTGATCGACAACGGCGGTTGGGATGCCGTGCGCCTTGGCCTTGGCGATCCCGGCCGCGTCCGGAACATTCGACAGCACCAGCACCGGCTCTGCCGGGTGGTCCGGACCCATGCTCTCGACCAGCGAGATCATGTTCGACCCGCCGCCCGAGATCAGGATGGCCACCCGTTTCTTCAAAAGAGCGACCCGGAATAGGCAACACCCTCGCCCGCGACCACCGCACCCAGCCGGCACACAGTCTCGCCTTCGGCGCTCAGCATGTGTTCCAGAGCGTCCGCCCGCGCAGCGTCGACGACCAGAACCATGCCGATCCCGGAATTGAACGTCTTGAGCATCTCGCCTGCCTCCATCCCTCCACGTTCGGCCAACCAGCCAAAGACCGGCGGCAGATCCCAGGACGACAGATCAATCGCGCATCCCAACCCTTCCGGGATCACGCGCGGCAGGTTTTCGGTCAGGCCGCCGCCGGTGATATGGGCCAGCGCATGCACACCGCCCGCCCGCACAGCGGCCAGCGCCGGGCGCACGTAAAGCCGGGTCGGTGCCAGCAGCGCCGCGCCAAGCGAACCGGCCCCGAAAGGACAATCCGCCTGCCAGCCGAGGCCGGACATCTCGACCACCTTGCGGACCAGCGAGTAGCCGTTCGAATGAACGCCGTCCGAGGCCAACCCAAGCAGCACGTCTCCGACTTTCACGCCGGAAGGCAGTTCCGCGCCGCGCTCCAGCGCACCGACGGCGAAACCCGCCAGATCGAAATCGCCCGCGTGATACATGCCCGGCATCTCGGCGGTTTCGCCGCCGATCAGCGCGCAACCCGACCGAACGCAGCCTTCGGCAATCCCCTCGACGATCCGGGCGGCCTGATCGACGTCCAGCTTGCCGGTCGCGAAATAATCGAGGAAAAAGAGCGGCTCCGCGCCCTGGCAGACCAGATCGTTGACGCACATGGCCACCAGATCAATGCCGATCGTGTCGACCAGGCCCGTGTCAATCGCGATCCGCAGCTTGGTCCCGACCCCGTCGGTCGCCGCCACCAGCACCGGGTCCTGGTAACCCGCCGCGCGGAGGTCGAAGAGCGCCCCAAAACCGCCGAGCCCGGCCATCACCCCCGCCCGCGATGTCCGTTTTGCAGCGGGTTTTATCTTTTCGACCAATGCGTTACCCGCATCTATGTCGACCCCAGCCGCGGCATAGGTCAGCCCATTCTTGTCCCGCGTCATACACGCCTCCTGCATCTTGGCGCCTGCGATAGACAAACCGGGCCCGGATCGCAATCGTGAATGTGGCCCCGACACGGCCATGACATCGGCATCATCGACCATGTCGATCACCGGTCTTGACCCCGCCGAACGGTCTGCTACGCCTTCTTCAAGGTCGGGCCTGTAGCTCAATGGTTAGAGCAGAGCGCTCATAACGCTTTGGTTGGGGGTTCGAGTCCCTCCGGGCCTACCATCCTATGCTATTGAAATAAAATAAAACCCTTGCAGTCAGGGGTCTTGTTCGTTCTGTGGTTACAGTTTTGGTTACAAGAATTGCGTCGAACATGGCAGGCAAGATCAGACACCTCATCAAGCGTTCTGGACTTTACCAGGCTCGGCTTGTGGTTCCCAAGGACTCGCGCGAGATCGTCGCAATCCGGTCGTAATGGTGTCCTATGGTCTGAAGGAAGCAACCACACTCCCCATTTCAAGGCCAATCCGATAACGACTACGACCTGGTCGAGCGCCAACCGAAGGGCGATGTTCGTCGGACCTAGAGCGGCCGAAGGCCGAACGAGGGAGAACATGGTCCTTACCTGCGCATCCTTGAGGCACACACCTTGGTGACAGAAGATTGAACTGAACGAAAGTCATGCAGGGGCTGGCTGCCATGTAGAGCAGCCAGCGCAGGAATATCGGGCGCTCTGTCGCATCATGGACCGGAACAAGACCCGTCGCCGGATGGCGATCTCCCGAAGTCAGGATGATGGCGGCGCTCTCACCAATGATTCGTCCGTCAGGAATGGCAAGGGCCGGGTCCTGGCCGATCGGGTTGAGCTTCAGGTAATCATCCGAGCGGTACTCTCCAGCCGCCATGTCAACGGGTCGCAGCCGGTAAGCCATGCCCATTTCCTCGAACACCAACTCGACAGCCATCGCCCCGGACATCGATTCCCAAAAAAGCGTGTGGTCCGTATCCTTTTCTTGTCCCACCTGTGCCACCTCATGCGTTGTCCTCATCCATCAAGAAGATATGAGACTGCATAAGGCTCTGTTGATGGAGGTGCGCGACGGGTTCTCAGTTGCCTGACGCAGTGCGGCATCCAAGCGGCTTGATCGGCGCTCAAGTCTGCGACAACTTGGACGGGCGGACAATTCACATGTGGCATGTCGGCTCTTGTTCCGGCGAACCAAGGCAGAGATTTTCATGAGCGGATTACTGGCCCTTTTGGACGATGTGGCAGCGATCGCGAAGCTGGCGGCGGCGCAACTTGATGATGTCGCTGCGCAAGCCAGCAAGGCCGGGGCAAAAGCCGCGGGCGTCGTCATCGATGACGCGGCAGTGACGCCAAAGTATGTGACGGGTCTGCCAGCGGCGCGCGAACTACCCATCGTATGGAAAATCGCGCGCGCGTCCTTCTTCAACAAGCTGGTGATCCTGTTGCCTGCGGCGCTGCTCTTGAATGCATTCCTGCCGTGGCTCTTGACGCCGCTCTTGATGATCGGCGGTGCCTATCTGTGTTTTGAGGGGGCTGAGAAGGTTTGGCACCTGATCGTCCCGCACAAGGATCACGGCCCCCAGCAGGCGGAGACGCTGGATGCGGCGCATCTGGAAGAGCAGCGGGTGAAGGGCGCAATCAAGACCGATTTCATCCTGTCGGCAGAGATCATGACGATCTCTCTCTCCCAGATCGAGATCGACACCTTGTGGATACAGGCGGCGGCGTTGGCAGCGGTGGCCATTGCGATTACGACATTGGTCTATGGGGCCGTGGCCTTGCTGGTGAAGGCCGATGATCTCGGAGTTCTGCTCAGCACGAAAGGACGGCTTGCCGCGACCCGGGCGGCAGGGCGAAGAATTGTCAAATCGATGCCTGCGGTGATGGTGGTGGTCGCGACGGTCGGCACCGTTGCCATGCTCTGGGTCGGGGGCAGTATCGTCGTGCACGGGCTGCATGATCTGGGGTGGCATCTGCCTTATGAACAGATCAAGCACGCAGCGACGGTCGCATCAGAGGCCGCAGGCTCTGCCGAAGGCATTGTGACCTGGTTGGTGACCGCTGCGCTGGACGGCATTGTCGGGCTGGCTACCGGGTTTGCGCTGATCCCGATTGTCATCCGCGCGGTGGTGCCGGTCACCGGGTGGCTCTTTCCTGAAAAAGCCTGATGCGGCCCCATCCTAACAGATGGACTACGGCGTTTCGGGAAATAGTTGAGACAGAAAGCATCGGAATTCGCGGTCGAGCGCAGCGAGAGGCCGCGCAATTGCGATCCGGCGCGGCGTCTCAACATCTTTCTCTAGGTTCTGACACGATGTGGGTCATGCGGGTTCCGAGGCCCGAGCCGACGGCTCCGAGGGCGGTATCATTTGATCGGTCGAAAGCCCTTCAGAGAGTCACTGGCGCCTCGTCGAGCATTTGCAGGGCCAGGACAAGGCAAACCTGCCCAAGGCCCGCTGGTGACTCGCTCCGGGGCCCTGGCGCGCGCTATGGTCGCTGGCCCAAATGATCGCCGCCGTGCTGACACCAAAATGCCCAGGCAGCCTGCCGGCTGCCTAAAAGCTGCTCAGTGGCGCTCCTAAGCGCTTGGGTTCGCCAACGGATAATCTCTCGCAGGTCGCGCGATACCAGCTGGTGCTGACACCAAGCAGAATCCAACCTGCACGATAGATTGAACGTAAACGTCCGGCGTCGCTGCTCTGCCGCGCAAAAAGAGTGTTCGATGGTGTCCGCCTTGGATAGCGATCACTACGGGGCGATGGCGCGTCCGACCAAGCGGGTCTGGACGGACGAGGAGAAGCGGTCGATCTGTTTTCAGACGACGGCACAGAGTGTTTTGGCAGCACAGGTTACGCGACGTTTCGCGTTGAACGCGAACGTGGTCTTCAATTGGCTGCGCGATCCTTGTTATGCACCGCGGCGGAATCGGCGCCAAGTCCTTGCATGACTCGATTACGGCAACGACCGTCACACCGAAGTCCCCAACGTCTCGACCGCGATCATCGAAGAAGGTTACGCATCATGTCGGGCGGCGTCTGCGACGGCAAGTAGCGAGTGGATAGCTCGCGCCTGGGGGCGCCTATCGCGGCAATATGATCGCCGCACGCAACCCGCCAAGCTCGGCGCTCGCTTCCAGCCGCAAGGTTCCGCCATGCCGACGCGCGATATCGTTGGCGATGGCCAGACCCAGCCCGACGCCACCACCGCGGTTCTGATTGCGCGCCGCATCGAGCCGCGAAAACGGTTTCAGCGCCTCTTCCCGCTGCCCTTCGGGAATGCCCGGCCCGTCATCTTCGACGGTGATCCTTAGACTGCGCGGCGTCACGTAAAGGCTGACGATCGCCCGGCTGCCATAACGCAGCGCGTTGCCAACAAGATTGTCGAGCGCCCGCGTGACAGCCATCGGGCGCAACATCGCCCTGCCCTGCCCCTCGACCGTGCCGATCGAAACGTCACCGCCGCCGCGCCTCGTATTCTCGACCAGGTCACGCACCAGACCCTCGGGATCGACCTCGGCCAGATCATCCAGCGCATCGCCCCGCGCGAACGCCAGAAACTCGTCCAGAAGACGCTCCATCTCCTCGACATCGCGGGTCAGATCCTCGACGTCCGAACCGCCATCGATCATCGACAGTCCCAGCTTCAGCCGGGTCAGCGGTGTGCGCAGATCATGGCTGACCCCCGAAAGCATCATCGTGCGCTGTTCGATCTGCCGCTCGATCCGGCTGCGCATGTCCAGAAACGCGTTTCCCGCGGATCGGACCTCTGTCGCCCCGGTTGGCTTGTAGGGCATCACCCGCCCCTTGCCGAACGCCTCGGCCGCCTGCGCCAACCGACGGATCGGCCGCAGCTGGTTGCGCAGGAAAAGAAACGCGACCAGCGTCATCACCGCCCCGACGAACACCATCAACACGAGGAACTGATGCGGGTTCGAGGCCGACACACGCGCGCGCGGGACCGAGATGAACATCATGCCATGCCCGGTCTCGACCCAAAGCTGCACGCGCCGAGTATTCTGCGCCAGATCCACCGCGCGGATCCCTTCCAGCCTCTCGCGAAGCGTGCGGATCACGACCCGACCGGACAGATCGTAGAAGATCCGCGCATCAGTACTCGCCATGCGCCTGGCTGGCAGATCCAAGGCTATATCCAGCGGCTTCTCGATCTTTTCGATGAAGACCCGTGCCGCTTCGATCGTTGGCGCCGCGTTGACCTCTTCTCGGACATAGTCCAGATCCAGCACCAGGCTGCGCGTCATCTGCAGGGTCACATCCTCGAAATGTCGCTGGATGAACACGACCGAGACCACCACCTGCAACGTGATGATCGGCACCAGAAGGATCAGCGCCGCCCGCGCATAAATGCCCCGCGGCATATATCGTTTGAGCCAGTCGAACGTCATGGGCTATCAGTAGCCGCAAGTCCGGACCGGAAGAAAGCGAATATGACCGACAAACGCCCCGACACCGTCGAACGGCTGGAACCGGGCCTGCGCCGGGTGCTGGCGCCGAACCCATCGCCGATGACGCATTGGGGGACCAATACCTATATCCTCGGCGAAGGCAGCGTCGCGGTGATCGACCCTGGTCCCGACAATCCGGGCCATCTGGCGGAAATCCTCGCGGCGCTCGACCCCGGCGAGATCGTCAGCCATATCCTCGTCACCCATTCCCACCTCGACCACTCGCCTCTGGCCGCGCCGCTGGCCATGGTGACCGGCGCTCCGGTCCTTGGCTTCGGCGACAGCCGTGCCGGGCGCAGCGCTGTGATGCAGGCCCTGGCCGCGCAGGGCGGCATCGGCGGCGGCGAAGGCGTCGACGTTTCGTTCATCCCCGATGAGACCCTCCCCGACCGCACAAGGATAGATGGCGACGGCTGGACCCTCACCGCGCACTGGACCCCCGGTCATTTTGGCAATCACCTCTGTTTTGCTTGGGGGGCTGCGGTCTTTACCGGCGATCACATCATGGGCTGGGCGTCATCGCTGGTCTCGCCACCCGATGGCGACCTGACTGCATTCATGGCCTCGACCCGGCAACTCGCGGCGCGGTGCGACAGGGTCTATTATCCGGGCCACGGCGCACCTATTGCCCAACCGCAGGCTCGCGCCAACTGGTTGATCCGCCACCGCGAGGCACGAGAAGCCGCGATCCTCGCCGAACTCGGCGCCAAGCCACAAACCATCCGAACCCTTGCCGCAAGCATCTATCACGATATCCCCCCCGCGCTCCTGCCAGCGGCAGAGCGCAATGTCTTCGCCCATCTCATCGACCTCGCCGCACGCGGCCTGGCCCAGGCCGAACCGAGCCTCGCTTTCACCGCCCGTTTCACCCGCACCTGAGCGGATGCCCCCAGCTGCCGAATTAATGCCAAATCCCTCTGGACGGGCGGTATGACCCTTGTTATATCGCCCCGGTGTTCCGGCGTAGCTCAGCGGTAGAGCAGTTGACTGTTAATCAATTGGTCGTAGGTTCGATCCCTACCGCCGGAGCCAAAATCTCTCATCGATAACAAGAGAGTAACAAGCTGCCCCTTTGAGCGGCTTTTGTTTTCAGCAACATCTCTGCAACATGAAAGGACATTGAACCG
>JAGXFH010000033.1 GCA_024637315.1 Brevirhabdus sp.
CGGATCACGTCGATCAGGTCATCTTCCAGTCTGAACGGTTCGCATGCATCGAGAGCAATCGCATACCGGACATTCTCCACGCCCGGCGCAAGAGGCGCAGAAATCCGGGGGAAACCTGCAGTCACTTCGTAATCGCTCGTGCTACCAAGAAGCCATCTTCGATCGTCATAGTCATTCTCGGGATCATAACCTGTGGAAAACAGTGTTTCCTCCCACACTTCGAAGGCTGCGCCGTCTTCTTCGAACATCTCCGCCGTCATTCGCACGTGATCATGCAGGCTCTGACCTTCTGGCAGCACGGCCGACGCCACATTGACCACACGCAGGCACAGCCGGTTGCCTTGGACATCTGCCAGTTGGTCTTCGGAAGAAATGGCCACGAATGGCTTTGCAGCCACCCGCCTTGCCTTCACCTCGACGCAGCTTCCGATGAGCTCGAAATCCTTCGCGGAACGGGTCGGTCCTGTCCACGCCTCGATTGCAGTGTCAGGGCTGAAGGCGGACACCAGGTCCCGGAGGAAGGCCAACTCGCCAACAAGCCCCCGCTGCTCTTCAACGGACAACCCATTGGTCTTTCCGCCACGTAGAAGGTGATACCAGCGCCGCGTGCGTTGAAGCGCTCTGGAGAGCGCTTCGTCGCGATCCGCGCCTGCTTCCCCGGCCTCGACGACATCCCGGCAAAGGGTTCCGAAGATCTCGACCTGACTTCTTTCCTTGAGGCCAAGAACGAATGCCGATCCACCTGAAATTGGGCGGAACGACGCGACAAGGTTCTTCAATTTCGGCAGACGCGGCAGTGGTTGCGGCAGGCTGGGCAGCCGCAACATGAGGCCGGGCATGCCTGCTTCCAGCACCACCCAGAAGAAATCGAAGCGGCCTGCAACATCGACCCGCTTTGCTTCGTCCGAGTCGAGTCTTTCCCAGGGATCACGAGGCTTCAAGAGCTGCCTCCTGATCATCGTCTTCGTCTTCTTCACCAAAGAGTTCTTTGTATCGCACCGTGTTCACCACGTACTCGACCCGTTCGGCCGGGCGTGAAGACACCGGAAGGCTTATACCCCACGCCACCACGGGGTTCGCAGGTATCAGGCTGACTTCCTTGGCATCTTCCTTTCCATCCGGCGCCTTCGCTTTCACGAAATGCAGAATGAACAACCCGCGATCTCTTTCGCGGCGGTAGATCGAGTCCGGATAGTTCACGCGCTCGCCGTCCGCCTTTCCTTTTTCTTCTCGATAACGCGCCTCCGCTGCATCAGCTCTTGCTGGATCGACACCAGCCTTTTCGATGCCCCGCGACGCCACGCGCATACGCTTGCCACTGAAGGACATGAACTCGTGTTGCAGATCGTACAGGTCTACATATCGCGTCGCGGGCACGATCGGCGTGCCGAGTGTTTCGGCAGACTCGCCTTTGTTTAGACTAGGAACTAGCACATCCCAAGTTTGCAACTCGTCTGTTCTACGCGCATCGATGTATTTTCTGACCGGGTCCGGGTCAGTGGTTATGCTCTGTTCTGCGTTTCGCCAGCCGGCGAGAAATTCGTCTATGAATTGAACAGGTACGCCGCGATACAACGTCCCCCAAGGCGATCGCTCCCCTTCCAAGCCCGCGCCTTTGAGCTTTGAAACCAGAGACTTGGCCGCATCAATATTCGCGGAAAGATCACGTGATCTAATGCTGACTCTCGATGTCTCGACAAATTTGTTGGAGAGGCCGATCAGCGTCGTGATCTTTGTTCCCGACCCCATCTTGTTGCGTGCTGTGACGAGCAACGAAGCTGGATGACTTCGCACCGCCAGACCGAAGTCCCTAGGAGTGGCTGTCGGAACAGCCGCCATATCATGAATTTCGGAATGCAATTCCTCTGTCGCGTTCGAAATGTATGCGTACCAGCCAATAGCTTCGGCTGGCATCCAGATACGGCAAAGATCTTCATAACCGGTCCGATATCCGAACCACCGACCCATTTGCATGAGGGTATCGTACATCTTCGTGTTGCGCAGGAACCAGGTTACCGTCAGTCCCTCGAGCGTCAGACCGCGCGATAGAGAAAAACCGCCGACTGCAATGTATTTTCTACCCGCTTTGCCACGAACTTCATCGGGATATTCCAAGACATCCTTCGACTTGTAGTTCACCAACACGACCTGTGCAGCAGCTATGGCCTCATGCAGCGCAACCTGAATCTCATCCCATGAGGAATGGGAATCTTTGAACTCGCTTTCCCAAACTTCCTTCAGAGCAGCGATCTCAGGATCCGCAATTCCCTTATTGCCAGTTGAACCGTTCACCCTGACAGCGTTCTGAATACGTTGAAGTGCTTCATGCAGCCGATTTCGCAGCTGTGCTTGAATAGGGTTCCTAAAGCTTGCATTTACCAACATCGAGCAGTGTTTGTGCTCTTGGTTTCTAATCTTGCGAATTGCGGCGGTCAGCACGAAGGCGCGAACAGCCTTCACCAGAGAGTCCGGGAGTGCTTCCACGACAAAGTCAGCTGGATGTTTGACGGGAAGCACATCTTCATTGTCGTCGACATACCTCAACCAAGTCGGCGCTTCATCATCAGGCAAGCCTTCGACAAAGACTTTGTAACCGCCGAAATAATTGGATGGAGCATCAAGGCCGATGATAAAGTTCTTCGGAAACAAGTCTTCCGCGAGCATTTCATCGTCTTGATCGGGATCGATGAAAATATTCGCGAAGGGAGTTGCAGTGTAGCCGACATAGCAACTCCGGTGGAACGTGTTCAGAAGCTCGCGGATCAACCTATTTGTGATCGTGACTTCCTCTTTGTTGTACTTGGTGTTGATCGAAGCGTTGTCAGCCTCGTCATCAATGAGCAGCATAGGCTGATCAATCATCTCACGGTCGCCGCGAGCACTATTGTCTTTAAGCCATTGCAGCAGATTTCGGAGTGTATTCGACTGCTTCTTGATCACGAGAACAACAGGAACCTTGTAGGAGTCGATCTCGCTTGTGTTTGTTGACGCTGTGGCCTTGTTAAAGTCCCGAAGCGTGTTGGTAAGACTGACCGGTGTGTTGTTCGGGTCGAAGTGGCCGACACCGATGATGTGTTTCGCCCCGCCCTTTTTCGTTTCCTGGGACTTTCCGGTGTCACGGCCGATGAAACCTTCATCGATCCGTGCCTGGGTCTGGTTTCGAAGGTTGTTGTGAATGCCCGCGATTACGATGATCAACCTGTACCCGGCATCTGCAGCTTTACAGATCAAACCGGTATAATTCGCGGTCTTTCCACTTTGAACGTGGCCAACCACCATGCCGCGCCGATCCCATTGCACGTGTTTTTCGGGGTTGCCTAGTCGGCTGAGGATCTTGTCCGTCACCGTGTCCGTTGAGATCACGACATCCTTCGGCAGGCCGTTTTGCAGGAGCAACTTCTGATAGCGGTTCCAGTAGAAAGGCTCGATCGACGGCTTTGCGTCATCCAGCCAAGGTTCGAAATCCTCGCTGTCGACCACCGCACCAAGCCCAGCCTTGATTCCCTGCTTGTGCTCGATCTCCCGCGCAATCTGCTCGATATCTTCATCACTGAGGCCCGGCGGGACCAAAGCAGCAACACCGCGGATCATTTTGCGAAGCTCGTCTTCGGTCTTCCGGGCCTGATTGAACAGGCCACTTTCGACCATGTTCTTCACTGTCTCGATTGCTTCATTCATGAAATTCGTGTCCTTAAGAAATCTTCCAGAATCGTCGCGGCGGCTTCCCACCGCACTCGCAAGAATGGGTTGCTCTGCAGCGTGTCCGACAGAGCCTCGGACGGCACACCGTTTTCCATCATGGTCGCCGCGAGGGAATAGACCAACTCTTCGAGGTCGGTTGCTGATGTTTCGTCAGCCGTGACCGCTTCCGCGTTCCCGACGAGTTCAGCATGCAGCGTCTCGATCGGCAGACCTGAACCGACAATGCGCAGGCAGCGCTCGAACCCCTCTCGCAGGTCTTCTGGCAATTGCTCGGCATAGGTTCGAAAAACCGGATGCTTAAGATTGGGACGGAAGACGATCTGCCCATCCTTCTGCACCCGATTCCAAATCGGGAAGCGGGTTTCATCCACCAGCTTCTGCCCCCGGCTCCGATACGTGCGCTTGGACGTTCCGACGAACCGCTCGACCACCTTCTTCAGTCGCTCACGCACCACCGGCGGCAGCTGGGCGGAGGCTTTCTTGACGTCGATCTTCCACTCCGCATCCATCGTGTTCGGGATATCGACTGCGATCCGGCAGAGCTTCGTGAGTTCGGTCTGGCGCGCGAGACCCAGCCACCCGCCCGCGATAATGAGACGTTTCTCACGATAGACGTAGAGGCCCTGAGACTTCAGATGCCCCTCCGGACCGCCAGTTTCTTCCCACTCTTCCCGGCTCATCCGCCTGTGATGGGGAAGCGTATGGCATCTGATCAGGACGTCTCCTTGACGCAGGCGAAGCACCTCCTCCGGGTCCTTTTGCGTGGCGGCATGCAACGTTGCCATGGGATCGATGGGTTTCAGCGGGCGACTGTTGAGTGACAATTTCAGACGTGGCTTGCCGCCCTCCAAGAAACGATGGAACACCAACCGCAGATGATGTTCTGCGCGGGACAACTCCGAATTCATGTGCTCGGCCCGTTTCGCGCGGTCATGCGTATAGCCGCCACTCAAGCGATCGAGTTTCTCCCAGATGACAACCGTTCCGGTCTCCGCAAGAAGGTCATGACCCGTCACGACTTCCGGATTGTCAATGAGTTCGAGGCTCCAGTCGTTCCGTTTCGCAACGCGATCTAGGTCCCAGCGCGCGCAAGATGTTCGACCGTCTTGTCGCGTCAGAACCGTCAGACTTCGGCACTGCGAGAAGCTGGCACTCTTGAGGCCGAGGCCGAAACGACCGAGGTCTTCGGCCTCGCGCTGGTCGGTCGGATTCTTCGAACCGAGACGCATAGCTTCGACCAGTTCGGCCTCCGTCATGCCTGAACCGTCATCTGCCAGCGCAATCCAAGGTTCGTCCGCAACGGTGTCGGCGATCAGTTCTACTGTTCGCGCGCCCGCGGTGATGGCGTTGTCGATGATGTCGGCGAGAGCTGTCTCGAGGGTGTAGCCAAAGTCCCGATGACCCTCGATGAGCGACGCCGCGTATGGTGTCGCATCGACCTCTCGTGTCTTGGGCCTCAGATTCGCAGTATCGTTCATAGCGCAAATCTTATCGCGCGCTCAATGAGATACAACCGATAGCGAAGAGATGTCCTGTGATCAATGTGGGGCCAGCGCGCTGGCCGCGCCGCTTTTTTGTTAATTCCGTCTGAAGAGCGCCACTTGTTTTGTCCATTCCATTGGAAACAGCTCCAGCACGCGCGCCAGCGTCACATCCGGTCCCTGCGTGCCGTCGAGTATCCCCTCCACAATGCCTGGTGCAAGGAGCGTGAGCCGCAGCACCCTCGTCATGTAGGACGGCGCAATGCCCTCGCGCTCCGCCAGCTCGGCGATGGTCGTGAATTCGCCCCACTCCAGCATTCGCTTCCAGCGAAACGCCCGCGCCAGCGCCTTGACCATCACGTTGTTAGTCTCACGCGACGGCGCTGCGCCATCCGGCATCTGCATCTCCTTTCGGCCGCCGCGCTTCACGAGGCGGAACGGGATGTGCACTGTCACCGTTTCCGGCACTGGCTTCGCGTGGGTCATGCCGCCGTTCCTAGATCAGCCATCATTTCCTGTGCCAGCCCGGTCAGCCCGTCCATGCGGAGCCGAACATTGAGGCCATCTGTGCCGATGGCGACGCGCTCGACCACCAGCGCCACGATGCGTGCCTGCTCGGCGGGGAAGAGTTCATCCCAGAGCGGGTCAAGACAGGTCAGTGCCTCGCGGGTGTCGGCTTCGGTTATCTCGCTGTCCTGTGCGCCTGCGGCCTTCCACGTGCCTGCCACGATTTCGGGTTGGCGGAAGACGGCTCGGAGCTGGTCTATGACAGCGGCCTCGATCTCACCAGCGGGGACCCGTCCAACCGGGCATGACCCAGCACCATGCTTGAGTACCGTCTGGCTGACATAGTATCGGTAGAGCTTGCCACCCTTGCGCGTGTGGGTCGGTGAGAAGGCCGCCCCGTCGGGGCCGTAGAGCAGTCCCTTCAGCAGTGCTGGCGTGTCGGCGCGGGTGTGCGCGGCGCGCTTGCGCGGGCTCTCCTTCAGGATGGCATGGACCTTGTCCCAAACCGCGCGGTCGATGATGCCGTCGTGCTCACCGGGGTAGCTGTCGCCCTTGTGGACCGCCTCGCCGATATAGGCGCGGTTGTTCAGCAAGCGGTACAGGTATTTCTTGTCGATCCGATTGCCACGGCTGGTCTGGATGCCGCGTGCCGCCAGTTCACGAGCCAATTCCGTTCCGGAGCCGATCTCGATGAAGCGGGCGAAAATCCAGCGGATGTTGGCGGCATCGGCCTCCTTGATGATCAGCTTTCGGTCCCTCACCTCATAGCCCAGCGGTGGTACGCCGCCCATCCACATGCCCTTCATCCGGCTGGCGCGGACCTTGTCGCGGATGCGTTCCGCCGTCACCTCGCGCTCAAACTGGGCAAAACTGAGCAGAATGTTCAGCGTCAGCCGCCCCATGGACGTGGTGGTGTTGAACGACTGAGTGACGGACACGAAGGTGACGCCATTGCGGTCGAAGACTTCGACCAATTTGGAAAAGTCCATCAATGAGCGCGACAGGCGGTCAATCTTGTAAACCACGACCACGTCGACCAGCCCGTCCTCGACGTCCGCAAGCAGCCGTTTCAGGCCCGGGCGTACCAGCGTGCCGCCGGAGATGCCGCCGTCGTCATACTGGTCGCGCACCAGCACCCAGCCCTCGGAGCGCTGGCTGGCGATGTAGGCCTCGCAGGCCTCGCGTTGGGCATGCAGCGAGTTGAACTCCTGCTCGAGCCCTTCCTCGGAGGATTTGCGGGTGTAGACGGCGCAGCGCAGCTTCCTGACGATAGGTTTGGTCATGATGTCCTCCGATGGTTTTTCAGGCCAAAGAACACCCAGCCATTCCAGCGGGTGCCGGTGATGGCGCGGGCAATGGCCGAGAGCGACCTGTAGGGCCGGCCCTGCCATTCGAAGCCATCGGCGGTGACCGTGACGATCTGCTCCACGCCCTGCCACTCGCGCAGCAGCCGGGTGCCGGCGATCGGACGGTCGCGATCGGCCCGCATGCCGCTCTTCTTGCGATCCCCGCCGTCGAGCTGTTCACCCAGGGCTTCCAGCCGCTTCACGGTCTCGCGCTTGAGCCCGCCATAGGTGAGCTCCTGGATCCGATAGGCCAGGCGGCTTTCGAGATACCTGCGGTTGAAGGGCGGCGGCTCGCAGTCGAAGAGCGCGCGCCATTGCTGCTTCAGGTCCGGCGTCGAGGAGGTCTTCAGGGCGGCGAGTCGGGCAGGGATGGGATCTGGCTTGATCATGATTTTCTCCGGTCAGTTGGAGGTGCATGACCGCTCTGGTTGACCGGATTGTGTAGCGGAAATTCTCCAGTTCCGTCAGATACCTGGGCGGTGTCTCTCATTCTCAATCGAACCAGCCCGAGGGACAGCAAGCGGCACAGTTCGGCGCGCCGTTCGAGCGGGGTCATGTGGCGGGGGTGCAGGGGATTGGGTCGTTTCATGCGGGCCTCGGTTCTGTCGTCTCCTTTGACCTCTACTCACCCGCATAGAAATCTGTCCCAGCCGATCCCGGGGAGGTTGAAGAATCGAATTGGAGAACGTAGCAAGAACACCGGTTTTGCAGAAAAGGGGATTCGTCGTGGCTGGCAATTTGAAGAAGTTCGTGAACCCCCGGTTCATAAAGACCATCGACCTGGCGCTGATGAAGTCGCTACTGGCGCGGCACGAGGGCAAATATGAGGGTTTTTCTCTCGACCTTCTCGACCAGGACGAGAACACCGCCCGTGACGCGCTGCAAAATCTTCTGACCGGGTCAGAGGACAGCTATCCGGAAGGGCTGCGCGGCGATTTGCATCGCATCGCCGAACTTGGCGACGGGAGGGGGCTCGAAGTCATCCAGACCCAAGCCGACCGTCAGGGCATCTGTTTATTTCCGGAATTGAAGACCGGTGATGAGGATACACCCAACAAGGCTCATGATCCGAAACACATTGCGGTCCGCGCGTTTCTTGAGCATCCCGAATTGTTTGACGCCGCCGCCGATCATATGGCGATGCTCGCAGCCGATCGCCTGCACGAATACGCCGGACGGGAGCGAGGGGCCACGATTGACCTGACGGAGGAAAAGGTCGAGTCTTTCCGGACGGCTGTCGCAGAACTGCTGCGCGATGCGTTCCAGGGAGACTATTGCCGCGTCGGCGATTACGCCGACGGCGACGAGATCAACCTCGTGGTCAGTCACGGCTCCTTGGTTTCGACCATGCCGGTCGTCGAGGGCCAGCAGGAGCGGGTCATAAGTGTGCGGCAGATTTCCCATGCCGTTCTGCGCTATTCGGAAAATACGGGAATGCTCCGGCTCGCCCGGATCAGGAAAGCCCACCAGCCAAAGATCGCTGAATTCTTCGCCTCGATCATCCTGGAGAAGCCGGGATTTTTCGATGGCGACGATGCACAAGACCTCTATTCGCTGCATCCGGTTGAACGCGCGGGCCCCGATTTCGCGTTTGATCACGCCTACGATCCCATGATCGATCGCGTTCTGATCATCGAGGCGGCCGCAGACCTCATGGTGCCTGGCAAGAAAGGATATCCGCGCGTGGCGCGCACGCTGCGGTCGCGCGACCTTGGCGGCGAAGCGCTTCGGCATTTTGATGGCACGTCTGTATCGTTTGCTGGATCATGGCACCTGGGTGAAATCGTATTTCGGATCCTGTTCAAGGGGGACGGCAAGCGCCAACCCGAGGTTACCGTCAAACTGCGTCCGCCCGGCGTCGTGCAGTTCCGGCGGACCCAGCACGAAGCCCGCGTGATGACCTTGATCGAACGGAATGGACTGACGAATGACCGGGACGATTTTGCACTTATTGACGCGGCTGAGTGAGGCCGGCGACGACGCGATCCTGTCCGGTGATCTTGCCGCGCCCTTCTTCGGCGCGGCGTTCGATCGGCTCCTGGCGAAACGCATCATCGTCGAACAGGCACCGCTCGCCGATTGGGAGGTCTGCGATGCCTGCGAATGCGGGCTGCCGTGTCGGCCGATCCGGAAAGCAGGTGATGCATTTCGGGCTGAGTGTCCGCTTGATCGCCAACAGGACGTTGATCTCACCGAAGCCGATCTGCGCGTGTTTCGCATAAGCGGAGAGGCACTGGCATCCGCAATGGGCGCAGCGGCAGGGTTCGGCGCAGCCCCGAAACTCGCGACGGAGAAGGTCTGGAGGCTTGGTGACACGCCATCGGGGCGCGCAGTGTTTCTTGCGCTTGAGCCTGCAGCCCTGACCGGCGATGGCATCATCGTATCGTTGCGCCAGGCGGCGCAGGGCTCGGACATCACGATCCTCGCACCGCAGTTGTCAGCGGAGGCTGCGCGGCGGCTCGACGATGCGGGCTTCCATCTGATCGAAACCCTCGCGGTGCTGGTGCCTGCCTCGAAGGGTCTCGGTGTCGCAATCGACGTCGCGGCTCTGGCACCCGTCCCGCTGGTGCCCACGCTGCGCGTGCGGAGGGCGACCGCCGAGGTTCAATGGGACGGTCGCTCCGTCATTCTGTCGCGTCAGATTTTCCCTGTGTTTGAGCGCCTGCTGGAAAAGGCGCTGTCGCGCGATCAGGTTGCCTCCCAATCCCATGTCGAAGGCACAACGGCGCGCGAGGCCAAGGATCTGATCCGCGAGTTGCGCGATGCATTCAAGGCTGCAGGGTTCACTGATGCCGAGAGCAAGTCCCTGATCGCGACCGTGCGCAATCGGGGTTACCGGCTTGGCGTCCCGGCATCCGAGGTCGTGGTCGAAGGCTGATTAGCCGCTCTCTGTTGAAGTTCGGCAAGCCGATCCTCGCGACTTTCGCCGCAGTTGCTCCGGGGCGGAGATCGACCGGCGGCAATGCGCAGTTAGTGACCTTTGCAAAGTCACGATCTGCGGCATGCTCTAGTCCGAGGGCGGCCCCACCTTGGTTTCCTTGCTGCTGATTAATATTCGCCTAGATTCTCCAAACACTCGAGCGCGACAGCTCTGAAACACGCTGGGTATTCGCCTCGATTACTTGATCAGTCAGGTCTTCAGCGTCGGTGAGGATTGCCGGTAGTCGGTAGCCATTCTCAATCAAGAGCCGTTTCTTTTCCGGGAAGGCCTTGTTCGCCAATCGGTCATTTGTGCGCTTGTCCACCAGCATCAGATTGCCGATTTGACCAACTATCGAAGCGTCGCGATCAGACGCCTGCGGCAACAAGTGCTCAATTGTGAGTTCGTCGCTTTCCCCTACTGCTGGGCTACCCTCTTCTTTTTGAACCTTTTTTAGAATGTATCTGACGAGGTCCTTCTGCGAGGTCTGCCCTCGTGTGAAGGTAATCTGGCGGAAATTCACATCAAACTCATCTGGGTCAGCCACTCTTTCGCGAAGCTTGTTTTCTAGTTCTTGCACGACCAGTGCTGTGCCTTCACCGTCTTGACTGTTGAACACTTGCTTGCCGAACGAAGCGAACATCCCAGAGATTCCCCCCGAGGAACGGGATGACGTTACCGCGTTGAAGGTAAAGTGAAATTTCTCGATCATCTCAATAGAATTACGTAAAACGCGATAGCGGATGATGCCGTCGCGATACGACCGGATCAACGAAAGAATCCCAGGCGTCGATTGCTTGACCTTGAAGATCCGCAGCGCTTCGAGTGCCTTCGCCACTTCCTTTTCAGTACCGGTCCAACGGAAGTCTGGGTCGAAAATCGACCTCCAGTGCTCGGCATCGCTTGAGAACCGGTTCAGATGGTCGGCTGCGTTGGTCGCGTCGATGCGTTCCCTTGCTTTCGTGAATGCCTTTGCCTTCGTCACGAAATCGTACCTAGACTGCCATGAGTGTACAACGAACTCGTCCGGGTCCAAGCTGCTCGGCGCACCCCTAATCGTATCGAGCACCCCACGCCATTTTAGCGTTGCATGGTCAACTTCAGTTCCTTCGTCGATCATTTTCTTGAAATGATTGCGGAGGAGGTCAGTCAGTGCGAGGTCCTTACCCCGCGTATTCAGTGTTTCGAAGATGGTGTAGGCGTCATTCTCGTTGTCGAGTGTCACGACTATGACATTGAGGTCTAGGACAGTATCTCTGATTTCAGTAAGCCAACGTTTGACTTCAGCCCTGTTTTCCTCGGGCGACCGTTCAAGATTGGCTTGGATCGTTTTCGTTCCTTCAGCTATCTTCTTCTTGAACTCCGAAAAGGCTTTTTCAATAGCTCTTTCCTCATCGCCTATCTGCGTCGCGATACTCGCCGGGCTGTCTTTCAGAACCTCCTCTTGAAGATATGGAAAACTCGTCTCAGTCTTGAGGACGTAGACAGTTCGTGCATCCCTATCTTTCTGCTGGATATATGCCTGTACTCCTTCCGCAAGGTCCGTCGCGTCGATGTTCTTGAAGCCTTCTCGCAACGCGCAGAGCAATATCGCGATGGTTGTGAGCCGTTGCTGGCCATCCACCACGAAGACTCTCGAGCGATCGCCTTTGTACACGACCATAGAACCTATGAAATAGGTATCAGAAATGTTCTCGAGGACGTCGTTCCAAAACGCGTTTATGTGATCAAGCTCCCAAGAGTAGGGGCGTTGAAAACTCGGGATTTCAAAAACCGTGCCTTTTAATAGCGCCTCTATTGTTTGGTCATGGGACTCAATCTTCATCGTCACCTTACCTCCCTTTACCTTGCAGTCATGGAGACTGGAGGAAATCACAATGTAAGCCAATGGGCAGAGGTGAATTTGCCCCACGCAGTTAGCTTCGCTTGTATCTGCATGACAGTTTGGTCCTGGACACACTAGTGCGGCTATGGCCATCTTTATGGTGCATCGCGCCCGACTGTCCTCTTTGGGCTGAGACCGGCCCGCTGCGCTCGGAGCATGAATGGCCGGCGGGCCGACCCGTCCACCCGCTGTGAGCTCGGAATTCGCTCTCGCCTGAGCTGCGTAATCTTCATTCAGCCTGACGGGCCGTGGGAAAGGTCTCGGCCCACCAAACCCCCACCTTATTCCCACCCCGTTCCCACCTACGAACCGACCGTATCCGGCACTTTGGGCTCATCAGAAACGATGACCGAGGCGCACAGCGATGCAGATCAAACTCTCCCCCGACGACATTGAAACCATCATCTCCGAGGCCGACACTGCCGCCCGGCGGCTACGGCGGCGTCTGGGATTGCCTGCCTGCGATCGCGAAGATCTGGGTCAGGATCTTCTGATCGATCTTCTGCGCCGCTTGCCAGCTTTCGATCCGGCACGCGGCAGTATCGGTGCATTCGCAGGTCTGGTCCTGCGCAATCAGTCCTCTCGGATCGCGATCCGGATCATGCGTGAACGCAGGGCGCAGGGTGGCGGGCTGCTGTCGCTCGATGCCCCCTCCGGCGGGGACGACCGGCGTCCGCTTGCCGAGACCATCGGTGAAGAGGAGGGCCTGTCGGCCTGGCATGGCCAGGCGACTAGCGCGCATGCCTCCAATGAGCAGCATCAGGCCGTGCAAACCGCAATTTCACGGTTGCCGCTCGAGGATCGTCGCCTCTGCGCAGCACTGGCACATCGCCCGGTATCTGCACTGGTCTGCGAAGGTTTCGGCAGCCGGTCCGGGCTTTACCGCCGCCTTGCCGATCTCCGCTACGTCCTCACCGCCCACGGCATCGGTCCCTCCTGGGACGATGTGGCGGCGGCGTGAGTAGAGGGAAAAGGAGGAGATCATGTTCATGGGAACCACACCATTCATTACGGTCCGCGCGAGCCGACCGCTTTCCGAGATCGAGTTCTGCGCTTGGGTGGCGCAGGCCATGCCGGGCGACCGACTGGAATACCACCGCGGCTTTCTGGCGATTGACATCTTTCCGGTGTTTTCAGGGCTGCCGGATCCGGCACGCGCAGAATTGAGCCGGCTTGGATCCCGCGCTTTCTGGGCCGCCGAGCAGGGTCTTGTGCATCTCGTGCAGGAACGCGTCGGGCCCGATCAATTCGCCTACATCGCTATCGCCCGGCCAAAACCGAAGGCTGCCGCCACCTCGCTGTCTGAGTTGCTGCTCGCCGAACAGAAGGCCGCGTGATGCCCGCCTTCCAATCCTTTTTCAAAGAACACGGAGACTATTTCATGCCATTCCCCGAGAACACCCCAACGCCCGACGATCTGCCATCTCTCAGCGCCGCCGAGGTTGCGGCGCTGCCGGTCGAGTTGCTGGCGATCCTGCAGCGCGAAATCGACGAGCGTTTGAAGCGCGACAAGGCGGCCAAGACCCGCTTCGATGCTGGACTGGCGGTCCGGTACGCCACTCGGGCCGCCGAGGAACGCCAGGTTCAGGCCAAGGACACCGGCACTGTCCGCTTTGATGACGGCGACTTTACTATCGTGGCCGATCTGCCGAAGCGGGTGGATTGGGATCAGGACAAGCTCACCGTCATGGTGCAACGGATCCGCGATGCTGGTGACGATCCCGCACAGTATGTTGATGTTACGATCAAGGTGCCCGAGCGCAAATACACGGCCTGGCCTGATATAATCCGGCAGGATTTCGAGCCCGCACGCACGGTGCGGCCCGGCACGCTGAAGGTTGCGATTGATCCGAACGAGGCTGCGCAATGACAGCGCTGGCTCATTTTCCCAACCCCGTCCAAGATCTGCCGAGCCTGATCGACCGTGCCGCCAGCATGCTATCGGGAGCCAAGAACGCGGCCGAGGTCCTCGAAGCGCGCGAAGCCGCCGGGCTGGCCTATGACATTGCCAAACGCGCCGCACGGCTGAAGTGCGCCAAGGCTGCACATGATGATCTGGTGGCGGCTGCACACCGTGCGCAGGCCGATGCGCTCGAAATCGAAGCTGCCGCGAAGCGCCGTCTGGCTGATGAATACGATGCGGCGCAGGCGCGCGGCGAGGTCATGGGCCGCGTCCGGAGCTGCGTTGGAGAAGACAACGCACCCGCCACCGCCGCTGATCTCGGCCTGCGCCGCGACCAGATCCACGAAGCCCGCCAGATACGCGATGCCGAGGTTGTCGATCCTGGCATTGTGCGCCGCACGCTGGATGAGCGCCTGGAGCATGGCGAGGAGCCGACGCGCGCTGCACTGCGCAAGATGGTCACGGATGCCGCCCTGCGGGGAATGCGCCCGCAGCGCAGGTCCAGCACTCGCCGGAATCCCCTCTATGTCCCGCCGACACCAGGGCAAGCGGCCTGGCAGCATGTGACCGGCACGTTTCGTGCTTTTGCCGAATGGGCCTCTGACGAGAACCTTTCCCTTGCGCAGCAGGGCATGCGTGCTGCGCGGGAAGACCCGTTTCACGACCTCGACGCCAAGGCCATCGCGGACGGGTCAGCAGCTTTCACAACAATCAAGGAGTGGTTCGATGCTTGATAGCCAAGCAGCGGCTTTTGCCGAACGCGTCTGGGATTACGCATCCCGTCTGGGCAACAACGCCCCCAGGATCGCCGATGAGATGATGGAGGCGGCCTTCCCGCTGACCTGCACTCAGGCACGACAGGAAGGCGCGCTGCGCATGCTGCGCACCGGGATCATTTCCGAGGTCAAGCGCATCCTGCGCAACCGCGATGACGGGCTTTATCAGGCGGATTTCGCAGAGGTTTGCGCGGCCTTCGCGCCGCTGGTGAAGGACCTGCGCTCGAAGTCCTACTTTGTTGAGAGCGCCGAGGAATACGTCGCGGTCCCGGACCTGATCGTCGAACCCGACCTGCTTGATGACGCGCGGCGGTTCATGCGGCGCAAGGGTATCGAATGCCTCACCGAGGCTGATCGCCTGGATGCGCTTTTTGCGGCGGTGATTGCCGAGACCGCGATCCCGCCGCATCCGAATTCCGATTTTAGCCCTCACAAAGGAGCCCAATGATGGCCATTTCTCTCGCGTCTCTGCGCACCACCTCGGTGCTCCAGCCGCCGCGCATCCTGATCCACGGGGTTGCCGGGGTCGGAAAATCCACCTTCGCGGCTGACGCTGGCGCGCCGGTGTTTATCATGACCGAAGATGGTCTCGGCAAATTGCAGGTCCCGCATTTTCCATTGGCAACCAGTTATGCCGAAGTGGCCGAAGCGCTCAACGCCTTGCTGGATGAGGGTCACGACTATGGCACCGTCGTCGTGGACAGCGTCGACTGGCTGGAGCCGCTGATCTGGGCGGAAGCCTGCAAGCGCAACGGCTGGCAGTCGATCGAAACGCCGGGCTTTGGCAAAGGCTATGCCGAGGCGCTGACCGTCTGGCGTGAATATCTCGATAAGTTGAACGCGCTGCGCGACCAGAAGGGCATGGTGATCATCCAGATTGCCCACACCGACATCAAACGGTTCGATAGCCCTGAGCACGAACCCTACGACCGGTATGTGATCAAGCTGCAGACCCGCGCCTCGGCACTGCTGCAGGAGCATTCCGATGTAGTGCTCTTTGCCAATTACCGGATCTCCGTCGCCAAATCCGATGTCGGCTTCAACAAGAAGGTGACCCGGGCGCTCGGGTCCGGGGCGCGCGTCATGCACACCGAAGAGCGTCCCGCCTTCCTCGCCAAGAACCGTTACGGCCTGCCAGACACGCTCGAGCTCAGCTGGGCCGAGTTCATGGCGGCCATGCCCCAATCCGAATGATACACCTGAAAGGACACGACCATGGCACGTTTTGATACGTCATTTGACGCCACCAGCGTTGAACCCACCACCCCCTATGAGCTGTTGCCCGCCGGCAAATACAGCGCCCAGATTGTTGAGAGTGAGATGCGCGTGACCCGCAATGGCATGGGCCAGTTTCTCTGGATGATGCTCGACATTCTCGATGGGCCCTACAAGGGGCGGAAGATCTTTGACCAGCTCAACCTGGTGAACCCCAACCCGACCACGGTCGAGATCGCGCAGCGCACGCTGTCTGCCATCTGCCATGCGACGGGCAGGATGCATGTCAGCGACAGCGAGGAGTTACACCTGATCCCGATGACGATTCAGGTGAAGATCAAGCCGCCGAAGAATGGCTACGGGGAGAGCAACGCCATCGCCTATCTGCCACCCGAACGTGGGGGAACCCCGGCTGTTGCTGCCAAGCCTGCTGCAATCCCCGCAGCACCGCCGACAACCCAGGCTGCTGCCGCCCCGCCCAAGATGGCCTCCGCGCCTTGGAACAAAAAGAGCTGATGCACAGCGCTGCTCCGCGCCCCTGATCGACGGGGCAGCGCGCAAACCCATCTGAGGATATTCCCATGACTGACCTGCAAAACGCAGCCCCTGTGGCTGTGATCACCCCCGGCTTGCCTGAAGACCAGCGCCGGCTGATCGACCTCGACGACGATATCGCCAAGATCCGCACGCAGATTGCCACCGCGGATCTGGCACGCCAGCGCGGCCACAAACCCATCGATCCCGACTGGTTCCACCGCGCGCGAACCGCGCTACGCCACCTGTGTCGTGAACGGTCCGAGTTGCTTGCCAAAGGCACCGGCCGCCATCGCCGCGAAAAGCTGAAGGACGCCCTGATCGGCGTGCTGCGTGAACGGCACGATCCTGCGACCTGGGACGGCATTCTGGCCGAGGCACAGGCCCGCCGCGAACGGGAGGGATTGTGATGGCTGATCTTCCCGCACCGCCCACGCCGACACTCACGGCCATTTATGCGTCCTATGAAGCCCGGCAGGGCGATGGTTTCCGCGACCATCTGGGCGCGTCGATCATTGGCAAATCCTGTGCCCGCGCGCTCTGGTATGATTTCCGCTGGATCACGCCCTCGCGGCATTCCGGTCGCCTGCTGCGCTTGTTTGAGACCGGACAGATGGAAGAGGACCGGATGGTCCGCAACCTGCGCGCCACCGGTGCCACTGTTCTGGAGCTGGATCCGGAAACAGGGCGGCAAATCCGCGTCGAGGCCCATGGCGGTCATTTTGGTGGATCGCTCGACGGTGTGGCGCTTGGCCTGCTGGAGGCCCCGAAAACCTGGCATGTGCTGGAGTTCAAGACGCATGGCATAAAGAGCTTTGCCGATCTGACCGCGAAGGGCGTGGTGCAGTCAAAGCCCCAGCATGCCGCGCAGATGCAGATCTATATGTATCTCACGGGCATCACGCGGTCCCTCTACATGGCGGTCTGCAAGAACACCGACGCGCTGCATATCGAGCGGATCGAGGCTGACAGCGCTATGGCCGAGCGCCTCCTGGAAAAAGCCGGGCGTATCATCTTCGCCCAGCATCCACCCGCACGGATCAGTGAGGACCCCGCATGGTTTGAATGCCGGTTCTGCGATCACCATGCCGCCTGCCACGAAGGTGGCGGGGCTGCCGTGACCTGTCGGTCCTGCCTGCATTCCACCGCAGTCGATGGCGGGTGGCATTGCGCCCGGCACGATCGAATGCTGGCTCCGATCGAGCAGCGTGCGGCCTGCAGCAAACATCTCTTCATCCCCGATCTTGTGCCGGGTGAGGTCACCGATGCGGGGAACGACATCGTCACTTACCGCATGGCCGATGGCTCCACCTGGTCAAACGACGCCCGCACCACGGAGGCCGCACCATGCTGACCCTGCGCCCATATCAACAGGCCGCGATCGCTTCGATCTACGAATACTACGAGAACAAATCTGGCAACTGTTGCATTGTGATCCCAACAGCTGGCGGCAAGTCGCTCGTCATGGCCGCCTTCATCGAGGGCGTGCTGAAAGCCTGGCCGGATCAGCGCATCCTGATCGTGACCCATGTGCGCGAGTTGATCGCACAGAACCATGCCGAGATGATCGGGCTTTGGCCTGACGCACCCGCAGGCATCTATTCGGCGGGCTTGGGCAAGCGCGAGGCGAAGGCGCGCATCTTGTTTGCAGGCATCCAGTCGATCCATCGCCGGGCCCGCGAAATCGGCCACACCGATCTGGTGCTGATCGACGAGGCCCACCTGATCCCGGGCAATTCGAGCACCATGTATCGCCGCTTCCTGGACGGACTGGTGCAGGTCAACCCGGCGCTGAAGGTGATCGGGCTGACCGCCACACCGTTCCGTGTTGATTGCGGCATGCTGCATGAGGGCAAATCGGCACTCTTTACCGACATCGCCTATGAGGCTCCGGTGCGCGAGCTGATCGATCAGGGCTACCTCAGCCCGCTTACTTCCAAGCAGCCCGCCACCCGGCTGGATGTGTCGAAGGTGGGCACCCGGGCTGGTGACTTCATTGCGCGCGATCTCGCAGCAGCAGTCGACCAGGACGCCATCACGCGCGCGGCGATCGCCGAGATTATCGAGTACGGCAAGGACCGGAAGTCCTGGTTGGCCTTCTGTTCGGGCGTGGATCATGCGCGCCACGTTGCGGAGGAATTCCAGCGCCGGGGCATCAGCTGCCGCACGATCTTTGGCGACACGCCCAAGGACGAGCGCGATGCGATCATCGCCGCCTTCAAGCGCGGCGAAATCCGCGCGCTGGCCTCGATGGGCGTGCTGACCACCGGCTTCAACGCGCCCGGCGTCGATCTCATTGCGCTGTTGCGCCCCACGAAATCCGCTGGCCTCTATGTGCAGATGGTCGGTCGTGGCACGCGGCTCAGTACGGATACCGGCAAGGAGAACTGCCTCGTTCTGGACTTTGCTGGCAATGTCCGCCGCCATGGTCCGATCGATCTGGTCCGGCCCAAACGCCCCGGTGAGGGCGGCGGGGGCGACGCACCCACAAAGGTTTGCCCCAAATGTGAGAGCATCATCGCGCTCTCGGTCACCGAATGTCCTGACTGCGGATACGAGTTTCCGGCCCGTGAAGTGAAGATCGCGCCGACCGCCGCCGCACTGCCGATCCTTTCGATAAAAACGCCAAAAGCGCCCCAATGGCTGCAAGTGAGCGGCGTATCCTACACCCGTCACGACAAACGCGGCGGGCGGCCCTCGCTCAAGGTCACCTATAGCTGCGGGCTCAAATCCTACAGCGAATGGGTCTGCATCGAGCATCAGGGCTACGCCCGCCAGAAGGCAACGGACTGGTGGCGCAAGCGCGCGCCGGGTTTGCCCGTTCCGCTCAGCGTGAATGAGGCCATTGCGCAGGCAGGCCATCTTGCACGCCCCAGCGACATCTCGGTCTGCCCCTCGGGCCGCTATTTTGAAATCTCCGGTTACAGGTTCGATCCATGCGCCAAACCCGCCCTGGCCTCTGTGCCGTCTGCCACCGGCAACCTCGCGGCTTTGGTTGGTTCGACGCAGGTTTCCGCGTCGCTGACCAGCGGCGGGACGCAAGTCGGCAGCACCTCTGCTCCCGCGCCTGCCAGAACATCTGTCACGGGAGGAAGGGCATGATCGATCCCACCCCGAACGAGAGCGAGGCAATGACCGTCGGCGGTTGCCAGGGCGGCGAATACCTCGAAAGCATCGGCAAGTCCGATCTTGCGACCCTGACCGAGTCCGAATGGGACTGCTTCCTTGATGCGGTTGTCACCGGATATTGTGATCACTTGCGTGAGCTTGCGGGCAGGGACCGCACGCGGCTCGACGCCATGACCCCCGAGGTACCTTACTGATGACTGACACATCTTACATGGCGCGGTTCGGCGCGCGCCTCGTCACCAATGGCTATGCCATCCTGCCGATCGGTCCGGGCACCAAAAAGCCCGGACGGTTCAAGCGCAGTGCCTGGGTCGATTACCCGGAATGGAACCGGCATGCCGAGCGAGCCACGACTGAGGTCGAGATCGCGACCTGGTCGGCATGGCCCGATTGCGGCATCGGCATCGTTGGCGGTGCGGTTGCTGCGGTCGATATCGACATCGTCGAGGATGCTGAACTGGCGCTCCAGATTGAGCGGCTGGCGCGGGACAAACTTGGCGACACACCCGCCCTGCGGATCGGAAAGGCCCCGAAACGGATGCTGATCTATCGCACGGCTGAGCCATTCCGGGGCATCAAGCGCCATCCGTTGGAAGTGCTCTGCCTTGGCCAGCAGTTTCTGGCTTATGCCACACATCCCGACACTGGCGCGCCCTATGCCTGGCCGGAGGAAGGCCTGGCCGATCTCGATATCAGCGATCTGCCGGAGATTACCGCTGATGCAGCGGTTGCGTTTCTGGATGAGGCTTATGCGTTGCTGCCGGAGGCCCTGCGTCAGCGTGGCCTGACAACTGCATCGCCTACGGCCGAGCATTTGCGCAGCCACAGTCAGATCGGCACGCTACCCGCCATAAATGCAGCGCTCGCATGGCTGCCCAATGCCGAGTTGGATTATGACAGCTGGATGCGCATCGGCATGGCGCTGAAAGGCGCGCTTGGTGACGCTGGGGGTGATATCTTCGCTGACTGGTCAGCGCAGGCGTCAAAAGACATACCCGCGACCACGGCCAAGGCATGGACCAGCTTCAAGCCTGATCGAATTGGTGCGGGCACGATCTACCATCTCGCCATGGAGCGCGGCTGGCAGCCTGATGCCTCTCTATGTCTGGACGGCGCTGCAGCCTGCGATGGCGCGCATCCAGCGGCGGGGCTGTTGTCGAGGCTCGCACGCCAAGACGGCCCAACGGATCAGCATCAGGATAATCTGCCTGTCAGCGTACCGCCGCCCCCACCTCTCTCACAGCTTGATGGGGCTCTGGCGATGATGATCGAGCATATTCTGGCCAGTGCCATCCGGCCCCAACCCTGGCTGGCGGTCGGTGCCTCCCTCACCGCGCTTGGCACATTGATGGGGCGCAAGGTGCGCACCGATAGTGATCTGCGCTCAAATCTGTACGTGATCGGCCTTGCGGAAAGCGGGGGCGGAAAGGATCATGCCCGCAAGGCGATCAAGGAGATGTTCGCACAGGCTGGATTTGCGTCGCATCTTGGCGGGGAGCGCATAGCCTCCGGTGCAGGGCTGATCTCCGCGCTCACCCGACAACCGGCGTCACTGTTTCAGATCGATGAGTTTGGCAAGTTCATGGCTAATGTCGTCGACAAGCATCGCGCGCCAAAGCATCTGTCCGAAATCTGGGACCTGTTCACCGAACTCGCAACCAGCGCGGCAACGACCTTTATGGGCGCGGAGTATGCGGATCAGAAGGAACGACCACGCCAGGACATCATCCAGCCCTGTGCCTGTGTACATGGAGTAACCGCGCCGGGTCCGTTCTGGGAGTCGCTCTCCACTGGCTCCTTGCAGGATGGAAGCCTCGCGCGGTTTCTTGTGTTCAGGAGCGAAGACGACATTCCTGATCGAAATCGGATTCCGCGCTCGCTCAGGGATGTGCCGCAACCGCTTCTCGATGCGCTCAAGGCGATTGCCAACGCTGGCAGCAGTAATCGCGGCAACCTTGCTCAGACAGGAAGTGCGACCATTGTGCCCGCACCGAAGCTGGTGGAAATGGATCCTTCCGCGCTGGCGGTTTTTGATGATCTCGATCTTGAGATGACGAAACGTCAGCGCGCGGCGGTCGGTACGGAGCAAGGCGCAGTGCTTGCACGCGTCTGGGAAAACACGGCCAAGGTTGCGTTGATCAAGGCGGTCAGCGCAGATCCTTATGCGCCAGTCATTCGCGAGCCGGATGCGCTTTGGGCGCGGGAGTTGGTTGCGCACTGCATTGGCACGCTCTTGCTGCAGTCGGAGCGGCATCTGGCGGACACCCGCACCGAAAAGCATCACAAGAAGGTGCTGGAGATCATCCGGGCCGCTGGTGGAAAAGGCATAAGGCGCCGCGATCTGACACGCAAAACCCAGTTTCTGGATCTGCGGGTGCGCCAGGAGGTTCTGCAGACCCTGATTGAAAGCGAACAAATCACCAGCGTCAGCACCCAGACCAAAGGGCGCAGCGCTGATGTATACCGTATCGGGTAGAACTTACGACAACGTCAAATGTAGCGTCAAAGTACGGAAGATGCGGGTCAAGCTCATGAAAGAATTAAACAATAAACTTACGTCATTCCGTCATCTAGAAGAAACCTTAGTCCCCCTCCACTCGAAGGGGGAAAGCAAACCGGAATTTCCCCCTAGAGAGAGATGACTATATGACGTAAGTATTTATATATAATAAAAACAATACTATACTTGCGAAAATTCGTCAAACTTACGTCAATTTCGTACTTTGACGTTTTGACCAAACTTGACCCCCCTTTCGGGGCCTGGCGAGACCGCAGCCTTCATCGGCCAGCCCTCTCGCCTCGCTCGCCAAACCGAAGAGGAGGTCTGAATGACCCAACCCACACAAACCCCGCGCACCATCCTGGCCCTCGACCTCGGTACCACCACCGGCTGGGCCATTCGTGGCTATGACGGCCTGATCACCAGCGGCACGGCCAGCTTCAAGCCCGGCCGCTATGACGGTGGCGGCATGCGCTACCTGCGCTTCACCAACTGGCTAACGGAACTCGACCGGCTGTCCGGACCGATTGCCACCATCTGGTTCGAAGAAGTCAGGCGGCATGCCGGTACTGACGCAGCCCACGTCTATGGCGGCCTCATGGCAACGCTGACCGCATGGGCGGAACTGCGGGGTGTCCCGTATCAAGGCGTCCCGGTTGGCACCATCAAACTTCACGCGACCGGCAAGGGCAATGCCCCGAAGCAGGCCATGATTGCAGCTGCAAGGGCCCGTGGGTTCTCACCCGCTGACGACAACGAAGCCGATGCCATCGCCATCCTCCACTGGGCCATCGAAACCCGGGGAGGTGCATCATGAACGGCATGCGGTTCACACCAAAGGGATACGGCGGTCACCGGCGTGACCCCGAACAAATCAAGTGCGATGGTTGGCAGGAACAGGGCCTGCTGGCTGTCGCCATCGACGATGACCGGCTCACCTGGCCAGAGTGCGAGCTGGTCCGGCAGCTTGGTGAAAAGCTCTATGGCAAACTCCCTGCCGTTCGGGAGGTGTGCAATGGCAAATGACTGGACCCGCGCCATGGTGGCGGACCGGCTGGACCTCGCGGCAGACGTCATGCGCAGCCTGCCGCCAGTACGCCCGCAAGGCTACGTCAGCACATGGCCTGAGTATAATTACAGCTTTGCCGACCAGGTCGAACAAGAGCCGAAGATGCGCCGTCCGCTGCCGTCGCCGCGGATGATCACGCAAGCCGACGAGGCAATGCTTTGGTTGCGCTGGCTCGACAAGGATATCGCACAGATCCTCTGGGCGCGGGCCAACCTCAAGGCTTGGAAGGGAATTTGCTGGGCGCACGGGATCAGTCGTGCAACTGCCAACCGTCGCTTTGAGTATGGTCTGGCGGTGATTGTCTGGCGGCTCAACGGCAAGACCGTGCCGCGCAAGCGGTCGATGGAGTTCGTGATCCAGCGTGCTCGGGCTGGATGAGTGCAAGGGCGTGAGGATCAAAACGTCGACTTACGCGTTTCCATCATGAAACCAAGGGCGACAGAAAGTACATCGTTTGCACTCACCTTGGTAGGGAAAGGCAAGTATGCTGAATTTTATGCGTCAAGGCACGGGCCGTCCGCTTCTTCTGGTGCATGGCCTCGGGGGGTCGTGGCGATCATGGTCCACGATCCTTCCCGCGCTTTCTGAATCTCGCGAGGTTCTCGCCTTGGACCTGCCCGGACATGGCAAAACACCGGCAACTTCCGAAAGTGGTACGTTCAAGGGGCTCGCTGACAGCGTCGAAGCCTTTATCGTTGAGCAAGGCTTTGA
>JAGXFH010000034.1 GCA_024637315.1 Brevirhabdus sp.
GGCGGCGGATGCGTTTCCGGTGATGGGCGGCATGACCACCTTCGACAGCATCGGCGAGTATAACGACCGGATGCTCTGCGGCGCGCCGACGCTGGAGCCGCGGCTGACCCCGGTGCCGGTGCGCATTCCGCAGCCGCAGCCGGGCGATTACGGCTCTATCTACGAGATCCAGAAGGCGCTGGGGAACCGCGGCTTCGAAACCTACACGGAAGAAGACGCATGACCAGACCGAAGACAGGATTCATCGGACTTGGCCTGATGGGCAGTGCGATGGTGCAGCGACTGCTGGACCAGGGCTATCCGATGACCGTGATCGCCAACCGCAGCCGCGAAGCGGTCGATGCGGCGGTCAAGCGCGGCGCGGTCGAGGTCGGATCGGCGCGGGAACTGGCGGCGGCGTCCGACATCGTCATGCTCTGCATGTCCACCTCCGAGCAGGTCGAAAGCCGGATCTACGGCGAAGAGGGCATGTTGGCGGGGATTGGCGAGGGCGCTGTCGTGATCGACTTCGGCACCTCGCTGCCGGGCTCGACCCGGAAGATCGCCGAGGCCATGTCGGCGAAGGGGGCCGCCTATCTCGACGCGCCGCTTGGCCGCACCCCGAGCCATGGGCGCGAGGGCAAGCTGAACATCATGGGCGCGGGCGACAGGGCGGCGTTTGACCGGGTGCGTCCGGTGCTGGACGACCTGGGCGAGAATGTCTTTCACGTCGGCCCGTCCGGGGCCGGTCACACGCTGAAGCTGATCAACAATTTCTTCGCCATGACCACCGCCTGTTCGATGGCCGAAGCCTTCGCGATGGCCGATCTGGCCGGCCTGCCGCGGCAAAGCCTCTACGATGTGATGGCGGCGGGGCCGCTTCACTCCGGGATGATGGATTTCGTCAAGGCCGAGGCGATCGACGGCGAGATAAAGCTCGCCTTCAGCGTCGCCAATGCCGCCAAGGATGTCGGATACTACACCCGCATGGCCGAAGATCTGGACGCGCCGACACAGATGAGCGGCGCCGCCCGGAACCTGCTGGCGCTGGCCAAGGCGCAGGGCTATGCCGACCGCATGGTGCCCGAGATGGTGCATTACTTCGAGGAGTTGTTCGGCAAATGAGACTGAAGGGCAAACGCGCATTCATCACCGCTGCGGGCCAGGGCATCGGCCGCGCGACCGCCGAGGCGTTCATCGCCGAGGGCGCTGTAGTGGTGGCCACCGATCTGAACCCCGACCTGCTGACCGGACTGGACTGCCGGACCGCGGCGCTCGACGTGACCGATGATGCGGCGGTGACACAGGCGGTCGTCGAGGCCGCCCCGGACATCCTGGTGAATTTCGCCGGTTTCGTGCATAACGGCACGATTCTGGAGGCGAGCGACGCGGATTGGGATTTCGCCTTCCGGCTGAACACGCGAGCGATGTTCAAGGCGATGCAGGCGGCGATTCCGGGCATGCTGGAACGTGGACACGGCTCGATCATCAACATGTCCTCGGTCGCCTCCTCGCTCAAGGGCGTGCCGAACCGGTTCGTCTATACCGCCAGCAAGGCGGCGGTGATCGGGATGACGAAATCGGTGGCCATAGACTACATCACCCGCGGCATCCGCTGCAACTGCATCTGCCCCGGCACGGTCGACAGCCCCAGCCTGCAAGACCGGCTGCGCGCCACCGGCGACTATGACGCGGCGATGACGGCGTTCGTCGCGCGCCAGCCGCTGGGCCGGCTGGGCCGGGCCGAGGAAATCGCGGCGCTGGCGGTCTATCTCGGCTCCGACGAAAGCGCCTACACGACCGGACAGGCGCATGTCGCCGATGGCGGGCTGACGCTGTGAGGGTCCTGATCACCGGCGGCGGCGGCTTTCTGGGACAAAAGCTGGCCCACGCGCTGGTTCGGCGCGGCCAGATCCGGGGCAGGGCGATCACCGCGATGGACCTCGTCGATGTCGTGCCGCCCGCCAGGGTCAGCGCCGACATCCCGGTCGAAACCCATGCCCGCGACATCTCTGATCCTGCCGCGCTGGCCGAGAGTTTCCGGCACAAGCCCGACATCGTCTGGCATCTGGCGGCGGTCGTCTCGGGCGCCGCCGAGGCCGACATGGACCTTGGCTACCGCGTCAACCTGACTGGCTCATGGAACATCTTCGAGGCGGCGCGGGCGGCGGGCAACGCCCCGGTCCTGGTCTATGCCTCAAGCTGGGCGGCGCATGGCGGCGAGGAACCACAGGTGATCGAGGACGGGGTCGAGCTGAACCCGCAAACCTCGTACGGCACCCAGAAGGTGATCGGCGAATTGCTGCTCAACGACTACAGCCGGCGCGGGCTGCTCGACGGGCGCGGGCTGCGCCTGCCCACCGTCAGCATCCGGCCGGGCAAGGCCAATCTCGCGGCGTCCTCGTTCATGTCGTCGATCTTCCGCGACACGATGGAGGGGCGCAGGTCGAATTGCCCGGTGGATCGCGATTTTCCGGTCTGGCATACCGCGCCCCGGACCGTCGTGGCGAACCTGATCCACGCCGCCGAGGTGCCGGCCGGGGATTTCGGCGCCAACCGCAACATCAACCTGCCGGGCCGCACCGACACAATCGGCGAAATGATCGACGCGATGACGCGGGTGTTCGGCCCCGAGGCCGAGAACCGCATCACCTGGGATCCCGACCCGGTGATCGAGGCGATCGTCACCGGCTGGCGGGCGCATTGCAAGCCGGGCAAGGGCGCGCGGCTGGGCTTTCAGGCCGACAAGGATTTCGCCGACACCGTCCGCTGGTTCATCGCCGACGACATCGCCCGATGATCGTCGCCCCGCGCGAAGACCGGCTGGGGCTGGCCGTCGGCATCCTTGCCGTCAGCTTTTTCCTGTTCGCCACGATGGACACCATCGCCAAGGTGCTGGTGACCTCCGGTATTCCGGGGATCCAGGTCGCGCTGATGCGGTTCTTCTGGCACGCGGTGGCGGCGTTGATCTTCTTTCTGCCGCGCTTCGGCCCCTCGGTGCTGAAAAGCGCGGCTCCCCGGTTGCAGGTGATCCGCGCGCTGGGACTGATGGGGTCGACGATCTTCAATTTCATCGCGGTCGGGTTCCTGCCGCTGACCGTGACGATCTCGATCTTTTTCGCGTCACCGCTGCTGATGAGCCTTCTGGCGATCCCGATGCTGGGCGAAAAGGTCGGCATCCGCCGCCTGACCGGAATCGCGGTCGGATTCGTCGGCGTGCTGGTGATCACCCAGCCGTGGTCGGCAGAGTTTCACCCGGCGATGTTTCTGTCGCTGGCGGCGATGTCCTGCGCCTCGTTCTACTTCATCATGACCCGCAAGCTGGCAGGGACCGACAACAACCCGGTCACGCAGATCTACGGCAGCGTCATTCCCGCACTGGTCATAGCACCCTTCGGCCTGGCGTTCTGGATTGGCCCTGAATTCTGGTGGCAATGGCTGCTGCTGGTGCTGATCGGGGTCCTGGGGTTTGTCGGCCATTCGATCCTGACCGTGGCCTACCGCTATGCCGAGGCCAGCCGCGTAGCGCCGGTGGTCTATTCGCAGATCCTCTATGCCACCTTCTACAGTTGGCTGATCTTTGCCGCGATCCCGACTGCATCGACCGCACTTGGCACCGCGATCATCGCGGCCAGCGGCATCTACATCTGGGCGCGGGAACGGGCGCTGAAGAAGAAATCGACGGCCTTGCCGGACAACCGCTAGGCGTCGGGCTTGAAATCCAGCGCCACGCCGTTGATGCAGTAGCGCAGGCCGGTGGGCGCGGGGCCATCCGGGAAGACATGGCCCAGATGCGCGTCGCAGCGGTTGCAATGCACTTCGGTGCGTTTCATGAACCAGCTGTTGTCGCTGCTCTCGCCGACCATTTCGGCGTCCTTCGGCTGGTAGAAAGACGGCCAGCCGGTGCCGCTGTCGAACTTGTGCGCCGAATCGAAAACCGGGGCGCCGCAACAGATGCAGGTGAAGGTGCCGGGCTGCTTCGGAAAATCGTCATGGGTGAAGGCGCGTTCGGTGCCGTGCTTGCGGGTGACCTTGTAGGCCAGATCCGACAGCCGGTCTTGCCATTCGGCATCGGTTTTCACGATCTTCTCCATGCGCGATCCTTTCCGGGCCAAGGCAAAGCCCTTGTCATATATCATGTGATACAAGGCCTGAAAGCGATATGTAACCCGCTGACCCTGCTTCGCCAAGCCGGTGTCACGGATGGGTGATGGCAGGGAAAGGAGCGGCGATGGAGGTGTTTCGCAAGGGGTCCTACACGGTCCGGCTGGACGCCAACGCGGCCGATCTTCGCGCCGCCCAGCGGCTGCGCTGGCAGGCGTTCCGCGCCGGCCAGGGCGGGGACGGCGTCGATGCCGACCGCTACGATGCGCTGTGCCGCCACGTCCTGGTCGAGGAAGCGGCAGGCGGGCGGCTGGTCTGCACGTTCCGGATCATGCTGCTGAACGGCGGCAGCCAGATCGCGCAATGCTACTCGGCGCAGTATTACGGGCTGTCGGGCCTGCAGGACTATGCAGGCCGGATGGTCGAGATGGGGCGGTTCTGCATCCGTCCGGGGCTGCAGGATCCGGACATCCTGCGCGTGGCCTGGGGCGCGATGACACGGGTCGTGGCGGAAGAGCGCGTCGATCTGATGTTCGGCTGTTCCTCGTTCGGGGGGATCGAGGCGGGCGACTATCTCGATGCCTTCGCGGTGCTCAAGGCCCGGCATCTGGCGCCGAAGCGCTGGCTGCCGGCGGTCAAGGCGCCGAACGTGTTCCGGTTCGCCGCAAGGCTGCGGCGCAAACCCGACCTTCGGGCGGCGATGGCAAAGATGCCGCCGCTGCTCAAGTCCTACCTGATGATGGGCGGCTGGGTCAGCGATCACGCGGTCGTCGATGCCGAGATGAACACGCTGCACGTCTTCACCGGGGTCGAGATCACGGCGATTCCGGCGGCCCGCGCGCGGCTGTTGCGGGCGATCGCGGGATAGCGCGGCGCCCTGCGTGACGCCGGCCCGCGGCGGGGATATTTTCAAACCGAAGAAGGGTCATTGACGCTTGCCTGCCGGGGCATTAGCTGGCGGGCATGGCCCGTGCTCCGTTATTGCAGCTTTCCGATATTTCCCTGACCTTCGGCGGCGATCCGCTGTTTCAGGGGCTGGATCTGGTTATCCAGCCCGGCGATCGGGTGGCGCTTGTCGGGCGCAACGGATCGGGCAAATCGACGCTGATGAAGGTGATGGCGCGGCTCGTCGAGGCTGACGGCGGCACCCGCACCATACCGCCCGGCGTCACCGTCGGCTACATGGAGCAGCATCCCGAGATGGCCGGCTTCACGACGCTTGGCGATTTCGCCGCCAGCGGCCTGCCGGAGGGCGAGGATTACCGCGTCGCGGTGGTCGCCGAGGGCTTGAAGTTCGATCCCGAAACCCCGGTCGCGACCGCCTCGGGCGGCGAGCGGCGGCGCGCCGCACTGGCCAAGCTCCTGGCCGAGGCGCCGGAACTGATGCTGCTCGACGAGCCGACCAACCATCTTGACATCCAGGCGATCCGCTGGCTCGAGGACGAGCTGCGCGAGACCCGCAAGGCCTTCGTGCTGATTTCGCATGACCGCGCCTTCCTGCGCGCGCTGACCCGCGCGACCCTGTGGATCGACCGCGGCCAGGTGCGCCGGCAGGAACAGGGATTCGAGGCGTTCGAGGCCTGGCGCGACAAGATCTGGGAAGAAGAGGACGAGGCCCGCCACAAGCTCGAGCGCAAGATCAAGTCCGAGGGCCGCTGGGCGGTCGAGGGGATATCCGCACGCCGCAAGCGCAACATGGGCCGGGTGCGTGCGCTCGCCGATCTGCGCGCCGAGCGCGCCTCGATGATCCGGCGTCAGGGAACGGCAGAGATGGCGCTCGACGCGGGGCAGAAATCCGGCAAGCGGGTGATCGTGGCCGAAGCGATTTCCAAGACCTTCGACGGCAGGCCGATCGTGCAGGATTTCTCGCTGCAGATCGCCCGCGGCGACCGGATCGCGTTCGTCGGGCCGAACGGGGTGGGCAAGACCACGCTGTTGAAAATGCTGACCGGAGAGATCGCGCCGGATGCCGGCGCCGTCAAGCTGGGCACCAATCTGCAGATCGCGGTCTTCGACCAGGCGCGCGGCGGCCTGGCCCCGGATCAAAGCCTGTGGGAGAACCTGACCGGCGATCCCAAGATGGGGGTGTCGGGTAAGGCCGACCAGGTGATGGTGCGCGGCCAGCCGCGCCATGTGGTGAGCTACCTCAAGGATTTCCTGTTTTCCGACGCGCAGGTGCGCGCCCCCGTCCGCAGCCTGTCGGGCGGCGAGAAGGCGCGGCTCTTGCTGGCGCGGATCATGGCGCGCGAAAGCAACCTGCTGGTGCTCGACGAGCCGACCAACGATCTGGATGTCGAGACGCTGGACCTGTTGCAAGAGGTGCTGGGCGATTATGACGGCACCGTGCTTCTGGTCAGTCACGACCGCGATTTCATCGACCGCGTCGCCACGATGACCGTGGCGATGGAGGGCGACGGGCGCGCCGTGGTCTATGCCGGCGGCTGGAGCGATTACCAGGCGCAACGGGGCCAGCGGGCCGAACCGGAGGCGACCGAAAAGCCGAAACCGGGCAAGCCGCCGGCAGCAGGCGGGGCGCGGCCCTCGGGGCTGTCGTTTACCGAGCGACACCGGCTGGACGCCTTGCCGGGCCTGATCGACCGGCTCGAGGCCGAGATCGGCAAGCTCGGCGAACTGCTTTCGGATCCAGAGCTTTACAGCCGCGAACCGGTCAAGTTCCGCAAGGCCAGCGAGGCCATGGCGCAGCGCGAAGCGGCGCTGGCCGGGGCCGAAGAGGAATGGCTTGACCTGGAACAAAAGGCCGCGGCCGAGTAGGCTTGATCTGGCTCACAACCATGGCGGAATCGGTGGTTATATGCCGATATACGTTCACAAAAATGTGTGATCCTTACAACGCCCGGAACTCGGCCTACCTGTCGTTTGTTGACCAGGCATGCGCGGCCGATTATGATCGCGTGGCAAGAAAACAAGCATGCGCGGCCGATTATGATCGCGTGGCAAGAAATGGAGGCACGGAATGAGAATTCTGACGACAGCAAGTATTATTGCGCTGACAGCTGCACCGGTAATGGCAGGCGGCCTGAGCGATCCGATCATCACCCCCGCACCGGTGGTTCAGGTTGCACCCGTTCAGATGACGGGCGACTGGACCGGCGGTTATGTCGGTGGCCAACTGGGCTACGGCAGCGTCGATGTTGGCGGGACCGATGGCGATGGATTCCTTGGCGGTCTGCACGCCGGTTACCAGCAGGATCTCGGCACATTCGTTGTCGGCGCCGAAGCCGATTATGACTTTTCAGACATCGAACTGGATGGCGGCGCCGGCACGATCGACAATATCGGTCGTCTGAAAGTCCGCGGTGGCTATGATCTGGGCAACACGCTTGTCTACGGTGCCTTGGGCGCTGCCCATGCCGATGCCGAGGTTGGCGGCACCGATCTGAACGATTGGGGCTGGCTGGCCGGTGTGGGCCTTGATTACCGGGTCAGCGACGCGATCACCGTCGGTGGCGAGGTTCTGTACCACCAGTTCGACGATTTCGACGATTCCGGCGTGGATGTCGATGCGACGACCATCGCCGCGCGGGTATCCTACCACTTCTAGGACCGCTTGAACCAACGCAAAAGGGCGCCCTCGCGGCGCCCTTTTTCATGCGCGGGTCAGATCCCGAAGCACGTCAAGGACGCAGAGGACATCCTCGCGGGTGCAATCGAACTGGCCGACCTGCACCCGGATCACGAACTGGTCCCGATGCCGGGTCTGGGTCAGGTAGATCCGGCCATCGTCATTGATCCGGGCCAGCAGGGCCTCGGTTTCGGCGTCGTCGCGGTAGCGGAAGCTGAACAGCGACAGCATCGGCTGCGTGGTGATCTCGAAGCCCGGCAATCGGGCGATTTCGGCGCAAAGCTCCTCGGACCAGGCGACATGATCGCGGATCCGCTGACGCAGCCCGTCAAGGCCGTAGGCGCGGATCAGGAACCACAGCTTCAGCGCCCGGAAGCGGCGGCCAAGCGGCACCGTCCATTCGTTGAAATTGGTGATCTCGGACTGGCCCGGGGTTTGCAGGTAGTCGGGGCGCAGGCCAAGGGTGCGGACCTGCGGCGCGGGATCGGCCAGGAACTGCACCGCGCAGTCGAAATTCGCGCCCAACCATTTATGCGGGTTGAAGACGATGCTGTCGGCCCCGTCCACCCCGTCCCAGAGCGGGCGGAATTCCGGGCAGATCATCGCCGACCCGGCCCAGGCGGCATCGACATGGGTGTAGAGCTCATGCGCTCTGGCGACCCGGATCAGGTCGGCGACGCGGTCGGTGCCGCCGACCGAGGTGCCGCCCACCGACAGGATCACGCCGGCAGGCAAAAGACCGTCCTGACGGTCCTGCCGGATCGCGGCGTCAAGCGCCTCCGGCGTCATCGAAAGCGAGGCGTCGGTCGGGATCTTGACCAGGTTGGCCTGGCCGATCCCGGCGATCCGGGCGGATTTGTCGATCGAGGAATGGGTCTGGTCCGACGCGTAGATCCGCAAGGCCGGCAACCCGGCAAGGCCCTGCTCGTTGCCCCGCCAGTCCAGCGCGCGTTCGCGCATGGTCAGGATCGCCGACAGCGTCGCGGTGGTGGCGCTGTCGTGGATCGTGCCGGTGAAATGGCTGCCGAGGCCAAGCGCGTCGCGCAGCCAGCCGACCATCACCTCCTCGATCTCGGTCGCGGCAGGCGCGGTCTGCCACAGCATCGCCTGGGCGGCCAGTGCGGCGGTCAGCTGCTCGGCGAGGATCGAGGCGGGGGCGGCGTTGGCTGGGAAATAGGCGAAGAACCGGGGATGCTGCCAATGTGTCATGGCGTCCGGCACGATAGCCTCGAAATCGGCGAAGATGGTTTCCATCGGTTCGGCCTGATCGGGGGCCGTGGCGGGAAGTTTCGCCGCCGTCTCGCCCGGTGTGGTGCGGGCGCGAACCGGGCGGTCGCGCAGGCCGGCGTAATAGGCGCGGGTCCAGTCCGCGGCGCGTTTTGACCAGTGGTTCAGGTCGTCGTGGTTCATGGCGGATCCTGCCTTCTGGCGTTGCAGCCGGTGGCGGAGACGGGAGGCCTCCGGCGGGGATACTTTCAAACAGAAGACGTCAGCTCAGGAGCCGGTCGATATCGGCTCCGCTGATCGAATGCGACAGCGGCGAGAAATCGCCCTTGCCGAACATCGCCCTTGCGGCGTCATGGATCGCGCGATGGGTGACGCGGGCCAGCGCCGAGCCCAGCGAGATCCGCGCGACGCCGATCGCGGCGAAGTCGGCGCGGCTCATCGCGGTGTATGGACCGGCGGCCAGCGCGTTGACCGGTTTGTCGGTGGCCTTGCAGACGGCCGCAAGGTCGTCGCGGGTCTTGGGCAGCGGCACGTAGAGGCAATCGGCCCCGGCCGCGTCGAAGGCGCGGATGCGCTTCAGCGCCTCGTCGATGTCATAGGCGCCGGTCATCACGCCATCGGCGCGCGCCACCAGCACGAAATCGCGGGGCAGGGCGCGGGCGGCCGCAGCGGCGGCGCGGATGCGCTCGACGGCAAGGTCGAACGCGTAGGCGGACAGGTCGGCCGGGACCGTATCCTCGATCGAGATGCCGGCAAGCCCGGCTTCGGCCGCAAGGCGGACGGTTTCGGCGACATCCTCCGGCGCGTCGGCAAAGCCGTTCTCGAAATCGCCCGAGACCGGCAGCGGCGTGGCGGCGACCAGATCGGCGGCATGCGCCAGCGCCTGATCGCGGGTCACGGTGGCATCGGGCTGGCCGAGCGTGAAGGCATGCGCGGCCGAAGAGGTGGCGATGGCCTCGGCGCCCAGACCCGCCAGCATCTTCGCGCTGCCGATATCCCAGGCATTGGCGAGGATGAAGGGGGTTCCGGGACGGTGAAGGGCGCGGAAGGCGGGCCCGGGATCATGGCTCATGGTGCGATCTCCTGTGCGAAGGCGACAAGGCGAGTGAGGGCGGTCTTCAGGGCGGCATCATCGACGGTCATCGCGACGCGGACATGACCGGCCGCGGCCTGGCCAAAGCTCTCGCCGGGCATCACGGCGATGTGGTGGCTGTCCAGCAGGCGGTCGGCGAAGTCTTCGCCCGAAAGGCCGGTCGCGCGGATGTCGAGCATCACGTACATCGCGCCCCCCGCCGGGATCGCGCGGACCACGTTCTGGCCCTGCAGCACACCCAGCGCGATCTGGCGGCGGCGGCGGAACGGGGCGGCGATGTCGTGTTCCAGTTCGGCGCCCTGGTTCAGCGCGAAGACGGCGGCGTCCTGGATGTAGCCCGGCACGCCGTAGGTGGTGTGGGTCGCCAGGCCGATCAGATGCGCGATCGCCGCCTCGGGTCCGACGATCCAGCCGCAGCGGCTGCCGGTCATCGCATGGCTTTTCGACATCGACCCGACCACCAGGGTGCGCTCGGCCATGCCGTCAAGCGCGCGCGGCGAGACATGCGCGCCCTCCCAGACCTGGGTGTCGTAGACCTCGTCCGAGATCAGCCAGAGATCGTGGTCGATGCAGGCCCCGGCGATGCCCTCCAGCACCTTGCGCGAATAGACCACGCCGGTGGGGTTGTTGGGCGAGTTGATCAACAGCGACCTCGCGCCCCCGGCGCGGGCGGCGATCTGGGCCGGATCGGGCTGGAAGGCGTCGCGCGACCGGGTCGGAACCGCCACCGGCACGGCGCCGACCGCGCGGATCGTTCCGGGATAGGTGGCGTAATAGGGGTCGATGTACAGCGCCCGGTCGCCCGCGTCGCAGGTCGCGGCATGGGCGGCGAAAAGCCCTGCCTGGCCGCCCGGCGTGATGATCACGTTGGCGGCGGTGGTGGGCACGCCGGTGCGCTCGGCGACGCGGCGGGCGACGGTCTGGCGCAGCGCCGGCGTGCCGGGCACGCTGGCATAGCCGGTATGGCCGCCGACAGCGGCGCGGTGCATCGCGTCGAGAATCGCCGGCGCCGTCGGGATGTCGTGCTCTCCGATGGTCAGTTCGATGACCGCAACGCCCTCGGTGCGCATCCGGCGGGCCTTGAGGAACAGATCCCAGCCGTCAGAGCCGCCGCCGGTCAGCCCGGTAATGGTGCGCGAAAGGTGCATGTCAGCTCCGCCAGGTTTTGCGCGAAAGGGCCATGAGCCGGCGGGATTGTCAAATGACGGATCGTGATGCACCCGATCACCCGGCGCCGGGCGTGTCGCCCAGCAGGTAGCGTGGACCCTGGCCGTTCGCGGCGGCCTCGTCCTGCCGGTTGTAGAGGTGACACTGCCGAAGCGACAGGCAGCCGCAGCCGATGCACTTGTCAAGCCGGTCGCGCAGCGCCGTCAGGCCGGCGATCCGGGCGTCAAGTTCGGCGCCGAAGTGACGGCTGATCTTCGACCAGTCGGCCTTGGTCGGGGTCCGGCCCTCGGGCAGGGCGGCGAACTGGGCGCGGATCTCGGACAGCGTGAAGCCGAGGCGCTGCGCGATCATCACGAAGGACAGGCGTCTGATGTCGGCGCGCTCGTAGCGGCGCTGGCCGCCGGAATTGCGGTCGGGATTCACCAGACCCTGTTCCTCGTAGAACCGGATCGCCGAGACCGCGAGGCCGGTGCGGTCGGCGATCTGGCCGATGCTCAGCCCGCTGGCTTTCAACTTCATGCTTGACCTCAACTTAGGTTGAGGAATTAGACAGCGAGTCGGCACCCGATTCAACCGAAATGGAAAGGAAATTTCGATGGCCCACCTTGAACATCTGAACATCACCGTCAGTGACCCGGCAAGGACCGCCGCGAAGCTGGACGAGCTCTTTGGCTGGAAACCGCGCTGGAAGGGCGCGGCGATCCATGGCGGCACGACCTGGCATGTCGGCAGCGAGGATCAGTACCTCGCGGTCTATACCGGGCCCCGTGGCAAGCAGACGACGGGCGACGACAGCTATTCGATGCGCGGCGGGCTGAACCATGTCGGCGTGGTGGTCGACGACCTTGACGCCGCCGAGGCGCGGGTCAGGGCGCTGGGATTCGCGCCGCACAGCCATGCCGATTACGAGCCAGGGCGGCGGTTCTATTTCCGCGACCATGACGGGATCGAATTCGAACTGGTGAGCTACAGCTAGCAAATCGCGCCGCCTGACGGCGGCAAGAGATCGGTTGTCCGGGGCCGCTGGCCCCGGGCTGCCTTCGGCGAGGATATTTATCGACGACTGATGGATCAGCCGGGCTTCGGGCGCGGGGCAAGGGCCGTCTGCTCCTATCGGGTCAGGCCCTTGCGGATGATCCGGCAGACACCGTGCAGCCGGCCCTTCAGGTCCGCGTCATCCACCGCGCCCCACGGGATCAGCACCCGGCTTTTGTGGAAACAGGCAGCAGGCGCGGCATGGCCGGTCTGGATCAGCAGCTGCGCGGTTTCGAAATCGGCGGTTTTCACCGCGACGCGCCGATCCCGCGTGCCGATGCAGGCGAACATCCTGCCGCCGATCTTCCAGGCGTCATGGCCAGGCGTCATGGCCGCCCCCTGGGGGTCGGAGACCTCAGCGCCGGGAAGCGCCGTGCAGATCGCGGCGACCAGCGCGCCTGACATGGGGCAAAGGCCGGCGCGCCGCGCCGCGGCGATCAAGAGGCTTGGCAACCCGGCGCAAGAAATGCTAGGGCTTCGCGCATGACCAGACCCGCCGCCCTCATTCGCTGCATTATCACCTGCTGACAGACGTCGCGGGCCGGTCACCTTTTCCCTGAAAGAGGAAGTTGCTAAAGCCCGCGGGGGATGCCCCGTTTCAAGGACTCGTTTCATGACGATCAGGCTTTACAACACGAAGACGCGGACCAAGGAGGCGTTCACCCCGCTGGATGCGGAAAACGTGCGGATGTATGTCTGCGGCCCGACGGTCTACGACCGGGCGCATCTGGGCAATGCGCGTCCGGTGCTGGTCTTCGACGTGCTCTTCCGGCTGCTGCGCCATGTCTACGGTGCCGATCACGTGACCTATGTGCGGAATTTCACCGATGTCGATGACAAGATCAACGCGCGGGCCGCCGAGACCGGCCGCTCGATCGGCGAGATCACCGCCGAGACGACACAGTGGTATCTGGACGACATGGCGGCCCTGGGCGCGCTGGAGCCGACGCATATGCCGCGCGCGACGGGCTATATCCCGCAGATGGTCGCGATGATCGCCGATCTGATCGACAAGGGCCATGCCTACGTGGCCGAGGGGCATGTGCTGTTCGCGGTCGAAAGCTACAAGGATTACGGGCGTCTGTCGGGCCGGACGATCGACGACATGATCGCCGGCGCCCGCGTCGAGGTCGCGCCCTACAAGCGCAATCCGATGGATTTCGTTTTGTGGAAGCCGTCCGGCGACGATCTGCCGGGATGGGACAGCCCGTGGGGGCGCGGGCGTCCGGGCTGGCACATCGAGTGCTCGGCGATGGCCTATGAGCTTTTGGGCGAGACATTCGATATTCATGGCGGCGGCATCGACCTGCAATTCCCGCATCACGAGAACGAAATCGCGCAATCGGCCTGCGCCCATCCCGAGGGCGGCTTCGCGAAGGTCTGGATGCATAACGAGATGCTGCAGGTCGAGGGCCGGAAGATGTCGAAGAGCTTGGGCAATTTCTTCACCGTGCGCGATCTGCTGGAGCAGGGCGTGCCGGGCGAGGTGATCCGCTTCGTGATGCTCTCGAAGCATTACCGCAAGCCGATGGACTGGACCGCGGAGAAGGCGCGGGAGGCGGAGGCGAGTTTGCGCAAGTGGGCGGCGCTCACCGCCGGCGTCGCTGGCGGCAAGCCGTCCGAGGATGCCCTGGCGCATCTGACAAATGACCTCAACACGCCGGGCGTCATCGCGGTGCTTCATGAGGCCGCAAGCCTGGGCGACGCGCCGGGGCTTCGTGCCGGGCTGGACCTGCTTGGCTTTGGCGACCTGTCAGAGATGGAGATAATCAAGGGTATGGTCGCGCCAAAGGACGAGGCGCGCGTGGCGACGCTCGTGGCCGAGCGGGCCGCCTCACGAGAGGCCAGGGACTGGAACCGGGCCGATGAGATCCGCGATCTGCTGGTTGCCAGCGGCGTTGAACTCAGGGACGGGCAAGACCCTGCCTGGGTCCTGAAACCCGGCTTCGACCCCGCCAAGCTGGAGACCCTGAAATGAGCGCTCATGCTACCGCAGAACCGCGTCAGACTGGAAGCAAGGACGCCTCGCAGCCGCACCGGACCGTGGGTGATCCTGGCGAATCGGGGCAGTTAGTCCTTAATATTTCCCTAACAGAAATCAGCAACCTGTTGAAATCATTCAAACCTGTCCAGCGTCCACATGTGGACACAGAAGGCGCCGTTCGATGACCCGAGAAGCTCTTTCCCTCTTCGACACCACGCTGCGCGACGGCCAGCAGACGCAAGGGGTCCAGTTCTCGACCCCCGAGAAGCACCAGATCGCCGCGACGCTCGATGCGCTCGGGGTCGATTATATCGAGGGCGGCTGGCCCGGCGCGAACCCGACCGACAGCGAATTTTTCGCCGAGCCGCCGAAAACCCGCGCAAAATTCACCGCCTTCGGCATGACCAAGCGCTCGGGCCGGTCGGCGGAGAATGACGACGTGCTGGCGGCGGTGATGAATGCCGGCACCGGCGCGGTCTGTCTGGTCGGCAAGGCGCATCCGTTCCACGTCGAGACCGCGCTTGGAATCCCGCTGGAGGAGAATGTCGAGAACATCGCGCGGAGTTTCGAGCATATCGTCGGCTCGGGCCGTGAGGCCCTGTTCGACGCCGAACATTTCTTCGACGGCTACAAAGCCAACCCGGACTATGCGCTGCAATGCCTGCATGCCGCCTATACGGCGGGCGCGCGCTGGATCGTGCTCTGCGACACCAATGGCGGCACCTTGCCCGCCGAGGTCCACGCGATCACCCGCGCGGTGATCGACAGCGGCATCCCCGGCACCCGGGTCGCGATCCACACCCATGACGATACCGGCAATGCGGTGGCGAATTCGCTGGCGGCGGTCGATGCGGGCGCGCGGCAGATCCAGGGCACGCTGAACGGTCTGGGCGAACGCTGCGGCAATGCCAACCTGACGACGCTGATCCCGACATTGCTCTTGAAAGAGCCCTACAAGAGCCGTTTCCAGATCGGCGTCAGCGACGAGGCGTTGGCGAACCTCACGCATGCCTCGCGGCTTCTGGATGACATTCTGAACCGCGTGCCGCTGCGCTCGGCACCCTATGTGGGCGCTTCGGCCTTCGCGCACAAGGCGGGGCTGCATGCAAGCGCGATCCTGAAAGACCCCTCGACCTACGAGCATGTCGATCCGGGCGTCGTGGGAAATGCCCGCGTCGTACCGATGTCCAACCAGGCCGGGCAGTCGAACCTGAGGACCCGTCTGGAAGAGATGGGGTTGCAGGTCGAACGGGTCGATCCGGCATTGGGGCGGATCCTCGAGGTGATCAAGGAGCGAGAGGCGGAGGGCTATTCCTACGACACCGCGCAGGCCTCTTTCGAACTGCTGGCGCGCAAGGAACTGGGGCAATTGCCGAAGTTCTTCGAGGTCAAGCGATACAAGGTGACGGTGGAGCGGCGGAAGAACAAGTACAACCGCATGGTCAGCCTGTCGGAAGCAGTGGTGGTGGTTAAGATCGGCGGGACCAAGATGCTGTCGGTCAGCGAGTCGATGGATGAACGCGGCGCGGACCGGGGGCCTGTGAACGCCCTGGCCAAGGCACTGGCCAAGGATTTGGGGCCGTATCAGGCGATGATCGACGACATGCATCTGGTCGATTTCAAGGTCCGGATCACCCAGGGCGGGACCGAGGCAGTGACCCGGGTGGTGATCGACAGCGAGGACAGCAAGGGCCGGCGCTGGTCAACCGTCGGCGTTTCCCCCAACATCGTCGATGCGTCCTTCGAAGCGCTGCTGGATGCGATCAACTGGAAACTGATCCGGGACGGGGCGACCGCGTGAGCCTGCAGGCCTGTGCCGAGATCGTCCGACGCGGTGATCCCGACCGGTTCCTGTCGGCGATGGCGGCACCGCCCGAGGCCCGCAGGGTGCTGTTTCCGCTCTACGCCTTCAATGTCGAGGTCGCCCGCGCGCCTTGGGTCACCCAAGAACCGATGATCGCAGAGATGCGGCTGCAATGGTGGCGCGATGCGCTGGCCGAAATCGCTGCGGGCGGGGTCATCCGCAGCCATGAGGTGACGACGGAACTTGCGCACATCCTGCCGCAGGGCATGGTGCCGGTGCTTGACCGGCTGGTCAAGGCACGGCGCTGGGATGTCTATCGGGAGCCGTTCGAGGATGCGCAAGCGTTCGAGACCTACCTTGCGGCAACCTCGGGCGGGTTGATGCAGGCGGCTTGCGTTGCCTTGGGGTCGCGGGCGGATCCGGGCTTTGAGGCGATCGGGCTGACGCAGGGATTGGCGAATTTCTGGCGCGCGGTGCCAAGACTGCTGGCGGCGGGTCGGGCGCCGTTTGTTGGGGAAAGCCACGCAGACCGGGCCGAACTTTCGCGCCAGGCCTTGGGCAGGTTGACGCAAGCGCGGCGCGATGTGCCTGCGACCGCCCGCCCGGCGACCCGTGCCGCCTGGCTGGCCGGGCCGGTTTTGCGGCGCGTCATGCGCGATCCGTCAGCGGTGGCAGAAGGCCGTCTGGAACCATCGGAATTCGCGCGCAAAGGCACCTTGCTCTGGCGCGCCGCACTTCGTCAGAGCTGAACGACCTAGAATTGCCGGAAGTCCATCGGCCCGAGGAAATTTCCTGCGCCAGACGATGTTCCAACCGACGTCAAAAGCGTTGTCACAACGAATAATGCAATCACAGCAGCAATCGTAAATCGCATCTCAGATACCCCACCTTGCCCAACCATGATTATGACTGAAACGGCGCGATCTCGCAACGAATGGGGCGAAAATATGTCTGGATTGCGACTATGCGTGGGCAATCGATCAAGCACCGACCGTATTGTTGCCCTTGCCAAAACGACTCGGCCAATTGGCAACCGTTCCGTCCGTCGAGGTTCTCCTTTGGTCCGGCAAGCTCAGCTGTCCGCTGGCCGCAGCGCCAGCCAGATCAGCGCACCGCCGGCCAGCGTCAGGAATGGCACCATCGCGATGTTGACGGCGGTCCAGCCCTCGACCGCGGTGCCGCCCGAGCAGTTCATCAGCCCGCCCGACGCCACCGAGGCGACGGTGACGCAGCCGAAAACCAACATGTCGTTCATCCCCTGGACCCGACCGCGCTCTTCCGGTCGATGCGCCTCTGCCAGCATCGTGGTGGCGCCGATGAAGCCGAAATTCCAGCCGACGCCCAGCAGGATCAGGGCGACGAAAAAATTCTCGAGCGTGACGCCAGCCAAACCGACCACGCCAGCACCGGCGAGGATCACGAGGCCGAGTGCCACGATCTTCTCGACCCCGAAGCGGTTGATCAGGTGACCGGTGAAAAACGAGGGCGCGAACATCGCCAGCACGTGGCCGGTCACCACATCCGCAGCATCGGCCTTGTCGAACCCGCAACCGACGACAGCCAGCGGCGTCGAGGTCATCACCAGGTTCATCAGCGCATAGGACACCATTGCGCAGATGATCGCGACCGCGATGCGCGGGTTGCGCAAAAGCTCAATACGGCTGCGCGCGCGCGGACTGTCGGGCAGTGGGGCCGGCGGCTTGGGAATGTCGAGGAACAGGAACAATAGCGAGCCGACGAGGTTGAGCGCGATGACGGCAATGTAGGATCCCAGGAAAGGCACAACCATCGCATCTGCGGTCAGCTTGACCAGTTGCGGCCCGATCACGGCGGCCACAAGACCGCCGGCCATGACATAGGAGATCGCCTTGGGACGGTACTCGTCGGATGCCGTGTCGGTCGCGGCGAAGCGATAAAAGCCCTGCGCCGACATGTAGATGCCAGTAAACAGCGATCCCAGCAGGAACATCGGGAAACTGCCGATCGAAAGCCCGTAGGCGCCGATGGCGGCGCCCAGGCTGCCGCCCGCTGTGCCGACGAAGAATCCTGCCTTGCGACCATATCGCTGCATCAGCGCCGAAACCGGCGTCGCCGACAGCATCGAGCCCAGCACAATGAAAGAGATCGGCAGCGTCGCAAAACAGATGTTCGATGCAAGCGATTGCCCGGCCAGCCCACCGATGGTGAAGATCATCGGCATCTGCGCACCCAAGATCGCCTGCGCCATCACAAGGATCAGCACATTGCGCTTGGCGCGGCTATCGGGCGCGGTCAGGACGGCGTCGGTCATGGCGAATGGGTATCGGCTGTTGTCGTCGAAGGGAAGGGCGGGGCGGTATCAATCACATGCGCGAAAGAGCCGCAGACGCGGCCCGAAACCAGACCCATATCGGGTAACCTGACACCTGACGCATCCTCGGCACCGTAAAGCGGCTTGCCTTCGGCATGCAGGGTCGTGGCGTAGTGAAACTCATGACCCGTCAACGCGCCCGTGAACGGCCCGCCAAAGGCTGTCAGGCGCCGATATCCGAGATGCAGCTTGCGGGTGGCGAAGCTGGTTTCAAGCCGCAGAAGGCCCAGCATCGCGTGGCGCTTGCCCGCGGCGTCGGTCAGCCCTTCGCCCAGGACCATGTAGCCGCCGCATTCGCCGTAGATCGCCGTGCTCTCTGCCGCCTTGCAGAGCGCCTTTCGGAATGTCGTTGCGCCGGCCAGCCTGCCTGCGTGAAGTTCTGGATAGCCGCCGGGCAGGATAATCAGATCAGCGGGCGCGGGGGCCTGATCTGCCAAGGGTGAGAAGAACGACAGCTCGGCCCCGCCTTGCTGCCAGTCGTTCATGAGATGCGGATAGGAAAAGGCAAAGGCGGCGTCCGAGGCGATCGCGATGCGCTGCGCGGGCGGCGGGGCGGCGCGTGTGGCGGGCGCATTCGGCAACATATCCGCAAGGCGCGTCAGCACGTCAAGGTCGATGGTTCCGGAGACGACCTCTGCAACCCGGTCGAGAAACATCTCCAGGTCCTCCCGCTCCATCGCCTGGACCAGGCCAAGATGGCGTGCCGGATGTGTGAGGCCAGACTGGCGCGGAACTGCGCCCAGAACCGGTATCCCTACAGGGTCGAGGGCGCGGCGCAGCATCGCCTCGTGACGCGGTGAGCCGATGTTGTTCAGGATGATCCCGGCGATCCTGACCGCAGGATCGTGTCGGGCAAAACCCGCGACAAGCGGCGCGACTGAATGCGCCATTTTCGCGGCATCGACGATCAGGATCACCGGCAGGCCCAAAATGCGCGCCAGATCGGCGGTCGCGCCCTTGCCGTCGGGCGGGGCGCCGTCAAAAAGGCCCATCGCGCCCTCGATCACCAGTATTCCGTCGCCCGCCGCAAGCGTGCGGATGCGGTCAGGGGGCATTGCCCATGCGTCGAGATTGAAGCAGGGCTGCCCGCAGGCGGCCTCGTGAAAGCGCGGGTCGATATAGTCGGGGCCGGATTTGCCACCGCGTGCGGGGATGTTACGCCCCCTAAGTGCCCGCAGTATACCTAGCGTAAGTGTCGTCTTGCCGCTACCCGAAGCGGGCGCGGCGAGGATCAGGCCACGGGTCATGACGCCTCTGCGGGGCGCCCCCGGCCGAGCGGATCGGTATTGCGCGGCGCCTCGCCCGCTGCCAGAGCCTGCCAATCCAATGCCTGCCGCATCAACACCGACCGGCCGACGCAAATGATCGCGGGCGGCTCGATGGAATGGGCGGCAATGTCGGCCGTGATGGTGCCAAGGGTGGTTTCCAGCACCCGCTGTTCGCAGGTCGTGGCGTTGGTGACAATCGCGACCGGCTCGCCATGGCCGCGCCCGGCGGCCAGAAGGGCGGCGGATATCTGGGCGATATGCTTGATCCCCATATAGATCACGATCACCTGAGAACCCTTGGAAATCGCACCCCAATCCAGTGACGATGGAGTCTCGCCGGATTGGTCGTGACCCGTCACGAAGGTTACCGACTGGTTAACGTCGCGATGGGTGACCGGGATACCGGCATAGGCCAGCCCGCCGATTCCGGCGCTTATGCCCGGTATGATCCGGATCGGCACGCCGTGCTGCACCAGTGTCTGCGCTTCTTCACCGCCACGTCCGAAGACGAAGGGATCGCCGCCCTTGAGCCGCAGCACCCGTTTGCCGTCGCGCGCCAGATCCACCAGCCGCAACGAAATATCGCGCTGCCTGGCCGAAGGCTTGCCGCCGCGCTTGCCGGCATAGATCGACTCGGCGCCCGGTTTCGCCCAGTCGAGGATCGCGGGTTCGACCAACGCATCATAAACGATCACATCCGCCTGCCGAAGCGCGTTCAGCCCGTGCAATGTCAGAAGGCCCGGATCGCCGGGGCCGGCGCCGCAGAGCCAGACCCAGCCGGGCAATAGCTCGGGCCAGGCGGCGTCGGGGAGAGGGATCGACTCGGTCATGCCCCGTTATGCCGCGCGGCACAGCGGCGTGGAAGGCCGCATCGCGACGGCAGGCGGCGGTTCTGCGTCACGCCGCTGCCAAATTGCGACGCCTGCGGCGGCGGGGGGGGTAGTCTAGTTTGCCTTCGGCGGGGATATTTCTGAACGAAAGACCTTGCGGGTCATAGCCTTCGCCTTTCGGTTCCCAGTATTCCCGCGCGGCGCAATCAGGAGGTTTTGCGCAAGATTGGCGTTTCCGCCCGTAGCCGTGCTGCCTATAGTCCGCCAGATGACAGGTAAGCCGATCTCTGATCTGCGCCGGGGCTGGACCACTGGCGCTTGCGCGACCGCCGCGACGAAGGCCGCGCTGATGAAGCTGTGGGGGGAGGCTTTTCCTGCCGAAGTCGGGATCACTCTGCCGCGCGGCGAAACGCCGGTCTTCCCGCTGGCTTGCAGCAGTGCGGGCGAGGGCTGGGCGGAAGCCGGGATCACCAAGGACGCTGGCGATGATCCCGATGTGACACATGGCGCTTTGATCCGGGCGCGGGTCGCGGTGTCTTCCGGCGGGGTGATTTTCCGAGCGGGCGAGGGCGTCGGTACGGTGACGATGCCGGGTCTGCCGGTTGCTGTCGGCGAGCCTGCGATCAACCCGGTGCCGCGGCAGATGATGGTCGCCGTGGTCACGGAGTTGGCGGCGGAGTTCGGGACGGCGCCGGATGTCGAGATCACGATTTCGGTGCCGGGCGGGGCCGAGATCGCCAGGAAGACCTGGAACCCGCGTCTGGGGATCGAGGGCGGATTGTCGATCCTCGGGACGACCGGTGTGGTGCGGCCGTTTTCCTGTGCCGCCTGGATCGCATCGATCCATCGCGGCGTCGATGTGGCGCGGGCAACCGGACTGAGCCATGTAGCGGGCTGCACCGGCGCAACGAGCGAGCAGGTGGTGCAGGCGCTCTACGGGTTGCCCGATCACGCGATGCTGGACATGGGCGATTTCTTCGGCGGTCTGATCAAGTATCTCCGCCGCCACCCGGTCGCGCGGCTGACCATCGGCGGCGGTATCGGCAAGATCACCAAGCTGGCGCAGGGCGCGGTGGACCTGCATTCCGCGCGGTCGCAGGTCGATTTTGACTGGCTGGCGATGCAGTCTGGCGACGGGCGGATCCGGTCCATGCGCACCGCGCTCCAAGCATATGAACTTGTGGGTCCACCTTTGGCGGAACTGATCGCGAAAGCCGCCTTGGTCGAAGTGAACCGTCAGATCAAAGAGGCCGCCATCACCACCGACATCGTTATCATCGACCGCGCCGGAACCATCATAGGACGCGCCGCATGACTTTGCTGCTTCTGGCCGGAACCGGCGATGCGCGGGCCATCGCGGTGGCCTTGGCTGCCGAGCAGATCGCGGCAGTCGCCTCGTTGTCCGGCGCTACCCGGCATCCAGCGGCACTGGCCGTGCCGACGCGGATCGGCGGCTTTGGCGATGCAGAGGGGTTTCGGGACTATCTGCTCGAGGCGGGCATTTCAGCCGTTCTTGACGCGACTCATCCCTTTGCCGATCGGATGAGCCGGCGCAGTTGCGCCGTGGCCGGGCAGTTGGGCCTGCCCTATGCCCAGTTCCTGCGACCCGAATGGCAGCCGGGGTCGGGCGACACATGGGTGATGATCGAAGCCGAACACGATGCTGCCGATCATATCCCACGCGGTGCAACCGTGTTTCTGGCAACCGGGCGGCAGACGCTTGAAAACTTCGGCAACCTTGCGGACCGCCGCGTGTTCTGCCGGGTGATCGACCCACCCAAACGGCCATTTCCGTTTCCTGGCGGTACCTACCGCGTCGGCCGGCCGCCGTTCTCGGTCGAGGATGAGGTGGCGCTGTTCCGCGAGCTTGGCGTCGACTGGCTGGTGGTCAAGAATGCCGGTGGCGTGGCCAGCCGGTCAAAGCTGGATGCTGCGCGACAACTTGAAATCCCGGTGGCGATGATTCGGCGACCCGTGCAACCCGGTGGCAGCAAGCTTGAAACCGTTGAACAGGCGATGGCTTGGGTGCGGGAGCTTCCGTGGTAGGCCGGATCATCGAGACTGAAGATTGCGTGGCCGAGGGCGCCGCCTGGCTCGCGGCCCGCGATCCGCGGCTGGCGGTGGCGCTGCGGCAGGTCGGGCGCTTGCCGTTGCGCCGCCGCAAGGACGGTTTTGCCTCGCTTCTGGATGCAATCGTGGCGCAACAAGTCTCGGTTGCCGCGGCCGACGCGGTATGGCGGCGGCTGCAGGCGGCACGGCTGACCGGGCCGCGCAACGTAGCGCGGGCCAGCGATGACGAATTGCGCGCTTGCGGTCTGTCGCGGCAGAAGATCCGTTATGCCCGGGCGCTTGCGACCTCGGGCATCCGCTATGCCGAATTGCGGACGATGCCGACCGATCAGGTGATCGCGCGGCTTGTCGAGGTGTCGGGGGTCGGGCCTTGGACAGCCGAAATCTATGCGATGTTCAGCCTCGGTCGCGCCGATGTCTTCGCTCCGGGTGATCTGGCGCTGCAGGAAGCGGCGCGGCTGATCTTCGAACTTGACGCGCGCCCCTCGGAAAGGGTCTTGCGCGCGATGGCCGAGCAGTGGTCGCCCTGGCGCGGCGTTGCAGCGCGGCTTTTATGGGCCTACTACCGGGTGGCAAAGGAACGCGAGGGGATCAGATGAACAAGGTTCTGGACGATAGGCGGCGCGGTGCTGCCTCTGGCAAGGCGACTTCGCTGGTGGTTTTCCTGCATGGCTACGGTGCCGACGGAAAGGACCTGCTGGGTCTGGCCGACCCGCTCGCCCCGCATTTGCCGGACACGGTGTTTCGCGCCCCGGATGCGCCCGAACGCTGTGTTGGCAACCCGATGGGCTTTCAGTGGTTTCCGATCCCGTGGATCGACGGATCTTCCGAGGAAGAGGCGCGCAGCGGAATGGCAGCGGCGGTCGGGGATTTGAACGCCTATCTTGACGCAGTACTGGCAGAGGAGGGGATCAGCGCTGACAGGATGATCCTGTTCGGCTTCTCGCAGGGCACGATGATGGCGCTGCATGTCGCGCCGCGTCGCGCCGAGCAGGTCGCTGGAGTGGTCGGGTTTTCGGGGCGCCTGCTGGAACCTGAGCACCTTGCTGATGAGGCCGTTTCACGCCCGCCGATCCTGCTGATCCACGGCGATCAGGACGAGGTCGTACCGCCCGAAAGCCTCCCCGCCGCCGGCAATGCGCTGAGCGCTGCCGGTTTCGATGTCTTCGCCCATGTCATGAAGGGCACTGGCCATGGGATTGCGCCTGATGGTCTTAGCGTCGCCTTGGCCTTTATCCGGGAGCAGTTGGGGCAGTGACCCGCAGGGGCGAGGTGTTGCGCTTTCAGGACTTGAGGGGCAACTGGCGCCCCATGCCGTGGGTGACAGCTTCGTCGGGCGAGACGCTTAATTCCTGTTCTTGAGGGCGATGATCGGGGATGTGAGACTTTCGACGACGCGTCAGGTCAGAACCACAGTTGCGGCTCTGCCATCTCGATCGAATTCCCGGCCGGGTCGCGGAAGTAGATCGACCGGGCACCGTTGGGCCAGTTGAAATCCCGTTCGATCGCGTGGCCTGCCGCCGTCAGCCGATCGCGCCAGATGTCGATCTCTTCTGCCGATGCGGCGAAACAGAGATGTCCCGGACCGTCGGCACCGTGCGGCGGCACCGGCAGTCGGGAATCGGGGTCGGCGATGCGGGTTTCGACCGGGTTGAAGATCAGCAGAACGGTCTGTCCGACCTTGTAGAAAACGTGGCGGTTGCCGGCGCGCATTATCCGCTCGAGGCCCAGCACACCGCCATAAAACCTTTCCGCCGCATCAAGATCGTGAACATAGAGTGCGGCTTCCAAAATTCCCTTTGGGGACGCTTTATCGGACGCAGCCATGATGCCAGCATAAGCGATTCGAGCCGCCGCGAAAGCCGCGATCGAAAAAGCTATCGGCATGTAACACGAGTGTCATGATGCCGGATTATCTCATTACCACAACATCACGGTAAATATCGGTACTTGTCAGCAGTCGAACGCCATATATAGTTGCAATCAATGCTGGGGCGGGGCTCCCGCTCTGGGGCCGGAACGAACGGGCAGGCAGGGCGAAGGTGGAGTCAGTCATGGACGGCGATTTCAGGACGAGTTTTGTAAGGGAACCGGGCGGGTTGAAACACCATCCGGCCTTGGTTCTGAATGCCGATTACCGCCCGTTATCCTACTACCCGCTGTCGCTCTGGCCATGGCAAGAGGCGATCAAGGCGGCCTATCTCGACCGGGTCGATATCGTCGCCGAGTATGACCAGGTCGTACACAGCCCGACTACCGAGATCCGGATCCCGTCGGTTGTGGTGTTGAAAGACTATGTAAAACCGCAGATGCGGGTCGCGTTTACTCGGTTCAACCTGTTCCTGCGCGATGAATTCTGCTGCCAGTATTGCGGGGCCAAGGGCGATCTGACGTTCGACCACGTGATTCCGCGCTCGCGCGGTGGCGTCACAAGCTGGCAGAATGTGGTCGCGGCCTGTTCGCGCTGCAATCTGCGCAAGGGTGCAAAAAGCCTTCATCAGGTCGACATGAACCTGCGCAAACCGCCGCGCCAGCCCGGTGCCGAGGAATTGCGTAACATGGGCCGCAAATTCCCGCCCAACCACCTGCATGAAACCTGGATCGACTTCCTCTACTGGGATGCGGAACTGCAGCCATGATGCGCCTGACCGGCTTCGATCATGTGAATGTCCGTACCGCCAATCTCGATTCGATGGTGAAGTGGTACGACCGCGTACTTGGATTGAAGTCCGGCAAGCGCCCCGACTTTCGGTTTCCGGGGGCGTGGCTCTATCTTGGCGATGACGCGATCATCCATCTGGTTGCGGTAGAGGGCGAACCTGCTTCGGTCGAGCCGAAGATCGAGCATTTCGCGATTCGCGCGGAAGGGATGCAGGATTTCCTTGACCATCTCAGGGCGGAAGGTGTCGAAGCCAGGGTCGCCGTGATCGAGGATTTCGAGATCACGCAGGTCAACATTCACGACCCCGATGGCAACCATATCCACATAGATTTCACTGGCGAGACGCCTGGCTAACGCATCGCGACGCGGGCTCCGCCATCGGCGCAAACGCGAGCTTTCATGCTTGTTCTGTCAGGCGGAACAGCTAGCGCCGCCAAGGACGCAGAACTTGGCGCAGTGCGGATGGTTCAAGTGTACCGGTTTTTCGGCCTCGGCAAGTGTTGCGCCAAGCTCGAATTGCGGATCGTAGGGCAGCAGGGTGCAGGCGAGCACAGCGGGACGCTCGGCTCCCTTGCGCTTGACCACCATTCGCGATGAGGAACACATGACATCGCGCGGATCCTTGTTGAGGATCGACCAGCAGCCGGTCGTTATCTCGGGCACCGGCGCGGCTTCGTCCAGCTCGGGGAAAAGCACGGTCTGGCCTGGATGCGCGGCATCGATGTCGTAGCCGCGCTTCGCGTAGAGCGCTGCGTAGCCGGCGCGGGCCTCGGCCTCGGTCTCATGCCACATGGTACGCCCCGCAACCGTCATCCGGATGCCGTTGTCGCGCAGCCAATCCATGCCCTGCAAGGTGCGGGCGAAGGCTCCCTGGCCACGCTCTTTGTCATGCAGTTCCGCCGACCAGTGATCGACAGAGATGCGCAAGGTCAGTTTGCCGGGATGGGTCGCATTGATCGCGATCAGCCCAGATTTGACCGAGGGCCGCAGCATCGGCCGCATCGCATTGGTCAGGATCAGCACTTCGTAGCCGCGTTTCAGCGCCAGCCGTGCCAGATCGACCATTTCGGGATTCATGAACGGCTCGCCGCCGGTGAAACCGATCTCGCGGACGCCCCAATTGCGATCTTCCAGCTGATCGAGGAAATCCGCGACCTCAGCCGAGGTCAGGTAGACCAGCCGGTCATTCGTCGGCGAGCTTTCGATATAGCAGTTCTGGCAGGTGATGTTGCAGAGCGTTCCGGTATTGAACCACAGGGTCTCGGGATCAGTCAGCGCCACGCTGGCCCGCGCCTCGCCGCTGGCGGTCATCTGCGGATGCTCGAATCTTCCAAATTCGGTTTCTTCCAGGTGGTCTTTCATACGGTCCTGTTCCTGTCGTCGTCACTTATGGCTACTGTGGCCCCGGTTAACTTGGAACCCCGGATGTTTTTGCCTGACGCGGTTGTGAAGCCGCTCACCCGTGCTAGACTTTGCCGTGGCACGCGGGTAATACGCCTGAAAGTTGACGTTAGCGCTAACATCGCAGCAGCTGGAGTAGTAGCCTTGGTATCACGCGTCATTCCGGTCGATCCCTTTGACCTGGTCATTTTCGGTGGCACCGGCGACCTCGCCCGGCGCAAGATTCTGCCCGGTCTGTTCCGCCGGTTTCTTGCCGGTCAGATGCCAGAGGACGCCACCATCATCGGTGCGGCCCGCTCCGAAATGGACGATGATGGCTACCGCATCATGGTCCAGGAGGCGATCGTCGAATTCGGCGGTGAAGACGCGGCGCGAAAGGCAGAACTCGACGGTTTCCTGCAATGCGTGCGCTATGTCTCGATCGACGCCAAGGGTGAGGGCGGCTGGAAAGAGCTTGCCGCACTGGTCAACCAGAGCCGGATCACCGCATTCTATTTCTCGGTCGCACCCAGCCTTTTCGGCGATCTGGCGGAACGTCTGCATCATCACGGTATCGCCGACACTCAAAGCCGGATCGTGGTGGAAAAACCGTTCGGGCGCGATCTGGTCTCGGCCCGCGAGCTGAACGCGGTTCTGGCGCAGCACTTCAACGAGACACAGATTTACCGGATAGACCACTATCTGGGAAAGGAAACAGTCCAGAACCTGATGGCTGTGCGGTTCGGCAATATCCTGTTCGAGCCGTTGTGGAACAGCCAATATGTCGACCATATCCAGATCACCGTGGCCGAAACCGTGGGTGTCGGCGGGCGCGGCGAGTATTACAACAGGTCAGGCGCGATGCGCGACATGGTGCAAAACCACCTGATGCAGCTTCTGTGCCTGATCGCAATGGAGCCGCCCAGCCGATTTGACCCGGATGCGGTGCGCGACGAGAAGCTGAAAGTTATCCGCGCGCTGGAACCTGTCGACAGCCACGAAATCGTTCGCGGCCAGTACGAGAAGACACCGACAGAGCCCGGCTTTCGCGAGGATGCCGGCGATCCGCGCAGCCGGACAGAGAGTTTCATCGCGCTGAAATGCCATATTTCGAACTGGCGGTGGGCCGGGACACCGTTCTATTTGCGCACCGGCAAGAAACTGCGGGTCCGCACCAGCGAGATCGCGGTGGTTTTCAAGGACGCGCCGCATATGATTTTTGGGCAGGAAGAGGGACGGCACCGCAACATCCTGTCGATCCGGTTGCAGCCGAATGAGGGGATGACGCTTGGTGTTACTATCAAGGAGCCGGGTCCGGGCGGGATGCGCCTGATCGACGTGCCGCTCGACATGTCCTTTGCAGACGCTTTGGGTGACGATGTCGACGAGGCGCCCGACGCTTACGAAAGGCTCATCATGGATGTGATCCGCGGCAATCAGACGCTCTTTATGCGGGGAGACGAGGTCGAAGCCGCCTGGGCCTGGACTGATCCCATCATTGAAGGCTGGGAGACGCGCAACGAGGTGCCCAAACCCTATGACGTGGGCAGCAACGGGCCCGAGGATGCCGCAATGTTGATGCACCGCGATGGGCGCCGATGGCGGGAGATACGCGAATGAACCTGATCGAATATCCTGATCGTGAAATGATGATGATCGAGGTCGCGAACGAGCTGGCCGGCCAGCTTGGTGCGGCCTTGAGACAGGGCGACGAAGTCTTGTTCGTGGTGCCGGGCGGTACCACGCCGGGGCCGATCTTCGACACGCTGTCGGGTGTCAGGCTGAACTGGGACCGGGTGCGTGTCATGCTCAGCGATGAGCGTTGGGTGCCGGAAAGCTCGGACAGGTCCAACACCCGGCTGCTGCGTGAACGCCTGCTGGTGGGCCGGGCAGCCGAGGCGACCTATCTGCCGCTTTACGCAGCGGCCGAAACCCCCGAAGAGCGTCTGGACGAGCTTGCCGAGGCGATCAGACCGCATCTGCCGATCACCGTGCTTCTGCTCGGCATGGGGGCGGACATGCATACCGCCTCACTCTTCCCCGGCGCCGACCGATTGGCCGAGGCAATGGCCGACGATGCGCCGATCCTCGTGCCGATGCGCGCGCCCAGCGCTCCCGAGCCGCGCGTGACGCTGAGCGCGCCGGTGCTGGCCGGGGCGATCCAGACCCATATCGTCATCACTGGCGCAGACAAACGCGACGCGCTGAAAACGGCGCGCAGTATCGGCGATCCGGTGCAAGCCCCGATTGCTGCCGTGTTGAACGGGGCGACGGTTCACTGGGCGGAGTAGGACAGATGGATCTGAGCAGTTTGAAGGCAAAGCATGAGAAGGTCGGTCGACGCCCAATTCTCGACCTGTTCGACGACGCCCGCGCCGCCGATTTCTCGGTTCGGGCCGAAGGCATGCTGTTCGATTACTCGAAGACCAATATCGACCTCGAAACCCGCGATCGGTTGATTGCCCTGACCGAGACCGCAGGTCTGGCCGAGCGCCGCAATGCGATGTTTTCGGGCGAAACGATCAACGAAACCGAAAGCCGTGCGGTGCTGCACACCGCCTTGCGCAACCTCGACGGCGGTTCGGTGACGGTGAATGGCGTGGATGTCATGCCAGAGGTTCTGAACACGCTTGCGCGGATGGAGCGATTCGCCAAAGGGGTGCGCTCCGGCGCGATCCATCCGCCGGGCGGCGGCAAGTTCACAGATGTCGTCAATATCGGCATCGGCGGCTCGGATCTTGGCCCCGCGATGGCTGCGCTGGCATTGGCGCCATATCACGACGGGCCGGACTGCCATTTCGTGTCGAATGTCGATGGCGCGCATGTCCATGACGTCTTGAAGCGGTTGAACCCAGTGTCGACGCTGGTGATCGTCGCTTCGAAGACCTTCGCCACGATCGAGACCATGACGAACGCCAATACCGCGCGTGACTGGCTGGCGGCCAAGGTCGGCATGGATCAGGTGGGAGCGCATATGGCGGCGCTGTCGTCGGCGGTGGACAAGACCAGCGATTACGGCATTGATCCAGAGCGGGTTTTCGGCTTCGAAGATTGGGTCGGCGGTCGCTATTCCCTCTGGGGGCCGATCGGTCTCTCGCTGATGATCACCGTCGGGCCAGAGCATTTCAGCGCCTTCCTGCGGGGCGGGCAGGCGATGGACCGGCATTTTCGAACCGCCGAACCGATCCGCAACCTGCCGGTCATGCTGGCGCTTGTCGGCCTCTGGCACAACCAGATCTGCGGTTACGCCACGCGGGCGGTCCTGCCCTACGAGCAGCGCCTGCTTCGGCTGCCGGCCTATTTGCAGCAGCTTGAAATGGAATCGAACGGCAAGCGGGTGTCGATGGATGGCGCCGATCTGCAGGTGCATTCCGGCCCGGTAGTCTGGGGCGAACCCGGCACCAACGGACAGCACGCCTTTTATCAGCTGATCCACCAGGGTACGCGGGTGGTTCCCTGTGAATTCATGGTCGCGGCGAAGGGGCACGAGCCCGACCTTGCGCATCAGCACCGGCTGCTGATCGCCAATTGTCTGGCGCAGTCCGAGGCATTGCTGAAGGGCCGCACGCTGGACGAAGCGCGCGCGTTGATGAAGGCCAAGGGTCTGAGCGGCGCTGAACTTGACCGGCAGGCGCGTCACCGGGTCTTTCCTGGCAACCGGCCATCAACGACGCTCATCTACCCGCAGCTGACCCCGCATGTGCTGGGCCAGATCATCGCGCTCTACGAGCATCGGGTCTTTGTCGAAGGCGTGGTTCTTGGCATCAACTCCTTCGACCAGTGGGGCGTGGAACTGGGCAAGGAACTGGCGGTGGCGCTTGAGCCGGTGATTGCGGGCAAGCAAAGCGCTGACGGCAAGGATGGATCGACGCGGATGCTGGTGGAGTTCCTTCGCGGTGAGGGCTGATCCGGCGCGCGGGAGCAAAGCTGCAAATCCCAAGCAAGCACTGCCTGGGTCGCGGCTACGCCGCTGTGAAGTCAGCCGGTCGCACGGATCAGCGGCAGTGCAAGGTGAGCTTGCCGAGACATGACCAGGCTTGTTGCCGGATCGACCCCTTAGGGCAGGGCGGCAGTGACGATGATCTCGACCTTGTAGTCCGGGGTGGCCAGTTTCGCCTCTCCGGTCCAACGCGCCGGGGTGTGACCTTTGGCGGCCCAAGCCTCCCAAGCCGCATTCATGTCGGCAAAGCCCGCCCCGATATCCGACAGCCAGATTTGCGCCGTCAACAGTCGCGTCTTGTCGGTTCCGGCCTCGACCAACAACCGGTCAATCGAGGCCAGGATCGCCTGCGTCTGCTCGGTCACCGAACCGCCCGGCGTACCGACCTGACCGGCCAGATAGACGACGCCGTTATGGATCACGGCCTGGCTCATGCGGGGACCGGTTTCGAGGCGGGTGATGTCGGACATGGCTGGGCCTTTCAAGCGTGGAGAACTGGAGCGGGTGAAGGGAATCGAACCCTCGTATTCAGCTTGGGAAGCTGCTGCTCTACCATTGAGCTACACCCGCAATCCCTGACCAGATACTGTCGGGCTTGCACTGCGTCAAGGCCGGTTGGTCAGAACGGCCCCTTCAGCAAACGGAAGGTTCCGCTGGCCCGCGATGATGCCGCGTCGTGTCTTCACGCAGCAAGTCGGCGGAAACCGACCCGCAGGGTTCAGCACCTGTCCATCAGCCGCGTCGCCGCCGCCGCCGTCCGCCATCCTCACCGCTGCCGGCGGTGTTGAAGGACACATCGGGCAGTGTCACGATCTTGTGCAACTCGGGGAATGGCGCCGTGGCATGCGGAATGGCATTGGCGGCAACGAAATGTTCCTGAAAACGCGGCTCGATCGCGGTTTCGACCTTGGTGATGCGGTGCACGGTCTCCTCGATCTCGCGGCGGCTGGCGACGTTGCAGAGCGCGATCCGTGCGCCAGTGCCGGCGGCGTTTCCCGCCGAGAAGACGCGGTCGAGGGGGGCATCCGGGATCATCCCCAAGACCATCGCATGTTTCGGAGAGATATGCGCCCCGAACGCGCCGGCCAGCACCACCCTCTCGACCTTGTCGACACCCATCTCGTCCATTAGAAGACGCGCGCCCGCATAAAGCGCGGATTTCGCCAGCTGGATCGCGCGGATATCGCCCTGGGTCACGCTGATCCGGGGGCCACCCTCGGCGCTACCATCAAAGAGCAGGTAGGAATGTGTCCGCCCGGTCGCCTCGCATCTTGGGGTTCCGACCTGTTCGGCAGAGCCGATCAGACCCGATCCATCGACGATGCCCGCCATCCGCATCTCGGCCACCGCCTCGATAATGCCCGAACCGCAGATGCCGGAGACGCCGGTTGCGCCGATCGCCTCGGCGAAGGCGGGATCGTCGGACCAGAGGTCCGATCCGATGACACGAAAGCGCGATTCCTTTGTCGCGGGGTCGATCTCGACCCGCTCGATGGCCCCCGGCGCGGCGCGTTGGCCGGAACTGATCTGCGCACCCTCGAAGGCCGGGCCGGTCGGCGAGGAACAGGCCAGAACGCGGCTCTTGTCGCCCAAAAGGATCTCGGCATTGGTGCCGACATCGACGATCAGTACCAGATCGTCGGATTTGTGCGGCTCTTCGGACAGGGCGACCGCAGCGCAATCTGCGCCGACATGGCCAGCGATGCAGGGCAGGATATAGACCCGACCCGAGGGGTTCATCGCCGTCAGCTCCAGATCGGGGGCCGTCAGGGAAAGCGCGTTGGACGTTGCCAGCGCGAATGGCGCCTGTCCCAGTTCGACCGGGTCGATCCCCAGCAACAAGTGGTGCATCACCGGGTTGCAGACGAACACCGCCTCCATCACCTGCCCCGGGTCGATCGCCGCTTCTGCTGCCAGGGACTGGGCCAGCGCGTTGATCGCGCCGCGCACGACGGCGGTCATCTCGACATCGCCGCCGGGGTTCATCATCGCGTAGCTCACCCGGCTCATCAGATCCTCGCCAAAGCGGATCTGCGGGTTCATCACCCCCGCCGAATGCAGGACAGAACCGTTCCGGAGATCGGTCAGATGCGCCGCGATGGTGGTCGAGCCAAGGTCGATGGCAAGCCCGTAAAGCCGGCCCTCGAAGAAGCCCGGCCAGATGTCGAGGATCGTGTCATGGGTATCGTTGTGGCCCTTGTAGAGGGCGACCGTCGCGGTCCAGTTGCCCTTGCGCACGACCGGTTGCAGCTTGCGCAGCACGGCCATGCCGGTGCGGACCTCGCCGATCTCCCATTGCTCGGCCAGGGCGCGCTGCAGCCGCTCCAGGTCGCCGGTGGGTTCGTGCATGTCGGGTTCGGCGACCTCGACGTAGTAAAGCCGCGTCGCCGGATCCATGACGATATCGCGCATCGTCGCTTCCTTGCGCACGACCTGCTTGTGCACCTGGCTTTCGGGTGGCACGTCGATCACCACGTCGCGCTGCACCTTGGCCTGACATCCCAGCCGCCGGCCTTCCTTCAACCCGCGGATGCGGTCATAGCGGGCCTCGACCTCGTTGAACTCGGTCAGGGCATCCTCGGCCACCGTGACGCCGTGCTTGGAGAACTCACCGTAGCTTGGCGTGATCTGGCATTTCGAGCAGATGCCGCGCCCGCCGCAGACCGAATCAAGATCCACGCCCAGTTGCCGCGCCGCCGTCAGGACCGGGGTGCCCGCAGGAAAACGGCCGCGTTTGCCGGACGGGGTGAAGATGACAAGCGGATCGGTGGACATGCGCGCCTCGGGAAATGGTGATCTGGCGCGACCATAGCGGATCGCGGGGCAAGTGGAAGCCGGGGCACGGCATGTTCTGGTCTGTCCGCGGCAAATATCAGGGCAAAAGGCCGATCCCGAAAAACCAGATCCCGAAAGGCACGGGCAAAACCGCCATGAAGAAAGTGAATACGGTCGCCGCGGGCGCGAACAACCGGCTGAGCCCGGCGATCATGCAGATGCCGCCGCCGCCGCCGATTACCATGGTTCCGGGCAGGTTGATCAGAGCCGCCAGCATGAGGTAGCGCCAGCGCACCAGGTGCGGTCCAAGCCGGCGCGGCAGCTTGTCCGAAAGCAGGCTCAGTCGGTCCTGCGGCGGCAGAGCGCCGATCTGGTCGATCAGGGCGGCGGCGCGGACCAGCCGCAGGTCGAGCAGGGTGCGGCGTATCCATTCGGGCGGCAGCAGTCGGCCTGCGAAATAGGCGATCATCAATCCTGCGACAGAAGCGAGATAGACGAGCGGCGCAATCGGCGGGCCTTGCAGCAGAAGCAACGACAGCCCGATTTCGACCCCGGGAACGAAGGGGATCGCGATCAGCAACGCATAGGCCACCAGCACCAGCAGCAAAACCGAGGTCAGCATGACCGAATGCATCCCATGTGGCAGGTCCATCATCCGCGTCAGCACCCAATCCATCAACAGATGCGCGCCGTAGGCCAGCGCCAGGATCACGGCGATCCGAAACAGGATACGGGCCAGGGACCGGGAAAATGGCGGTGGTGGTTGGGTCATGATCGGCGGGTTCGCGCAAAGCTCATTCGCCATGCTGCGGTGACCGGCCTGGCATGGCAAGAGTGTTTGCAGAAGGAACCTTCGTTCAGGAGTTATGCGATCCCCAGCGGCAACGGTCGAATTCGGCATAGTCCAGAAGTTCCTCGGCGGTGCCGACCGGGACGATGCGGGAACAGCCCTCGAACCCCTCAGCATCCTCGAAGACGCTGACGATGCCGTCCTCGGCTTGGGTCTGGTCAGAGCAAAGCCGCTCACCCGGTGCCAGTTCGGCCAGTCGTCTTGCGCCTTCACGGGTCTCGTTGGCGAACAGATGTGTCCGGTCGGTAGCATTGACGATGCAAAAGCCGGCCTCGGGCACAGCAGCGGCGGTCCTGAAACTGGCCAGATAGGCGATAACGTCGCGCCGGTCGTCAGAGTCCTTCAGACGGAACGTCATCTTCGCCCTGGCATTGTCGTCCCCCAGATACGTGCGCAGGAAGGCAGTCGGATCGGCGATGTAGTCAAAGATCAGTTCCTCGGTCCAGATCAACCCGGATGCGTTCGCTGCCAGCATCGAATCCGAGTAGTTGAATCCCTCCGCCGATCCTGCCGCGCGGCCAACCACATCGGTCAGCAGCGGACCGGTGCGGTTACTTGCGCCCTCGCCAACCTGATGACAGGCGGCACAGTTTCGGAACACCGTCCTGCCCTGGTCGACGCTTTGTGCGGTGGCGCTGAAACTGGTCGCAGCCAAGGCCACGACAGCCAGAATGAAGGTTCTCATCGGCGTGCTCCTGTTCTGGGTCAACTGACCGCGAGCGGTATCGACCTGTCCAATCAAGTCGGTACACGATCCATTCACCCGATCGTCAGACCGAAGTGAAGCATCGCGAGGTCAATTGGGTCTAGCCTTCCCGACACGATGAAACCGCAGGAAGGAGCATGAGATGAAAAGGACCATCGCAACAGGTTTGGCGGCTTTGCTGCTGTCAGCCACCGCCGCCACGGCGCAGGACGCGCCGTTTGGTACCGAGGCCGATGCGAACTACGCGCAGCTTCTCTGGGATGTCATGATGTCGTCAAATCTGGTCGGCGACGACGCGATCATGGCGACGCCCTACGATGGGCAGGAACCGCACGGAATGATGCTGGAGACTTTTTACAGCAAGGCCACGATCGAGGGGCATACCGGCGACCTGATCGTCAAGCGCAACTACGGGCCAGAGGGTGTGGACGCCGCAGCGATCCTGATGGATCCCGGCAAGCACCTGGGGGCTGTCACGGTGATGTTCCGCCGCGAGGACGGCTATGACGCGGACAACGCGAACTGGTTCTGGGTGAAGTACCTGCCGGACGGCACGCTCGACAAGACCCCGAACGGAATGCAAATGGCGGGCCGCGTCGCGAAAGGTGCGGATCAAGGCTGCATCGCCTGCCATTCATCTGCGGGTGATGACTACGTCTTTACCAGCGACCACATGGCGGCCATGCAATAGGCTGTGTCAGGGCTCGAACGACGATAGGGCTGGCCAGACCGGCCGCTCCATGTCTGCCTGAAGCGGTCGCTTGGCCCTCAGGCCCGGCGTCGCCGGCGTCCGTCCTTGCCGGCCCCGCTGGCCCGCGCTGCCGTCGAGGCTTCGGCGAAATTCGCGCCGTCCTTGACCTGATCCATGACCCGGGCGAATTTGATCCATTCGGTGCCGTTGGCATCGTTGTTCATCAGGAAGTTGGCGGCGCGGATCGCCTCCATCTCGACCGGGCGGACCGGGTTCATGATGGCGGATGTCATGCCTGCACAGATCGCCATCGGCAGGAACGCCGCGTTGATCCCGTGCCGGTTCGGCAGGCCGAAGCTGATGTTCGAGGCACCGCAAGTGGTGTTGACGCCCAGTTCCTCGCGCAGGCGGCGGACGAGGGTGAAAACCTGCTGGCCGGCCGTCCCCAGCGCGCCGATCGGCATCACCAGCGGATCGACCACGATGTCATGCGCCGGAATGCCGAAATCGGCAGCGCGTTCGACGATCTTCTTGGCAACGGCAAAGCGCACATCCGGATCCATCGAGATGCCGGTGTCATCGTTCGAGATCGCCACCACCGGCACGTTGTATTTCTTGACCAGCGGCAGAACCAGTTCCAGCCGCTCTTCCTCGCCCGTGACCGAGTTCAGCAGCGGCCGACCCTGGGCTACGGCCAGGCCCGCCTCAAGCGCGCCGGGAACAGAACTGTCGATGCACAGCGGCACATCCACCAGCCCCTGTACCATCTCGATCATCTTGGTCATCAGGGGCGGTTCGGTTTCGTTCGGGTTCGGGTTGGAGTTGTAGACAACGCCGGCATTGATATCGAGAACCATGGCGCCGCAGGCGACCTGTTCCAGCGCGTCCTTCTCGACGGTCGAGAAATCGCCAGCCTCAAGCTGGGCGGCCAGCGCCTTGCGGCCGGTGGGGTTGATCCGCTCGCCGATCACGCAGAAAGGTTCATCGAAGCCGATGACGACGGTTTTGGATTTCGATTCGAGAACGGTGCGGGTCATGAATTTTCCTAAAGGTTCAGGCTGCGTTGGCGGGCCGAGCGCTTTCGCCCCCGTGGTCGATGGCCCATGTGGCGTTTGTCTTGATACCGCCAAGCGGGAAGAAATGCACCTGCTCGATGCCGAAGCCCGGATTGGCGGTCTTGTGGGCGGCCAGTTCGGCGATGACATCGGTCGGCTCATAGGGCAGCAGCAGCTTGGTCACGTCCATCGCGCGCTTTTGTAGCACTTTCAGCGACGGACCGACACCGCAGGCGATGGCGAACTTGATCAGCGTCTGCAACTTGGCGGGGCCTGCAATGCCGATATGGACCGGCAGGGCGATGCCTTCGGCCTGCAGCCGATCGACCCATTTGATGATTGGCTTGGCCTCGAAGGCGAACTGTGTGGCGATCGCCATCTTCGCGTCGGAACGCTCGTTGAAGGCCTGTTTCCAGCGCAAGGCTTCCATCACCGCGCGGTCCGAGCCGTCGGGGTCGATATCGCGGTTGCCTTCGGGGTGGCCCGCGACATGCAGGCGCTCAAATCCCGCCTTGTCAAAAAGACCGGTTTCAAGAAGTTGCATCGAGGAATTGAACTCGCCAAGCTGTTGCGCCGGGTTTCCGGCCAGGATCAGACCCTGGCGCACATCGGCCTCGCCCTGATAGCGGGCGATCCAGTCGCCCAGCATCGCGGCATCCTTGATGATGCGGGACGGGAAGTGCGGCATCACATTCATGCCGGCATCGTTGAGCCGCTTCGCGGTGGCCACCATGTCCTCGATCGGCGTGCCGTCGATATGGGCGATGTAGACGCGGGTGCCTTCGGGCAGGATCGCGCGGAAATCCTCGACCTTCTCGGCGGTGCGCGGCATCACCTCGATCGAATAACCTTTCAGGAACGCCTCGATATCAGCGCGGGCCGGAACGAAACCGGCAGTCTTCTTGCGGAAGTTCAAAAGTGCCATTGTAGCCTCCAGCAGGGAACGAGGGGTCATGCCCATCCATCATTCGCGATCAGCGCCTTCAGGCGGTTCTGATCATATTCGGCGTCCAGTCGTGCCGCTTCGGCGGCGGCGATGTCGATGTCGGACCCGTCACTGTCGACGGGGTAGGGGTCGCCCTTGCGCCATTCAGCAAGGTAGTCGTCGGTGGCCGCCGCTCCGGTCGTCATCGCGGCTCGGTCGATCGCCTGTTCGAACCGTTCAGGAAGTTGCACCTTCGCTCCGCGTCGCCCCTTGCCCACGATCACCTGGGCCGGCATGTCGCGCCAGTAAACGATTGTCACATCCGCCATCGCTGATTCCTTTTCATCCTCCGCTTCTATGCGGCCTCTCTTCGCCATCGGTGCCGATTTTCGACATCGTGGATGCACCTAGCGACGTAAGGTGTCCTAGGCCTAGGGCTTCACGCCGGCCATGACCAGTGGAACGGCGTTGAAAATTCTTCATCGAGATTATGAGCCGGGGCTGGCCAGACCACTTGCGCCTTGGCCCGTCGGTGGCTACGGTGCAGTCAAGTTGAAATCGGAGGGCGATCATGGCGCCCAAGCGTCCCACTGGTGCGGGCGCGTTCCTGAATCCGGTCGAGCCACCCGCGCCGTCCACGCCCGATCCTGCAGAGCTTTACGCCGCGCTGGACCTGGGCACCAACAGTTGCCGCATGCTGATTGCCCAGCCCAAGGGTAACCAATTCCATGTCGTCGACAGTTTCTCGAAATCCGTCCAGCTTGGAACGGGACTGGAGGCGTCAGGTCGCCTGTCGCGCGCCTCGATGGGGCGCACGGTGCAGGCGCTGAGGATTTGCCGCAAGAAGCTGGAAAAGCACAAGGTCAAGCGAATGCGGCTGATCGCGACCGAGGCCTGTCGCCGGGCCACGAACGCAGCTGAATTCATCCGCTATGTCCATTCCGAGACCGGGCTGAAGCTGGATATCATCGAACCCGAGGAAGAAGCGCGACTGGCGGTCATCTCCTGCGCCTCGCTGGTCTCGATCAAGACCGAGCAATTGCTGGTCGTCGATATCGGCGGCGGGTCCACGGAACTCGTGTGGATCGACCTGTCCAATGTGCCCCGCGGCGAGCGGCCGAAGTCGATCATGCGGCTCCATACCGGCTTCAAGCAGGGCCACAGCCCGTTTCCGTATGCCAAGGTGGTCGACTGGATCTCGGTGCCGCTGGGAGTCGCCACCTTGCGGGACCAGTTCGACGATGTCAGCGATGATGCCGGCCGTTTCGCGCTGATGAGTTGGTTCTTCGAAGAGAACCTTTCGTCTTTCGCGCCCTATGCCGCCGAGCAGGCCCGCGAGGGGTTCCAGATCATCGGCACATCGGGCACAGTGACCACCGTCGCCGCGAGCCATCTGGGCCTGCGCCGCTATGACCGCAACAAGGTCGACGGGCTGCGCATGACCTCTGACCAGATCGACCGGGTGATCCGCAACTACCTCAATCTCGGCCCCGAAGGCCGCCGCACCGACCCGCGCATCGGCCGCGACCGCCATGCGCTGATCATGTCGGGGGCGGCGATCCTGCAGGCGCTTTTGCGGGTCTGGCCCACCGACCGCCTGTCGGTCGCGGATCGCGGCTTGCGCGAGGGGCTGCTTTACGCGCAGATGAGTGCCGATGGCGTGCTGGAAGACGGGCCGTTCTAGTGGCGCGCCCTTGCCCATGGCGGTCGTTTGCGTCATGCGCTGGATCTGGATATTTTTGAACAGACGATTTGAGGGTCCGGGCCATTGCCGCCGGGGCAGAGCGTGATGGCGAAGAAGACGAGCGGGCGCGGAACGCGGGATCTGCGGGTCAAGGTCAAGACCGCCCGCGGGCGACGGCTGAGTTCGACGCTGTGGCTCGAACGGCAGTTGAACGATCCTTATGTCAAACTTGCAAAGGCCGAGGGGTATCGTGGCCGCGCTGCCTTCAAGATCCGCGATCTGGATGACAAGTACCGGTTCCTGGTGCCCGGCGCGCGGGTGGTCGATCTGGGCTGTGCGCCCGGCGGCTGGTGCCAGATCGCGGTCGAACGCGTCAATGCGCTGGGGCAGAAGCCGGGCAAGGCCGTGGGCCGGGTGCTGGGGATCGACCTGCAAGAGGTCGAACCGATTGTCGGGGCAGAGATCCATCAACTCGACTTTCTCGAGGACGGGGCGGACGACAAGGTGAAGACTTGGCTTGGCGGGGCCGCCGATGTGGTGATGTCAGACATGGCGGCGGCAAGTTCCGGCCACAAGCAGACCGACCATCTGCGAATTATCGCCCTATGCGAGGCGGCGGCCTATTTCGCCTTTGACGTGCTCGACGAGGGCGGTACCTTCATCGCTAAGGTTCTGGCCGGCGGGGCTGAAGGAGAGCTGCAGGCCCTGTTGAAGCGTAAGTTCACCAAGGTCGCCAATGTGAAGCCGCCCGCGAGCCGCGCGGATTCGTCCGAGAAATTCGTCGTGGCGACGGGCTTTCGCGGCGAGCCGGACTAGCGGCCAACGACGCGCGAAATATCGCCGATCGCGATGCCGGCACGGAACCATCGGCCAGCACGGCGGTTTTGTCCCGACAACAAAGGAGAATAGATCATGAAGAAACTGTTTCTGGTTCTGCCACTCGTCGTTTTCACGGCCGCCTGCGAAACTCGCGAACAGCGTATCATTACCGGCGCTGCCACCGGTGCTGCCATCGGTGCGGCCGTGGCCGATGACGACAAACGTGTCGAGGGCGCTGCAATCGGCGGTACGGCGGGCATTATCGCAGGTGCGCTGATCGGACCGGCCACGCAAACCGGCAAGTGCCGGTACGTCTACCCGGACGGCCGCGAATATATCGCGGATTGCTGAATCGGACGCGGCGTTCAGCCGTTGGCCGGATTATCATCATGCCGGACGACACTTCATGCACGGAATGACCGCCTTGTTGAGCGTTCTCGAAGAGTGGTGGCGGAGAGACAGGGATTCGAACCCTGGGAACCCGTGAAGGTTCAACGGTTTTCGAGACCGCCCCATTCGACCACTCTGGCACCTCTCCGCGAAGGGCTGTTGCCGAACCGTGGGCGTATCTAGGAAATGCACGGCCCCGACACAATAGCAAATTTTGCGTCCGGACCGTGTCGCGGCGGGAAATCTTTCGCCCTTTCACGCAAGCGTTTGCGTCTTCGGCTTGGAAGACGGTCCAATCACCCTTAGTTTGACCCCGACATTTATATGCGGGGGCGAAATGCGCAAGATTCTGTTGGTGCTGATCTTCTGGCTGGGGGCCACTCTGGCCGCGCAGTCCCAGCCAGTCTCAAAAGAGATCGAGGCTCTGGCTGACGCGCTTGGCCTGCCGGAGATCATCGAGGTGATGCGGGCCGAGGGTATCGCCAACGGCGCAGAACTGGCCGCGGATATGTTTCCCGGCCGCGCCGGATCGAACTGGTCGGAGATGGTCGGGAAGATTTACGACACCGACTGGATGACCCAGATCGTCTGGACCGGTCTGGCCGCAGAACTTGACGATACCGATACAACGCCCCTTATGGCGTTCTTCACAGGCGAGACCGGCAGCAAGATCGTTGGCCTTGAGGTGAGCGCGCGACAGGCGCTCTTGGACGAGACGGTTGAAGAGGCCAGCAAGGACCGTCTGGCCGAGATGACTGCCGATGGCGATCCGCTGCTCGATCTTGTCGCGCGCTACATCGAGGCGAACGACCTGCTGGAGTACAACGTCGTCGGCGCGATGAACTCGAACTACGCCTTCTATACGGGCCTGCAGGATGGCGGGGCCTTCGACGAAACCCTGACCGAGGATCAGATCCTGACCGATGTCTGGAGCCAGGAAGAGGTGATCCGGTCGGATACCAAGGAATGGCTCAATGCGTTTCTGGTGATGGCCTACAAGCCACTCGGCGAGGCCGAGCTGGAAGCCTATATCACGCTGTCCCAAACGCCCGAAGGCCAGGCGCTGAACAGCGCGCTGTTCGCGGCATTCGACAGGCTTTTCGTCGATGTCAGCCACGCACTCGGCCGCTCTGCAGCGACCTTTCTGATCGGCGAGGATCTGTAGCCTCCAAGGCGCAGGATTTCCCGGCTCGGTTCTTGACTTGCACCCCAGACTCGATCATAAGCCCGCATCTTAGCCGGGTTCGCCCCGCGAGACTGTTGAAATGTCGCCTCTGCAGAGGCGCGCTGTTCGAGGCGGCCGCAAGGTCGTGAACGCCGGGGAGCCGGGGCCGCAGGACGCGAAAATATGAGGGAATACGAAATGTTTGCGGTCATGAAGACCGGTGGCAAGCAGTACAAGGTTCAAAGCGGGGACGTGCTTCGCGTTGAAAAGATTGCAGCTGATGCCGGCGAGAAAATCCAGTTCAACGAGATTCTGATGGTGGGTGCCACGGTTGGGTCTCCTCTGGTTGACGGCGCGGCCGTTCAGGCCGAGGTGATCGACCAGATCAAGGGCGAGAAGGTCATCCATTTCGTCAAGCGTCGCCGCAAGCACGGCAGTCAGCGCACCAAGGGCCACCGCCAGCAGCTGACCCTGCTGCGCGTGACCGACATCCTGGAAAAGGGTGGAGACAAGTCCGGCGTCAAGGCCGCGATGGGGGCTGGTTCGGTCTCTGCCTCTGCGATGGCGGCTGGCAAGCCTGCCCCGAAGGCCGCAGCCAAGAAGTCCGAAGCCCCCAAGGCTGCCCAGAGCACTGCGGAGGCCCCGAAGAAAGCCGCGCCGAAAAAGGCAGCTGGCGGCGACGATCTGAAACAGCTTTCGGGTGTTGGCCCGGCGCTGGAGAAAAAGCTGCACGAGGCCGGGGTCACGACCTACGCGCAGATCGCCGGCTGGAACGAGGCAGATATTGCCGAAATGGACGATAAACTGTCGTTCAAGGGCCGGATCGAGCGCGAAGATTGGGTCGCGCAGGCCAAGAAACTGGCCGCAGAAAAGGAGTAACGAGCAATGGCACACAAAAAAGCAGGTGGTTCATCCCGCAACGGGCGCGACTCTGCCGGTCGTCGCCTCGGCGTCAAGCTCTTCGGCGGCGAATCCGCCATACCGGGCAACATCATCGTTCGGCAGCGCGGCACCAAATGGTGGCCGGGCGAGGGTGTCGGCATGGGCAAGGATCACACGATCTTTGCCGTGGCCGAAGGCGCCGTGACCTTTCACAAAGGTCTTAAGGGCCGCACCTTCATTTCGGTTCTTCCGGTCGCGACCGCCGCCGAATAAGCTGAAGTCCTTAACCCGATTTTAAGGGGGATCGGCGATAAGGCCGATCCCCTTCGCGTTTCATAATCGCGTTACCAGCAACGGACTCGGGGTGGCCATTTTTTTGCCAGCTTCCCATGTGCATATGACCTATTCGTGTTCTCCAGGAGGGGGTAAGGCATGATCCTTGACCAGATCACCAATCAACCCGTGATCGAGGCAGAGCGTTTCATCCTGCGCCCTCTGCGAAAATCGGATGCCGGCCTGTTGGCGATGTACGCCGGTGACCGCCGCGTCGCTGAAGCCACGCAGACCATTCCGCACCCCCTTCCTCCGGGCTCGACCGAAGGCTACATCGCCCGCGCCCAAAGCGCTGAACGTGTCGATGACGCTTGGGTCATGGACGGCTCTGCCCACGGTTTGGCAGAGGTGCTGGGCGTCGTCTGGCTGCAGCGGATGGACCGCAACCAGTCAGAAATCAGCTTCTGGATCGCGCCGGCCTTCTGGAACAGCGGTCTGGCTTCCGAGGCGGTCCGCGCCATGGTCGCAGCCAATCCGCAAAGCGCCAAGACGCTCTTCGCCGCCGTCTTTCAGGACAATCCGGCCTCCGCACGCGTCGTGACCAATGCCGGGTTCGATTATCTCGGCGATGCCGAGGCCTTTTCGGTCGCGCGCAACGCCACAGTGCCAACCTGGACATACGTCAAAAGGCTAGGCTAGGCAGTTCGCATGACCACCACCGGGCGGCAGCTTCTGACCAGAAGACTGAAACTGCGCCCGCTGGAAAACCGGGACGCGGGCGCGATCACGCGGCTGATCGGCGACTGGGATGTGATCCGCTGGCTGACCATGCCGCCCTATCCCTATAAGCGCGCCGACGCCGAATGGTTCATCGGCGATCAGTGCTCGCGGGGCGCGCTTGCCTTGGATTTCGGCGAGGTGTTTGTCGGTGTGGTGCATCTGGGATCCGGCCTGGGCTACTGGCTGGGGAAACCCTATTGGGGTCAGGGGCTGATGACCGAAGCGGCAGAGGCCGTCATCGCCGATCACTTCGCCCATGACGATACCGCGATCACCTCGGCATATATTCCGGGCAATGACGCATCCTGTAGTGTTCTGGCAAAGCTGGGATTTCTGAAAAGCAACGTCAATGCGGGATATTCCAGACCTTTGGGACACGACGTCGCCCTGCAGGGCATGACACTGACCCTTGACCAGTGGCGGGTCCGCAACCCGCTGCTTATCAAGACCGACCGCCTGCTGATCCGTCCGTTCGCCAGAGGCGATCTCGACCGGTTTCTGGCGATTGCCGGGCAGGAAAGGGTCTCGGACATGATGGCCAGCATCCCGCATCCGCTCGACCGCTTAAGCGCCAGCAACTGGCTTGGCACTCGGCAATTTCGCGGCCGCACCCCCTTTTGCGCCGCCATCGCCGAACATGACGGTCCGTTGGTCGGCGTCGTCGGCATCGGCGGCGATCCGGTCTCGACGATGTATTTCATCGATCCCGAGCATTGGGACAAGGGCTATGCGACCGAGGCGATGCGCGGTTTCCTCGTCCATGTCTTTGACCGGTTCGGCCTTGATGCCATCGCCGCCGGGGCGACAGCCGACAACCCGGCCTCGAAGGCCGTACTGAAAAAGCTTGGCTTTGACGTGACCAGTACCCGGCTTGAGCCGGACCCCGTGATCATGTATCGCCTGAGCCGAACCCGCTTGAAAGCAAACCGATGAAATTCCTCGATCTCGCCAAGGTCTATATCCGCTCGGGCAGTGGCGGCGGCGGCTGCATCAGCTTCCGGCGCGAGAAGTTCGTCGAATTCGGTGGCCCGAATGGCGGCGATGGCGGCCGCGGCGGCGATGTGTGGGCCGAGGCTGTGGACGGTCTCAACACCCTCATCGATTTCCGTTACCAGCAGCATTTCAACGCCAAGAGCGGCCAGCACGGCATGGGCCAGCAGCGCACCGGCAAGGATGGCGAGGATGTCGTGCTGCGGGTGCCCGTCGGAACCGAAATCCTTGACGAGGACGAGGAAACCGTGATCGCCGACCTCACGCATGTCGGCCAGCGCGTGCTTCTGGCCAAGGGCGGCAATGGCGGCTTTGGCAATATGCATTTCAAATCGGCCAGCAATCAGGCCCCGCGCCGCGCCAATCCGGGGCAGGAGGGTGTCGAGCGCACGCTTTGGCTGCGGCTTAAACTAATCGCCGATGTCGGCCTTCTGGGCCTGCCCAATGCGGGCAAGTCCACCTTCCTCGCCGCCACCTCGAATGCCCGCCCGAAGGTCGCCGACTATCCGTTCACCACGCTTGTTCCCAATCTCGGTGTCGTCGGCGTGGATGAGGTCGAATTCGTCATCGCCGACATTCCGGGGCTGATCGAAGGCGCATCCGAGGGCAGGGGCCTTGGCGATCTTTTCCTTGGCCATGTCGAACGCTGTGCCGTGCTGCTGCATCTCGTCGACGGGACCTCGGACAATGTGAAGACCGATTACCAGACCATCATCGTCGAGATCGAAACCTACGGTGCGGGTCTGGCCGACAAGCCGCGCGTCACCGTCCTGAACAAGATCGACGCGCTCGATGACAAAGAGATCGCGAAGAAGCGGAAGGTTCTGGAAAAGGCGTCGGGCGGCGAGGTTCTGACGATGTCCGGGGTCAGCGGAGACGGCGTACAGGAGGTGCTGCGCGCCCTTCGCGCCCGAATCGACGCCAATCGCCTGCGCCAGCGCAAGGCCGCAGAAGAGCCCGCGTCATGGCAACCCTGATCCGGGCCAAGCGCCTCGTCGTCAAGATCGGCTCGGCGCTTCTGGTCGAGAAGGGCCGTCTTCGCGCCGACTGGCTCCGCGGCCTTGCCGAAGACGTCGCCGCCGCCAAGGCACGCGGCACCGCCGTCATCCTCGTCTCTTCCGGTTCGATCGCGCTTGGCCGCGCGGTCCTGGGCCTGCCCGCGCAGAACCTGCCCCTGGAACAAAGCCAGGCGGCGGCCGCAGTCGGCCAGATCCGCCTTGCCCGCGCCTACGAAGAGGTGCTCGCCCCACATGGCATCACCACCGGGCAGGTGCTGGTCACGCTCGAGGACAGCACCGACCGGCGCCGCTACCTCAATTCCCGCGCGACGCTGGAAACCCTGCTGGCGCTCGGCGTGGTGCCGATCGTCAACGAGAACGATACCATCGCCACCGACGAGATCCGCTACGGCGACAATGACCGTCTTGCCGCACAGATCGCCGTCACCGTCGGCGCGGACCAGCTTATCCTGCTCTCCGATGTCGATGGTTTCTATTCCGGCAATCCGAAAATCGACCCCACCGTCCGCCGCTTTGACGTGATCGACACGATAACCTCCGAGATCGAGTCCATGGCCGGCGATGCCGGTTCCGGCCTCTCCAAGGGCGGCATGATCACCAAGCTGATGGCAGCCAAGACCGCCACCGGAGCGGGCTGCGCGATGGCGATCACCGAGGGCTCGACCATGCGCCCGCTGCTGGCGCTCGAAAACGGCGCGCCCGCCACTTGGTTTACCGCGCAGGGCGATCCGCAGACCGCGCGCAAACGCTGGATCGCGGCGATGAAAGTGCGCGGCGAGATTACTGTCGACGAAGGCGCGGCCGGCGCACTCGGGTCCGGCAAATCGCTGCTGCCGGCTGGCGTCGCCCTCGTCAGCGGCAAGTTCGGGCGCGGCGATCCCGTCGCGATCCTCGACCCCGGTGGCAAGCGCCTCGGTCTCGGCCTTGCCCGCTACACCGCCGACGAGGCCCGCGCCATCGCCGGCCACCGATCGGCAGAGATCGAGGGTATCCTGGGATATCCCGGTCGCGCCGCCCTCATCCACCGCGATGATATGGCGCTTTGACCTTTGCCGATCATTTGTCCATAAATATCCCCGCCGGAGGCACCCGGCAGCGGCCAGACCGAGAAAGGCCCGCATGATGAATGACCACGACAACATTCAGCTTCTGATGCAGGAAATCGGACGGGCAGCCCGCGCCGCATCGACCGAGCTTGCCGTGGCAAGCGCCGAGCGCAAGCACGCCGCCCTGATCGGCGCCGCCGAGGCGGTCTGGCAGAATCGCGCCGAAATCATCGAGGCCAACGCCAAGGACCTCGCTCATGGCCGCGACAAGTCCCTCAGCGCCGCGATGCTCGACCGTTTGATGCTTGATGAGGGACGCATCCGTGGGATCGTCGACAGCCTGCGCACCATCGCCGAGCAGAAGGACCCGGTCGGCGAGGTCATCGCCGAATGGGACCGGCCTAACGGCCTGCATATCCAGCGCGTCCGCACGCCTCTTGGCGTGATCGGCGTGATCTACGAAAGCCGCCCGAACGTCACCGCGGATGCCGGGGCGCTATGCCTCAAGGCCGGCAATGCCGTCATCCTGCGCGGCGGTTCGGAAAGCTTTCATTCGTCTCGCGCGATCCATGCCTGTCTCGTCGAGGGCCTGACATCCGCCAACCTGCCCGCGACCGCGATCCAGCTGTTGCCGACCCGCGACCGAGAAGCGGTGTCGGAAATGCTGAAGGCCACGCAATATATCGACGTGATCGTGCCGCGCGGCGGCAAGGGCCTTGTGGGGCTGGTGCAGCGCGAAGCACGGGTGCCGGTTTTCGCGCATCTTGAAGGCATCGTGCATATCTATGTCGACAGATCCGCCGATCCCGCCAAGGCGCTCGGCGTCGTGGTCAATGCCAAGACCCGTCGCACCGGTATATGCGGTGCCGCCGAATGCCTTTTGATCCACCGCGACGTCGCGGCGACCCTTGGTCGCGACCTGATCGCAGCGCTCGTCGCCAAGGGCGTCCGGGTCCATGCCGACGCGGCGCTGCAAAGCTTCGACGGAACCGTTCCAGCAACCGAAGAAGACTGGGGTCACGAATATCTCGACATGGACATTGCCGCGAAGACTGTCGAGGATATCGACGGCGCCATCGCCCATATCCGCCGTTACGGCTCGAACCACACCGACTGCATCCTGACCGAGGATGATGCCGCTGCCGAAACCTTCTTTGCCCAGCTCGATTCTGCGATCTTGATGCGCAATGTCTCGACCCAGTTTGCCGATGGAGGCGAATTCGGCATGGGCGCCGAGATCGGCATCGCCACCGGCAAGATGCATGCCCGCGGCCCGGTCGGGGCCGAACAGCTGACCAGTTTCAAGTATCTCGTGACCGGCGACGGAACTGTGCGGGCCTAGAATCGCACCCGCGCCATCCGGTCCGAGGATTCCACCACAAGATGTCGGTCGATCGCCGCAGCGGCCAGCGGGGCCAGTGCAAAATGTACTTCCGCCGCTTCCAGATGAGGTTTGGCGACTGGTGACGACAGCAGCCTCCACAGGTCGGGCTTGATCGCCAGACTCTCGGCCTCGCCGGTCAGCGCCCATTCCTGCCCCAGATGGCGCACCGCCACATGGCCGCCGCGCGGCATCGCGCTTTCAAGGCATTGCAGCAGCAGAAAGACCAGCTTGACCTCTTGCCGCTGCATCGACCCGGAGACTTGCCAGTCGACCAGAAACCGGCCACCCTTGGTCAGATCCCGCAGGGTGCCGACCACTTCCGAGGTCGAGATCGCCTGATCCGGGTAGGCCGCGCCAAACGCCACGCGAAAGAACCGGATCCGCGCATTGGCATTTTCGACGCTTTCGGTGATCAGGTTCATTTCGGGCCCGTCCGCCCGTCCGCTCATCGCGATCAGTTCTACCCCATTGCCGATGGCCCCCAGAGGACTGATAAGATCGTGACAGATACGCGACCCGATGAGGGCGTTAAGGTCAGGAGGCTCGACAGGCATTGAGGCTGGCTTTCTTCAGGAGGATACCGTGAGTGATAACAATTCACTGCTGGAACCGGGCATGCTCGTGCGTAACCCGGCGCGCCCGGACTGGGGGCTTGGGCAGGTACAATCGAACATCGGCGACCGAGTGACGATCATGTTCGAAGAGGTGGGCAAGGTGGTTCTGGATGGTCGGAAAGTTGCATTGGAATTGGTCTTCGACTGAGTGACTCGTTTACGAGGGTACTATCTCCCCCCTTAACACAACCTGAAGGGGTTCCAAAGGGCCGCCTGCGCCGCTGCCTTGCAAACCTGCCGCAGGGGCCATAGAACCCGCCAACCTGCAAAGGGTGAAGAGCCACCACTGCCCATGACGCCGAAAGATCCCAAATTCGCACTCCGGCTGGCCCGGACCGGGGACGACCTGAAAGCGGCGCAACGGCTGCGTTATCGCGTCTTCGTTGAGGAACTGGGTGGCGATGGCCCGCTTGTCGATCACGAGGCGCGGCTGGAACTCGACGAATTCGACGCCCATTGCGATCACCTGCTGCTGATCGACCTCGACCGTGATCCGGCAGCACTCGACCATGTGATCGGGGTCTACCGGCTTTTGCGCAGCGAGGGCGCTGAGCGGATTGGCCGGTTCTACACGACCCGCGAATATGATCTCGCGCCGCTTGTCGGGTCTGGCCGCAATCTTCTGGAACTTGGCCGCTCCTGCGTCGATGCGGATTATCGTGGCGGCAAGGCGATGTATTACCTCTGGGGCGGCCTTGCCGACTACGTCGCCGAGCACAGGATCGAGATCCTATTCGGCGTCGCCAGCTTCCACGGCACAGATATCGCCGGGCTGGCCGAGCCGCTTTCGCTTCTGCATCACCGCCATCTTGCGCCGAAAAGCATGCGCGTCTGCGCCAATCCCGAACACTTCCAGACGATGAACCTGATGCAGGAAGACCGGATCGACCGGCCCCGGGCGCTGCGTGCTACCCCGGCGCTGATCAAGGCCTATCTGCGCCTGGGCGGGTTCGTCGGTGAGGGCGCCTATGTGGACCACGCCTTCAACACCACCGATGTCTGCCTGATCCTCGACACCGCCACCATGACCGGCCGCCAACGCGACCTCTACATCCGCGGGAGGGTGTAATGACAACGCGCTGGGCCTCGGCTGACGAACCGGCCGCGAAACCCATCACAGCGATGGGATGGCTGCTGGTGGTGCTGCGTGGAACGCTTCTGTTCGTGACGGTCTTCGGCGGTCTGCTGTTGCTGCTGCTGCTGCGCCTGGTCGAGCGACCGGTGCACGGCGAGCATCGCCCCTGGACGCCGCACATCACCCAGACGGTCTGCCGCACCGCCTTCCTGATCCTTGGTATCCGCTACATCGTCCGGGGCGCGATGATTCCGGGCGAGGGCGCGGTCGTGTCGAACCATGTCTCGTGGCTCGACATTTTCGCGCTGAACGCCCGCAAGCGCGTCTATTTCGTCTCGAAATACGAGGTTGCGCGCTGGCCGCTGATCGGCTGGCTGGCGCGGGCCACCGGCACCGTCTTCATCCGCCGCGACAGGCGAGAGGCGCGTGCGCATGCCGATCTGTTCGAGGCGCGGCTGAAACTCGGCCACCGGCTACTGTTCTTCCCGGAGGGCACTTCGACCGACGGAATGCAAGTTTGTCCATTCAAATCAACACTTTTCGCTGCATTCTTCGCCACAGGCCTGCGCGAGATCCTGTCGCTCCAGCCGGTAACGCTTATCTACCATGCGCCAGCCGGCGAGGATCCCCGTTATTACGGCTGGTGGGCGGATATGGATTTCGGCAGTCATTTCCTGAAGGTCCTGGCCACGCCGCGACAGGGGGCGGTGGAACTGATCTATCACCCGCCTTTGCCGGTTTGCGACTTTACCGACCGCAAGACACTGGCGGCACGGTGCGAGGCGGCGGTGCGGTCGGGCCTGCCGGTCAGCCCATAGCGGCAACGAGGCTCCGCAAGGCAACAACCGGATCCGGGCTCGACCAGACCTCTTGCCCGAAGCCAAAGAAATCGGTGGTTTTACAAAGCATCCGGACCCGTTCCTCATCCAATTCACCCTCGGCCACGACCGGCACTTCGATCATCTCGGACCACCACTGGAAAAGGTCGAACTCGGCCACCGTGCCATCGCCAAGCGCCGTCGCAGCCACAGGACCGAAACTTACGTAATCGGCGCCGGCTTCCCCTGCATTGATGCCGTCATGCCGTGACGCGCCACAAAACGCCCCGACGATCGCGTCGTCGCCCAGTTCCTTGCGCCATTTGCGCACCGACCGCGCGCCATCTGGCAGATGCACGCCGTCAAGCCCCAGCCGGTCCACCATCAGTCCGTGCTCGGCGATGACCAGGGCCACGTCGCGGGCATGGGCGACTTCGCGCAGCGCGTCGCCGCAGCGCGACAGCTTGTCCTCGTCGCGGGTCGACAGCGCCATCCGCACGCAGGCGATGTCGGTCGAGTCGAGCACCCGGCCCAGAAGGTCGGGAAAACTGGACAGTTCGACCTCTGTCGGGGTGATCAGGTAGATCTGCGGGCGCTCTGTCTCGGCCATGTTCGGCTCCCTCGTCGGATTCGGCCCGCTATATCCGGGAAATCACCGCTTGGCTACTTCGCCGGCAAGCTCGCGACATGGGCCAGAGCCATCAGCATCCAGGCGCGCCGACGCTCATCATCGGCCAATGCGTCGTCGTGGACATTGACCATGCCGCCCATGGTCCGGCCGCCCATCACCATCGGCCCGCCGCCGGCGATCGCCATCGCCTCGGCCGCACGCGCCTTGCCGACGCGAAACATGACGCCGCCCTTGTGGACGCCGCAGACCATGTTGCCGTTCACCAGAAAACAGAGACCACCGAACATCTTTTGTTCGCGCACCTCGCCCTTGCCGATCAGGTCGTCGCGCAGCAATGCCGCCACGCCCTCGTCATAAGCCATCGCCGCCTCCTTGCGCCCCGTTCGCCCCAAGCGTAACACCGCGGCGACCAATTCCCAAAGGTTACCGATGACATCCGATGCCCAGCCCGCCTTCGTCCTTGTCGCGCCGCAAATGGGCGAGAACATCGGCGCCGCCGCCCGCGCGATGTTGAATTTCGGCCTTGACCGGATGCGCATCGTTGCCCCGCGAGACGGCTGGCCGAACCCGCGCGCCGTGGCGATGGCCAGCGGGGCGGGACGGCTGCTGGATCAGGCGGGGATTTACCAAACCACGGGGGCTGCGATCGCCGACTGCACCTATGTTTTCGCCACCACCGCCCGGACCCGTGACCTGACGAAACCCGTCCTGTCGCCCGAACGCGCGATGGACAATGCTCGTACGATGATCGCCGAGGGCCGCACTGTCGCGGTCCTGTTCGGTCCTGAGCGCGCCGGGCTGGAGAATGACGATATCGCCCTTGCCGACGCCATCATCTCGGTGCCCGTCAACTCCGAATTCCCGTCGCTGAACCTTGCGCAATGCGCGTTGCTGCTTGCCTATGAATGGTGCCGCCATAGCACCGACATCGTGCCCGAACAGATTGACCTGCGGAAAACCGACTTCGCCACCAAGCTTGAAATCGAGAAGCTGGGCGATCACTATCAGGATCGTCTGGACGCGGCCGGTTTCTTCTTTCCCGATCACAATGCCGAAGGCATGAAACTGCGCCTGCGCAACATGTGGAGCCGAATGCCGCTGACCCGCGCCGATGTGCAGATCCTGCACGGCGTTCTGCGCCAGATGGTGCGCTGGAAAGAGCGCGGAGAGTGAGCCCGCAACAGCAGGTCAGTCCGACCCTTTCCCCAGCTTGTCGCGAAGCCCCTTGAGGCCTGCGAACGGCTTTGCCTCGTCGTCGGTCATCGGCTCTGCGCCCGGTTCGGCAAACACCGCCTGGCTTAGATGCGCTCCCTCGGCGCGAGGATAAAGCGGCAGCGCCAAAGCCAGCGCCTCGACCATCAGCGCGCCAAGATCAATGGCGGCGGTCAGCGGTTCAACGCTGTCATCCTCGGGCATCTCGACCTCGCTGCCGGCGTTGAATTCCGGCAGTTCGGCAACGTAGGTGCGGTCGATATCCTCGTCGATGCGCGTCGTGACCGGGGCCAGCGTCACGATACAGGGTTGCGAGATCGTGGCCCCCAGTCGCGCGACCAGCCGCCAGTCGTGCTTGCCCATTGGTCGCAGATCTCCGGCAAAGCGCAGTTTCTTCAGCCCGATCAAGCCGAGTTCCGCCGCGATTGCCGCATTTGCGCTGGCACCGGGGGCCAGATCGAAACCGGTGGGCTTGCGCCCGGGCAGATCTGCGATGCGGATGACATGGGACCAAACGGGATTGGTTTGCATTCTCAGCCCGCCTCTTGATGTTCTTGAACAGTGGACGTTCCTTCTGTAAGCCGGATACGAGGCGAGGAACCACAAGGCAAGGGGTGGGAATGCTAAATTCGGCCGGTATCGTCAGAGCTTTGGCGGCGATCGCAATGGTTCTGGCCGTGGCGTCGTGCAGCGCGCTTTATCGCAATCATGGCTATGTGCCCTCGGACGAAGAATTGTCTCAGATCGCGATCGGTCAGGACACCAAGGAAACCGTCGCGACCCTTGTCGGTCAACCCTCGGCCGCAGGCGTTCTGGATGCCGGTGCCTGGTACTATGTTGAAAGCCGGTTCCGGCATTACGCTTATCAGGCGCCGCAGGAGATCGAGCGCGAGGTTCTGGCGATCAGTTTCGACGGCAATGATCGCGTAACGAATATCGAGCGATTCGGGTTGCAGGATGGCCGCGTGGTCACGCTGTCGCGGCGTGTCACTTCGAGCCCGGTGCGCGACACGACGTTCCTGCGGCAGTTGCTCGGCAACCTCGGCAACATCAATCTGGGCGAGTTCCTGAACAACTGAGGCGCACCGGCTTCCCCCGGTACGCGCAGTTCAGACGTTGCGCGAGCGTAGGGCGCGGTCCGCATCCTTCGAACGTCGCCCGGTTTCAGGCAAAGGCCGAAGCCGCCGCGAGTGCCACCACAGCCAGCATCGCGCCAGCCATGACGAAATTGATCCGGCGTTGCACGGGCGGTGGCAGGTCCAGTCGCTTGATCGCGCCCCCGGCCCACAGCCACAGCAGATGGATGGGGATCCAGATCGCGTTCATGATGATGAATTTCAGCACGATTTCGGTGGTCAGCGCCCCCGGCAGAAACGCGAAGCCAGTGATGAACACGGTGTTGACCACGTAGGCTTTCGGGTTCAGCGCCTGCAGGATCAACCCGTCGCCGATACCCGGCTGGCGCCGCGCCTCGATGAAACCGACCCGAGTGCCGGCAAAGGCGATCCGCGCGGCGAGATACAAGAGATAGGCGGTCGAGGCGGTGAACAGCACCGTTCGGATCACCGGGCTGGCCAGCAGCACCGCCGCCAGTCCGGTTACGACCGCCAGCCCAACGAGGTTGGTGCCGATGAAGAGCCCGGTGACATAGCGAAACCCGGCGCGGAACCCGTAAGCGGCACCGACCCCGGCGGTCGACAGGACGCCCGGCCCCGGCGTGATGATCGCCAGAAAGAACGCCGCAGCAAAGGTCAGCATGTCAAAGCAGGACGGCTTTGAATGGAACCGGCACTCGCCCCAAGACCGGGCGAATTACGATAAATGTATTTCTTTGCAAAGCCACCCGCTCTAGACGACGGGCGTGATCAGCGGGTTGCCATCACGATGTGCAGTAAGGTTGCGGACGAAAAGATCGCCCATCGCCCACCTTGTCTTGGTCGTGGCGCTGCCCTGATGCGGCGACAGCACGACATTGGGCAGGGTCCAGAACTCTTCCGACATCTTCGGCTCCTCGGCAAAGACATCCAGCCCCGCCGCCCCCAGCTTGCCCGATTTCAGCAGCTCCAGCATCGCCGGTTCATCCGCAAGCGTGCCACGTCCCAGATTGACGAAGGCACCTTCTGGCCCCAGAGCCTCCAGCACTTCGCGGCTGACAAGACCCGCCGTGCCGGTATCGCCGGGCACCACCGCGACCAGCCAATCCACGTCGCGGGCCATTTCGACCAGATCGGCATAATAGGGGAAGGGTTCGAACCGCTGCCTGGTGCGGCCGTGATAAACGACCTGCATCTTGAACGCCTGACATCGCCGCGCGATCTCCTTGCCGATCCGGCCAAGGCCAAGAATGCCGACCGTGGTGCCGGTCAACTCCCCGGTCAGGGGATAATTGCCGCCCGGCCATTTCCCGGCCCGAACATAGGCATCCGCATCGGCAATTCGCCGGCAGGTGGCCAGCATCAGCCCCAGGGCCAGCTCCGCCACCGCGTCGTTCAGCACCTCTGGCGTATTGGTCACCCGGATGTTGCGCGCCCGCGCCGCCTGCAGGTCGATTCCGTCCACGCCGACCCCGAAATTCGAGATCACCTCGAGCGCCGGCAGCTTGTCCATCACCGCACCGTCGATCCTGCCGTGATAGGTTGCGGCCATGAACCGCGTGGCCTTGTGTTCGGCCAGGAACGCGTCCTTGTCTTCGGCCTCCCACATCCGGTGCACGCGGAATTCCTTGTCCAGCGCGTCCATCGCGGATTGCAGGGTGGGGCCGGTCAGTATCACGTCTTCCATGGTCAGGTCTCCGGGTCGGGTCATGCTGACGGGACCGTAACGGATCGAGCGCCGAGCGCAATGGACCTTCGCCGCGGGTGGCGCTAGTCAGTCGGCATGAGCATTACGTTCCAGAGCCTTTCAGAGATCGCAGGTCACGGTTTCGACACCGTGATCGACGTGCGCTCACCTGCCGAATTCGCCGAGGATCACATTCCCGGCGCGATCAATCTGCCGGTGCTCGACGATACCGAACGCGCCCGGATCGGCACCATCTACAAGCAGGACAGCCCCTTCACCGCCCGCAAACTCGGCGCGGCCCTGGTTGCGCGAAACGCCGCCCGGCATCTGGAAACAACGCTTGCCGACAAGCCCGGCGGCTGGCGTCCGCTGGTCTATTGCTGGCGCGGCGGCCAGCGTTCGGGGTCGTTCGCCACGATCCTGCAACAGGTCGGCTGGCGCACCGAGGTGATCGACGGCGGCTATCGCAGCTACCGCCGCCTGGTCACGGCGGCGATGCACGACGCGCCGCTGCGGCACCGGCTGGTGCTTCTGGACGGCAATACCGGCACCGCCAAGACCGAGATTCTCACGCTTCTCGCCCTGCAGGGTATCCAGACGGTCGATCTTGAGCACCTCGCCGCGCATCGCGGGTCGGTGTTCGGCGCGGTGGCGACGGCCCAACCGTCGCAGAAGGCCTTTGAAAGTAACCTGGCGCTGGCCCTCGAAGTGCTCGACCCCGCATGCCCGGTGATGGTCGAGGCCGAATCGAGCAAGATCGGCCGCTGCCTGATCCCGCCGTCGGTCTGGTCGTCAATGCTCTCGGCCCCCCGGATCCGCGTGTCGGCACCGCTGACCGCCCGCGCTGACTACCTGACCCGCGCCTATGCCGATCTGACGGCAGATCGCGACGCCCTGAAGGCAACGCTGGCCGCACTGATCCCGTTGCAGGGCCGCGCCACGGTCGAGCACTGGCAAATGCTGGCAGATCAGGGCGCGCTGCACCAGCTGGCCGCGGAGTTGATGGAACGCCATTACGATCCGCGCTACGGCAAGTCGCGCGACCGCTCCGATCCGACGATCCTGGCCGAGATCGAGACCACCAGCCTTGCGCCCGAAACGCTTCCCGGTCTGGCCAAACGGATCGCAACGCATCTGCGTCCGCTCTGAAGCGCGCCTGATCGGTCTTTTGTTTGCAAATATTCCCGCCGGAGGCTCCGACCTGCCGCTGGGGAAGAACCTCAGGGGTCAGGTCAGACGGAGGTGCGGCGGGCCGGCCACACAGCGCCCGATCAGCCACAGGTCCAGCCCCTCTGCCGCGAACAGCCGTACCAGCCCGGCAACCTCGGGTTCCGGCACGGCGGCCAGCAGGCCGCCGGCGGTCTGCGGATCAAACAGCAGATCTGCCCGCGCGCTGCCATCGGCAAGCAGATCCGTGCAATAGGCGCGGTTGTCGGCATGAAGCGTCGAGCGGACGCCCGCCTCCGCCATCGCCTCGGCCCCGTCCAGAAGCGGCAGGTCGCCAAGCTTGATCTCGATCCCGATGCCCGAAGCCCGCGCCATGCCCTGCGCATGACCGGCCAGTCCGAATCCGGTCACATCGGTCATCGCATGGGCGGCGGCCAGCAGCTCTGCCGCCTTGCCCTGCGGCTCGGCCATCCGCGCCAGCGCGCTCGCCACCCAGGCGCCGCGCGCCTGCAGCGCCATCTCGGCGGCCATGACCGTGCCGCTGCCGATGGGCTTGGTCAGCACCAGAACATCGCCGGGTTTCGCGCCGGCCAATGTCACTGGCGCGTCCTTTGTCAGACCGGTCACGGTAAAGCCAATGATCAGTTCCGACCCGACCGAGCTGTGCCCGCCGACGATCTCTGCACCCTCGGCGCGGAACACCTCTGCGGCGGCGGCCATGATCTCTGTCAGCCAGCTTTTCTGCATCTCCACCGACAGGCGCGGCAGCACGATTGTTGCCAGAGCCGCCTGTGGTTTTGCGCCCATCGCCCAGATATCCCCCAGCGCATGGATGGCGGCGATCCGCGCCATCAGCCACGGATCCTCGGTGAAGGCGCGCAGATGATCCGTGGTGATCACCTGACGCTTCCCCTCGGGGCCCGTCAGCGTCGCGGCATCGTCGCCGGGTCGCGACAGCACGTCGCTTCGTCCCACCGGTCCCAGCCCCGCCAGCACCGCCGTCAAGGCTTGCCCGGCCACTTTCGCGCCACAACCACCGCAGAGCGGCTTGTCGCCCAACGCCTGGCGCAAACCCTCTGCATGGCGTTCCGGCAAGCGCGGCCCGGGCATCGGTTTGAGAGCGGTGAACTGCGCCATGAACTTGGCGTCGATGCGATCCTTCCAGCGCCACAGCCATGCGCCCTGCAGCCGAAACCCGTGCCATTCTGCGATCGCGGCCTTGCCGCCCATCGAGATCAGCTTGAGGAAATCCCTCTGCGGATAGTAGTGCCGCAAACGCCCGCCCGACAGCACCGCGCGCAGGTTGTCGTAAAGGAACGGCGCCTCGCGCACCGCAAAAACCCCGGCCTTGGGGCGCGGCGCATGGGCCAGATGGGCACAGTCGCCGACCGCAAATATCGCATCGTGGCCCATGGCCCGCAACGTCGCATCGACGCTGATGAATCCGTCCTGCAGCACCAGCCCGGTCTTTTGCAACCAGTCCTGTGGCCGCGCGCCCGCCGCCCCCAGAGTGAATCGAGAAGCAACCTCGCGCGCCCCCTCCAGAATCACCTTCGAGGCGCACACTTCGACAACCTCGCTATTCTCCAGGATCTCGACGCCGATACGATCCAGCCTGTCCCGCAGCGCCCCGACCGAGGCTTCGCCCATACCCCGCAGCAGCCGGTCGCGCTCGATCAGCCTGATCCCGATATCGCGCGCCCCGTCCTGGCGCAGGGCATGATGCATCGCCATCGCCAACTCGACACCACCGACGCCGCCGCCGATCACCGCCAGATCCGGCGCAACTTCGCCGGTCGAGACGCCGGCGCGAAATCGAGCCCAGGCATCGGCGAACCGGTCGAGCGGTTTGGCGGCCACGCCATGCTCGACAAAGCCAGCCAGACCCGGCAGGTCAGAAGTGATGCCGACATCGACCGAGGCCGCGTGAAACGGCAGCACCCGACCGTTCTCCAGCGTAACGGTCCGCGCCTCGGGGTCGAGCCCGACCGCACGGTCGAGGATCAGCCGCGCCCCGGCAAAGCGCGCCAGCCGCACAAGGTCGATGTCCAGTTCCTGCCGGTCGTAATGCCCGGCGACATGGCCCGGCAGCATGCCGGTATAGGGCGCGACCGGCTCGGGGCTGATCACCGTCACCCGGACACCCGCCAGCGGCTTCATTCCCCACATCCTGAGGACCAGCGCATGGGCATGGCCGCCACCGATCAGCACCAGTTCGCGGGTCAGGGGCAGGGGCAGGTACATCAATCCTCCGGGGTTCATCGTCAGACCTAGGAAGATTCGGCCCGAAAGGCGAGGGGGTCAGGGGGCGACCCACTGACCCCGCCAGTCATCCGAACGCGCATAGACGGCGCGGCAATCAACCGGCCGCGCCAGATGGACGGCGTCGATCCCGCTCAGCATGATCCGCAGTATCGCCAGCCGTGCCGGATCCGGTACCCGACAGAACGCGCGGCTGGCGTCGATCGGCGTGCCGGGGGGCGGCACCGTGCCATAATTGCCGCGCTGCGCCTCGCTCATCGCCTGCCAGTCGGGCAGGGCCGCTTCGCAGCCAATCACCTCCGCCTCGCCCCGCAGCCGGATCTGCAACTGATCTGCAGGATGCCAGAGCAGCAGCGACACCAATCGATTGGCCCGGACTTCAGCGACTTTCGGCGTTGCGGCATCGGTAAAGACCTCGATCCGCCCCGCCGCCCGATCAGCGCGGCGCAGCACCACCTGCCGCAGTTCCGGCCCGCCGTCCGCACCAATCGTCGCCAGTGTCGCCAGCCCGGCATGACCGCCGCGCGGGGTGGCAAGGTCGCCGACCTCGCTCCAGATCCGGTCCAGCAGCGCCTGCGGGGACTTGGTCCAGCCATGTGTCACGGATATCGCCTTTCCTCAGTGGCACCTGAAACATGCACCGAAGCCCGGTCGGGGACAATCCGCCAGCCCCCCCGGCACGTGGCCCATCCGCGCCGCATCTTGTCGCAGCCAGAACAGTCGACGTCGCCTGCGAGGCTTGCGGCCTGGGGCGATGCGGCGCAGCATGTCAGCAGTTTCGCCCCTGCCCGGAGCCCCGTCCATGACCGCCCACGACCTTTCCGGTGTCCTGTCCCCCGTCGCCACCGCGCGCGGATTGCCCAATGAACATTACGTTTCCGACGAGATGTTCGACCTCGAAAAAGAGCGTGTCCTGTTTGATAACTGGTCGGCAATCGGATTTGCCAAGGACGTGGCCGAACCGGGCGACGCGATGCCGGTCGACTTTCTCGGCATGCCCCTGCTGGTCGTGCGCGGCAAGGATGATGTGGTGCGGGTCTATCAGAACACCTGCCGCCACCGCGGCATGATCCTGGTCGAGGAGAAGAAGAAGGTCGGCGGCGTCATCCGCTGCCCCTATCACTCATGGTGCTACGCGCTGACCGGCGAACTGGTGGCGACCCCGCATGTCGGCGGGCCAGGCCACAACACCCACGCGGACATCAAGCGCGGCGAATTGGGTCTTGTCGAGATTCGCAGCCACATCTGGCGCGATATCGTCTTTGTCAACATCTCGGGCAAGGCCGCCGATTTCACCATTTATGCCGCCGAGGCGATCGCCGCCTGGGGCGAGTTCGAGGGCAAGCCGCTTTACCATTCCGGCGAGGATTCGAGCTTCAGGTTCGATGTGGCCTGCAACTGGAAACTGGCGGTCGAGAATTACTGCGAAAGCTATCATCTGCCGTGGATCCATCCGGGTCTGAACAGCTATTCGCGGCTGGAAGATCACTATCATATCGAGAATCCGGGAAAGTACTCCGGACAGGGCACGCTGGTGTACCGGCCGATGATCTCCGAGGATGGCCGCCGCCTCCCCGATTTCGAGGGGCTGGGCGAGAAATGGGATGCCGGCGCGGAATACATCACGCTCTATCCCAACGTGTTGCTTGGCGTGCATCGAGACCATGCCTTCGCGATCATCCTTGAACCCAGGGCCAAGGACCGCACCGTCGAGCATGTCGAGATCTATTACGCCGCCGAGGAAGCGACCGGTCCGAAATGGGAGCCGATGCGCAAGGTCAATTCGAAGATGTGGTACAGCGTCTTCGAAGAGGATCTGTTCGTCGTCGAAGGCATGCAGAAGGGCCGCAACGGGCGTTATTTCGACGGCGGCAAGTTCAGCCCGGTCATGGACAGCCCGACGCATCTGTTTCACCACTGGGTCGCCAGCCAACTGACCGAGAGGCCCCTTGCAGCCGAATGAGGAACGACTCGACCGCAGGATGCTGGCCGCCCATGCCTGCGGCGACAAACGTGCGCTGGTCGATCTTTACGCACTGGCAGCAGAGATGAGTGAAGTCGCGCAAGACATTGACGCTGCGTGCTTTTACCTGACACATGCCTACATATTCGCGCTCGATACCGGCGCAGATGAGGCGCGGGACTTACATGCGCGGTTAAAGGCGCGCGGACGCGAGGAATAGGGGATATCCATGCGAAATACGGCGCAGGTCGTGGTCATCGGCGGCGGAGTCGTCGGCTGTTCGGTTCTTTACCACCTGACGAAACAGGGCTGGACCGATGTGGTGCTGATTGAGCGCTCGGAACTGACCAGTGGCAGCACATGGCATGCAGCAGGCGGCTTTCACACGCTCAACTCCGATACCAACATGGCCGCGCTTCAGGGCTACACGATCCGGCTTTACCGCGAGCTCGAAGAGCTGACCGGCCAAAGCTGCGGGTTGCACCATGTCGGCGGCGTCACCATCGCGACCTCGCAAGACCGTCTGGACCAGTTGAAGGCCGAACGCGCCAAGCACCGCTACATGGGCCTTGATACCGAGATCATCGGCCCGGAAGAGGTGGCGAAACTGTCGCCGATCACCGACGTGACAGGCGTTCTTGGGGCGCTCTATGACCCGCTTGACGGACATCTCGACCCCTACGGCACCACCATGGCTTATGCGGCGGCGGCCAGGAAAGCCGGGGCCGAGATCGTGCTGCGTAACCGGGTGCTGGAACTCAATCAGACTGCGGACGGCTGGGACGTGGTGACGGAACAGGGCACCGTGCAGGCCGAGCATGTCGTCAATGCGGCGGGCCTCTGGGCGCGGGAAGTGGGTGCGATGGCGGGCGTCTACCTGCCGCTGCACCCGATGGAGCATCAGTATTTCATTACCGACGATATTCCGGAAGTCGTGAACCACGGCAAGGAGTTGCCGCACGTCATGGATCCAGCCGGCGAGACCTACCTGCGGCAAGAGGGCAAGGGACTTGTCATCGGCATCTACGAGCAGAAATGCGTGCCATGGGCCGTGGATGGCACGAAATGGGACTTTGGCCACGAACTGCTGAACAACGACCTCGACCGCGTCGAGGAGCCGCTGGAGGCTGCGTTCAAACGCTATCCGGTGCTGGGCCGCGCCTCGATGAAGAAGATCATAAACGGTCCGTTCACCTTTGCGCCCGACGGCAACCCGCTGGTCGGCCCGATCCCCGGCAAGCCCGGCCTGTGGTCGGCCTGTGCGGTTATGGCCGGGTTCAGCCAGGGTGGCGGCGTCGGCAAGGCGCTGTCGGAATGGATGGTGCAGGGTGAGCCCGAGAATGACGTTTTCGCGATGGATGTCGCACGCTTCGGCGACTGGACCGGGCCGGACTGGACCCGGCTGAAGGTCATCGAGAATTACCAGCGCCGCTTCTCGATCAGCTACCCGAACGAGGAACTGCCTGTCGCACGACCGCTGGAAACCACACCCGCCTACGGGCTCTGGGATGCACAGCGGGCGGTTTTCGGCTCGGGCTACGGGATGGAGCATGTCAACTACTTCGCCCCTCAGGGCGCCCCGAGGTTCGAGGACCCTTCGTTCCGCCGCTCGAACGCGCATGACGTGGTCGGGCAGGAATGCCGCACGGTCCGCGAGGCGGTCGGCATCAACGAAATCCACAATTTCGGGAAATATGCGGTGGAGGGGCCGGACGCCGTCAACTGGCTGAACCGGATCATGGCGAACCGGGTACCGGAAGAGGGGCGGATCGCGCTGACTCCGATGCTGTCGCCGAAGGGCAAGATCATCGGTGATTTCACCATGATGCGGCTTGGCCCGGACGCAGTCCAGCTGACCGCCAGCTACTCGGCGCAAAGCTATCACATGCGCTGGTTCCTGCAACATCAGGAACGTGATGTATCCATCAGAAATGTAAGCGAGGAACGTCTTGGCTTCCAGATCGCAGGCCCGAAGGCGCGGGATGTCCTGGCCGCGGTGACCGGCACCGATGTCTCGAATGCCGCGCTGCCGTTCCTGCATGTACGCAAGCTCGCGGTGGGGCATATCCCGGTCACCGTCGCGCGGGTCAGCTATACCGGCGATCTGGGATACGAGATCTACTGTCACCGCAATCACCAGATCGCGCTTTACCAGGTGCTTTCCGCCGTCGGCAAATTCCACGGGATGCGCCCCTTCGGGATGCGCGCGATGATGTCGCTGCGGCTGGAAAAATCATTCGGCTCATGGATGCGTGAATACCGGCCCGACTATACGCCCGCCGAAACAGGGCTCGACCGCTTCATCGCCTGGAAGAAGAACGATTTCATCGGCCGAGACGCTGCGCTGCGGCTGCGCGATACGCCCCCCGACCGGCAATTGGCCACCTTCATCGTCGATGCCGAGGATGCCGATGTCGTCGCCTATGAGCCGATCTTCGACGGCGAGGATGTCGTCGGCTTCTGCACGTCGGGTGGCTATGCGCACCATGCTGGCAAATCCGTCGCCCTTGGCTTCCTGCCCCGCGAACGCATCGTCGACGGGGCGGAGTTCAGGATCGAAATCCTTGGTCAGCGCCGCAATGCTCACGTGCATACCACGCCGCTTTTCGACGCCGACGCATCAAGAATGAGGGGCTAATTGATGAAATCGCACGCAAAAGTCGTTGTCATCGGCGGCGGCGTCGTCGGCTGCTCGGTGCTGTACCACCTTGCGCGCGACGGCTGGACCGACGCGCTGTTGCTGGAACGTTCGGAACTGACCAGCGGCTCTACCTGGCATGCGGCGGGCGGCATGCACACGATCAACGGTGATCCGAACGTCGCCAAGCTGCAGAAATACACCATCGACCTTTACAAGGAGATCGAGGAGTTGTCCGGCCAGGCGACCGGCGTGCATCTGACCGGTGGCGTGATGCTGGCCGCGACCGAGGCGCGGCTCGACTGGATGAAGGGGATCGTGGCCAAGAACCGCTATCTCGACATTGAATGCGAGTTGATCAGCCCCGAGGAAGCGCATGATCTGATGCCGCTTCTGGACCCCGCTTGTTTCATCGGCGCGGTTCGGACGGTGGTGGACGGCCATCTCGACCCCTCCGGCGTCACTTATGCCTATGCCAAATCCGCCCGCAAACTGGGGGCAGAGATCGAGACCCATTGCATGGTCGAAGACCTGCAGCAGAACCCCGATGGCACTTGGCGGGTGATCACCAACAAGGGCGAGGTGCAGGCAGAGCACGTGGTCAACGCGGCGGGTCTCTGGGCGCGCGAGGTTGGCCGCATGGCGGGGCTGGAACTGCCGATCCTCGCGATGGAGCACATGTACCTGATCACCGAGGACATGCCGGAGGTCGCCGCAGCCAATGCCAAGACCGGCGGCGAGGTGATCCACGCGATCGACTTCGACGGCGAGCTGTACCTGCGCCAGGAACGCGGCGGGATGCTGATGGGCACCTATGAGAAAGCCGGCAAGCCCTGGTCGCCCAAGACAACCCCATGGGATTTCGGGCACGAACTTTTAGCGCCTGATATCGACAGGATAGCACCCTCTCTTGAAGTGGGGTTCGAGCATTTTCCGGCGTTTCAGAATGCCGGCATCAAGCAGATCATCAACGGTCCGTTCACCTTTGCCCCGGATGGCAACCCGCTGGTCGGTCCGATCAAGGGAGTCCGTGGCCTCTGGTCGGCTTGTGGCGTGATGGCGGGGTTCAGCCAGGGTGGCGGCGTCGGCCTTGCGCTGGCGAACTGGATGATCCACGGTGACCCCGGCTTTGATGTCTTCGCGATGGATGTGGCCCGCTACGGCGACTGGGCGACGTTGTCCTATACCAATGCCAAGGTGCAGGAAAACTACCGCCGCCGTTTCTCGATTCGTTTCCCAAACGAGGAACTGCCGGCAGGCCGTCCGCTGAAGACCACGCCGATCTACGACCTGCTGAAAAGCGAAGGCGCGCAGTTCGGCGCAAGCTGGGGGCTGGAACAGGCGCTCTGGTTCGCGCCAGAAGGCGTGAAGGACGAATTCAGCTGGCGCCGGTCGACCGATTTCGAGACAGTCGGAGAAGAAGCGAAGAACGTACGACAAAACGTTGGAATAATGGAAATTTCCGGCTTTGCGAAATACTTGGTCACGGGTGGGGGCGCGGAGGTCTGGCTTGACCGATTGCTGGCCTGCCGTATCCCGGAAACAGGCCGCATGGTGCTGGCGCCCATGCTCAAGCACGACGGCAAGCTGATCGGGGATTTCACGCTGGCGAAGCTCGGGCCAGACGAGTTCTTCATCGCAGGCTCCGGAATCGCCGAAGATTACCACATGCGCTGGTTCCTGCAGCACCTGCCCGCAGACGACTCGGTCCGGATCACGGCGCTTGGCGCCGGTATGTGTGGACTTTCGATCGCCGGGCCGAAGGCGAGGGCGGTTCTGGAAAGCGTAACGGATACGGACGTTTCCGCAGAGGCCTTCAAGTTCATGGACATTGCCCGGATGGACATTGGCATGTGCCCTGCGCTGGTTGGCCGGGTCAGCTTCACCGGAGATCTGGGTTACGAGCTCTGGATGCGCCCGGAATACCAGCGCACCGTCTGGCAAAGCCTTGTCGAGGCCGGCAAACCGCACGGCATCCGTCCGTTCGGCCTGCGGGCGCTGAACGCGCTGCGGCTGGAAAAGAACTTCGGCGGATGGGGGCGCGAGTATCGCCCGATCTACACGCCCGTCGAGGCCGAGCTTGGCCGCTTCGTGGCGCTGTCGAAAGAGGCCGATTTCATCGGCAAGGCGGCGGCGAAGGCCGAAAAGGCCGATGGCGGCAAACTGCGGCTTCGCGGCTTCGTTCTCGACGCGAAGGATGCCGACCCGATCGGCGACGAACCGATCTGGCACGACGGTCGGGTGGTCGGATGGGTGACCTCGGGCGGCTATGCGCATGGCGCTGATGCATCTGTCGCGGTGGGCTTTGTCCCGCGGGACCTGGCAGAGACGGACGCGGGCTGGGAGATCGAGCTTCTGGGGGCGAGGCTGCCGGCGCGGTTGCAGCGCCAGCCCCTGTTCGACGCCAACGGCAGCCGGATGCGGGCATAGGCGATCGCACCCGCGAAGCTATTCGGCGGGGCTGAACCCCTCGATCAACTGCCTGAGGCCAAAGGCGCAGCCGGCGATGATCGACAACAGGGTGACCGGCGCCGACAATGCCAGCACCGAAAACGCACTGATGCCCTGACCGATAGTGCAGCCAAACGCCACCACGGCTCCGACCCCCATCAGCGCGCCGCCAAGGATCTGGCGGCGCAACTCGCGCGGATCCTCGCAGGCTTCCCAGCGGAAATGGCCCTTGATCAGGCTGCCGATGAACGCGCCCGCCAGAACGCCCGCCACCGAGCCGATGCCGAACTTCAGCGAACTGCCTGACGCGGTCATCAGATACAGGACCGTATCGCCAAGCGGGGCGGCGAAGGTGTGGCTTTCGATCGCCACCGGATCAAAGCCATGTGCTGCGACCCAATGGGTGCCTGCCCATCCAGACGTCACGGCAAGACCAACCGCGAGGCCCCAGAAAAGCATGCGCCGGTCCGCCCGCAGCTGGCGCGACCAGAGCGCCGCAGCGATGGCCCCGGTGCCGATTGCAAGGCCCACGGCGACGACGGACAGGCCAAGTTCCGTGCCGATCAGATGCGCAATCCCCGGCGCGCCGCCCTCGGCCAGTGGCGTCGGGAACAGCGCCACGCGCAAGCCCGCCAGTGGCCCTGATAGCGCGGCATAGGCCGAGACCCCCATGACCAGCACGATCACGAAAGACCGCAGATCGCCACCGCCAAGCCGCGCCAGCGCGCCGAAGCCGCAATTGCCCGCCAGTGCCATGCCATAGCCGAAGGTCAGTCCGCCCATCACGGCGGCCAGCGGGTTGAAGGCGAAGGCCAGATAGATTGTCTTGGAGGGATCGAGCAGCCCAAGCCCGGCCAACCCGAAGCTGCCGCAGATCGCCACGCCGATGGCAAGTATCCACATCCGCATCCGCAGCGAACTGCCCTGATACAGAAGATCTTCGATCGCGCCGAGGGTGCAGAACCGGCCCAGCCGCGCGGCAAGACCCAGCACCACGCCGCCCAAGAGCCCGATCAGCGCGACCAGAGTGGTATCAGCGATGCCGTCGAACAGCGGCAGTCCCTCCGTGGATGGCCTGTGGCGGGTTCAGGCGCGGCGTTGCTCGTCTTCGGAACAGAAAAGCTCGTAGATCACTTCCAGAATCCGCTTTGGTCGGTTATCGGCGAGCGAATAGAAAATCGTTTTGCCCTCCCTCCGCGGCGTCACCAAGCCTTCAAGCCTGAGACGTGCCAACTGCTGCGACACCGCCGCCTGCCGCGCCGAAAGCAGTTCTTCCAGTTCGGTGACCGACTTTTCGCCCGAAACCAGATGACAAAGGATCATCAGCCGCCCCTCGTGGCTGAGCGCCTTGAGCATGTTCGAGGCATCGCAGGCGTTCTGCATCATCTTGTCCAGATCAACTTCTGACATGTCGGCGGATAAAGCGGGCAGGGCCATGAGGTTTCCGTTCACATGCTAGAAAGCGATTTCGTCTTCAATAGCCGCAATTCCGGCCGCAGCGCAATCATCATCAAGATCGGGACCGGGCGCACCCGATACGCCGATGCCCGCCACCAGCGATCCGTCGCCCGAGACGACCATCAGCCCGCCGCCAAGTGGCAGCGCCTGGGAAATCTGCCGGATGCCGGCGGAGATTGTTCCTGGCTGGGTGGTCTGATCTAGGTCGGTCGTGTCGGTTCGAAAACTGACCGCCGTCCAGGCCTTGCGCTCGGAGGTCTCGATGACATGCGCGCCGGCATACCGGTCACGCAGGAAAACCTGCGGCACACCGAAGCGGTCGACCACGGTCACGCCGACCTGATAGCCTTGACTGCGACAGGTGGTCAGCGCGGCTTGCGCCATCTCTAGCGCCAGCTCCGGTTTCAGCACCTGAAAGGTGACGAATGGGCCATCGTCCTGCGCGTGGGCGGGTGCCGTCAGCGCCAGAAGGCCGAGGGAGAGGATAAGGCTGCGCATCAGGAAGCTCCTTTGAATTGGGTGTTTGCTTGCAACATCATGCCGAGGAGTCCCCAGAAGAAATCCTCGCCGGGATAGCCTTCGATCCGGGCCAGTTCGGCGCCGTTCTCGATCAGCAGGAATGTGGGGGTGAAGTGCACCTTGCGGGCAAGCGCCAGGTCGGCAGGCAGGGCGGCCAGATCGATTCGGCGCAAGGATGCTGCCCGGCCTTCCGGCGTCCTGGGATAGATCTCGGCAATTTCCGCATCCCATCTGGCGCACCAGGCGCAGCCGGGCTGCTGAACCATGATCAGATCGGCCGCCGCGACCGGAAGCGCAACGAGCCAGAAAATAGTGGCGAAGACCAGACGAGACATGCGGGAACAACCGATTGACGTTTCGATGACACTCAACGTAAATTGAATATGTGAATTAATCAAGGAAGGTGACGCCGCGTGTTCGACATATCGGCTTTTGGGGCGTTGCTGGCGGGGTTGCTGTCGTTCCTGTCGCCCTGCATCCTTCCGATCGTGCCGTTCTACCTGTCCTACTTGGCGGGCGTTGGAATGAACCAGATCAGCGCCACCGCGGTGATCGACAATCGCGTCCGGTTTCGCGCGGTCCTGTCGGCAACGTTCTTTGCCGCCGGGGTGATCACCATCTTCATGGGGCTCGGTGCCGGCGCCTCGGCCTTCGGTCAGTTGGTTCGCGAATGGTTCCCGGTCCTGCGCTGGTTCGCCGCCGGGCTGATCATCGCGATGGGGCTGCATTTTCTTGGCGTCATCAAGATCGCGTTCCTGTACCGCCAGTTTCGCGCCGATGCCGGCAACACCAGCAACCTTTCGCTTCTGGGCGCCTACTTCATCGGCCTCGCCTTCGCCTTCGGATGGACGCCCTGTGTCGGCCCGGTTCTGGCGGCGATCCTGATGACGGCGGCGGGGCAGGAAAGTTCGGGGCAGGGGGCGTGGCTGCTGTTCGTCTACGGCCTTGGCATGACGCTGCCATTCATCGCCGCGGCCTTCTTTATCGGCCCGTTCATGCGCTTCATGGCGCGGTTCCGCCGCCACCTCGGTATGGTCGAGAAGGTCATGGGCGCGCTGCTGGTCGTGTTCGGTATTCTCATCGCCACCAATGCGGTCAATTATATCGGACAATGGATGCTGGTGACGTTTCCCGTCTTCAGCCGTATCGGATAGGAGGATTTCATGCGCAAGATACTCGCCCTCATCGCCCTTTTCATCGCTGCCCCGGCCTTCGCCGCCACCCTCGGCGATGACGGCCTGCACAAGACCGACTGGATGCGCGAGACGTTCAAGGATCTGCGCGAGGATCTGGCCGAGGCCAATGCCGAGGGCAAGCGCCTGGCGCTGATCATCGAACAGCGCGGCTGCATCTACTGCAAGAAGATGCACGAAGAGGTCTATGTCGTTCCCGAGATCAACACGATGCTCAAAGAGGATTTCTTTTTCGTTCAGATCAACATGTTCGGCGATGTCGAGGTGACCGATTTCGATGGCGAGGTGCTGCGTGAGAAGGAAATGGTGATGAAATGGGGCGTCATGTTCACCCCCACGATTCTCTTCCTGCCCGAGGAGGTGCCGGAAGACATGTCCGCGCCTCAGGCGGCGGTTGGGCTGGTTCCCGGTGCGCTGTCAAAGGGGATGACCTTGAACATGCTGACCTGGGTGGTCGAGCACGGTTATGAAAGCGGCGAGAACTTCCAGAAGTATCACGCAAGGCGGCTGCAGGAAACCGGCGCGGAATAGGCCGCCGACGGATCAGCGGGCGGCCTGCCGAATGCTGCTGCGCTTCGACGATCTGTTGGCTTTCGCATCACTCCGTCGCCCACCAGCGGCTTGGAACAAGACCGGTCGGGCGACGGTCCGTTTACCTTCACATAAGATCATTCAGGATTTTGAATTTATAGTTGCATGACTTGCAATCTATGCGCTAGGTTCGTCGAAACAGTTCATGGGAGGAAACATGAAGCATAGAGCACTCACGCTTGCCTGTGCAGTCACGCTGACCGGCGCAGCCTGGGCCGAAACCGCGCCTGAAGCGGTTTCATATGACTATGGCGCAGTCGCCGAATCGCTCAGCGGTGCGCCTGGCGATCCGGAGGCGGGGCGTGCGGTCATGGTCAGCCGCGGCCTTGGCAACTGCATCGCCTGCCACGAAGTCACAGCGCTGTCTGACGCGCCCTTCCACGGCGAGGTCGGGCCGATGCTCGACGGTGCCGCGGATCGCTGGACCGAGGCGGAACTGCGCGGCATCGTCGCCAATGCCAAGATGATGTTCGACGGCACGATGATGCCCGCCTTCTACAAGACTTCGGGCTATATCCGCCCCGGCGATGCCTTTACCGGCAAGGCGGCCACGGAACCCCTGCCGCCGCTTTTGACCGCCCAACAGATCGAGGATGTCGTTGCCTACCTGCTGACACTGAAAGAGTGATCGCAGGCCCCAGATTCGAGGAGAGAGAAACATGAAACTCACGCGACGTGACGCTTTGGCGCTCGGTCTTGGAGCAACGGCGGCATCGTTCCTGCCCGCCCGTGCCTTCGCCGCAGCGGATGAGGCGATTGCCGAATTTACCGGCGGTGCAACGCCGGGCGAAGGCGGTCTGACGCTGACCGCCCCCGAGATTGCAGAAAACGGCAACACCGTGCCGATCGCGGTCGACGCGCCGGGTGCCGAATCGATCGCGATTTTCGCCGCCGGCAACCCGACGCCGAAGGTTGCGACCATCAATTTCGGCCCGCTCGCCGGCTCGCAATCGGCGGCAACACGGATTCGCCTTTCCGGGACGCAGGACGTTATCGCCATCGCCAAGATGGCTGACGGGTCGTTCGTTCAGGCTTCGGCTTTGGTCAAGGTTACAATCGGCGGCTGCGGCGGCTGAAGCTCAGGAGATAGAAAATGGCAGCAGATGCAAAACCCCGCGTGAAAGTCCCCAAGACGGCCTCGGCCGGCGAGGTGATCACGATCAAGACCCTGATCAGCCACCAGATGGAATCGGGCCAGCGCAAGGATGGCGACGGCAACGTGATCCCGCGCTCGATCATCAACCGGTTCACCTGCGACTTCAACGGGCAGAACGTCATCGACGTGACGCTGGAGCCGGCGATTTCCACGAACCCGTATTTCGAGTTCGAGGCGCAGGTGCCCGAAGCCGGCGAGTTCAAATTCGCCTGGTATGACGACGATGGCTCGGTCTACGAGGACGCAAAACAGATCGAGATCGCCTGATCGCGCGGGTGCCAAAGGGAGGAACAAGAATGAAGAACAAGATGTTGCGCAGCGTAGCGGTCCTGGTGGCCGTGGGCCTTTCGGCCCCGGTTCTGGCGGATGAGGATGCCGATCTGGTGATCAACGAAGAGATCGAGATCACTGTCCGCGCCCCGGCGCCCGACCACACGGAAAACCTTTCCGAGATCTTCTCGGGCTGGGTGTTTCGCTCGGCCGAAACCCAGGCCATGCAGATGGACGATTTCGACAATCCCGGCATGATCGGTGTCGAGAGCGCGATGGCGGACTGGGCGGCCGTAGACGGGTCAGAGGGCAAGAGCTGCGCCTCGTGCCATGAGGATGCCGAAACCAGCATGAAGGGTGTTCGTGCGGTCTATCCGAAGTGGAATGAAGAGGCCGGCGAGGTCCGGACGCTGGAAATGCAGATCAACGACTGCCGCACCACGCGGATGGGCGCGGAAGAGTGGAAATGGTCCGGCGACGACATGGTGGATATGACGGCGCTGATCTCTTCGGTGTCGCGCGGGATGCCGATGAACGTTGCCATCGACGGCCCGGCGCGCGAGACTTGGGAGAAGGGCAAGGAGATCTACTATACCCGCTACGGCCAGTTGGAACTGGCCTGCGCCAATTGCCACGAGGACAACTACGGCAACATGATCCGGGCAGACCATCTGAGCCAGGGTCAGACCAACGGCTTTCCGGTCTACCGGCTGAAAACGGCCTCGCTCAATTCGACACACAAGCGCTTCAGGGGCTGCATCCGAGACACACGCGCCGAAACCTTCGCCGAAGGTTCTCCGGAATTCATCGCGCTCGATCTCTACGTTGCCTCGCGCGGCAATGGTCTGTCGGTCGAAGGACCGTCCGTCCGCAACTAAGACACAACCCCGCGCCGAAAGACGGGCGCGGGGTTTGTGTTTCCAAACATATGCAGTTTACCGCATATAATACGCCAAGGGGGCACCCATGATCTCTCGTCGCGATTTCCTGCAAGTCGGCATGGCTGCCTCTGCGCTCTATGGCGCGGGCGGCTTCGGCAACTGGTCGCGGCTGGCCGCTCAGCAGGCGCTGACTCAGGACCAGTTGTTGCAGTTCGACACTGTCGGCAATGTCACCCTGATGCATATCACCGATCTGCATGCGCAATTGAAACCGGTCTGGTTCCGCGAGCCCGAAATCAACCTTGGGGTTGGCGCAGCGCACGGCAAGCCGCCGCATGTCAACGGTACCGACTTTCTCAGGATGTTCGGCATCGAGCCGGGCAGCCCCGCAGCCTACGCGCTGACTTACGTCGATTTCGTGGCGCTGGCGCGGGAATACGGCCAGATGGGCGGCCTTGACCGGGTGGCCACTGTGCTGAAGGCGATCCGGGCCGACCGCCCGGATGCGCTGCTTCTGGATGGCGGCGATACCTGGCAGGGCAGCTACTCGGCGCTCAAATCCGAAGGTCAGGACATGGTCAACGTGATGAACGCACTTGGCGTCGAGGCGATGACCAGCCATTGGGAATTCACCCTTGGCATCGACCGGGTCACCGAGATCGTCGAGAACCACCTGAACTTCCCGTTTCTCGGCGCCAACATTTTCGACGCCGAATGGGACGAACCCGCCTACGAGCCCTACAAGATGTTCGAACGTGGCGGTGTGCAGATCGCGGTGATCGGGCAGGCTTTCCCCTACATGCCGATCGCCAATCCGGGCTGGATGTTCCCCGATCTGTCGTTCGGGGTGCGGCAGGAGCGCATGGCAGCGGTCGTTCAAGAGGTTCGCAATGCCGGTGCAGAGGCTGTCGTTCTGCTCAGCCACAACGGTTTCGACGTCGACCGCAAGCTGGCCGCCGATGTGCCCGGCATCGACGTGATCCTGACCGGCCACACCCATGACGCGATCCCCGAGCCGGTGCTCGTGGGCAAAACGCATCTCATCGCCAGCGGCAGCCACGGCAAGTTCATCAGCCGCATCGACCTCGACGTGCGGGACGGCGAGGTGAAAGAGGTCAAGCACAAGCTGATCCCGATTTTTTCCGACGTGATCGCCGCTGATCCCGAGATTGCCGCCCTGATCGACGCAGAGCGCGCGCCATACGCCGCCGAGATGGCCGAAGTGATCGGCACCACCGACTCGTTGCTGTACCGGCGCGGCAACTTCAACGGCACCTGGGACGACCTGATCTGCAACGCGCTGATCGCCGAACGCGAGGCCGACATCGCGCTGTCGCCCGGCTTCCGCTGGGGCGCCTCGCTGATCCCCGGCGCCGACATTCGCCGCGAAGACATCTTCAACGCCACAGCGATGAGCTATCCCGAGGCCTACAGGTCCGAGATGACCGGCGAGACCCTTCACCTGATCCTTGAAGACGTGGCCGACAACCTCTTCAACCCCGATCCCTACTATCAGCAGGGCGGCGACATGGTGCGCGTCGGCGGCATGGGGTACCGGATCGACGTGACCAAGCCGCAGGGCAGCAGGATCACCGAAATGACCCTGCTGAAGACCGGAGAGTTGATAGACCCGGCCAGAAGCTATGTCGTTTCGGGATGGGCCAGCGTCAACGAGGGCACCGAAGGCCCCCCGATCTGGGATGTCGTGGAAAGCCATATTCGCAACCTTGGAACCGTCTCGATCGAACCGAACCAGTCGGTCGAAGTCGTGAACGGCTGAGATGAAGGAGCAGAAGACCATGTCTGAAACCAGCAACAAGTCCCGGCGCGCCTTTCTCAGGGGTGCTGCGGCTGCAGGTGCGGGGACGGTAGCCGCCGCGGCCACCGCGCGGGCACAGGCCGCGCCCGATCCGCTGATCACCGAGGTGCAGCCTTGGGCAAGCGGCTTGGGCGAGGGGGTCGACGCGACACCCTATGGCCTGCCGATCCGGTTCGAGTCGGACGTAATCCGTCGCAATGTGCCGTGGCTCACCGCCGATCCGATCTCCTCGATCAACTTCACCCCGATCCACGCGCTCGACGGCACCATCACGCCGCAGGGCTGCGCGTTCGAACGGCATCACTCGGGCGCGATCGAACTGGCCAAGCAGGACTTCCGTCTGATGATCAACGGTCTTGTCGATCAGCCGCTGGTCTTCAGCTACGAGGATCTGGAACGCTTCCCCCGGATCAACCGGGTCTTCTTCTGCGAATGTGCCGCCAATACCGGCATGGAATGGGCCGGTGCGCAGCTCAACGGCGCACAATTCACCCATGGCATGATCCACAATATGGAATATTCCGGCGTGCCCCTGCGCACCCTCCTGGAAGAGGCCGGGGTCAAGACCGAGGGCAAGTGGGTCTATGTCGAAGGCGCTGACGCCTCGTCGAACGGTCGCTCGATTCCGCTGGAAAAGGCGCTGGACGATGTATTGGTGGCGTTCAAGGCGAATGGCGAGGCGCTGCGTATGGAACACGGCTATCCCGTCCGCCTGGTCGTTCCCGGCTGGGAAGGCAACATGTGGGTCAAGTGGCTGCGCCGGATCGAAGTGGTGGAGGGCCCGGTCGAAAGCCGCGAGGAAACCTCGAAATATACCGACACGCTGGCCGACGGTGTTTCCCGCAAATGGACCTGGGTGATGGATGCGAAATCCATCGTGACCTCGCCCAGCCCGCAGGCTCCGATCACCCACGGGCCGGGACCGCTGGTCATCACCGGGCTGGCTTGGTCGGGACGGGGCGCCGTCAGCAAGGTCGATGTGTCAAAGGACGGCGGCAAGACTTGGGAAACCGCCCGGCTCGCCAATCCGGGAGAGCCGATGGCGCTGACCCGGTTCTATCTGGACACGACCTGGGACGGGTCCGAAATGCTGCTGCAATCCCGCGCGATGGACGAGACCGGCTATGTCCAGCCGACCAAGGCCATGTTGCGCGAGGTCCGCGGTGAAAACTCGGTCTATCACAACAACTGCATCCAGACATGGTGGGTCAAGGAAACCGGAGAGGCCGAGAATGTCGAAGTATCGTAAGATCCTGATCGTTGGCACTGCGCTGGCGGCCACCCTCGCCACCCCGGCCATGGCCGAGAAACTGGGGCTCGGCCGCGCCGCGCTGCCAGAGGAAATCGCCGCCTGGAATCTTGACGTGTCCCCCGATGGCACCGGCCTGCCCGAAGGGTCGGGCTCGGTCGAGTATGGCGAGACGGTGTTTTCCGAAAACTGCGCCTCCTGCCACGGCGAATTCGCCGAGGGCGTTGGCAACTGGCCGAAACTGGCTGGCGGCGAAGACACGCTAGCGCGAAGGGATCCGGTGAAGACCGTCGGTTCCTACTGGCCCTACCTTTCGACGGTCTGGGACTATGTCCACCGTTCGATGCCGTTCGGCGCTGCGCAGACGCTGTCGACAGATGATGTCTATGCGATGACCGCCTACATCCTCTATTCCAACTACCTGGTGGACAGCGATTTCGTCCTCTCCAAGGATAACTTTCTTGATGTCGAGATGCCGAATGCCGACGGATTCATCATCGACGACCGGGAAGAAACAGAGGCGCATTTCTGGACCGAGCCTTGCATGGAGAACTGCAAGGACGAGGTGGAGATCACGATGCACGCCTCGGTGCTGGACGTGACGCCGGGTACCACAGAAGATGACGCCCCTGCTGAGGCCGATACCGTCGCCGAGGCGGATCAGGCTGCCGCCGAGGAAGCGCCGAGGACAGCCGGGGTCGCCGAACCCGATCCCGAACTGGTCGCGGAAGGCGAGAAGGTGTTCAGGAAATGCCAGGCCTGTCACCAGGTCGGCGAGGGGGCCAAGAACAGGGTCGGCCCGCAGCTGAACAGTGTGCTTGGCCGCACCGCTGGCAGCATTGACGATTTCAGATATTCCAACCCGATGAGCGCGGCGGGCGAGGATGGTCTTGCATGGACCGACGAAACCCTAGCCCAGTATCTCGCCGACCCGCGCAAATACATCAAGGGAACCAGGATGTCCTTTGCCGGGTTGAGGTCGCAAGACGAAATCGACGCCGTGATTGCCTATCTGGCCACGTTCGCTGAATAGACCAATCCGAGGGGGCACCAGGATGCAAGGTGGGTTGCGCCCGATCTTCTGTTGAAGCGCTCAGTGCGCTGATCCTTCCGGCCAAGAGTCGTTCGATTTGCGGCTCCGTCGGGGCCGCCCAGCCAGCCAGATGTTCGCCGTCGATCCGGGACTGTGTTATGCTGTGTCGAAGGAGGGTCCGCCATGCTGATACGCCGCACGCTTTTCGCCCTTGCCGCAACACTTTTCGCAGCACCGCTCTGGGCCGAGGTGCGGCTTGGCGATGATGGACTGCACAAGCAGGACTGGTTCCTCGACAGCTTCCTCGAAATGCCGGACGATCTGACCGATGCCGCGACCGAGGGCAAGCACCTGATTGTCCTGATAGAGCAGGCTGGATGCCCCTATTGCGAAGCGCTGCACGCCGATATTTTCACCCGGCCAGAGATCGTCGAGTACATCACCGCGCATTACGTCGTGGTGCAGCTCGACCTCTGGGGGTCTCGTGAAGTGGTCGATTTCGACGGCGAGGCACTGCCCGAAAAGGATCTGGCGCGAAAATGGGGCGTCAACTTCACCCCGACCACGCTGATTTTCACCGGGGAAGATGGTGAGCCTGCCAATTTCTTCGAAGCAGAGGCCTTTCGGATGCCCGGTCTTCTGAAACCCTTCCACTACCTGTCGTCGCTCGAATACGTGGTCGAAGGTCAGCACAACGAGCAGCCGTTCCAGCGCTTCCTGCAGGACAAGTTCAAGGAGCTTGAAGCCCAGGGGATAACACCGGATGTCTGGTGATGGGACTTTGGCAGGGCAGGTCCGAAGATGATTGACGCACACATTCAAGATTATTGATTTGATTGCGTGAATATTGCAGGATCGAAGCATGAAACAACTCCTGCGAGCGTTGACCGCATTGATGCTGACCATGCTGCCCACCAGCGCCACCGAGATCGGCGATGCAGAGCAGGGTGCTGCGGTGTTTGCCAGTTGCAAGTCCTGTCATCAGATCGGCAAGGATGCCGAGAACCGGATCGGGCCGCATCTGAACTCGCTCTTTGGCCGCCGTGCCGGTACGGTCGAGGGCTACCGTTATTCCAAGGGCCTGCAACGACGTGGCAACGACGGCATGGTCTGGACCTTCGAAAATCTCGACGCGTATATCGAAAACCCCAAGGCGCTGGTCAGCGACACGCGGATGAATTTTGCCGGGGTAGGCGATGCCACCGACCGCGCCGACCTTCTGGCCTATCTGCGGCAATTCTCTGCCAACCCGCAGAACATCCCCGAAGCGCCGCGCACCGCGATGGCGACCGATCACGAGCTCGACCCCGCGATCCTCGCGATCCAAGGCGATCCGGCCTATGGCGAATACCTGTCGGGCGAATGCGTCACCTGCCACCAACGCGACGGCGACGACGCGGGAATCCCCTCGATCACCAACTGGCCAGCCGAGGATTTTGTGGTCGCGCTGCACGCCTACAAGACCGGCTTGCGCCCTCATCCGGTAATGGAGATGCTGGCCAGGCGGCTGTCGAACGAAGAGATCGCGGCACTCGCCGCCTATTTCAAAACGATAGAATAATCAAACTCAGGGAGTACAACATGAAACTCGACAGAAGACTGTTTCTGGGAACATCGGTGGCGGCGCTGGGATCGCTTGCCGCGCCGATGGTGATGGGGGCCGCGCATGGCCGTCCGCGCGCCGTGGTGATCGGTGGCGGCGCAGGCGGCGCCACTGCCGCGCGCTATATTGCAAAGGACAGCAATGGCGAGATCGATGTGATCCTGATCGAGCCGACGCGGGTCTACTACACCTGCTTCTTCTCGAACCTCTACATCGGCGGCTTCCGCGAGATGCAGTCGCTGGCCCACAGCTATGGTACGCTGGCAAGCGACTATGGCATCAACGTGATCCACGATTGGGCGACCGGTGTGGACCGCGACGCGCGGACAGTGGCGCTGGCAGGTGGCGGGTCTCTACCCTATGACCGGCTGATCCTGTCTCCGGGCATGGATTTCGTCGATGGGTCGGTTCCCGGTTGGGATATCGGTCAGCAGAACCGGATGCCGCATGCCTACAAGGCGGGATCCCAGACCGAGCTTCTCAAGGCACAGGTGATGGCGATGCCCGAGGGCGGCACATTCGCCATGGTCGCACCGCCCAACCCATTCCGCTGCCCTCCCGGCCCCTACGAGCGGGTCTCGATGGTCGCGCATCTGCTGAAACAGACCAATCCCACGGCGAAGATCCTGATCGTCGATCCAATGGAGAACTTCTCGAAACAGGCGCTGTTCGAGGAAGGATGGCAGAAGCATTACGGCGGCATGGTCCAGCGGATCGGCCCGGATTTCGGCGGCGACAAGGTCGAGGTGCGCCCCGACGCGATGGAGGTCGTCATCGACGGTACGGTGGAAAAGGTCGATGTCTGCAACGTCATTCCCGCGCAGAAAGCCGGCCGCATCTGCGAAGAGGCCGGACTCAATGATGGTAACTGGGCACCCGTCATCCCGCATACGATGCAATCGCGTGCCGATGAGAATATCCATGTCCTTGGGGATGCCTCGGCGCAGGGTGACATGCCGAAATCGGGATTCTCGGCCAACAGCCAGGCCAAGGTGGCCGCGATGGCGGTGCGCGGCGCGCTGACCGGATCGAGCGTATTCCCGGCCAAGTTCACGAATACCTGCTGGTCGCTGATCGACACCGAAGACGGCGTGAAGGTGGGCGCCAGCTACGAGGCAACCGACGAAAAGATCGCTTCGACCGACAGCTTCGTCAGTCAGACGGGTGAAGATGCGGCCCTGCGCAAGACGACATTTGAGGAAAGCCTTGGCTGGTATGACGGGATCACCTCGGACATGTTCGGCTGAGCGCGGTCCGGGCGGCCGCAAGGACAATCCGGGGCGGCCGCCAGATTCGAGGCAAGGGGTTGATGTACATCAACGCCTTGAACTGTGCCGCAGGGCAGTCTGGACTGATCAGGCAATGGAGAAAAGCCATGAAATTTTTGACGACACTGATCGCAACGCTTGCGATGGCCGCGCCGGCGATTGCTCAGGACACCACAACCTATGACTTCGACGGCACATTCGACGATGCCACCTTCGCGGTTGAAACCGCCATCGTCGGGCAGGGGCTGGTCATCGACTTTGTCTCTCATGTCGGCGAGATGCTGGAGCGTACCGGTGCCGATGTCGGCAGCGATACGAAGCTTTTTGATGCTGCTGATATCTTCCTCTTCTGCTCTGCCGTCGTTTCGCGCAAGGTGATGGAAGCAGACTTGGCCAATATTGCCCATTGTCCCTATGGGATCTATGTCACCGATCTCGACGGCGCGGTGCAGATCGGCTATCGCCACATGCCCGACGGTCCGATGCAGGAAGTTCAGGCGCTTCTGGATGGCATCGCGCGAGATGCGGTCGGCGAATAGCCGACCCAGTCCCCGGGGTTGGAATGGATCTCGCGATTCGAAGGACTGGATGCCCTTGAACCGGCGGTAAAAAGCCGCCTTGCAGAGCGTGCACGGGTGGTTTCGGTTCCCGGCGGTGCACGCATCTTTGGCCCCGGAAAGCGCCCTGAACACCTTCTGTTGCTGCTTTCCGGCACGGTGCGGGTGCAGCAGACTTCGGATGCGGGCCGCGAGATCGTGCTTTACCGCATACATGCCGGGGAAAGCTGCGTGCTGACCACCGCCAGCCTGTTGGCTCACGAGGCCTATGCCGCCGAAGGCGTGGCGGAAACCAATGTCACCGCGGTGGCTATCCCGCGTGCGGTCTTCGATGATCTGATCGCAAGTTCCAGAAGCTTCCGAGATTTCATCTTTGCCGCCTATAGCCGCCGGATCACCGACCTGTTTTACGTGATCGACGAGGTCGCCTTTCGCCGCATCGACATCAGGTTGGCCCAGAAATTGCTGGAATTGCAGGATGATGACCAGGGTCTGCAGGCGACGCATCAGCAACTGGCGGCCGAACTGGGCACCGCACGAGAGGTGATCTCGCGCCAGTTGCAGGAGTTCCAGCGCCGCGGCTGGGTCGAACTTTCGCGCGGCTTGGTGCGGATACTGGATGAGGATGCGCTGAAAAAACTTTCAACATCTTCGTGAAACTGAATATTTGTGTGACTTTCTCACGGAAGTCGCCTGTATGGTACCCTATCTGAACCTGGCAATTATAGGAGATTGAAGCCATGACACTGAATATGGGAAGTATCGATCGGATCATCCGCGGCATCATCGGCGTTGTCTTGCTGCTGTTGCCCTTTGTCTCCGCGTTCGGCGCTGGCAGCGCTCTTTTGACATGGGGCTCGGTGGTGGTTGGCGCCATCCTGGCCCTGACTGCGGTGTTCGGGTTCTGCCCACTTTACCGCATTCTCGGAATCAACACCTGCAGGACCTGAGAAAATGACTGAATTTACGCCCTGGGCATCGCTGGTCGGCGGAATGCTGATCGGGTTGGCGTCGGTTCTGCTGATGGCGTTCCGGGGCCGAATCTTCGGTGCGACCGGCATCTTGGTGGGTTTCATCACCCCGACATCGTCGGGAGACTGGGCTTGGCGGGCGGCACTTCTTGCCGGGATGGTGTCGGCCCCTGCACTCTATCTGGCAGCCACCGGCGGCTGGCCAGAGATCGTCACCCCGGTCTCGCGGGCGCTGCTGGTTGTCGGCGGTGTGATCGTCGGGATCGGCGTGACCTTGGGGTCGGGCTGCACCTCGGGGCACGGCGTCTGCGGCGTGGCGCGTCTGTCGCCACGCTCGATCGCAGCCACAGCGACCTTCATGCTGGTGACCGCGATCACCGTCTATGTCGTTCGTCATGTTTTCGGAGCCTGAGATGAAACTGATTGTCACCTATCTCATCGGCCTCGTCTTCGGCCTGGGCATCTCGATTTCGGGCATGGCGAACCCGTCGAAGGTGGTCAACTTCTTCGACGTCGCCGGAACCTGGGACCCAAGCCTCGCCTTCGTGATGGGCGGTGCGGTGATCGTGGCCGGCATCGGCTACCGGCTGGTCTTCCGCCGCAAGGCGCCGCTGTTCGAGGCCGATTTCGACATCCCCACCAGTCGCGTCATAGATACGAAGCTGATCGGCGGATCGGCGATCTTCGGCATCGGCTGGGGCATTTCCGGTTTCTGCCCAGGTGCCGCACTACCCGTCATTGGCACCGGCAAGATCGACGTGCTGATCTTCTTGGCTGCGCTCGTCGTGGGCATCCTGATCGCCCGGGCACTGATGCGGCTTAACCTCAAACCCCCTGCGCAGGGTCGGTTACATGGCAACTGAAGTACACGAAAGGAACCCCGATATGGCAACTTATTCGGTTGATATGGGCGCAAAACCCGAAGTTACAGCGTTCTTCGAAGAGGATTCGAACACGATCAGCTACGTGGTCAAGGATCCCGGCTCGACGGCCTGCGCGGTGGTCGACTCGGTCATGGATATCGACTATGCCGCGGGCCGCATCAGCCATGAGCATGCGGACGAAATCATCGCCTATATCCGCGACAAGGGCCTGAAGTTGGAGTGGCTGATCGAAACCCACGTCCATGCCGATCACCTGTCGGCCGCGCCCTATATCCAGGACAAGCTTGGCGGCAAGATTGCCATCGGGCGCAACATCACCATTGTGCAGGACGTCTTCGGAAAGATCTTCAATGAAGGCACCGAATTCCAGCGCGACGGCTCGCAGTTCGACCTTCTGCTCGACGATGGAGACAGCTACCGGATCGGCGGGATGACCGCTTTCGCGATCTCGACCCCCGGCCATACGCCAGCCTGCATGACCCATGTCATCGGCGACGCGGCCTTTGTCGGCGATACGTTGTTCATGCCTGATGGTGGCTCGGCCCGGGCCGATTTTCCCGGCGGCGATGCAGGCACACTTTACGACTCGATCCAGAAGGTTCTGGCGCTGCCCGATGACATGCGGCTGTTCATGTGCCACGATTACGGCCCCAATGGCCGCGACATACAGTGGGAAACGACTGTGGCCGCGGAAAAGGCACACAACATCCATGTCGGCGGCAGCAAGACCCGCGAGGAATTCATCAAGTTCCGCACCGAACGTGATGCGACGCTTGGAATGCCGCGCTTGATCATACCCTCGTTGCAGGTGAACATGCGGGCCGGCGACATGCCTCCCGCCGACAAGGACGGAAAGACCTTCCTGAAGGTGCCCGTCAACACGCTTTGACCGAAAGGGAAAGAGACGCATGGATATCAAGAAGATCACCGACGACTTCTCGGTCGGAGGGCAAATCACCACCGACGATCTGCCCCTCATCACGGCGCAGGGTTTCAAAAGCGTGATCTGCAACCGCCCCGATGGCGAGGCGATCGACCAGCCGGATTACGAGGACGTGGAGCATAACGCCAAGGCCAGCGGGCTGGAGACGCGCTATATTCCCGTGCATCACGGCGGTCTGGAAGAAGCTGATATCGAGGCCTTCGCCAAGGCGCTGAAAGAGATGCCGCGCCCGATCCTGGCCTATTGCCGTTCGGGTGCGCGCTCGGCCAACATCTACCACGCGGCGCAGTCCCGGATGGACTGAGACACCCGCTCTGGCCGTTCAGGGCAGACCACAGAAAGACATGCGGTGATGACGATTAAGGTACGCGCCCGTGCCATGGTTCGGTATGTGCCGATCCTGGATTGGGGCAAGAGATATGACAGGGACGCGCTGACCAGCGATCTGGTCGCGGCGGTGATCGTAACGATCATGCTGATCCCGCAATCGCTGGCCTATGCGCTGCTGGCCGGCCTGCCGGCCGAAATGGGGCTTTACGCCTCGATCCTGCCGTTGGTGGCCTATGCGGTCTTCGGCACGTCACGCGCGCTGGCCGTCGGCCCCGTTGCCGTGGTGTCTCTGATGACGGCTGCGGCAATCGGCAATCTTGGCCTGACCTCGACTGCCGAGATCGCCGCCGCCGCCATCACGCTGGCCTTCCTCTCTGGCCTCATTCTTTTTGCGATGGGCGTCTTTCGGCTTGGATTCATGGCGAATTTCCTCAGCCATCCCGTCATCGCGGGGTTCATCACCGCGTCCGGCATCCTGATCGCAACCAGCCAGATCAAGCATATCCTCGGCGTCTCGGCTTCGGGCCAGACCCTGCCCGAGCTTGTTCATTCACTGGTGTCGCATCTGGGCCAGGTCAACCTGCCGACGCTGGTCATTGGTGTTGCCGCCACCGGCTTCCTGTTCTGGGTCCGCAAGGGGCTGAAGCCGCGCCTCTTGGCGCTGGGACTGGTGCCGCGCCTTGCCGATCTGCTGGCCAAGGCCGGGCCGGTGGCCGCGGTCGCCGTGACCACATTGGCGACCTGGGGCCTGGGCCTGACCGAGCACGGCGTGAAGATCGTCGGCGACATCCCCCGCGGCCTGCCACCCCTGACGCTGCCGTCCTTCGATCTTGCGCTTTGGGGCAGCCTCGTCGGTTCTGCCGTGCTGATCTCGATCATCGGCTTTGTCGAAAGCGTGTCGGTTGCGCAAACCCTTGCGGCCAAGAAGCGGCAGCGCATCGACCCTGACCAGGAACTGATCGGACTCGGGGCCTCGAACATCGCCGCCGCGGTGTCGGGCGGATATCCGGTGACCGGCGGGTTCGCGCGGTCGGTGGTGAATTTCGATGCCGGGGCCGAAACCCCGGCCGCTGGCGCCTTCACTGCCATCGGCATCGCGCTGGCTGCGCTGGCGCTGACGCCGCTGATCTACTTCCTGCCGGTCGCGACGCTGGCCGCCACGATCATCGTCGCAGTCCTGTCGCTGGTGGATTTCAGCATCCTGAAACGCGCATGGAGCTATTCCAAGGGTGATTTCGCGGCCGTCGCCGCCACGATCCTGCTGACCCTCGGCTTCGGCGTAGAGATCGGCGTGTCGGCGGGGGTTCTGCTGTCGATCCTGCTTTATCTCTACCGCTCGTCGCGGCCCCACATCGCCGAGGTCGGGCTGGTCCCCGGCACCGAGCATTTCCGCAATATCAACCGCCACAGGGTGCTGACCGATCCGCGTCTCCTGACGATCCGGATCGATGAGAACCTGTATTTCGCCAATGCACGTTTTCTTGAGGATTACCTGCTCAATCGTGTGGTGCCAGATTGCGGTTTGATGGAAGTGGTGCTGATGTGCTCGGCAGTGAACCAGATCGACCTCAGCGCGCTGGAAAGCCTCGAAGCGATCAACGAGCGGCTGAAGGCGATGGGCATCCGGTTGCACTTGTCCGAGGTCAAGGGCCCGGTGATGGACCGGCTGCAGCGCAGCAACTTCCTCGAAGAGATGACGGGACAGGTGTTCTTGTCGCAATATGCAGCGATGATGGCGCTGGCGCCCGTTGGTGCGGCTGCCCCGGACGAGATTGACACTTGAAGGCCGCGCCTGTCTGGGAAACGATACGGGCAATTCAGTGGAGGCACCGGATGCGGATCGGCAAGGAACTCACGGCGGTGGTCACGGGCGGTGCGTCCGGGCTTGGTGCGGCGGTGGCGGATGCCTTCGCCCGCGCTGGCGCAGAGGTCTGCATCTTCGACTGGAACGGCAAGGCAGGGCGGCAACAGGCCGACTTCCTGGAATGTGGATTTGCCGAGGTCGATGTCAGCGATGCCGAAAGCGTGGCGGCTGGATTGAAGATTGCTGCCAAGCAGGGCTCGGTGCGTGTGCTGGTCAACTGCGCCGGCATCGCGCCGGCCGGCAAGACGGTGTCGCGCGGCGCTCCGCATGACCCGGAGGTTTTCGAGAAAGTCATCAAGGTGAACCTTCTGGGCAGCTTCAACTGCGCCAGCCAGGCCGCCGCGCTGATGGCCGCGAGTGACCCGCTCGGCCCGGATGGCGAGCGTGGCGTGATCATAAACACGGCCTCGGTTGCGGCTTATGAAGGGCAGGTAGGGCAGGTCGCCTACGCTGCCTCGAAGGGGGGGATTGTCGGCATGACGCTGCCAATGGCCCGCGATCTGGCGCAGATTGGCATCAGGGTGTGCTCGATCGCGCCGGGTCTGTTCCTGACGCCGCTGCTGGAAGGGCTGCCGAAAGAGGTTCAGGAGTCGCTCGGCGCGCAGGTGCCGTTTCCGCCGCGGCTCGGCGACCCGGCAGAGTTCGCGGCCCTCGCGCGGCACATCGTCGAGAATCCGATGCTCAACGGAGAGGTCATTCGCCTCGACGGCGCGATCAGGATGGCGCCACGCTGAGCAAAGGCCTTGAAGGGCGCGTCAAACCTCCAGGCCGTTCCTTATGCCATTGCTTGAGATACGGCCTAGTAGATCAGCCAGACCAGCCCCAGCGTGATCGGTGGAAACGCGGTCAGGATCACAACCCGAACGATGTCGGTCAGCACGAAGGGAAATACCCCCCGGAATGTCTGGCCGATCGGAATGTCGCGGGCCATCGAGTTGATCACAAACAGATTCATCCCCACTGGAGGGGTGATCAGCCCGACCTCGACGACGATCAGCACAAGGATGCCGAACCACAGGCCGAAATCCTCTGCCGACATCCCGAAATCCAGCACCATCATGATCGGGAAGAAGATCGGAACGGTCAGCAAGATCATCGAAAGACTGTCCATTATGCAACCGAACGCCAGATAAAGCAGCAGCACGACGGTCAGGATGATCCAGGGCGAAAGCCCCAGCGCACCAACCCATTCAGCGGCATGCTGCGGCAGTTGCGTCAGCGCCAGAAAGCCATTGAAGAACGCCGCCCCAAGCACGATCATGAAGATCATCGCGGTGGAATTGGCTGTTGCAAGAATGGCTTGACCGGTCTTCTTCAGGTTCAAATTGCCCGAGAACAGCGCCACAAGACCGGTTCCGGCAGCGCCCACCGCGGCCGCCTCGGTCGGTGTGAAGATGCCGCCATAGATGCCACCTACAACGGCGATGAAGATCAGCAAGACCGGCCAGACAGAAGCCAGCGCCCGGAACCGTTCGGCATAGGGCAGGCGGTCCTGAACTCCGCCGGAATTCGGGACGACACGGACATAGATCGCGATGCAGATCATGTATCCAATCGCCGCCAGAATGCCGGGAATAAAGGCCGCGACGAACAGCTTGGCGATGTTCTGCTCGGTCAGGATCGCATAGATCACAAGGATGACCGAAGGGGGTATCAGGATCCCCAGTGTTCCCCCGGCCGCCAACGTGCCGGTCGCCAGTGGCCCGGAATAGCCATAGCGGCGCAGCTCGGGCAGAGCGACTTGACCCATCGTGGCGGCAGTGGCCAGCGACGATCCGCAGATCGCCCCGAAACCCGCGCAGGCCCCGATCGCCGACATTGCCACGCCACCCTTGCGGTGCCCCAGCCACGCCTCGGCGGCCTTGAAAAGCGCCGCCGACATGCCGCTGAGGGTCGCGAACTGTCCCATCAGCAGGAACAGAGGCACGATCGAAAGCGAGTAGCTGGAGAAGGTTCCATAAACCAGATGCTTCATCTGGCTCAGCATCATGCCGGTCGAACCGGTGACGATGTAATTGCCTGCAAATCCCACGGCCAGCATCGCCAAGCCTATGGGAATCCTGAGAAAGATCAAGAGCAGCAGGACCGGAAATGACCACAGGCCAATCTCGAAATTACTCATGGGCGTCCGCCGGTCAACGCCCGCCCCGATCGCCAGACACAATAAAGGCTGACCGCCACGAAAACCGCTGCCCCGACCAGAGCGGCAGCATAGGCGACCCAGACCGGAAACTGCAGGATGAACGTGGTTTCGGAATAGCTTTTCTTGTCCAGCATACCCTGCCACAGCCGCCAGCCGATCAGCGCCGCCGCGACGAACATCAGGAGATCAGAGATCAGGTCGATCACCGCATTCAACCGCCTCCCGAACCGCGCCTGCAGAAGATCGACGGTCGCATGACCCCGTTTGATCTGGCACCATGGCAGAAAGGCGAAAATGGCGAAACCGATACCGATCTCGATGATCTCGAAATCGCCGGGAATCGGCTTCAGTCCGACCTCATTCAGCGTCCGCCCGACAATCGAGATGCAGGTCATGACCACCAGCGCCAGCAGAACCAGCCCGCCGGCATAGGCGGTCAGTCGGGCCAACCCTTCGAAAAATAACGCGAGTTTCCTGTCCACATCCCCCGGCCCGCCAAGGCCGCCCCCTCTGTCGCGCTCCGGGCCGAAAGCAATGCTTCCGGCCCGGGATGCAATCTTTTACAGTGCCGCAGCGCGTCTGGCTACCGGGCAGAGCCGCTTAGCCGCCGTTTTCCGCGATCAGCGCCTTGGCGCGGTCGATCAGGGCCTGGCCGTCAATGCCGCGCCCATCCATATCAGCGATCCAACGCTCGACAACCGGTGTCGAGGCTTCTTTCCAGGCCGCCACATCATCGGCTCCGATCGTTACGATGTTGTTGCCCATGCCGACAGCAACCTCACGCGCCGGCGCGTCATAGTCGACCATGGTCCTGGCGGCGAACTCGGCGAATTTGGCGCCGGTGTGCTCGTCAAGAATGGCGCGCAGATCGTCCGGCAGGCTCTCATAGCTGCCCTTGTTCATCGCCAGCACGAAGACCGCCGTGTAAAGCGCTTCGCCGCCCTCGAATTCGGTGTGGTTGCCGACAAGTTCAGCCAGTTTCAGCGATGGCGTGACCTCCCACGGGATCACCGCCCCGTCGATCACCCCCTTCGACAGCGATTCCGGGATCGCCGGAACCGGCATGCCGACAGAGGTGGCGCCCAGCTCCGACAGCAGGTCATTGATGACGCGCGTCGGGCCGCGCAGCTTCATCCCCGCAAGATCATCCATCGTCGTAACCGGACGATTGGAGTGGATGACGCCGGGACCGTGAACCCAACCGGCCAGCACCTTGACGTCGCCGTATTCGCTCTCCTGAAAATCCTCCTCGATCATCTGCTGGAATGCCAGCGCCGTCGCGGCCGCATTGGACATCATGAAGGGCAGTTCGAAGACCTCGGACCGCGGGAAGCGCCCCGGCGTGTAGCCCGGCAACGTCCAGACGATATCAACGACACCGTCCACCGCCTGATCCATCAACTCGGGCGGCCGCCCGCCCAATGCCATGGCGTCGAAATGCTCGATCCTGATCCTCCCGTCCGAAGCTTCCTCGACCTCGGTCGCCCAGGGCCGAAGAATATGCGCCGGCACATTCGCCACCGGCGGCAGGAACTGGTGTAGCCTGAGCGTGATCTCCTGGGCCAACGCGCCCCCCGATGACAAGCTCAAGCTGGCGACGGCCAGTGCCCCGGCCGCGGCAAAATTCAACAAACAGCGTCTTTGCATAACTTCCTCCCGATTGCCGACCTTCGCGGCGCAGACCGCGGCGGCCGGAGTGATACGAGACAGCCTTCCCAAGCCGACCGCCAATGTAAACAGAAAACCGCGCGGCAGCGTGCCGCAATTGATGTGAAAGGCTGCCGAGACCTTCGATCGTCACCGCGAAGCTGTCGCCCGACCGAACCGAACCGACCCCGGCGGGTGTGCCGGTAGAGACCGGTTTTTCCGGCTCCGGCCCGAGGTGACCATTCCGGCACCACGGTAGCCCTTGATCTGCCCGGCATCGGCGAGAAGGCCGCACCGCGCCCGCCGTTGAGGCTTTTCAGGCACCTCAATTTCAAACGTGCCTCGGTCCGGATGGTGCTGACGGCGGTGGTCATGTTACCCCAAATTCGGCGCGGTAAAAGTTCTGCGCGACCTCGATTTCGTGATCGGGCAGCAAGAGTTCCTGGTGTTGCCCGGTGCGTCGGATTGCGGCAAGTCGACCTTGCTGAACTGCATTGCGGGGCTTCCGGACGTGTCGGCGGGGCAGATCTTCATCAAGGGCCGAGAACGTGACTGGGGCAGAGCCGTCCAAGCGGGGCATAGGCATGGTGTTCCAATTCTTATGCGCGGTGCCCGCAGTTGAGCGTGACGGGGCTCTGTCGTTCGGGCTGAAGAATGCCGGTCTGCCAAGGGCCGAGACCGAAAAGCGCGTCGCCATCGACCGGGCTTGGCATTCGCCAGGACAATGTTGTCGTCGGCGACCCGGCCGCCACGACGCCCTTTCGGGCCCGTTTTGCAGGTTGAAATCGTCGAGCCGATGGGGTCGGATACCCTCGTCCGGATCAGGCTCGCCGGGCAGGATTTTCACTTTCGGATGGACGGGCAGGCAGGCCCGCGCGAAGGTGAGCGTCCGGAATTCGGCTTCGATCCGGTCCGCGCTTCGTTGTTTGACAAGGACGCCGAAGAGCGGATGTAAAAATACCAAAGCCTACCGCCAAAGTTCAGGCAGACCTTCAAGAGACTGTCTCACCCATTTGCAGACCAAGACCAGACCGCCGATAAGGATCCATGATGAAACGCTCCACCGTCAACGCAATCCTCCGCGACAGCGATGCCTTTATCCGCTCTTTCAGCTACATCATGCCGCCCTTCGCTTACTGGACGCCGGATCAGCTGAAACAGCACGTGGACAGCGATTCTGCGATGATCCGCGACCATATGCTGGGCTGGGATATCACCGATTACGGACAGGGCAAATTCGACGACCTGGGCCTGTTCCTGTTCACCGCCCGCAACGGCAATCAGGCCAATGTGAAAAGCGGCATGGGGATGCTTTACGCTGAAAAGATCATGATCTCGGGCGAAAACCAGATCAGCCCGATGCATCGCCACAACCTCAAGACCGAGGATATCATCAACAGGGGCGGCGCGACGCTGGTGCTGGAACTCTTCAAAGCCGATGCCGCGGGCGATGTTGATGAGAACGCGGTGGTCAGCGTATTCACCGACGGTCGACGCCGCAAGATGGCGGGCGGCGATCTGCTGAAACTTGGCCCCGGCGAGAGCGTCACGCTGGAACCCGATACCTGGCACGCATTCTGGGGCGAGGGCGGGCGCGTGCTGATCGGCGAGGTTTCGAACGTCAACGACGACCGCACCGACAATGTTTTCCGCGAACCGATCGGGCGCTTCGCGGAAATCGAGGAAGACGAGCCGCCGCTGCACCTGCTGGTTTCCGACTACGACAGATGGCTCGGCTGACCCGGGCAAAGGAGAACCTACATGACTGATTTTTCCTACCAGCTTTACAGTTCACGCAATTTCGGCCCGCTGCCGAAGACTCTGAGAATGCTGGGCGAACTGGGGTACAGCCAGGTGGAAGGCTATGGCGAACTGTTCGCTGATCCCAAGAGGGTCGACACGCTGCGTGCCAATCTGGAGGATACCGGGCTGGTTATGCCGACCGGCCATTTCGGTCTGGAAATGGTTCGCGACAGGCCGCGAGACGTACTGGAAATCGGCAGGGCCTTTGGAATGAAAGCGATCTTCGTCCCCGCGATCGGTCCGGAAGAGCGTCGGAAGGATGCCAACGGATGGGCCGCCTTTGGCCGGGATCTGGCCGAGATCGGCAAGCCCTACCGAGATGCCGGGCTGACATTCGGCTGGCATAACCATGATTTCGAATTCGCCGATCTGGGAGGAGCGGACAAGCCGCTCGACCTGATCCTGCAGGGCGCGGACGATCTTGCGCTTGAACTTGACGTTGCCTGGGTGCAGGTCGGCGGCGAAGACCCGATGCAGTGGATCGAGAAATACGCCGACCGGATCATCGCCGCCCATATCAAGGACATCGCGGCCAAGGGCGAGGCAGAAGACGAGGATGGGTGGGCCGATGTCGGTCACGGCATCATGGACTGGGCAGCGATCATGGGCGCGCTGGAACAGACCGGAGCGCAGTTTTTCGTCATCGAGCACGACAACCCCAAGGATGACCGACGCTTCGCCCGCCGGTCGATCGAGGCCGCCCGGGAATTCTGATCCGAAACGGATCGAAAGGAGAGACAGACATGAAGAAGCTGGGTGTCGGCATCATCGGATGCGGCAATATCTCGGGTGCCTATCTGGGTCTCGCGCCAATGTTCAGGGCCATCGAGGTCCGCGCCGTTGCGGATGTGAACATGGCGGCGGCACATGCGCGGGCCGACGACTTCAAGGTGCGCGCGGAAACCGTCGATGACCTGCTGGCGGCCGAGGATATAGGCATCATCGTCAACCTGACGATCCCGAACGCCCATTTCGAGGTGAGCAAGCGGGTGCTGGAGGCGGGCAAGCACGTTTATTCCGAGAAGCCTTTCGTGTTGTCAGTGGCGGAGGGCGAGGCGTTGCGCCGGATCGCCGACGAAAAGGGTCTGCGCGTCGGAGCCGCTCCCGACACATGGATGGGCGGCGCACATCAGGACGCGCGGGCGGCGCTGGACGCCGGGCGGATCGGCACCGTCACCTGCGGCACCGCCCATGTGATGAGCCACGGTGCCGAAAGTTGGCACCCGAACCCCGATTTCTTCTATGAATCCGGTGGCGGACCGATGCTGGATCTTGGCCCGTATTACCTCAACAACCTGATTCAGTTTCTTGGCCCGGTTGAGAAGGTCGCGGCGCTCACCTCTACCCCGCTGAAGACCCGGTCGATCGGGTCTGGCGCGCGCGAGGGCGAAACCGTTCCGGTCCTGACCGCCACCAACATCCATGCCTTGCTGCAATTCAGGACCGGCGCGACGATCACGCTTTCGACCAGTTGGGACGTCTGGAAACACCGCCACTCCAATATGGAGCTGTACGGCACCGAGGGCAGCCTGTTCGTACCCGATCCCAACTTCTTCGGCGGCAAGGTTGAAATCGCGACCCCTGGCGGCGAGATAGAGGACTTGGGGCGGACCGATCACCCCTTTGGCATCGCCAATCAGGAGAACCGCGACACCGGAGAGATGCAGGCGAACTACCGGACCGCCGGTCTTGCCGACATGGCACAGTCGATCATCGAAGGCCGGCCGCATCGCTGCTCGCTCGAGATGTCGCTGCATGCCGTCGATGTGATGACCTCGATATTGAAGTCAGGCGAAACCGACAGCTTCGTCACGCTGACCACAACCTGTGAACGTCCCGCCCCGCTGGGGCCGGACGAGGCGCGGCAACTGATCGAATAACGACACGGAACTGCGCCCGTTTGCGGGAGTGCACAAAAAGATGGAGCAGGAAATGACCTATCACCCAGCCGCCGACCGTTATGAGAAGATGGTTTACCGCCGCTGTGGCCGATCCGGGCTGAAGCTGCCCGCCATTTCGTTGGGGCTGTGGCACAATTTTGGGCATGACACGCCGCATGAAACCAAACAGGCGATCTGCCGGACCGCCTTTGACAACGGCATCACCCATTTCGATCTTGCCAACAATTATGGGCCACCACCTGGCAGCGCCGAACATGCCTTCGGCTCGATCCTGGCCGAAGATTTCAGCGGCCATCGCGACGAGTTGATTATTTCGTCCAAGGCCGGCTACCTGATGTGGCCCGGACCTTACGGCGAATGGGGCAGCCGCAAATACCTGATCGCGTCATGTGATCAATCGCTTAAGCGCATGGGCCTTGATTATGTGGATATCTTCTATTCACACCGCTTCGATCCCAACACGCCGCATGAAGAGACGATGGGCGCGCTCGATCACATCGTGCGCTCAGGCCGCGCGCTCTATGCCGGGATTTCCTCGTACAACTCGGCGCGGACGCGGGAGGCGGCGGCGATCCTCAAGGACCTCGGCACTCCGTGCCTGATCCATCAGCCCAGCTACAACATGCTCAATCGCTGGGTCGAAACCGACGGGTTGAAGGACACGCTGAGCGAACTCGGCATCGGCTCGATCGCGTTCACACCGCTGGCGCAGGGCATGCTGACGGGCAAGTATCTGAACGGTATCCCCGACGACAGCCGCGCGGCCCAGGGCAAGTCGCTGGCACCCGACATGATCTCGGACCGGGCCATAACGAACCTGAATGCGCTGAACGATATCGCCAAGGCGCGCGGGCAGACGCTGGCGCAGATGGCGATCGCCTGGGTGCTGCGTGACGGCGGCATTACCAGCGCGCTGATCGGCGCGTCGAAGCCCAGCCAGGTGACGGATTGCGTCGGCGCGGTCAGCAATCTGGATTTCACCGCGGCAGAATTGCAGGCGATCGACGACCATGCTGACGAGGAAAAGATCAACCTGTGGGCCAGATCCTCGGAAACCGACTGACCGGGACTGCGCGCGGACCGTTCTGCAGACCGTTCGGTCGATCGTGGCGCCGGACTGGACGCCTGACGGTGGGGCCGAGACCCGGCTGACCGACGGATTCGAACATACCGACGGGCCGGATTTCACCCCGGACGAGCGCTGGAACCGGTTTCCGCATCCGTCGCCGTAGGGGCGATACGTGGTTTATCCGAGCTGCACAGCCGGACCCAGGGGCATCAGCCGCGGGTGGTCCGGTGCGGAAATAGCTTGACGTCTTTGGCGGACAAGGCACGATGAACGTGCCGAACTGGTCGCCCTACGGTGCACGCTTTGCCTTTGTCCGATATGCCCGATACTGAGCTTTCAACACCCAGCGCCTGCGGAGCAACAGATCTGTGGCGCCGCGCTTTGACCCGTCGCGGTGCCTCCGGCAGAGATACTTTATGGATGGTGATGCGGCGGATGGTCGTCGGGTTGGCGACGGTTCTGGTCAGCCATTCCGCCGGCGCAGGCGACCTGCCGGCGCCAGTGACGGATGATCTTTATCGGCCGGTGGCCCCGGCAGAGGCGGAACTTGGTCATTTGCTGTTCTGGGATCCCATCCTGTCGGGCAATCGCAACATATCCTGCGCCACCTGCCATCATCCGCGCTTTGGCACCTCGGACGGGCTTTCGCTGGGGCTGGGTGAGGGCGGCACCGGACTGGGGCCGGACCGGGTCACGGACCCCGCAAACCTACCCGAGCAGCGCATCCCGCGGAATGCGACAGCGCTTTTCAATCTGGGGGCGACGGAGTTCGGGGTGATGTTCCACGATGGCCGGATCGAGGCCGATCCCGCCCGCGCCTCGGGTCTGCGGACGCCGCTGGAAGAGGACATGATGCTGGGTTTTGACAATGTGCTGTCGGCGCAGACCATGTTTCCGGTTCTCAGCCCTGATGAGATGGCGGGCCATTATGCCGAGAACGACGTGGCCAAGGCGGTGCGTCAAGGGCGCCTGACGGGGCCGGGTGGAGCCTGGGATATCATTGCCAACCGGGTCGCCGCGATCCCGAAATACCGGGCGATGTTCAAGGCGGTCTATCCAGAGGTCGCGGCAGGCAGGCCCATCAGCTTCACTGATATCTCGAATGCGGTCGCGGCATTTGTCGGGTTCGAATGGCGCTCTGACGAGAGCAGCTTTGACGCGCACTTGCGCAAAGAGGCAGCGCTGGACGGGCCGGCACTCGCCGGGATGGGGCTGTTCTATGGCAGCGCCGGATGTTCGGGCTGCCATTCCGGCCCATTCCTGACCGATCACGATTTTCACGCCATGGGTGTGCCGCAGATCGGGCCTGGCAAGTCCGAACGATTCGAGAGCCATGCCCGCGATATCGGACGGATGCGGGTAACCGGGCGGGCAGAGGACGCCTTTGCCTTCCGCACACCATCTTTGCGAAATGTCGCCGCCACCGCACCTTACGGCCATGACGGCGCCTATGCGACCTTGCCGGGATTTCTTGCGGCGCATGGTGATGCCGAGGCGGCACTGGCGGATTATGACCGGCATCAGGCGGTGCTGGCACCTCTCGAGGACGTCGCGGATTGGCGGGTGCTGGACGATCCGGCCGAGACCGCCAAAATCCTTGCCGCGGCAGTGCCGGCCGCCAAGCCTTTGAGCAAGGCCGAGATTGCCGCGCTTGTCGCTTTCCTCGACGCGCTGTCAGACCCCGTGGCCCTCAAGGGACGCCTTGGCAGTCCCGCGAGTGTGCCAAGCGGCTTGCCGATCGACCGCTAGCTACTCGGCCTGAATCACGTCGATACCGCCAAGCGGGAGGCGCCACAGATCGGCGTGGTTGTTGGCGGGCAGGGTGATCCAGTCGGACGCCGTGCCATCCGGCCAGAGCACGCGAACCTCGGCAATCGGATCGGTGCCCAGCCCGAAATGGACCGGCCCGGCCTGACCGCCTGCATGGCCGCCACCGACAGTCACTTCCCTGGTCCGGATGCCGCCCTTGAGATCGCGCAGTTCGATCCAGCCGCCGATGGCGAAGGTGTTGGGCCGATCCTGCCGGATCGCCAGCTTCAGCCAGTTCCCGGTATCGGGCGTGCCGTTCTGATACAACTCCATCGGCGCGCGGCGGTTGACCACGACCAGATCCAGCCGTCCGTCGTTGTCGAAATCGGCCAGGGCTGCCCCGCGCGCGCGGTCCGTCGTGGCGACGCCGGCGATGTCGGCCATTTCGCGGAAAGTGCCGTCGGCTTGCTGCATCAGCAGGTTGTTGGGATCTTGCATCGCATTCGACGGCATCTGGTCGACATTCCCCTTGGCGATGAAAAGATCCGCTCGCCCGTCATTGTCGACATCGCCGAACTCGGCATGCCAGCCGGTCGAAGGCCGACCGTCATCGCCGATGAAGGGACGCTGTGCATAGGTGCCCATGGTGAACGGGGCCGCGGCAAAGCCGGTTTGCGTCGACAGCTGCATCAGTTGATCCGCCATCGAGGTCAGCACGATGTCAGGGCGTCCGTCGTCGGTGATGTCCTGACTGGCGATGCCCATGCCCCAGATCGAGATCGGCAACCAACCGTCTTCCTGACCCAGAAAGCGGCGTTCGTCCGGTCGGTACATCTGCTCTGATCCTCCGACGACATAGTAATGCCGGTCGTTGGAAATCCGCAGGTCAGCGGTGCCGCGCCGGGACCAGTCTGAAAACAGCATCGATAGCGCACAGAAGCCCGGTTCCAGACCCAAGGGCGCCGCGTAGCCTTCGCCGACTGGCCGGTACAGCTCGTTGACGTCGCAGGCGCCAAACGGTCCGTCGGGGTTGCCGCGGTCGACATAATTGCCGATTGCCAGGGTCGGCCAGTCATTGCCAGTTTCCCAAGTCGCGCTGAAAGCGGTGGTCCAGCGATCCGGCGCGGCAAGGCCCCAGGTCTCGTCGGCCCGTTCGAAGAGACAGCCACCAAGGCCCCGGTAAAGGTGATTGACGCCGACCCTGAGCACCGCAAGGTCCATCAGCCCGTCATTGTCGATGTCCAGCGGATAGGCTCCGGTGACGCCGGTCAGAGGGGGAAACCCTGCATCCTGGAACCGCCAGCCGGTCGGGTCGATCAGGTTTTCGTAGAGCCGTGCCGGAGTCTCGCCGCCCGCAGCGAAGATGTCGGGAAAGGCGTCGCCGTTGCAGTCGAAAACGGCCACACCGCCGCCGACGAAATGCTCCCACCCGCCGTCATAGACATGCGGCGCCGGCAGGGCGTCCGAGCGGTCGATGAACAACGGATCGGACAGGGCAAGGCCGGGCCAGAGGCAGAGAAACAGCAGGGCCCGGATCATGCCGCACTGGCGGCGTCGGCGCCGACCGCCACGTTCGTTGCCTGTTCCAGCGCCAGCGCGGCCGCGCCCTGGGCCCAGAGCAGATCTCCCCAGGCGTGGATCTCGATCTTCGGCGGCGGGCGGCCCGTCTGCAATGTCAGGTTGGACATCTCGGTCAGCACCTCTTCGGCATAAAGATAATCATAGCGCAGCCGTTCGCCGGACAAAAGGATCAGCGACGGGTCGAAGACGTTGACGATGTTGGCCAACCCCAGCGCCAGGTAACGTCCAGCGCGGTGGAAGATCGCCCGGGCGGCTTCGTTTCCGGCCTTGGCGTGGTCGTAAAGGCTTTCCAGCAGCACATGCGGGTCGGTCAATCCGCGATTGCCCCAGTTGAGCGCCGTCGATGCCTCTCGCACCAGCGCGTAATCGGCGACATAGGCCTCCAGGCAGCCGCGCTGGCCGCAGCGGCAAAGCGCACCGTCGAGCTGCACCTTGGTGTGACCAAGTTCGGTCCCCAGGCCGCGCGCACCGCGATACAGCCGGTGGTTCAGGACCAGTCCCATTCCGACACCATGCTCGATGGTGACGCTGGCGAAATCCGACAGGCCGCGCCCGGCCCCGAACCACAGTTCCGCAAGCGTGACCATGTTGGCGTCGTTGTCGATTGTTACCGGTCGGCCGATCCGGTCCTGGAAGATCGCGCGCAGCGGCAGGTCGCGCTCGCGGATCAGCGGCGACCACGGCACCATACCGGACTCGTGATCGACAAAGCCGGGCAGACAAAGCCCGACCACTCTGATATCGGAAAGGGTCAAGCCGGACGGTCGCAAGGCATCGTACAAAACCGCTTCCGCGGCGGCGATCAGCTTGTCAAAGTCGTGCTGCAACGCGTCACTTCGGACGCTGGCCTGCCCGATCCGGTTGCCGGCGAAATCCAGGATGACAGCCGAATGGGCATGGTCCGACAGCTTGATCCCGACGGCGAATCCGGCCTCTGGCCGAATCCCGAGCGCCACAGGCGGACGGCCGCGACTGGCATCGCCTTCGCGGCGCGGGGCATCTGATTCGCGAAGCAGCCCGGCTTCGATCAGTTCGGCGGTCAGCGCGGTCACCGATCCGGGGCTGATCGCCAGTTGCCTGGCAACATCGACGCGCGGTATGGTTCCCGCAGCGCGGACACATTCGAAGACCTGCTGCTTGAGGGTTCGTCCCGACACCGGAGCGGCAGGCATCAACGGGCCGCATCCCGACGTCGCTTTGGGATAATCCGGTTCTGGATGCGCCTCTGGCAAACTCAATTAATTCAATCTCCGAATTAAAACTTCCTATAAAACGGCGAGCAGTCCGCAGTTGCTCAACCCAATTCCCCTGTATGCTGACTGATCGCTACCAAACCAGACTAATACTGAGAAATTAAATTTGACAACTAAATTTAATGTGGCAGAATTGGAGTGGCCCGGCGAAAAGCCGGCCGCCCCAGTAAAGGGGCATGACCATTTGGGAGGATTACGATGCGCAAGACGCTCACACTTGCCGCCATTTTGGCGGCGTCTGTTTCCACTTTCGCGATGGCAGAAGGCAAGACGATCGGCGTCAGCTGGTCCAACTTTCAGGAAGAGCGCTGGAAAACCGACGAGGCCGCGATCCAGGCCGCGCTCGAGGCTTCCGGCGATACCTATGTCTCTGCCGATGCTCAGTCTTCAGCCTCGAAGCAGCTTTCTGACGTGGAGGCGCTGATCGCGCAAGGCGTCGACGCGCTGATCATTTTGGCGCAAGATACTCAAGCGATCATTCCGGCCGTTCAGGCTGCCGCCGATGAAGACATTCCGGTCATCGCCTATGACCGCCTGATCGAGGATCCGCGCGCCTTCTACCTGACCTTCGACAACGTCGAGGTTGGCCGGATGCAGGCCCGCGCCGTGCTCGAAGCCGCGCCCGAAGGCCGCTATGTCATGATCAAGGGCTCGCCCACCGACCCGAATGCGGATTTCCTGCGCGGCGGCCAGCAAGAGGTGCTGCAAGAGGCGATTGACGCGGGCAAGATCGAGATTGTCGGCGAGGCCTATACCGATGGCTGGCTGCCCGCCAACGCGCAGCGCAACATGGAACAGATCCTGACCGAGACCAATAACGGCGTAGATGCCGTCGTGGCCTCGAACGATGGCACCGCCGGCGGCGCCGTCGCGGCGCTGACCGCGCAGGGCATGGCCGGGATCCCGGTTTCGGGTCAGGATGGCGACCATGCCGCGCTGAACCGCGTGGCTGCTGGCACCCAGACCGTCAGCGTCTGGAAAGACGCGCGTGACCTCGGCAAAAATGCCGGAGAGATCGCCGTTGCGCTGGCTGCGGGCACCGCGATGGAGGATATCGAGGGCGCCGTGAAATTCACCACGCCCGGCGGAAACGAGATGAACGCCAAGTTCCTTGCCCCGGTTCCGATCACCGCCGACAATCTTACGGCAGTCGTCGATGCGGGCTGGATCACGCAAGAGGCGCTATGCCAGGGCGTTTCGGGCGGACCCGCGCCCTGTAACTAGGGCTCACCTCGCCAAGCCGCTGTCCGGGATCCGTCCCGGACGGCGGAATACTGACTCTGGGGGGATCGCGAGATGAGCGATACGGCAAGTGCCAGCGGCACACAGCCAAGGCGGCGCAAACTCTTTGACATGCTGGAGCTCGATACCCGATTTTTGGGCATGATCGGCGCGTTCGTGCTTTTGTGCATCGTTTTCAATATCTTCACCGATGGCCGGTTCCTGACCGCGCGGAACATCTTCAACCTGACGATCCAGACCGTTTCGGTGGCGATCATGGCAACCGGCATGGTGTTCGTCATCGTCACCCGGCATATCGATCTGTCTGTCGGCGCGGTGCTGGCCGTTTCCTCTGCGGTCATGGCCGTGACCCAGACGGTTTTCCTGCCGCACTATCTGGGCCTCGGCCTGGAACATCCGCTGATTGCGCCGCTAACGATGCTTGTCGGTCTCGGTGTCGGCACGATCATCGGTGCATTCAACGGCTGGCTGATCGGGTATCAGGGCATTCCCGCCTTCATCGTGACGCTCGGCGGGTTCCTCGTCTGGCGCAATGCCGGCTGGTACATGACCAGCGGACAGACCATCGCCCCCCTCGACAGCACGTTCCTGCTGTTTGGTGGGGCAGAAGGCACGCTTGGCACCACGGCGTCCTGGATCATCGGCTTGCTGGCGGCCGTCGCCGCAATCTACGGCATCTGGAATGCTCGCCGCTCGAAAGTTGCGCATGATTTCCCGGTGAAACCGGTCTGGGCCGAAGTCGCCATCGGCGCGATCGCCGTTGGCGCGATCCTTGGTTTCATCGCCACGCTCAACGCATATCTCATCCCCTCGGGCAAGCTGCGGCGGATCTTCGAGGCGCGCGGAGAGGTCGTGCCAGAAGGCTATTCTCAGGGCCACGGCCTGCCGATCTCGGTGCTGATCCTGATCGTCGTCGCTGTCGTGATGACCGTCGTCGCCCGCAAGACCCGGCTGGGAAAATACATCTTCGCCACCGGCGGCAACCCCGACGCGGCAGAGCTTTCCGGCATCAACACCCGGTTTCTGACGGTCAAGGTCTTCGCGCTGATGGGGTTCCTGGCCGGTCTTTCGGCGATTGTCGCGCAGGCCCGCCTGCAGGCCCATTCCAACGATATCGGCACGCTGGACGAACTTCGCGTCATTGCTGCGGCCGTCATCGGCGGCACCGCCCTGTCGGGCGGGATCGGCACCATCTACGGCGCGATCCTGGGCGCGCTGATCATGCAGTCGCTGCAATCGGGCATGGGTATGGTCGGCGTCGACACGCCCTTCCAGAACATCGTCGTTGGCGGCGTCCTGGTGCTGGCCGTCTGGATCGACATCCAGTACCGCAAACGGACGGGGGGCTGAAATGACCACTCCACTTGTTGAATTGCGCGACATCTCGATCGCCTTCGGCGGCGTCCAGGCCGTCGATCGTGTCACAGTCGATCTCTATCCCGGCGAGGTCGTGGGCCTTCTGGGCCATAACGGCGCCGGCAAATCGACGCTGATCAAGTGCCTCTCGGGCGCCTATCAGGCCGATAGCGGCGAGATCTTTGTCGATGGCAAGAAGGTCACCATCAACAATCCCCGCGACGCACGCGCCCACAATATCGAGACGATTTATCAGACCCTCGCGCTGGCGGACAATCTTGATGCTGCCTCGAACCTGTTTCTGGGCCGCGAACTGACGACCCCGCTGGGGTTCGTAAATGAAGCCGCGATGGAGGCCGAAACCCGCAAGATCATGGCGCGGCTCAATCCCAACTTCAAGAAGTTCTCCGACCCGGTTTCGGCGCTCTCGGGTGGCCAGCGGCAATCGGTCGCCATTGCTCGCGCGGTATATTTCAACGCCCGGATCCTGATCATGGACGAACCGACCGCAGCGCTTGGTCCGCAGGAAACCCAGATGGTCGCCGAACTGATCCACGAGTTGAAGCGGCAGGGTCTGGGCATCTTCCTGATCGACCACGACGTGCATCAGGTCAAGACGCTCTGCGACAGGGCGTCGGTGATGAAGAACGGCCAGCTGGTTGGCACGGTGAAAGTCGATGAAGTCACCGAGGATGACATTCTCGGGATGATCATCCTCGGCAAACAGCCCGAAAAGGCGGCCTGATGTATATAGGTCTCGATCTGGGCACATCGGGACTGAAGGGGATCCTGATCGACGAGGATCAGGTCATCCGCGCCGAAGCCTCGGCCCCGCTGACGGTGTCGCGGCCCAATGGCGGCTGGTCCGAGCAGGCTCCCGCCGACTGGCTTTCGGCGGCAGAGGCGGTGTTCGACGACCTGTCGGACAAGGGACTGGGCGATGTTCGTGCGATCGGGCTTTCGGGCCAGATGCACGGTGCGACGCTGCTTGACGCGTCCGATCAGGTGCTGCGCCCATGCATCCTGTGGAACGACACCCGCGCCCATATCGAGGCCGCGAAGCTGGACAGCGACCCGCAATTTCGCGCCATCACCGGCAACATCGTCTTTCCGGGCTTCACTGCGCCGAAACTGGTCTGGGTGAAGAACAACCAGCCCGAGATCTTCGCCCGAACCGCCAAGGTTCTGCTGCCAAAGGATTATCTGCGCCTGTGGCTGACCGGTGGCCATGTCGCCGAGATGTCCGATGCCGCCGGCACAAGCTGGCTTGATACCGGCAAACGCGACTGGTCGGACGCGTTGCTGGAGGCGACCGGGCTGAACCGCAGCCAGATGCCGCGCCTTGTGGAAGGTTCGGAAAACTCGGGTACGCTGCGCGCGGAACTCGCCACCCGCTGGGGCCTTGCCAACGACGTGATCGTCGCTGGCGGCGGCGGCGACAACGCTGCCGCGGCGATCGGTGTCGGCGTGGTGAAAGCTGGGCAGGCGTTCGTATCGCTTGGCACATCCGGCGTGCTTTTCGCCGCTAATGACGGCTACCAGCCCGATCCCGAGACGGCGGTTCATACCTTCTGCCATGCGCTGCCCGGAACCTGGCACCAGATGGGCGTGATCCTGGCCGCGACCGACGCGCTGAACTGGTTCGCCGGCATCACCGGTAAGTCCCCCGCTGACCTGACAGCGGACCTGGGGAATCTTCGGGCCCCCGGCTTGGCGACGTTCCTGCCCTATCTCGGCGGCGAGCGGACGCCGCTGAACGATGCCTCGATCCGCGGTGCGTTCACCGGTCTCGAACACACCACCGATACGGCGGCCGCCACCCGCGCGGTGCTGGAAGGCGTGGCCTTCGCCTTCCGCGATTGCCGCGATGCGCTGGCCGCGACCGGCACGCGGATAGACCGCCTCCTTGCCGTCGGTGGCGGCAGCAAATCCGACTACTGGCTGTCTGCCATAGCCACCGCCCTGAATATCCCTGTCGACGTGCCGGTCGCCGGCGATTTCGGCGGCGCCTTCGGCGCGGCGCGGCTTGGCATGATGGCTGCGACCGGGGCAGGGGTCGGGATCGCGACCCAGCCGAAGATCGACCATACGATTGACCCTGACCAGACGCTTGCCGATGCGTTCGACCAGGGCCATGCAGCCTATAGCGCCGCCCGCGACGCCATCAGAGGACTCAGATGACCGACTTTTTCCAAGCCATCCCGAAGATCAAGTACGAAGGCCCGGACAGCGACAACGAATTCGCCTTCCGCCACTACAACGCCGACGAACAGGTGCTGGGCCGGAGGATGGAGGATCATCTGCGGTTCTCCGTCGCCTACTGGCACAGTTTTGCCTGGCCCGGCGGCGATCCGTTCGGTGGCCAGACCTTCGAGCGTCCGTGGTTCGGCGACACGATGGAACTGGCCAAGCTGAAGGCCGATGTGGCCTTCGAGATGTTCGATATTCTCGATGCGCCATTCTTCTGTTTCCACGATGCCGATATTCGTCCGGAAGGTGCGACTTTCGCCGAAAGCCGCCGGAACCTTGAGGAAATCGTCGATTACTTCGCCGGCAAGATGGAAAGCGCGAAGACCGGGCTTCTTTGGGGAACCGCCAACATGTTCAGCCATCGCCGCTGGATGTCCGGAGCCGCCACCAACCCCGATCCCGACGTGTTCGCCTATGCGGCCGCGACCGTGAAATCCTGCATGGACGCCACCATGAAACTCGGCGGTGCCAACTATGTACTCTGGGGCGGGCGCGAGGGCTATGAAACGCTGATCAACACCGACCTCGCCCGTGAAGCCGAGCAGGCAGGCCGTTTCCTGCAAATGGTCGTCGACTACAAGTACAAGATCGGGTTTCAGGGCGCGATCCTGATCGAGCCGAAGCCGCAGGAGCCCTCGAAACATCAATACGACTACGATGTCGCCACGGTCTACGGCTTCCTCAGACGCTTCGGGCTGGAAAAAGAAGTCAAGGTGAACATCGAGCAAGGCCACGCGATTCTTGCGGGCCACAGCTTTGAACATGAACTCGCACTGGCCCGCTCGCTTGGCATTCTCGGCTCGATCGACATCAACCGCAACGACTACCAGTCAGGCTGGGATACCGACCAGTTTCCGAACAACCTGCCCGAGGTGATGCTGGCCTATTACGAGATCCTGCAAATGGGCGGGTTCACCACCGGCGGCACCAATTTCGATGCGAAGCTCCGCCGCCAAAGTCTTGATCCCGAAGACCTTATCCTTGCTCATGTCGGCGGTATGGATCTCTGCGCCCGTGCGCTCAAGGCCGCCGCGGCGATGCTGGAGGACGGCAAGTTGGAAGCCGCCCGCACCGAACGCTATGCTGGCTGGAACACGCCCGCGAACCGGGCGATGCTGGAAGAGGGCGATCTGGCCTCGATCGCCGAACGGGTCGAGGAAGAGGGCATCAAACCGGAACCAAGGTCGGGCCGGCAGGAACGGCTGGAGAACCTGATCAATCGCTACGTCTGACCGCTATTGGCCGCCGCTGGAGGGCCGCTCGGCCAGTTTCCTGAGGCTGGAGCGCAGGGTATCGAGTTCCGGTTTTGACAGGACCGCCGAGATGTTCCGGTCATAGACCTCTGCCGCGTTGGACAGGTCGGCGAACACCGCTTTGCCCTTCGGGGTAAGTGACAGTAGCTCGTTGCGACGATCATGGTCCAGTTCGGTTCGCGCCAGGTGACGCTTGCGCTCCAGCGCGCCGACCGCGCGACTGACCTTCGTCTTGTGCGTGCCAGCGCGCGTACAGATGTCCTTTGCGGTCATTTCGCCGTAGCATCCCAGATGAAACAGAACCCTCCATTCGGTGCGCAACATCCCATACTTCTGGCGATAATAGCGCTGAAACTCCTGGCTTGAAGCCTCCGCGGCCTGATTGAGCAAATAGGGAAGGAAATCGGGAAGATGAAAGGTCATAATCGCTCCATCGCGCCGAAATAGGTGTTGTTAGTTACAAAAGCAACCAATAAGTCAGGAGCAAACCCGCCACAGGAGGATGCCATGAACAAAGAGAGCAAACTCGACCGCATGATCCAGGCCCCATCCTTGCAGGGCCCCCATGCCGGCTATATGCCCGGTTTTGGTAACGACTACGAGACAGAGGCGTTGCCGGGCGCTCTGCCCCAGGGCATGAACTCGCCGCAGAAATGCAACTACGGTCTTTACGGCGAGCAACTGTCAGGCACCGCCTTCACCGCGCCAAGCCATCAGAACGAACGGACCTGGTGCTACCGTATCCGGCCCTCGGTCAAACATTCGAAGCGTTACGAGAGGATCGATCTGCCCTACTGGAAATCCGCGCCCCATATCGTCGAGGACGTGACCAGCCTTGGCCAGTACCGCTGGGATCCGGTGCCGCATTCCGCCGACAAGCTGACCTGGCTGACTGGCATGCGCACGATGACCACCGCCGGCGACGTGAACACCCAAGTCGGCATGGCCAGTCATATCTATCTGGTGACCGACAGCATGGTCGATGATTATTTCTATTCGGCCGACAGCGAAGTGCTGATCGTGCCGCAGGAAGGCCGGCTGCGGTTTGCGACCGAGTTGGGGATCATCGACCTTGCGCCGCAAGAGATCGCGATCATCCCACGCGGCCTCGTCTACCGAGTCGAGGTGATCGAAGGCCCGGCGCGCGGTTTCGTCTGCGAGAATTACGGGCAGAAGTTCCAGCTTCCGGGCCGTGGCCCGATCGGTGCGAACTGCATGGCCAATCGCCGCGATTTCAAGGCGCCCGTGGCCGCCTTCGAGGATCACGAGGTGGCCTCGACCGTCACCGTCAAATGGTGCGGCCAGTTCCATCAGACGCGGATCGACCACTCGCCCCTGGATGTGGTCGCCTGGCATGGCAATTACGCGCCGGTCAAATACGATCTGAAAACCTACTGCCCGGTCGGCGCGATCCTGTTCGACCATCCCGACCCGTCGATCTTCACCGTGCTGACCGCGCCCTCGGGGCAGGAGGGGACGGCGAATATCGACTTCGTGCTTTTCCGCGAGCGCTGGATGGTGGCCGAAGACACCTTCCGCCCGCCATGGTATCACAAGAACATCATGTCCGAACTGATGGGCAACATCTATGGCCAGTATGACGCCAAGCCGCAGGGCTTCGTGCCCGGCGGGATGAGCTTGCACAACATGATGCTGCCGCACGGCCCCGACCGGACCGCTTTCGAGGGAGCTTCGAACGCCGATCTCGCGCCCGAGAAACTCGACAACACCATGTCGTTCATGTTCGAGACCCGGTTCCCGCAGCACCTGACAAGGTTCGCGGCCACCGAAGCTCCTTTGCAGGACGATTACATCGATTGCTGGGACAGCCTCGAGAAGAAGTTCGACGGCACGCCGGGCCGGAAATGAGGGTCGCCACGCTGAAGGATCACAGCCTGGACGGGCGGCTGGTCATCGTAGAGCCGGACGGCAAGACCTGCCGTCCGGCCAAGGCGCGCACCCTGCAACAGGCGCTTGACGAAGGCGGGCTGGAACCAGCGGGCGATCTGGTGGCGTTTTACGACCATCTCTGCCATTCGCCGCTGCCGCGGGCCTTTCAGTTTCTCGATGGTTCGGCCTATGTCAACCACGTCGAACTGGTCCGCAAGGCGCGCGGCGCGCAGATGCCGCAGAGTTTCTGGTCCGATCCGCTGATGTATCAGGGCGGCTCGGACAGCTTTCTTGGCCCGCACGATCCGATTGTCGGCGATCCCGAATGGGGAATGGATTTCGAAGGCGAGGTGGCGGTCATCACCGGGCCGGTGCCGATGGGCGCCAACCGCGAGGAGGCGGCTGCGGCAATCCGGCTGGTCATGTTGTGCAACGACATTTCCTTGCGGAACCTGATCCCGGCGGAATTGGGCAAGGGGTTCGGTTTCGTTCAGTCCAAACCTGCCTGCGCCTTCTCGCCGCTTGCCGTCACGCCAGAAGCCCTGCCGGGTTGGCGCGACGGGCGGCTGCACGGACAACTGAACGTCGATCTGAACGACAAGCCCTTCGGGCGGGCCGATGCCGGCATTGACATGACTTTTGATTTTCCGACCCTGATCGCCCATGCCGCAAGGACGCGGCCCCTTGCTGCCGGCACGATCGTCGGGTCGGGAACCGTCTCGAACAAGGGCGAAGACGGCCCCGGACGCCCCGTTTCCGAGGGCGGCGCGGGCTATTCCTGCATCGCCGAGCAGCGGATGGTCGAAAGCATCCTGCACGGTGCCGCCAAGACACCCTTCCTGCAACCGGGCGACCATGTGAAGATATGGATGGAGGATACGAATGGCGCGTCGCTGTTTGGCGCCATCAAGCAGACGGTGCAGACAATATGAAGTTCATCGACACCCAATTCGCGGATCCGGACGGTGCATGGCTTGCCCCTGCCGGACCGGACCTTCCGCCGGGTGTCGCGACCCCTGTCAGTCCGGTTCGTATGCCGCGTCCGGGCTTCGCGGTTGACGATCCGGGCGGCAACAGACCTGAAATTATCGGAGCTTGACCATGACCACAGCCTTTGCCTCTGCCGGCGATCTGACTGAAAAGACCATTTCCTTTACCGAGGTCGGCGACGGTCTTTGGGCCTTCACTGCCCAAGGCGACCCGAATTCCGGCGTGATCATCGGCGATGACAGCGTGATGATCGTCGAGGCGCAGGCGACGCCACGGCTGGCCGGAAAGGTCATCGAGAAGGTTCGCGAGGTCACCGACAAGCCGATCAGCCATGTCGTGCTGACGCATTACCACGCGGTCCGCGTCCTCGGGGCCTCGGCCTTCGAGGCGGACCAGATCGTTATGGGCGAAAAGGCCCGCGCAATGGTCGCCGAACGCGGGCAAGAGGATTGGGACAGCGAATTCCAGCGTTTTCCGCGGCTCTTCGAGGGCCATGAAAGCATTCCCGGCCTGACCTGGCCCACCACCACATTCAACGACCGGATGACAGTCTATCTGGGCGATCGCCGGATCGACCTGATGCATCTCGGTCGGGCCCATACGGCCGGCGATATCGTCATCCATGTTCCCGATGCCAACACGATGTTCACCGGCGACATCGTCGAATACCACTCGGCCTGCTATTGCGGCGACGGGCATTTTCACGACTGGCCGAAGACCCTGGCCAAGATTCGCGATTTCAATCTGGATGCCATCGCCCCGGGACGCGGCGATGCGCTGATCGGGCGTGAGATGGTCGACACCGCGATCAACAACACCGCCGATTTCGTCCGCTCGACCTATCTGCCCGCAGCCCGCGTCGCGCTGCGCGGCGGTAGTCTGTCAGAGGCGTGGGATGCCGTGCGGGCCGAATGCGACCCCAGGTTCAAGGACTACGCGATCTACGAACATTGCCTGCCCTTCAACGTCGCCCGAGCCTATGACGAGGCGCGCGACATCGACACGCCGCGGATCTGGACCGCCGAACGCGACCGCGAAATGTGGGCGGCACTGCAGGGCTAGGCGCGCGCGGCAGGAGGGCTGGACATGGCTGATGCAGGATACGGCCTCGCCTTCGGGCTTTACCCTTACGCCAAGGTCGCGGCGCAGGACCAGCCGCCGCAGCGCCATGCCGTCGTGATCGTCGGCGGCGGGCCAGTCGGCCTGGCTGCGGCGCTTGATCTGGGGCGCAAGGGGACGCCGGTTCTGCTGCTCGACGATCACGAAGGCGTCGGCGAGGGCAGCCGCGCGATCTGCTTTGCCAAGCGCACGCTGGAAATCACCGATCGTCTGGGCGCGGGCCAAGCGATGCGCGACAAGGGCGTGGTGTGGAATGTCGGAAAGGTGTTCCATGGCACCGACAAGGTGTTCGAGTTCAACCTGCTGCCAGAGGCGGGTCACAAGAACCCCGCCTTCATCAACCTGCAACAGCCCTATTTCGAGAAATTCCTGGTCGATGCGATTCGCGCCGCCCAGGAAGACGGCGCGCCCATCGAGATCCGAGGCGCCAACGCCGTGACCGGCCTGACCGATCGCGGCGACCATGTCGTGCTCGACATCGAGACCCCCGACGGTGCTTACCGTGTCGAGGCCGACTGGCTTGTCGCCTGCGACGGCGCGCGTTCGCCGATCCGGAAAATGCTGGGTCTGACCTTCGACGGCCGCGTGTTCGAGGACAATTTCCTGATCGCCGATGTCAGGATGACCGCGGATTTCCCGACCGAGCGCTGGTTCTGGTTCGAACCGCCCTTCAAGCACAGCGGCCAATCGGCCCTGTTGCACAAACAGCCCGACAATATCTGGCGTATGGATTTCCAGCTGGGTTGGGACATCGACCGCAAGGCCGAACTTGACCCGGCCCGGATTCGCGCCCGCGTCGATGCGATGCTGGGCGAGGCGGCTGAATACGAGCTGGTGTGGACTTCGATCTACACGTTCCAGTGCCGCCGAATGAAAGAATTCCGCCACGGCCGGATCCTTTTTGCCGGCGACAGCGCCCATCAGGTCTCGCCGTTCGGAGCGCGCGGCGCCAATTCAGGCATCCAGGATGCCGACAATCTGGCGTGGAAGCTGGATCTGGTGATCCGGGGCCTGGCGCCCGAGGCTTTGCTGGACACCTATTCGCAGGAACGTGTCCACGGCGCCGACGAGAACATCCTCAACTCGACCCGAGCCACCGATTTCCTGACGCCCAAGACCGAAATCAGCAGGATTTTCCGCAACGCCGTTCTTGCGCTGGCGAAAGACCACGCGTTCGCGCGTCCGATGGTGAACTCGGGCCGCCTGTCAGTGCCCTGCATCTATGATGGCATGCCGCTGAACGGCCCCGAAGCTCTGGACGGCCCCCGCGCCACCCGCGTCGGCGCGCCTTGCGTCGATGCGCCGCTCGATCGGGGCTTTCTTCTTGACCGCTTGGCGGGGCAATTCACCATCCTCGCCATCAACGCCGCTGCGCCGGACCTGTCGGAGGTCGACGGGATAAGCGTTGGTCAACTGGCGCTTGCGACGGATCGCCATGACCCCACTGGCACGCTCCGCGACCGCTATCTGGGGGCCAATGATCGCGCGATCTACCTGATCCGGCCGGATCAGCATGTCGCCGCGCGATGGGCCGATTGCGACGCGGCCGCACTTCGCGCGGCGCTGAACACCGCAACCGGCAAGGGACGCTGACCCATGGACCTGAACCTGACACCGAATCTGCCTGATCCGGACGGTTTCTACGATGAATTGCTGGCCGCGCATGAGGGGTTGGACAAGGCCGAAAGCGACGCGCTGAACGCCCGGCTGATCCTGATCCTCAGCAATCACATCGGTGACCGGGCGGTTCTTCGGCAGGCCCTGAAAGCAGCCCGCGACTCTTTGCAGCGGTAATCCGGGCGAACCGCACCCCGCCAGACGTTGGCTCAGGCCCGGTCAGACCGACCCCGGCCTGGTCGGCAGCAGCCGCGCCTCGGACATCAGCACGATCAGGATATCGACATGCCGCGCCACGCTGTAGGAGGCATCGCCATTCGTGCGCGTCTCTTCCATCTCCGCCTCTTCCGAGAGCAGCCGGGTCAGCGCACGCACCGGTGTCGGGGCCGATGGTTCGCGGATCAGCCGCTTGAGATCGCGCTCGCGGTTATAATCCACCATCCCGAAACGGGCCGCCCGGATCAACAGGCGTGGGCGACGGAGCTTGGACAGTATCTGCATAATATCGGTCATGAGGTGTTTCCCTGTTAAGTGGCGGGATCACTCATACTCAACCCAGGGGTGTGTTGCGCAGGCTCCGTACCGACCGACCGGATGGTTTCCAAAACGTTTAGAAATTGGGAACAATATTTGACTTCGACAACTATCTTAACGATCCGGTAACGGATACAACTTTAAGTTGTTATCAGTTTGGGGGTGAAACGATAAGCGCAGTCGGCTGCCGACTGCCGTCTCTCTCCCATGCGCTTGAACCACGCGCGCCGCCCGGCGCAAAATGCCTGTGAATGGGGGACTGGAATGCTGGAGCTGCGAACCGAGCTTGTCGCCGATCGTGACCTGCCGAACTGGGTGCCCGAGGCGGCACGCAACTATATCGACCACACCGAAAACGGACGAACCATCCGTGAATTGGCACGAGAGGCGGGCTGCCACGCCTCGACCGTGCTGCGCCAGGTGCGCAAGACCGAAGCCCGCCGCGACGACCCGTTGATCGACAAGGCGCTTGTCGATCTGGGTGCACGTCATACCCCACCAGGCAGCTCTGACATTCACAAAGCCAAGGACAGCCCGAACATGAACGCAATGACCCGCCCTCCTGTCGCCGCACCTGACGAGGAAACCGTAGTGCGCGAGGCAAGACGCATCCTGCGGAGGCTCTGCGAGCCGGGGGCCTGCCTGGCAGTCGCGCAGGATATGGAAAAGGCCGTGGTCGTTCGGGAAACCGGCGACGGCAAGACCACTCGCACCGCTGTCGTCGACCGCCCGGTGGCGCAGGCGATGGCGCTGAAGGACTGGATCGTCTGTGAAACGCCTGGTCGTATCTCGCGCCATGCGATCACCACTGCCGGTCGCGCCGCCCTGAAACGGATGCTGGCCGATGACGATGTAACCCGCCACGGTTCTGCCGACGCGGCGACCCCCTTTGCTGACCAGCATCGGATCTGGGGAGAAAAGCAGACGCCGATCGCCGGTTCCGAACGCTCGCGCCGGATCCGTTACAACCTTGCCGAATCGCCGATCATTGCGATGGCGCGTCGCAAGGACAAGGACGGTGCGCCGTTCCTCAGTGCCGAACTGGTTTCCGCCGCCGAGCGGCTGCGCGAGGATTTCGAGTTGGCGCAGATGGGCCCCCGCGTTGCTCAGAATTGGGAGAAGTTCCTGACCGGCGGCGACCGAGGCTCGTACCGGCCTGACAGCAGCATCGGCAACGGTCCGGCAAATGCCCGTGAGCGGGTGTCGGCCGCGCTGCGCGATCTGGGCCCCGGCCTCGGCGATGTCGTGCTGCGGGTCTGCTGCTTCCTCGAAGGTCTGGAAGTCGCCGAGAAACGCATGGGCTGGTCGGCCCGCTCTGGCAAGGTCGTGCTGCGGATCGCGCTGCAACGGCTGAAGCGCCACTACGAGGAATTGGGGACCGGCAATCTGATCGGCTAGTCTCGCCCGACGCTAGGTTTGGCCTGCCGCACGGCGCGTGACCCGGTCCGGTCACGCGCCGTTCCGCCGATTCGGGCCCGCGACTCGCCGCCCCCATAACATCAAATAAGGCAGGTAAATATCGGTTATGGTTAATAAACCTATAAAAATGATGCCAGATCAGAACCAAACCCGATCCACGCCGCAGCATTAGGGCTTGTGGCGAAATGGTGCCTTTGCGGTGCCCCGACTATGACAAAAATACGGCAAATTGGGGGTCACACTTGGATGCATCGCCGACCGGCAGCGCAACCCGAAACCCAAGGAGACCCACGATGTTCATCCCCAGCCTGTCCACCTTCACCGAAGCCGAGAAAATCACCATCGGCGCCCGTCCGGCAACCGGCGCAAACCTGACCGGCCTGATCGCCGGCACGCTTCTGGAAACCGCCGCCGGCTGGCGCCCGGTCGAGAAGCTGATGCAGGGCGACGAGGTCTACACCTATGACGGCGGCCTGCGTGCCATCGGCCGTCTGGAGCGGCGCTTTGTGGCCGCCGCCGAAGCTGCGCCTGAGGGGCTGGTCCATGTGCCCGGCGGGATCCTGTCGAATTCCGAGGATCTGCTGGTGCTGCCGGAACAAAAGCTGCTGATCGAAACCGCGGCGCATGGCGGCGTCGGCACATTGTTCAGGGCCGCCGATCTTGCAGGGCAGGGTGGCATCGCCTGGAAACGCGATCTTGGCCACATCCAGATCGTCCGTCCGGTTTTCGATGACGAGGAGGTGCTTTGGGCCAATGCCGGCCTGCTTTTCCACTGCGCTGCGGCAACCGACAAGCAGGGCTTCTTCCCCAAGGCCATGCCAGACGATCTGGCCGCGATCCGGTCTGCCGTATTCGCAGCAGGTGTGGCAGAGTTCTGCCAGGCCGCCTGATCCAGCCTCTCCACACCCCCGGTGGCAAAGACGGGACCGCGCCAAAACGCGGTTCCGCTGTCGTTTCCGCGCTCAGTCGGCGGCCTTTGCCGCCTCGGTCAGTTCAATCCGCGCCGCCCGGACCCCATCGCCAAGGATCTTTCAAGCATGGGCGAATTCATCAGTTGTCTACTTGGCAATCGCATCTGGCTCCTTGCATCTGAACCGGAATCGGAATCTTTGCAAATCGTCCCGGCGCGCACTACCAGAGGGCAGTCGACTTGAACACGCGCACCGGCCCGATTACACAGGATCAATCTCAGGAGAGAGTGAATGAGTCCGCGCGACCTCAAGATCCCCGGCCAGCGCCACCCCGAAAAGGCGCATCGCCCCGACAATGCCCAGCCGAAGAAACCCGACTGGATCCGGGTCAAGGCGCCGACGTCGGCGGGATACAAGGCCACGCGCGACACGCTGCGCGAACACAAACTGGTCACCGTCTGCGAAGAGGCGGGCTGCCCCAATGTCGGAGAATGCTGGAGCCAGGGCCACGCCACCATGATGATCATGGGCGAGATCTGCACCCGCGGCTGCACCTTTTGCAACATCGCCACAGGCCGGCCCGACACGCTGGATGTGTTCGAGCCGGGCAGGGTGGCGGACGCGGTGAAGAAACTCGGCCTCAACCATGTGGTCATCACCTCGGTCGACCGCGACGATCTGGACGATGGCGGGGCAGAGCACTTCGCCCAGACCATCCGTGCGATCCGCAAACAGGCCCCCGGCGCCACGATCGAGATCCTGACCCCGGATTTCCTGAAATGCGCCCCCGAGGTGCTGGAAACCGTCGTCGCCGCCAAGCCCGATGTCTTCAACCACAACCTTGAAACCGTTCCCGGCCTCTACCCCTCGGTTCGTCCCGGCGCGCGCTATTTCCACAGCCTGCGCCTGTTGCAGCGGGTCAAGGAGCTGGATCCTGCGATGTTCACCAAGTCCGGCCTGATGGTGGGCTTGGGCGAGGATCGGCAGGCGGTGCTGCAGGTCATGGAGGACATGCGCGCCGCCGATATCGACTTTCTGACCATCGGCCAGTACTTGCAGCCGACCCCGAAACACCACCACATCGACCGCTTCGTGACGCCTGAGGAATTCGCCAGCTACGAAAAAGCCGCCTATGGCAAGGGCTTCCTGATGGTCTCGGCGTCGCCGCTGACCCGCTCAAGCTATCACGCAGGCGAGGATTTCGCCCGGCTGCGCGAAGCACGGCTGCGGAAGCTGGGTAACGCTCCGGCGTGACGGCGTCGGGCAGAGGTCGTTCGCGGCCCTACTGACTGCTTGTTTGCACCCCCTCGAACGGAGTGCCGATATCGACCGTCTGTTCCGGAGCGTCGACCGTGGAATCGGACGCGATCATCACCGGATTTGGCTTGTCGGGCAGCTGGTTGAGGAATCCATCCTCGCGAATCTCGACGCGGTTCTGGTGGTAGAGGCCGACCGACGGGACCAGCCGCAGCCCCTCGAACCCTTCGGGCACCGTGAACTCCATCTTCAGGCTGCCATTCATCTCTTCCGGCACGTATTCGGGCACGCTTGCATATATCCCGGTCGCCTGACCGCTGGGTGTAAGCAACTGGCCCCAAAGCGTGTAATGGTAGCCCGCGACAAGGTTCACATGCTCGACCGTCGCCTCGATGACGCCGCCTTCGGGGGGCAGACGCTGATCGCCATCGGCTGCGTCGGCGGCGGTGACGGTGATGCCCTGGATCGCGTGAAGCTGGATGGTCTGATCAATATTGGCGGTATCCTCCAACTTTGTCAGCGCGGTCGCGTCCGCCACGTTCGAGCCGTCCACTTCGCCCTCATAAAGCGTCAGGAAGACGACATAGTCGATGTTGAAGTCGGTCCGGTTCTGCGGCACCGGCAATTCGACACTGGTTGTGCCGGCTGCCGTCTCTGGCGTGAAGGGCATATAGCTGACATCGCCGCTGACCTCCTGCGTCGTCATGTCGAACAATTGCGCCGCAAGCGTGTAGGGCTGGCCGGGCACAAGGCCATCATAGGTCACGTCATCGCGAACGGTTCCGCCGACACGGGTGAAAAAGCGGTTGTCATCGACGGTATCAAGGGCAACCCCAGACAGCGTGACTTCGCCCTGGGCCAAGGCGAGATCAACCGCAAGAAGACTCCCGAGGGCGCAGGCCAGCGCAGCCGCGGCGGGGCGGAACGCTGCGCGTCGGCGGAAATCGGGGGCGGGAATGTATGCGACAGTCATGGCGCGCCTCTGCATTGAGTTTTGCCTGATCAGCCATGATTTCCCCCCATCATGTCAAACTGGCCCATGGCAGGAACCCGCCGCAGCATCAGCAAAGGATCGCCAAGGGGCGGTGAATCGCGGCTGGAAGCGGCTTTGGCAAGAACGGATGGCGGGAACCCGCCACGTGATCGGCTGCACGTTGCCGACCGGTTTGTGCCGACCGTCGGACCGGATCCATGCAACCGGGGGTATTGGAATTCGCCGCGACTCACCGTCGGTCGGAGTTGGCCGCCATCGCATCGAACACCTGGCTCACTCGACCGGTGGCACAGCCTTGAGATAGGCGATGATCGCCTGCAAATCCGACTCGGGCATCTGTTTGAGGTTTTCCACCACATCGGCCATATGCCCGCCCACCGTATCGAAATCCGGGGTGAAGCCACTGGTGAAATAGGTCATCAGATCGCCCTCGCTCCAGCCCAGTTTCGCCGGGGTGATATTTGGGATCGTGCCGCGACCTGTTGGGTTCGGTGCGCCCGCCAGCCAGCGCGACCGGTCCATCCCGCCAAGGGCGTTGCGCGGAGTGTGGCATTCGCCGCAATGCCCCAGGGCCTCGACCAGATAGCGTCCCCGCTCCAGCTCAGGCGTCGGGGCGTCGGACAGGATCCAATCGTCTTTCAGAAACAGGAACTTCCAGCCGCCAAGGCTTAGCCGGATATTGTACGGAACGCGCAGATCGTGCGGCCGGTTCACCCACTTCACTGCGGGCAACGTCATCAGATAGGCGTGCAGTGCAACAATGTCCTCGAGCGAGGCGCGGGTATAGGTGGCATAGGGGAAAGCGGGGTAATAGTGCTGGCCTTGTGGCGAGGTGCCGTGCCGCATCGCATTGGCCAGATCCTCGGCAGTCCAGCCGCCGATGCCGGTCGCGGGGTCGGGCGAGATGTTGGGGGCGTAGAACGTGCCGAAATCGCTGGGAAAGGGGCGTCCGCCGATCAATTCGAGCCGCGCCTCGTCCTGCGCGCCCTCGGCCGCATGACAAGACGCGCAGCCGGCCGCGATGAACACCGCCTCACCTCTGGCAAGGTCCGGCTCTATGCCAGAAATCGCTTCCGGGTCAATGGTTTGCGGCTTCGTTACAAGCCAGAAAGCGCCGAAGCCGATCACCCCGAGCGCCACGATCATCACCAGAAAACGTATCATGCCACCTCTACCAGACAAGGATCGGGCGCGATCCAAGGACCGCGCCCTGCGATGGCGTTATTGTGGCTGGCGATAGGCCTTGTGACAAGCCGTGCAGGCCTCGCCAATGGGGCCGATCGCGGCCTTCAGCGATTCAAGATCGGTCCCGGCCGCGGCGTTCATCGCAACGGCTGCTTCATTGAGAGCCTCGGCTTTCGAGACGATGTCCGGATAGTCGGTCCAGATCGCCGGCAGCGCCCTTGTCCCTTCGAGCGAGTCCGCATCGGATCCCTGCGGCCAAAGGGCTGATTGATCAATTGTGGTCAGTATCATGAGGTTGGAAGCCGCTGTCGAGGCTGCGGCCGCATCATACGCCACTTTGTCCTGTGCCATCCCGAACAGGATACCGGCGTTGAGTTGCTGCATCTGCATGAGTCCCTGCCGTGCCTTGATCGCGCCGGCGATGGCCGGATCGATATGGCTGGCGGCGAAAACTGTGCTGGCGGCAACGGCAAGACCGGCTGCACCAAAGGCGATTTTCTTGATCATTCGGTTATCTCCCTGCGACTCGGAAAAATTATCGTGACTTCAAGGTAGCTGTGAAAATAACAATGGGTAGTCAAAATTTTCGCAAGCGGTTGGACAATTAATGCACAGCAGGGAGAACTGGGACGACTTGCGCTACGTGCTGGCTGTGGCCGAGCAGGGATCGGTCTCGGCGGCGTCACGTGTGCTAGGTGTCAACCATGCCACCGTTCTGCGCCGCATCGCCGCCTTCGAAGACCGTCACGGGGTCGAGCTTTTCGACAAATCCGCTCGAGGCTACGCGATATCCGAGGATCGCATCCGGGTGATCGACGCCGCCCGCGAAGTCGAAAACGCGGTGCAGGCGGTCGGCCGAATCATCCAGGGCGCGCAGGCACCGCTGCGCGGGGTCGTGCGGGTCACCTCGACCGATACGTTCTGCTGCCAGATCCTGCCAGCCATGCTGGCGCGCTGGCAGGGTCAGGAGGGCGAGTTGCGCATCGACATGCTGTCGACCAATGCGCATCTCGATCTGTCGCGGCTGCATGCCGACATCGCGGTCCGTCCGACCGCGCGGCTTGCGGATGATCTGTCGGGCGAGGTAGCGGCAAGACTGGCCTTCGACGTCTATGCCCTGAAAGGGTCGGGGTCGGAACGCTGGCTGGGTCTCAGCGGCGCGCTGGCGCGTTCGGTCGTGGCCGGCTGGCTGGCCGACAATGCCGGGGCCGAGGCGATCAGCGGATCGGCGGACAGTTTCGTGACGTTGCGGGAACTGGCGGCGGCCGGAATAGGCCAGGCGATACTGCCCTGCATACTCGGCGACGCCGATCCGCGACTGGAGCGGCGGCCCGGCATACTGCCCGCGACAGAAGTCGACATCTGGGTGGCCAGCCATTTCGACCTGGTCGATGTGCCCCGGATCCGGGCGGTGCGCCGACTGCTTGTCGAAGGGCTTTCCAGCATCGCGGATCGGCTGGCGGGTCGCGTCAGTTGATCCGGCCCTTCGGCGTATCGGGCAATTCAAGCCAGCTTGGCCAGCCAAAGACCCGCTCCAACCCGAAGAGCACCACGCACAGGACCACGATGCCGAGAACCAGTTTGACCCGGCCCTCCGAGGGCGGGGTCTTCGCCCACTTGGCCATCCGCAGGAAATGGCGCGGATTGAACATCACCCCGGCTCGTCGTCGGTGAAGCGTACCTTCCCGATATAGGGCAGGTTTCGGTTGCGTTGGGCAAAGTCGATGCCATAGCCGACGACGAATGCGTCCGGGATCTCGAAGCCGGTCCAGCTTGCCTTGATATCCACCTCGCGACGCGACGGCTTGTCGAGCAGCGCGATGGTTTCCAGCCGCCGTGGATTGCGCGACATCAGCAGCCCGACCACGTGTTTCAGCGTAAAGCCTGTATCGACGATATCTTCGACGACCAGCACATCCTTGCCGCCGATCTCGCCGCGCAGATCCTTCAGAATACGCACCTCGCGGCTCGATTCCATCGCTTCCCCGTAAGAGGACGCCTCGAGGAAATCCACTTCGACATTCATGTCGAGTTCGCGAACCAGATCGGCGATGAACACGAACGAGCCGCGCAAGAGTCCGACGACGATCAGCTTTTCGGTGCCCGTGAACGCGGTCTTGATCTCGCTGGCCAGCGCCTCGATCCGTGCGGCGATGGACTTGGCCGAGATCATCTCGTCGATCACATACGCTCGGTGTGGCATGTCTAACCCTTGCATTCCCCGCCACACTCTACGAAATCTGGACCGCCCACCACCAGAACAAAGCGCCCGATGCCGACACATTCCGAAACCCGCAACCTGCCCTACACGGCGGATCAGATGTACGCGCTGGTCGCGGATGTGGCGAAATACCCCGAATTCCTGCCCTGGTGCGCCGCCGCGCGGATCAGGTCGCGCAAGGATCATGGCGATCACGAGGTGATGCAGGCCGATCTGGTGATCTCGTTCAAGGTTTTTCGCGAACGCTTCGGCAGCCGGGTGACGCTGTGGCCCGTGGCGCGCCGGATCGACACCGAATATCTCGATGGCCCCTTCAAGTATCTCAAATCATACTGGATCTTCCGAGAGACCGATGCAGGCTGCGCGGTGGATTTCTTCGTCGATTTCGAGTTCCGCAATGCGGTCCTTCAAAAGATCATCGGAGTGGTGTTCAACGAGGCGATGCGCCGGATCGTGCGCGCCTTCGAAACGCGGGCGGCAGAGCTTCATGGCTGATGCCGGCATCCAGCACGAATGCGTTCGGCGAGGATAGGCTTGAAACGATGAGGGTTTGGCGATGACCACTGTGACCGAGACGCTGGCGAAGTTCGCGATCAGCGCCAAGCCGGCGGCGGCGGCATTTGAAATGATGCGCCTGTCGCTCTTTGACTGGGCTGCCTGCGCGATAGCCGGGGCCGACGAGCCGGTGGCGCGGATCCTGCGTGCCAGGGCGCTGAATGACGGCGGGGCGGGGCAGGCGGCGCTGGTCGGCGGCGGCCGGGCACCCTGTTCGATCGCGGCACTTGTGAATGGCGCGACCAGCCATGCGCTGGATTACGACGACACCCATTTCGGGCATATCGGCCATCCCTCCGTCGCGGTCATACCAGCGGCGCTTGCCCTTGCAGAGCGCGAGGGCGCAGACATCCAGGCGCTGCTGCTGGCGGCATTGATCGGTGCCGAGGGGTCGATCCGGTTCGGGCAGTGGCTCGGCCGGGCTCATTACCAGATCGGCTTTCACCAGACCGCGACGGCGGGCGCGGTCGGTGCGACCCTGGCCGCCCTTCGGATGCTCGACCTGCCCGAGACCGCCGCGCATCACGCCCTCGGACTTGCGGCGACCCGGGCCTCGGGCCTCAAGTCGCAATTCGGCACAATGGGCAAGCCCTACAATGCCGGGCTTGCGGCGGAAACCGGGGTCGAGGTGGCGTTGCTGGCCGCGGTCGGGATGACCTCTGCCCCCGATGGTTTGGATGGCGCGCAGGGCTTCGGCCCCACGCATCACGGCATCGCCGATGCGACGGCGTTCGAGGCGTTGGGAACGATATGGCGGTTCGAGGCGATCAGCCACAAGTTCCACGCCTGCTGCCATGGCCTGCATGCCATGCTCGAGGCGCTGGCCGAGGCCGATATCGACCCCGAGAGCATCCGATCCGTCGTTGTTTGCACCCATCCCCGCTGGCTGAGCGTCTGCAACATCGACGCACCCGCCACCGGGCTTGAAGCCAAGTTCAGCTACCGCCTGACGGCCGCGATGGCGCTTTCGGGCATCGACACGGGCGCCATTGCCAGCTTCTCGGATGGCGCTGCCGCCGATCCCGCTCTGGTCGCGCTGCGCGACCGGGTAAGTGTTGTCGGCGATGAGAGCCTGAGTGAGACGCAGTGCCGCGTGACCCTGACGCCGAAGACCGGCGGCACGACCGTGCTGAGCCATGATCTGGATGCGCCGATCGACCCCGGCCAACGTGCCGCCAAGCTGCGCCACAAGGCCGCCAGCCTGCTGGGCGAAGAGCGGGCGCGGGCTCTTTGGCAGGCCGTCAGCGCGGATACCTTGACCCCTCTGTTGCGGGAAATCGCCGCTTAGGACACGTGGTCATAGGCCCGTTCACCGTGCAGCGACAGATCGAGGCCGCTGGTCTCGGTCTCGGCGTTCACCCGGAACCCGACGATCGCGCCGCAAAGCTTCACCAGCACCGCTGTCACGACCACGGTGAAGATACCAACGATCACCAGTGCGCCAAGCTGCGCGCCCCAGTCGCCCTGACCGAATACCGCGATCATGATGGTGCCGAAGATACCGCCCACGCCATGCACCGCAAAGACATCCAGCGTGTCGTCGATCTTCAGCCTTGTGCGTATCAGCCCGACCGCTTCCTGGCAGAGAATGCCGGCGACGCCACCGATGATCAGCGCCGCGACGGGGCCGACAAAACCACTGGCCGGGGTGATCGAGGCCAGGCCGGCAATCGTTCCGGTCACCAGACCGACGACCGAGGCCTTGCCATATTTGATCCGCTCCCACAGCGCCCAGCTGAGCGAGGCGGCGGCGGCCGAAATATGGGTGACTGTCAGCGCCATCGCCGCGCCGCCATCGGCGGCAAGCTGCGAACCGCCGTTGAAGCCGAACCAGCCGACCCACAGCATGCCCGCGCCGATCACCACGTAACCCGGATTGTGCGGCGGCTTGGTGCGGTCGCGGCGCGCGCCCAGCATCACCGCGATCACCAACGCGGCGAGACCCGCCGTTTCATGCACCACGATGCCGCCGGCGAAGTCGCGCGCCCCGGTCGCGCCGAAGATCCCGCCGTCCGACAGCATCCCGCCGCCCCAGATCCAGTGCACCACCGGGGCGTAGCAGAGCAGCATCCACAGCGTCGAGAAAAGCAGCACGAACCCGAACGAGACCCGCTCGACATAGGCGCCGACGATCAGCGCCGGGGTGATGATGGCAAAGGTCATCTGGAAGGCGAAGAACAGCACCTCGGGCAGGGTGCCGGTCAGGCTGTCGGCGGTAACACCCAGCAGGAACATCTTGCCCAGCCCGCCCCAGACCGCCCCGCCGTCGCCGAAGGCGATGGAATAGCCCAGTGCCAGCCAGGCGATGCTCATCGCGCAGGCAATGGCATAGCATTGCATGAAAACACTCAGCACATTACGCGCGCGGACAAGGCCGCCATAAAACAGCGCCAGCCCCGGCAGTGTCATGAACAGCACCAAGGCCGTCGCCACGATGATCCAGGCGGTATCCGCAGCAACCATGTCGAAATCTCCCCTTCGCGTTTTCCTTTCGGGGCTTCAAACCTGCGCCGGATGCAAAGGAAAGCGGCAGAGACCGGTCGGGGTGCTCAATTCGGCGGCATTGCGGTGAATGGTCCAAAACTGTGCATCATTTGGGGCGCTATGCCTGATAATTGGGCGATCTCAGGACAGCGCGGAAATCAGCAGGTTCAGCGCGTGCCGGACGGCAGCCTGGCGCACCCCGGTTCGACCGATCGCTCCGAAGTCGACGGTTTCGATCGGGGCGGGCTGGCCGTTGACCGCCAACCCGAAGCAGACACGGCCCTCGGGCTTGTGCTCCGATCCGCCGGGACCGGCGATGCCGGTGACCGACACGGCCAGCGTGGCTTGCGATCTGGCCAGCGCCCCCATCGCCATTTCGGCGGCGACCTCTTCCGAGACCGCTCCGTAGACGTCCAGCGTTTCGCGGCGGACGCCGAGCATGTCGATCTTGGCCTGGTTGGAATAGGTGACAAAGCCCCGCTCGAACACGTCCGACGCGCCCGCGACCTCGGTGAGTGCGGCCGCGATCAGGCCGCCGGTACAGCTTTCCGCCGTGGCAAGCCTGACGCCCCTGGCCCGTGCCAGATCGAGGAACTGCGCCGACAGCCTCAGGTAATCCACATCACATACTCCCAGATCGCCGCCGCCCTGTGGCCAAGCGCCGCGCCGACCACCACCAGCACCGCCGCCATCGCGCCGGCGATCACGTCGTCCATCATCACCCCGAACGCGTTGGGCTTGCGGTCCGCCCAGCCGACCGGCCCCGGTTTCCAGATATCGAACAGGCGGAACATCAGAAATCCGACGACCCAGCCCGGCCAGGGAAACACCCATGGATCCGCCGCCATCCACCAGAGTCCCAGTGACAGAGGCCAGAGCGCAATCCACTGGCCAACCACCTCGTCGATGACGATTTCGGAAGGATCATGATCCGCCTTGCCGCGCGTCGCCTCGACCGTCGCCCACCAGCCAAGCCCGAACATCGCAAGCGTCGCGGCCAGCAGCACCGGGAAACCGCCCAGCCAGTGCAACCCGTAGGCCACCGGGATCGCGGCGGCCGAGCCCCAGGTGCCAGGGGCAGGGCGCAGCAATCCGACATAGAAGAACGTCGCGAAGAGCCGGCTCATGACTGGACCAGAGTGACCGTCGCCATCGCCGCGATACCCTCTTTGCGGCCGGTGAATCCCAGCCGTTCGGACGTGGTTGCCTTGACGCTGACCCGATCCGTGCCGATCCCCATCAAGGCCGCCAGTTCCTCGGCCATGTCATGGGCGTGCGGCGCGATCTTCGGCGCCTCGCAGATCAGCGTGACATCGGCATTCGATATCCGAAAGCCGCGATCGGCCACGCGCCCGACCGCATGTTCCAGGAAGATCGAGCTGGCGGCGTCCTTCCATTCGGGATCGCTTGGCGGGAAATGCCGACCGATATCGCCTTCGGCCAGCGCGCCGTAGATCGCATCGGTCAGCGCATGCATTCCGACATCGGCATCCGAATGCCCCTCCAGCCCGCTGGCATGCGGCAGTTTCAAGCCACACAGGACCACGTGATCGCCGGGACCGAAGCGATGCACGTCAAAGCCGTTTCCCGTCCGTATATCCATCTCGCCCCTCAGAAACTCTTCCGCGCGGTCGAAATCCGCCGCCGTCGTGATCTTCAGATTGCGTTCCTCGCCCTCGACGATGGCCACGTCAATCCCTGCCGCGCGCGCGACTTCGACATCATCGGCGGCGCCGCCGGGATGCGCGCGATGCGCCGCCAGTATGGCCTCCAGCGCGAATCCCTGCGGCGTCTGCGCCCGGTACAGTCCCGCGCGATCCAAGGTGGCACTGACCGAACCGTTCCCGACGCGCCACAGCGCGTCGATCACCGGCAGTCCCGGCGCCGCCGCTGATCCGCCCTTCAGCGCCGCCAGAACCCGCCCGATAACCGCTGCACTGACCAGCGGTCGCGCTGCGTCATGGATCAGAACGTGGTCCATGCCGCTGCCCTCGAGAGCCTGCAATCCAGCAAGAACCGAGGCATCGCGTGACGCGCCACCGGCCACCACCGCCACATCGCCATGCGCCTCATAGCCGGGCGCCATCCCCATATCGTCTGCATGCAGCACCAGGATGCAGGTCTCGATCCCCGGATGATCGCGAAACGATTGCAGACACCACGCCACAAGCGAACGCCCGTGCAGACTTCGCCATTGCTTGGGCAGAACGCCACCGGCCCGCGTACCGCGACCGGCAGCAACTATGACAGCAGCAGCCTTCATCACCCACTCTTCTTCCCTGTCCCTGTCTAGGCCCGAGCGGGATTGCTGACAATGGCCGAGGCTGCCTGCCTAAAAAATACGCAATCTACAATTTATGCCTCTTTTCTGAACACAAGAAATTGCCTTTCCTTTCCGCAAGGCTTAGCAGGGGCGCAATTGCAAAAGGATTAAGCCTGTGCCCTTTGCGGCGGCAAACCTGTCTCTTTCGCCCCCGGTGTTGCTTGCGCCGATGGCCGGCATAACCGATCTGCCGTTCCGCAACCTAGTCCAGCAGTTCGGCGCAGGACTGGTGATCAGCGAGATGGTGGCCAGTCAGGAAATGGTTCAGGCCCGCCCCGGCACCCGGGAAAAGGCCGAACTGGGCTTCGGCATCGAGAACACCGCCGTCCAGCTTGCCGGTCGCGAACCGCACTGGATGGCCGAGGCCGCGCGTCTGGTCGAAGCCAGCGGCGCCCGGATCATCGACATCAACATGGGTTGCCCCGCCAAGAAGGTGACGAACGGCTATTCCGGCTCGGCGCTGCTCAAGGATCTTGACCATGCACTGTCGCTGATCGAGGCGGTCGTCGGCGCCGTCGCAATCCCGGTGACGCTGAAGACCCGGCTTGGCTGGGACGACGCCTTGCTGAACGCACCTCAACTGGCCAGGCGCGCCGAGGCGGCGGGCATCCGGATGATCACAATTCACGGCCGCACCCGCTGCCAGTTCTACAAGGGCCGCGCCGACTGGTCGGCGATCGCCCGCGTCAAAGAGGCCGTCGCGATCCCCGTGATTGCGAACGGCGACATCACCGATAGCGATACCGCCCGCCGGGCGCTGAAAGCCTCGCGGGCAGATGGCGTCATGATCGGGCGCGCCATCCAGGGGCGTCCGTGGCTTCTGGCCGAGATCGCGGCCAACCTGCACGGCGCGCCGCCCCCGCGCATACCAGCCGGCGCAGCACTGGCCGACATGGCCGCGGCCCATTACGCGGACATGCTCTCGTTCTATGGGGCCAGGCTTGGACCCCGCGTGGCGCGCAAGCATCTTGGCTGGTACATGGACACTGCGGGCACGCCGGGGCCATTGCGCCGGGCGATCCTGACCGAACCCGATCCCGGCCGGGTCACGCGGCTGGTCCACGAAGCGCTCGGGACGGATTGGAGCCTTGCCGCATGATCCAGCCCGAGCTGATCTGGGCCTCGCTGCCGGTTCCGGCCTTTCTTCTGGCCGAAGATGACGGCATCGCCGAAATCAATCCCGCCGCCGAACAGTTCCTCAACACCTCCGCCAAGCACCTGATCGGCGCGCCGATCTTCGACAAGCTGGCCATCGACGCGCCGCTCGAAGGCGCGTTTCAGCGCGTCCGCTCCGACAATTCGGTGCTGTTCATCAACAATGTCGATGTTTCCGGCGGCAACAAGGCGCCGATCCAGTGCAACATCCAGATCGCCCCGCTGATGGGCGTTCCCGGCCATGTCCTGTTGTTGATGGAGCCCCGGCAACTCGCCGACCGCCTCGGGCGATCGCATTCGGTCAAGTCGTCGGCCCGCTCTGCCATCGGCATGGCCGAGATGCTGGCGCATGAGATCAAGAACCCGCTGGCCGGCATCACCGGCGCGGCCCAGCTTCTGTCGATGAATCTCAGCGCCGAGGATCAGGAGCTGACCGACCTGATCGTCGCCGAATCCCGCCGCATCGTGGCACTGCTGGAGCAGGTCGAGCAGTTCGGCAATGTTCGCCTGCCGGTCAGACGCTCGATCAACATTCACGACCTGCTCGACCGGGCGACGAAGTCCGCCCGCGTCGGCTTTGCCGCCAACATGACCTTCACCGAGGATTATGACCCGTCGCTTCCGCCGACCTGGGTCGATGGTGACCAGATGCTGCAGGTGCTGCTGAACCTTCTGAAGAACGCCGCCGAAGCGGCGGCGCTCGGTGGCGGCACGATCCGCCTGCGCACATTCTACGATCTCTCGCTGCGCCTGCGCCGCAAGGACGGGTCGGGCAACCCGCTGCCCTTGCAGGTCGAGATCATCGATGACGGCCCGGGCCTGCCGCCGGAGATTTCCGCCGATATCTTCGAGCCCTTCGTCTCGGGTCGCGAAAACGGCACCGGGCTGGGCCTTTCGCTGGTCAGCAAGATCATCTCGGACCATGACGGCTGGATCACGGTCGATTCGATTCCCGGCCGCACCACGTTCCGCATTTCCCTGCCAGTTGCCCCGAAATCCACGGAGGAAACCTGATGGACGGCACAGTCCTCGTCGCCGATGACGACCGCACGATCCGCACGGTCCTGACCCAGGCCCTGACCCGGGCAGGCTGCAAGGTCCACGCCACATCCTCGCTGGTCACGCTGATGCGCTGGATCGAAGAGGGGAAGGGCGATCTAGTAATATCGGATGTGATCATGCCCGACGGCAACGGGCTCGAGGCGCTGCCGAAGATCAGCAAGCAGCGCCCCGGCCTGCCGGTCATCATCATCTCGGCGCAGAACAACATCGTCACCGCCATTCAGGCCGCCGAGGCCGAGGCGTTCGACTACCTGCCGAAACCATTCGATCTGCCCGACCTGATGAAACGGTCCGCTCGGGCGCTGGACATCAAGCGCCGCGCGCCCGCCGAACGCAAGCCAGGGCAAGGGCAGGGCGGCGACCTGCTGCCGCTTGTCGGCCGGACGCCGGCGATGCAGGGGCTGTACAGGCTGGTCGCACGGGTCATGAACACCGAACTGCCGGTGCTGATCACCGGCGAATCGGGAACCGGCAAATCACTGATCGCCCGCGCGATCCATGACTTTTCCGACCGCCGCTCGCTGCCCTTCGTCACCGCCACCAGTACCGACCTGGCAACGATGGAAGGCCCGGCAACGGTGCTGGCCCGTGCAAAGGGCGGCTCGATCCTGTTCGACGAGGTCGGCGATCTGGGGGACGAGGCACAGGCCCGGATCGTCCGCATGCTCGACAGCTTCACCGACAATGCTCCGCGCGTCATGGCCACAAGCCAGGCCGACCTGGCGCGCAAGATGGAAGCCGGCGGGTTCCGTCAGGACCTGTTCTACCGGATCGGCGGCGTCACCATCACGGTGCCTCCATTACGCGACCGGGTCGACGACATCCCGCTTCTGGCCGATCACTTCATCGCCCGGGCCGAGCGCGACGGCCTGCCGCCGCGCCGTTTTGCCAAGGATGCGCTGGATCTGATCCGCGCCTATTCCTGGCCCGGCAACGTCCGCCAGCTTGAAAACAGCATCCGTCATCTGTCGGTAACCTCCTCCGAAGAGGTGATCAGCAAAGCCGAAACCGAAGCCGTGCTTGCCAATCAGCCGGCAATGGAGCCGTTGCTCAGCGGCGATGGCGACAGGCTCTCGGCCTCGATCGCCAAGCACCTGCGCCGTTACTTCGACCTGCATGGCGGAACCCTGCCACCGCCCGGCCTCTACCTGCGCATTCTTCGCGAAGTCGAGGCGCCGCTGATCGAGATCGCTCTCGATGCGACTGGCGGCAATCAAGCGAAATGCGCCGAACTTCTGGGGATCAACCGCAATACCCTTCGAAAGAAGATCACCGATTTGGATATTAGCGTGACACGCCGCCGCAAATTGATGTAAAAGCGCAACAGAAGAGTGGCAGATCGGCGTCAGCCGACAGCGACCACCACGGCGGTTGCCGCGACAGCGGCGTTGGAATGAGGTGGCAGAGGTGCGGACTCCCGTCCGAACGCCAAGCTGGGAACGTCTTAATAGGCTAAGGCGGCAAAAGCGGTTTCAGACGATCGGCACTTTCGGGCTGGTGGTCCTTGGACCGGTTCTGGCGCTGCTGACGTTTCTTGTTCTCGGCCCGCTCGAACAAGGCGCCAACGCGCCGGGCCTGCGGCTGGTTCTGCTGGCCGACCTTGTCTATATCCTTGTCGTTGCTGCGCTTGTCCTGCAACGCGTGATGCAGATGGTTGCCGCGCGCCGCGCCAAATCGGCCGGATCGCGGCTGCACCTGCGACTGACCGGCGTCTTCGCCCTGATCGCGCTGATCCCGACCGTGCTGGTCGCGGTCTTCGCCGCCTTGACGGTGAATTTCGGCATCGAGGGCTGGTTCTCGGACCGGGTCCGCGCCGTGGTCGGAAATTCGCTTGCCGCCGCCGAGGCCTACCAGGAGGAACATCGCCAGGACCTGACACAGGACGCGGACGCGCTGGCCGCCTTTCTGGATGCCAACCGGCGCGAACAGTTCTTCGTCTCTGACGGGGACGTGCGCCAGATGCTTACCCAGGGACAGGCGCAGATCCAGCGCGGCTTGCGCGAGGCGTTCGTGATCGACGGCGCCGGAGAGATCCGCGCCCGAGGTGAACGGTCCTACCTTTTCGACTACGAACAGCCCTCGGAGGCCGATCTTGCCCGCGCCCGCGACGGCGAGACCGTGGTCATTCAGGACTGGTCGATCAACGAATTCCGCGCCCTTGTGGCGCTGGACGCGTTTGTCGATCGCTATCTCTATGTCAGCCGGGATGTTGATGGCGAAATCCTGAGCCTTCTCGACGAAACCCAGGAAACCGTCCGGCTTTACAATCAGCTGGAAAGTGAACGCGGGCGGCTGCTGTTCGAATTCGGGCTGTTGTATCTTGGCTTCGCGCTGATCCTCATTCTGGCGGCGATCTGGCTGGGCCTGTGGTTCGCCGAACGCCTGTCGCTCCCGGTCGGGCGGCTTGCCGGGGCGGCGCAGAGGGTGGGCGAGGGTGACATGGATGTGCAGGTCGTCGAAGAGGAAGGCGACGATGAAATTGCCATGCTGGGCCGCATCTTCAACCAGATGACCCGGCAACTCAAAGGTCAGCGCGACACGCTCTTGGAAAACAATCGCCAGATCGAGGAACGCCGCCGGCTGTTCGATTCGGTCCTCTCCTCTGTGACCGCCGGCGTTGTCGGCCTCGACGAGGATGGCCGCGTCGATTTCGTCAACCGCTCGGCCGAACGGCTGCTGGAATTGCCTGAGGAAGCAGGGCAATCGACCAACATCAGCTATTCCGTCCCGGAATTCGGGGCGCTCTTCAACCGGTTGCGCGCCTCCGCTGCCGAGGTGGCGCAGGAAGAGATCCAGGTCGGCCGCCGCGGCAAGCTGGAAAACCTGCTGGTCCGCATGTCGACCCGGCGCAATGCCGATGGCGATCTGGAAGGCTACGTGGTGGCGTTCGACGACGTCACCGATCTGGTTTCGGCGCAGCGCATGGCGGCCTGGGGCGATGTCGCCCGCCGTATTGCACATGAGATCAAGAACCCGCTGACCCCGATCCAGTTGTCCGCAGAGCGTTTGAAGCGCAAGTTCCTGCCGGTGGTCGGCGACCTTGGCGATGACCTGAAGCAATATACCGATGTGATCATCCGCCAAACCGGCGACCTGCGCAGGATCGTCGACGAGTTCTCGAAATTCGCCCGGATGCCGGAACCTGAACGCCGACCTGTGGACCTGACCAAGCTGGTGCGCGATGCGCTGCATCTGCAGGAAGGCGCAATGCATGGGGTCGTTCTGACCTCGGATATCCCGGACAGCGCGCCGAACGCCGACCTGGACGCGACGATGATCGGACAGGCCCTCACAAACCTGATCAAGAATGCAGGCGAAGCCATTGAAGGCTATCGAGAAACCAACGCCCCCACCGACTATCGGCCAGAGATTCGCGTTACCATGCGGACCACCCACGACGCGGCGCTGATCACCATCTCCGACAATGGCATCGGCCTGCCCGAAGATCGTGCACGGCTGTTCGAACCTTACGTGACCACGCGCGAAAAGGGCACCGGCCTCGGCCTGCCGATCGTCAAGAAGATCATCGAAGAGCACGGCGGTACCTTGGTCCTGACCGATGCCGAACCATTCGACGGGAAATCCGACCATAAAGGCGCGCGGGCAGAGATCCGCCTGCCGCTTGGCAAGGCGGCGCCGGCGGCCGGGGCGGCCCGCGAACACGAAGGAGCAAGATAGGGATGTGCAGTCATGGGTGATATTCTGATCGTGGACGATGAACGCGATATTCGGGAACTGGTCTCGGATATCCTGAAAGATGAAGGCTACACCACGCGGCTGGCGGCCAATTCGGACGCCTGCATGGCCGAGGTGACCAAGGAAGCTCCGGCGCTGATGATCCTGGATATCTGGCTCAAGGACAGCCAGATGGACGGCATCGACATCCTCAAGACGGTGAAGCGCGACAATCCGGAAATTCCGATCGTGATCATTTCGGGGCATGGCAATATCGAGATCGCGGTCGCCGCGATCAAGCAGGGCGCCTATGACTTCATCGAGAAGCCGTTCAATATCGACCAGCTGATGGTGGTGATCCGCCGCGCGATGGAGGCCAGCCGACTGCGGCGGGAGAACCTGGAACTGCGCCGCAAGGACGTGACATCCTCCGAGATGGTTGGATCAAGTTCAGCCTTCAAGGGATTGAAATCCAATCTTGACAAGGTAACCAAGTCGAATGGCCGTGTGATGCTTACCGGCCCCGCCGGGTCCGGCAAGGAGGTCGCCGCGCGCTACATTCACGCCAATTCGAACCGATCTGCCGCACCTTTCGTAAGCGTCAGTTCCGCCTCGATCGAACCCGACCGGATGGAAGAGGTGCTGTTTGGCCGCGAAAGCTTTGACCGAGGCGTCGAACCCGGCCTTCTGGAACAGGCCAATGGCGGCGTCGTCTATTTCGATGAAGTGGCGGACATGCCGCAAGGCACCCAGTCCAAGATCCTGCGGGTGCTGGTCGATCAGCAGTTCCAGCGCTCTGGCGGCTCGGGCAATGTCCGTGTCGATATCCGCGTCATTTCCAGCACCACCCGGGATCTCGAAGCCGAAATCGCCGCCGGACACTTTCGGCAGGAACTGTATCACCGCCTCAATGTGGTGCCGATCGCTGTCCCGTCGCTGGAAGAACGGCGCGAGGATATTCCGGAACTTGCCCAACATTTCATCGCCGGTTTCAACAAGACCCAGGGTTTGCCACTGCGCAAGCTGTCGGAAGATGCCATCGCGCTGTTGCAGACGATGCTCTGGCCCGGCAATGTCCGCCAGCTCAAGAACGTCGTCGAGCGTGTTCTGATCCTTGGCGACAGCACCGGCCCGATCACCGCCGCCGAACTGCCGACGGGAGAGCAAGAGGCAGATGTGAACGGGCGCGTCGTCCTTTCAGGCAGCCTCGCCACACTGCCGCTGCGCGAAGCCCGCGAGTTGTTCGAGCGCGAATACCTGTTGACCCAGATCAACCGGTTCGGCGGCAATATCAGCCGCACGGCCACCTTCGTCGGCATGGAACGCAGCGCGCTCCATCGCAAGCTGAAGTCGCTTGGCGTCGTCACCGGCACGAAATCAGGGGGCCGCGTCGCCTATGTCGGCGAGACCGAAGATTGACGCCCAAACCCGCTTCTGCCATGCCTCGGGTCCGGGTGGCGCAAAGGAACTAGGCGATGAAGGTCATCATCTGTGGCGCGGGTCAGGTCGGCTGGCAGATTGCGCGGCACCTGTCCGGTGAAAAGAACGATGTGACGGTCGTGGACAACAACCCCGACCTCGTGCGCCGCGCCACCGATACGCTTGATGTGCAGGGCATCGCCGGCTTCGCCAGCTATCCTGACGTGCTGGAACAGGCAGGGGCGCGGGATGCCGACATGATCATCGCCGCGACCTATTCGGACGAGGTGAACATGATCACCTGTCAGGTCGCGCATTCGGTCTTTTCGGTGCCCCGCAAGATCGCGCGCCTGCGCAGCCAGAGCTACCACACGGCGATCTATTCCGACCTCTACCGCCGCGACCACGTGCCGATCGACGTGGTGATCAGCCCCGAACGCGAAGTGGCCGAGGCCGCGCTGCGCCGCCTTGCAGCACCCTCGGCCTTCGACACGCAGGGGTTCATGGACGGTCGGGCGCAGCTGATCGGCATCGCGCTGGATCAGGACTGCCCGGTCATCAACACGCCGCTGCGCCAACTGACCGACCTCTTTTCCACACTCCGGGCCATCGTCGTCGGCATCCGCCGGGACGGGCGCCTGTTCGTGCCGGAACCAGGCGATCAGCTGTTTCCGGACGATCAGGTCTATGTCTTCTGCGATAGCCACGATCTCAACCGCACGCTGGAGATCTTCGGCAAATCCACCAGGAAGAAGGAGCGCGTCGTCATTGTCGGCGGCGGCAATGTCGGGCTTGCGGTCGCCAAAGCGCTGGAAAAGCGCATCGACCGGATCCGTGCCAGGGTGATCGAGCGCGACCGCCAGACCGCCGAGAACGCCGCGGATGCGCTGGACCGCACCATCGTGCTGAACGGCGACGGGTTGTCGATGGAGCTGCTGACCGAGGCGGGCGCCGACCGCGCCGATGCGATCCTCGCGGTGACCGACGACGACAAGACCAACATCCTCGCCGCCGTCCGCGCCAAGTCGATGGGGTGCGAAATGGCGATCTGCCTGGTCAACGACCCGACGCTGGTGCCGCTTCTGGCGGATCTCGACATCGACGCCCACATCAACCCGCGCTCGACCACCGTCTCCTCGATCCTACGCCATATCCGTCATGGCCGGGTGCGTGGGGTCTATTCCATCGGCGACGCCGAGGCCGAGGTGATCGAGGCGCAAGTGCTGTCGACCTCTCCCATCGCGGGCCAGCAGATCCGCGATACCGGCTTCCCCGAGGGTGTGCTGATCGGCGCGGTGATGAAGGGCGACAAGCTGGTCAAGCCGACCGGCAGCACCCGGATCGAGGAAGGCGACATCATCGCGATCTTTTCGATGGCCGCGGAAGTGCCAGAGGTCGAGCGGCTGTTGCAGGTCTCGATCGACTTCTTCTGATGCTGGCCCGAATCCTTCAATTGCCGTTCATGGTCATCCTGATGGGGATCGGTGCGGCAGCGATGTATCTGCCCGCCGCCCATGCCGCCGCCATCGGCGACTGGCCAGTGATGCGGGTGTTCGCGCTTTCGGGTGCGATCTTCCTGATCCTGACCGTGATGATCGGCATCGCCACCGCCAACCGCAAGATCCGCAGCCCGGCCCGCAGCCACCTGCTGGCGCTGGTCGGCACCTTCACGCTGCTGCCGCTGATGCTGGCTGTCCCGGTGGTCGAGGTCTTGGGGGACACAAGCTACTTCAACGCCTGGTTCGAGATGGTGTCGAGCCTTACCACGACCGGGGCCACGCTGTTTGAAGCGGAACGCCTGCCAGACTCGGTGCATCTGTGGCGCGCGCAAGTCGCGTGGATGGGCGGCTTCTTCGTCTGGGTCACCGCGGTCGCGATCCTCGCGCCGATGAATCTTGGCGGTTACGAAGTGTTGGCCCCGCACGAGGCCGGCCGCGGTCCGATGCAATCGGCCGACGTGAGCTGGTCGTCGGACGGCACGACCCGGCTGCTGCGCCACGCCACTCGGCTTTTCCCGATCTATACCGGGCTCACCGTCACGCTCTGGATCGCGCTGCTGATCGCGGGTTCGCCGCCGCTCGCCGCTCTTTGTCACGCGATGTCAACGCTCTCCACCAGCGGCATCACGCCGCTTGCCGATTTCGAGTCGGCCGGGGCCGGCATCGCTGGCGAGGTGCTGATCTGCCTGTTTCTGGTCTTCGCGCTGACCCGCGCCAGCTTTTCAGTCGACCTGCCGGGCATCGGGATCCGCCGCCTGACCCGCGATCCCGAATTCAGGATCGGGCTGGCGCTGGTCGTCGCGGTGCCGGCGCTGCTGTTCCTGCGCCACTGGTTCGGGGCTCTCGAGGTCGAGGAGATGGGCGATATCCCCGCGGCCGGCCAGGCGCTGTGGGGCGCGATCTTCACGGTGATGTCGTTCCTGACGACGACCGGCTTCGTTTCGACCTCCTGGTCGGAAGCGCAGAACTGGTCCGGTCTTGCCACGCCCGGCCTGATCCTGATGGGGCTGGCGCTGGTCGGCGGCGGCGTGGCGACCACGGCGGGCGGCGTGAAACTGCTGCGGGTCTATGCGCTTTACAAGCATGGTGCGCGGGAAATGGACAAACTGGTCCACCCGAACTCTGTCGGCGGATCGGGCAGCGCGGCGCGCCGACTGCGCCGCGAGGGCGCCTATGTCGCCTGGATTTCCTTCATGCTCTTCGGCATCTCGATGGCGGTGGTGACGCTGGCGCTCTCGGCCTTCGGGCTCAGCTTTCAGGCCGCGACCACCGTTGCAGTCGCGACGCTATCGACCACCGGTCCGGTCCTGAACGTCACCCTTATCGGCGAGGCGCCGATAACCTATGCCAGCCTGCATGACGGCGCCAAGCTGATCGCGGCCTTCGCAATGGTCGTCGGCCGGCTGGAAACACTGGCCCTGATCGCGCTTCTGAACCCTGAATTCTGGCGTCGTTAGGCCGGTCCTGGCGCTGCCGTCGATAAAGGCCTGTTTTTTGGGCTGGAATCTGGTGAACTTGCACGACATAATTCAACTATTCGCAAACGGCCTGCCGCCGAGGGGCAGAACGCAACAAAACCGCGCAAGAAAAAAGGCGAAAAGCTATGGCTGCCGATAAACAGAGTTTGCAGGACGCATTTCTCAATCATGTCCGCAAGACCAAGGTTCCTGTCACGATCTTCCTGATCAACGGCGTGAAGCTGCAAGGCGTGATTACCTGGTTTGATAATTTCTGCGTGCTGCTGCGCCGTGACGGCCAGTCGCAACTGGTCTACAAACACGCGATCTCGACGATCATGCCATCGCAACCGATCAGCCTTTATGACGGTGAAGACGCGTCGTGATGGATGACGGCACGCACGTGATGCGTGCGTGGGTGCTGCACCCCGATATCCAGTCTGATCGCAGCCGCCGCGCGCCCGGCCCCGCCCTTGAAGAGGCCGTGGCGCTGGCCGCCGCCCTTCCGGATCTCGAAGTGGCCGGGGCAGATATCGTGCGACTGCCCAATCCGCAGCCGGGTCATCTGTTCGGCACCGGCAAGCTGCAGGAACTCGGGCGGACCTTCGAAGAAGAAGACATCGGCCTCGTGCTGGTCGATGGCCCGGTCACGCCGGTGCAGCAGCGCAACCTGGAAAAGAAGTGGGGCGTCAAGCTTCTGGACCGCACCGGCCTGATCCTGGAGATTTTCGCCGACCGCGCCCGGACCCGCGAGGGCGTGCTGCAAGTCGACTTGGCGGCCCTCAGCTATCAGCGCACGCGCCTGGTGCGTGCCTGGACCCACCTTGAACGCCAGCGCGGCGGATTGGGCTTTGTCGGCGGCCCCGGCGAGACCCAGATCGAGGCCGACCGCCGCGCCATCGACGACGCCATCACCCGGATCAAGCGCCAACTGGCCAAGGTGGTGAAGACCCGCGAACTGCACCGCGCCGCGCGCCAGAAGGTGCCGTTCCCGATCGTCGCCCTCGTCGGCTATACCAATGCCGGCAAATCGACCCTGTTCAACCGGCTGACCGGCGCCTCGGTGCTGGCCGAGGACATGCTGTTCGCGACGCTCGATCCGACGATGCGCGCGATCGAACTGCCCTCGGCGCAGAAGGTGATCCTGTCCGACACGGTGGGCTTCATCTCGGACCTGCCGCCGCAACTGGTCGCGGCGTTCCGCGCAACGCTGGAAGAGGTGCTGGCCGCCGACCTGATCGTGCATATCCGCGACATCAGCCATCCCCAAAGCGCCGAACAGGCCGAGGATGTCGCGGCGATCCTCAAGGATCTGGGCGTCGCCGAGGATGCGTCCGTTCTGGAGGTCTGGAACAAGATCGACAATTTTCCGCCCGATGATCGCGCCGCGCTCAGGGTTCAGGCCGAGCGCACCGAGGGCATCTTCGCGGTCTCCGCCCTGACTGGCGAGGGGCTGGAGCCGCTCTTGGCCGCGGTCTCCAAGGCGCTCTCGGACGAGCGCCATCAGACCACGCTGACCCTGCCGTTCTCGGAGGGCCGCAAGCGCGCCTGGCTGTTTCAGGCCGGTGTCGTCGAAAGCGAGAAGGACACCAGGACCGGCCACCGGCTGCAGCTGCGCTGGACCGACCGTCAGGAAAAGGCGTTTCGGGAGTTATAGGAGCGGGGAATTGGGGCGATGCAACCGGGGAACGGCGGCTTCGAGCCCATATTCACCGATGCTGCGGAGTGCTCAAATGACGGCTTGTGGAGCCCAGAGCGGACCTGTTTTGCGCAAACGGGCTTGCCCGATCTTGCATGGCTAGCTGTCATTCAGATCGCATCATTCGGATTACAATGCAGCGCGAGATCAAAGTTTTGAGCTGTTTGTAGCGTCGCCAACCCTACCTGAAGTCATTTCAGCCAATTTGTTTGCGCATCGCTGGCGATCCCTGTGCCTGATTGCAAGGTGTCCGGCTCAGAATTTTCTCTTGAACCAACGACACGAATGCTCTCCTGCAATGTTGACCCAAATCATGGCGCGGCACGCGACGGCCACCTAGGATGAACTATAGTGAGTTGTCTTTTTGATATCCATATCTGAAGTCACTGAAGGGAAATCGAAATGAAACGGACGATAATAGCCCACGCCGTACTGGCGTTTGTACTTGCTGGCCCCACATATGCAGAAGGCGACCTGAGCCGGGCGAATGTGATCGACGTTGCCATCGAACTGGGAAGCAACGACGACGGGATGTATCTCAAGCCCGACAATTATGAGTTCGTGACCGGACAGGCCTATAAGCTTGTTCTGACCAATGTCGATGAGATCAAGCACGAGTTGGCGCTCAACGAAATGGGTGAACGGATCTTCACCCGCAAGATCGAGATTGCTGACGAGAAAGGCGAACTGGTCGCTGAAATCAAAGGCAATATCCGTGAAGTGGAAGTCGGGCCCGGTAAAACGGTCGAATGGTTTATCGTCCCAGTCCAGACGACCGAAGAGCCCGTCGAGATCACATGTGAAATTCCCGGCCACTTGGAAGCCGGTATGCGTGCGAGTGTGATGATTAAGTAACGACGTCGGATTTGATCAGCCGCACATTCTTTGCTGACAAATAATGCGACCGAATGGGCCCGCTTTAAAACCGGCCCATTCTTAAGTTCGGGGCCTTCCAAGAAAACAAGGCCAACTCAGACGCCATGGCGCCCCTTTGACCCAAATCTCCAATTTACTCAATTGCGCGAAAGTCTGCGGTGTGCTGGAAGGAGCCATTCGAGCCGTTTTGGCGGAGGGCAGCAATGTCTGCACAGCGGACATTTCCGTTTCCCGCAGGACGACCGGGTTGAGCGAGTCCGCCCGTCGAACCTATGATGGGGTCATGCCGCATCCTGCCCAGCCGTTGTGTCAATCCCGACCGAGCGCCACATCGATTTCGTTAACGAAGTCCAAACAGAATTTTTCAAGTCATTGATCTGAAAGACTATCCGTTCATGTCCACATGTGGACACTGCAGAGGGTCACCTCGGCGGCAAACCGCGCCCCATGACCTCACCCCTCCGGCTCCAGCCGGGTGATGCCGACCGCGGCGGCGCGGGCAAGGTCGGGGTCGAGCGACATCGGGATATACTCGCCGCGCCGCCACAAACCGCCCAGATCGTCATAATGCCGTGACAGGAAATGCCCCGACTGCCCTGTCGAAATGATGAAGACCGAGCTGTCGGGATCGGCGAAGTCATAGACCCCGCGATAGCCGGGCCCATGGACGTTCTGAAACGGATCGGGGTCTCGGCCGGAGGTCCGGCCACGCAACAGCGTATTGTCGCCACCCGAAGTCGATTGCCGGATGTTGACGAACCAACGCAGCAGCGGCGCGGTGCCCAGCACCTGATGGTCATGCGTCGCCTCGTGCGCATCGCCCCAGCGCAGCGATTCGAGCGCGGTTCCATAGCGCTCGCCGATCCATAGAAGCGCGTCGTCGAGCGCCTGTCGCGAGATATCGGAGCAGGTCTCGATCGGTGCCGACTGCAGCACATCGCACCAGACCGAGGCGCCGTCGACATCGCGAAAGACCCGCTCGATGAACAGCGGCTCGACATGGGCATATTGCCGAGACAGCGGCCCCAGCTCGTCACGGATCAGCCGGTCTTGCAGCGCCCTCACCCACGCCGCGTAGATCAGCGGTTCGGGCAGATGTTCGTTCATCTCGCCGTTCCAGTCAGCCAGCAGGTCCAGCGCCCGCTGCCGCTGGCGGTCTGGCGTACCTTCCGGAGCCGCCTCTGCGGTGAACCACAGTTCTGCGGCGATCAGCGGCAAGAGCGCACGCGCGGTAAAGCTGACCGTGTCCAGCTGCGCCTCGATGAAGCTTTCGCGGGTGTGCACCTCGCGGTTCTGCATCAACCTCCGCCAGCGCTGGATCCGTTGGGTGTCGCCCCAGGTGAACGAGACGTGGAACGGAAACGGGCGATCGACGATCTTGTTGTTTGTGTTGCCGAGGATGCCGCCCTCTGGCCCGACGAATTCCGGGTTCGCCGCGTAGTTCATCCGCCCCTGCCAGCGATTCTCGGGCAGCCAGCCCTGCGACGGCATCCGTCCCTGCGACTGGTGCCGGGCAGTGCGGCGTGGCATCGCGCCGATCGTCTTCATCGCCACGGTGTCGCGGTCGGCCATCGTCAGGTTCTGCGTCGGGGCGATGAACCGCTCACCGGCGGCGATCCCCTCGGCCACGCTCTTGGCCCGCATCAGCGCGATTGCCGCCGACATTGTTGTGTCATTGCCGGTCAGCGCGGTCCAGGCCAGGCTGGTTATGTGGCCGGGCGGCGTGATGGTTGCCAGGTTGAATTGGATGCCGGGCAGAACCGGACCGTTTTCGGTCCATTGCAGGGTGATGGTGACCGGCGGCGCATCCTTGACCTCGATGATCGAGAACCGCGACTGCATCTGTTTGTAGCCGTCCGGGGTCAGGACCGCATTCGGGTCATCGGGGTCCAGCTTCTCGATATAGACATCCTGGTCGTCCATGTAGCTTGACGTCAGGCCCCAGCCGAAATCCTCGGACCTGCCCAGCAGGATCACGGGCACGCCGGGGATGGTTCCGCCGATCACGCCGCCGGTCTGCAGTTCCATCCGCGCCAGATACCAGATCGAGGGCGCGGAGAATCCCAGATGCGGATCGTTCGCCAAAAGAGTCGATCCGGTCGCGGACCGCGCTGCTGTCGCCGCCCAGCTATTCGACGCCCCCGCCAGCCCGCGTGACGGAACCGGCCAGAGTGGGGGCGGCGGTGCGGCGTCACCCGCCGCATGGCGCGGCGCATCGGGGAAAAGCGCGGCATATTCCGGCAGAGCCGCAATGCCTTCGCCCGGCACGTCCGGCAGGATGTCGCGCACCCGCTCATCAGGCAGCAAGAGCGAGGTGCGGGCATAAAGCACCTCTTCCGACAGGTGCCCCGCCAGTTGCAGCGCCATCAGCTTGACGATGGCAATCGAATCGGCCGGTTGCCAGGGCGCCATCTGGTTCGAGAAGAGGAAGAATTCCGGTGCGCCGCGTCCCAGCGCGCCCTCGTTCACCTCGGCGATCCAGGCATTCACCCCTGCCGCATAGGCCTTCAGCGCGGCTTGGGTTTCAGCGTCCTGAACCTCGACCGATCTGACCGATAGGTTGTAAAGATCGAGCCGGCGCAACAAGTCGTCTACCGGAAGCGTCCGGGCACCAAAAATCTCGGACAGTCGTCCCTGCGCGGTCCGCCGCAGCATGACCATCTGCCACAGCCGGTCCTGCGCATGAGCAAAGCCGAGACCAAAGAACACATCCGCGTCGGTCGCGCCGAAGACATGCGGCACATCGGCATTGTCGCGGACGATCTCGACAGCTGCGGTGATCCCTGAAACCTGATGATCGGCGTTGTAGTCGGGCAAAGACCGTGAGGCCAGCCAGTAAACCAGGACTCCGGCCAGAAGGACCAGCACGACGATGGCCGTGAAGCCCCGTAGAAGCCAGCGAAAGATCTTTGCCATGACTGCCCGCAGTTGACCGGAGTTTTGAACCGTTTAACTAGGTTGCGACGGTAAGACAAACCACCATAGAGGAAAAGTCATGACGAAAGTAGCGTTTCTGGGCCTTGGAGTGATGGGCTATCCGATGGCGGGCCATCTGGCGACGGCCGGACACGAGGTCACAGTCTATAACCGAACTGCCGCGAAGGCCGACGATTGGGCCAAGACGCATGGCGGAAAGACGGCGAAAAGCCCGGCCGAGGCCGCGAAGGGGGCCGATTTCGTCATGGCCTGTGTCGGCAATGACGATGACCTGCGGGCCATCTGCACCGGCGCGTCCGGTGCGTTCGAGGGCATGCAGCCGGGCACGATCTTCGTCGATCACACCACCGTTTCCGCCGCCGTAACGCGAGAGCTTCATGCCGCCGCCGAAGAGCGCCAGATCTCGTTCGTCGATGCCCCCATCTCGGGCGGGCAGGCGGGCGCCGAGAACGGCAAGCTCTCGGTCATGTGCGGCGGCGACCAGGCCGCCTATGACCGGGCCGAGCCGGTCATCGCCGCCTATGCCCGCATATGCCGCCGAATCGGTGACAGCGGGGCGGGGCAGCTGACCAAGATGTGCAACCAGATCGCCATTGCAGGTCTGGTCCAGGGACTGTCCGAAGCGCTGCATTTCGCCGAGAAGGCCGGCCTTGACGGCCGTGCGGTGGTCGAGGTCATCAGCCAGGGTGCGGCCGGGTCCTGGCAGATGTCGAACCGCTACGAGACCATGCTTGACGACAAGTTCGATCACGGCTTCGCGGTCGACTGGATGCGCAAGGATCTGGGGATCTGCCTCGATGCGGCCGATGAGAACGGCGCCAGCCTGCCGGTGACGGCGCTTGTCGATCAGTTCTACAAGGACGTGCAAAAAATGGGCGGGAACCGTTGGGACACGTCGAGCCTGATCAAGCGGCTCAGGGCGATGGGCTAGCCGCCGCCGCGCAACTGGAAGACTGCGCGTCTTGGCGGTTCGCCATGGCGATCATTTCGCGCGCCGTCATTGTGGGGACGTGTCGCATTTATCCGAAAGCGCGAGCTGGGCAAAGCGGTAGCCCCACAGCGCATCGCGCAAGTGCAGTACGCAGATTGCGTCGCCTTCGTGCAGGTTTCGCCCGGTCAGCACGTTCTGCAACAGCTTCGTGTCGCCGCTTTCTGTTTGCACCATGATCCGGCGGCGCAACCCGTCCTCGTAGACCACGTCGTCGATCCGAGTGATCGTCGCAGCCTCGTAGCCTTCGCGACGAGGGTGTTTCAAACCCAAAAACACGGCGACCAGAATGCAGAACGCGACCGAGAACCCGATCCAGAGAAGCATCTTGGGCTCCTTGCGCCAGATCGCCCAACTGGCTTTCCATCTGTCCCATCTGGAGAACTGAGGCTTTTGGCTCATGGTGATCAGAATACTACAAGTCGAGAAACAATTTGTTCAACCGGATCATATCGATATGCCGAATTCCCGGCTTTGCCAAACCGACACCCTGGCGGACCCGAAGACCGGCGATGGGGGCCAACCGGCCAGCGGGAAGCCGCCCCTGATGCGCCGAAGACATCACCTGCGGCGTGTGGCCTTTCAGTGGAACGTGGCTGCTGGTTTCCGCGGGTTGCACCGCCCCATCAGTGACCGTTGTCCGCGCCATCCCGAGGACGGCAGAAGACCGGCAAGGCCGTCGACATGCTTCCGGGTTTCCCGGCAACCATGCGAACTCAGCAGTTCTTCAGGATCGAGCGGCCGGCATATTCCGCCGTCTCGCCTAGCATTTCCTCGATTCGGATAAGCTGGTTGTATTTCGCCAGCCTGTCCGATCTCGACAGTGATCCGGTCTTGATCTGGCCGCAATTGGTGGCGACCGCGAGGTCGGCGATGGTGGCATCCTCGGTCTCGCCGGACCTATGGCTCATCACGTTTGTGTAGCCTGCGCGATGCGCCATATCGACCGCCTTCAGGGTTTCGGACAACGTCCCGATCTGGTTGACTTTCACCAGCATCGAATTGGCACAGCCGCGCTTGATGCCATCGGCCAGGCGATCGGGGTTGGTCACGAACAGATCATCGCCGACCAGTTGCACCTTGCGTCCCAGGGCCTCGGTCAGCGCCTTCCAGCCATCCCAGTCATCCTCGGCCATGCCATCTTCGATCGAGATGATCGGATAGTCCTGCGCCAGCGCGGCCAGATATTCGACGTTTTGATCAGAGGACAAAGATTTGCCCTCACCTTCAAGAACATATTTGCCATTCTTGAAGTACTCGGTCGCCGCGCAGTCGAGTGCGAGGTAGATATCTTCGCCGGGTGTATAGCCGGCTTTCTCGATCGAGCGCAGGATGAAGTCCAGAGCGTCGCGCGTGCTTGACAGGTTCGGCGCAAAGCCGCCCTCGTCGCCAATCCCGGTATTGTGGCCCGCTTCGGACAGTTCCTTTTTCAGCGTGTGGAACACTTCCGACCCCATCTGGACTGCGCCGCGAATGTCGTTCGCAGCGACCGGCATGATCATGAATTCCTGAATATCTATCGGATTATCAGCATGTTCTCCGCCATTGATGATGTTCATCATTGGCACCGGCAGGATCCGTGCCGACGAGCCGCCGACATAGCGGTAGAGCGGCAGCGCCGAATAATCCGCCGCTGCCTTGGCCACCGCCAGCGACACCCCGAGGATTGCGTTCGCACCCAGCCGGCCCTTGTTCGGCGTGCCGTCGATTTCGATCATGGCGCCGTCGATGGCTTCCTGTTCGGTTGCGTCGAACCCGACCAATCCTTCGGCCAGTTCGCCATTCACCGCCGCGACAGCTTCCAGCACACCCTTGCCGAGATAGCGGTTCTTGTCGCCGTCGCGCTTTTCCACAGCCTCGTGCGCCCCCGTCGAGGCGCCGGATGGCACTGCAGCGCGGCCCATGGTTCCGTCTTCCAGAATGACGTCGACCTCGACGGTCGGGTTGCCCCGGCTGTCAAGGATTTCTCGGCCAATGATGTCGATGATCGTGGACATGGAATGCTCCGCGGTTTGGGATTTGCGTTCTATAGCTGTCGACTGACTTAGGGGAAAGCCCGGTCGTATGGTAAACTCATCGGTTAGCTGTCTTTCTTGATCGGGACGCCGAACAGTTCCAGGCGATGGCCTTTCAGCTTGTATCCGAGTTTTCGGGCAATCTTTTCCTGCAGCGCTTCGATCTCTTCATCGACAAATTCGATGACCTCGCCGGTGTTGATGTCGATCAGGTGATCGTGATGCTCGCGGTCGGTGGTCTCGTAGCGGGCGCGCCCGTCGCCGAATTCGTGCTTTTCCAAAAGATTCCAGTCCTCGAACAGCTTGACCGTGCGATAGACCGTCGCCAGCGAAATCCGCGGATCCCGCTCTGACGCCCGGTGATAGAGTTCCTCGACATCCGGGTGGTCATCGGATTCCTCCAGTACCGCCGCGATCACGCGGCGCTGTTCGGTAAGGCGAAGCCCCTTGGCCTCGCATTGTTCGATGATGGTTGGGGTCATCCCGCATCCTCTTTGGTCACGCCAGCGGTTTAAGAGTTTCCAGCGTGTTGCTCCACTAAATAAACACAACTTGATGCAACTGGCTGCGGCAAGGCGGGCGGTCTGGTGCGCAACTTGTTCTGCGATCAGAACCAGCGCAAATGACGGAAATAAAAATACAAGGCCAAGCCGATCACCAGCGTCCCGCCGCTCAGGGCCGCGAAGGCCCAAGGCCAGTCAGCACCGGGCATTCCCGCGATATTGACCCCGAAGAGCCCGGTCAGAAAGCCTAGGGGCAGGAAGATGGCCGCGACAATCGACAGAACGAATCCGTTGCGGGCCATCGCTTCGGCGCGTTGCGCATGGACGTGGTCCTGCAGCGCCTGCAATCGCAGGGCCGACGCCTCCAGTTCCTCGACGCTGCGCATGGTCCGGTTTGCGATCTCTCGCAACTCGGTGCGCTCTGCGGTGCCGGCCGAAGGCATGTCGGCCCCGGCCAGCCGTTCCAGCGCCTCTCGTTGCGGGCTGACATAGCGCCGCAGCCGGATCGCCTGCCGGCGCAGTGGCATCAGCGCGGTGGAACCGTCTGCCGCCCCAGTCATCAGCTGATCTTCAAGCGCGCTCGTGGCGTCTTCGAGGTCCAGCGAGGCCTGCTCGATCCTGTCGGTCAGCGCCTTGCTGAGCGCGCAGAGCCAGGAGGCAGTGCTGGACGGCCCGATCCCGGCAGCCATCCGCTGGCGCAGATCGTCTGCGGCGAAGACCCGGCGCACCCTTGCGCTGATGATCAGCGATGGCGTCACCCAAAGCCGCAGCGAGACCATGTCGTCGGTCTCGGCCCCGGTGTTCATGTTTACGCCGCGCAGGTTCAGGATCAGCCCGTCGCCATGCGGTTCGCAACGTGGCCGGGTTTCCGGCTGAACAAGGGCGGCCGCCGCGAAGGGCGGCAAATGGGCACGTGTCCAAGCCGAAAAGCCGGGATCGGCAACGTCGCAATGCAGCCAGCGATAGGCCATGCCATCGGCCGGTGCGGGGGCGGGCCAATCTTCGGCCAGCGGATGCGCCACGCCGTCTCGGTCGACATCGAAGGCCGCCATCGCGGTGACTTTGCCTGCCGCTCGGGGCGTCATGGCAGCCGCTTTCCCGGCACGATCTTTACCGGCACACCCACAGGCGGCAGGATGCGGGTGGCTTCGGCACCGTAGGACCCTCTGAGGATCGTTTGCATCCGGGCGTCGGACAGGTAGCAGGTGTCGGCGATGACCGACGGCGGAGGGCCGCCAGAGGGCACGTCGTTGAGAACACCATGAACATGGCAGCCGGTCATCGCATCAACCCCGGTTCTTGGCCCGTCCTCGCTGCCAGGGGGCGCGCGTCGGGCACTGGGCAATGACCAAGAAGACCACGACAACATAGGCGGCCGCAAGGGCAGCGGTTTTCGATTCCCTGGCAGGCAACGACAGGGCAAGAGCCATGGAATCCAGCCCCTGAGGCAGATCCGGCCCGCAACGATCACGCGACACGGGGTCGGGCCCGCCCACTGATCGCCCTCGCGGCTTTCGGCGTTCGGTCAAAAGGCAAGCGTGTCGATACTCACGTGCCGCAGAAGGTGCGCTGAACAACCTCGTCGGGCGCTGGCGGGCGTTGCAGATCTGCGGCGGCAGGCTGATCGTCGAATGGCTGCGCTAGCACCCTGTCGAGCCGGTTGAACGGGGCGAGGTCGCCGCTGACGGCGGCCTTGATGGCTTCCTCGACCCGGTGATTTCGTGGGATGAAAGCGGGGTTTGCCGCTGCCATGACGGCTGCGGCGTCGCCCCGGTCGCGGGCGCGTCTGGCGGTCCAGTTCCGCGCCCACTCCTCCAGTCCATCCGGAACAGAGTCGACTGACAAGAACCTGAATGTATTGGTAAAATCTGCACCGTTGGCCGCCATCCAATCCAGCAGCTTCTGGATCAGATCGGCATCGCCGTCTTCTTCAAGGGTCAGCCCGATCTTGGCGCGGAAGGTGGTCAGCCACGCCTCTGCATAGAGATCCGGAAAGCGGTGCACCGCCTCGGTCGCGGCGGCAATCGCGGCGTCTTTCTCGCCCATCAGCGGAAGCAGGCACGAGGCGAATTGCGCAAGGTTCCAGACCGCGATCTCGGGTTGCCGGAAATAGGCGTACCGGCCGAAGCTGTCGATCGAGGAATAGACGGTTTCCGGGTGATAGGCGTCCATGAAGGCACAGGGTCCATAATCGATCGTTTCGCCGGAAATCGCCATGTTGTCGGTATTCATCACGCCGTGGATGAAGCCCACGCCCATCCAACGGGCGATCAGCGTCGCCTGACGGGCGATCACGGCGTTCAACAGGTCCAGCGGCGTTGCCGCATCGGGGTAATGGCGGGTGATGACGTGGTCCGCAAGGGCCTGCAAGGCCTCGACATCCTGGCGGGCGGCGAAATACTGGAAGGTGCCGACGCGGATATGGCTGGCGGCGACGCGGGTCAGAACGGCGCCGGGCAGGGCGGTTTCGCGCAAGACCTCCTGACCGGTGGTGGTGGCGGCAAGCGCGCGGGTGGTCGGAATTCCGAATGCGTGCATCGCCTCGGAGACCAGGTATTCGCGCAAGACCGGCCCCAGCCATGCCCGACCGTCGCCGCCGCGCGAATAGGGTGTGCGGCCCGCGCCCTTAAGCTGGATGTCGCGCCGTTGCCCCGCTTGATCAATGACTTCGCCAAGCAGCACCGCGCGGCCATCGCCGAGGCGCGGCACCCAGCCGGCGAATTGATGACCGGCATAGACCTGCGCCAGCGGCTCTGCGCCGTCGGGGATGCGGTTTCCGGCCAGCACCTCGATCCCCTCGGGGCTGCGCAACTCTGCCGGGTCGAGGCCAAGTTCGCGGGCCAGAGCGTCGTTGACCGCGATCAGGCCGGGCCGGGCCACGGGTGAGGGGCTTTGCGATGTGTAGAAGCTGTCCGGCAAGCGGGCGTAGGAATTGTCGAAGGGGATGTGAACGGTCATACCATCAACCTAATATCGCTTTGTCATCAGGCAATAGCCGTCGCGCAGGCGGAAACCGGCGCGGGTGTAGATCCGATGCGCGCTGGCGTTTTCGGGGGACACTTGCAGGTGCAGCGCCTTTACCCCGTGCTGGCCGAGGGCGGGTAGCAGCGAGGTCAGGACCTCGGTGCCCATACCGCGGCCACGGACGTTTTCTCGGATGAAGAATTCGTCGATGAAACCGTCAATGCCGCCAAGTTCGACCGAATAGCCGAAGCTGATGACGATATAGCCGACCGGGGCGCGGCGGATGCCGATCAGGTAGACCACGCCATGCGGCATACCTTGCAGCAGCGGCGTCAGCGCCGCCCGGCGATCCTCCTCGGTCGACGCGATCCCTTCAAAGGCGTGGTAGCCGGCGACCATTGGCTCCAGCTTGTCCAGATCATCGATCGTCGCAAGATGCAGGGCGGCGCTCACAGCCGCGCCAGACGTTCAGTCAGAAGGTCAAAGAATCCATCAGCGGCGATGCTGCCGGCCCATGTGGCATTGGGCGCGCGACCCGACACACCCCACCAGTCGGCGACGGTCATTCCAAGGGTGAGGTCGGACTGCGTTTCGATCTCTACATTGATGTATCTGCTGGCAAAAAGTTCAGGCTGGATAAGGTAGGCGATGACGGTCGGGTCATGCAGCGGCGCACCTTGCGAGCCGTATTTCGCCACGTCGAAGCGTTCGAAGAAATGAGTCCATCCGGCGACGACCTTGCCGACATGGGTGCCAAGCGCCGCGAACGCCTCGACACGCGGATGCGTCACCAGCGCCTTGTGCGTGACGTCGAGCGACATGACCGTGATGGGAGCACCGGATTTGAACACGATATCAGCTGCTTCAGGATCGACATAAATGTTGAACTCGGCGGTCGGGGTGATGTTGCCGACCTCGAAATAGGCCCCGCCCATCAGCACGATCTCTTGCACCCTGGCGACGATCTCTGGCGCTTTCCGGAAGGCCGTGGCGATGTTGGTCAACGGTCCGAGCGGGCAAAGGGTGACGGTGCCGGGCGGCTGTTTTCGCAGTGTTTCGATGATGAAATCCACACCATGCTGGTCTTGCATCGGCATTTTCGGGTCCGGCAGGTCGATGCCATCAAGTCCGGTCTTGCCGTGGACATGCTCTGCGGTGACCAGTTTGCGCGCCAGCGGCGCGTCGCAGCCTGCGAAGACAGGCACATCAACCTTGCCTGCTACTTCACAGACAATACGCGCATTTCTGGACGTATGATGCAGTGGCACATTGCCAGCGACGGCAGTGATTCCCAGCACGTCGACATCTTCGGGGCTGGCCAGCGCCAACAGGATCGCGACGGCGTCATCCTGACCGGGATCGGTGTCGATGATGATCTTGCGGGGCATGGCGGACTCCTGATTTGGCAGAGTCAGTCGCAAGTCGGGGCAAGGTTGTCCAGCGGTTTTGCGGGTCAGGCGGAAAGCCGCGAAACCGGTGTTCTCTTGGCGTTGCCGTGAGCGTTCGGCGGCCCGCCGACCCCATCCGCAAGGGCCTTGCCGGCGTTCGGACCTCCCAGAACGGCATCGCGCGGCCCGAGGATCGGACCGCGCGGCGCAGTCTTAGAAACTCAACAGGCATCAGCCGTCGAAATCGACCTCTTCCATGATCCGCAACGCGGCGGCGCGTTGGTTCGCCACTTCGGTCAGGTCGATGTCGTCGGCTGTGAACGTCCCCCAGCTTGCGACCAGATCAGACACGTTGGCATCCGGCCGTACCGGGTATTCGTTATTGACCTCGGCATAGATCGCCTGCGCCTCGGGCGAGACCAGATACTCCATCAGCCGGATCGCATTGTCCCTGTTCGGGGCGGCTTTGGTGAGCGCCACGCCCGAGACGTTCACATGGGTGCCGCCCGCCTCGAAGGTCGGAAAGACGATGCGAACCGATTCGGCCCAGGGCTGCTGCTCCGGATCAGCCATCATCAGGCCCATGTAATAGGTGTTCCCCAGCGAGATGTCGCATTCCCCGGCCCAGATCGCCTTGACTTGCGCACGGTCATTGCCCTGCGGCTTGCGGGCGAGGTTAGACTTGACACCTGTAACCCAGTCCTTGGTCGCGTCCTCGCCCGCATGGGCGATCATCGCGGAGGTTAGTGCAAGATTGTAATTGTGCGTACCCGAGCGGGTGCAGATCCGGCCCTTCCACTTGTCCGACGCAAGGTCCTCGTAGGTCGTGACCTCGCCGTCCGCGACCCGGTCCTTCGAGGCATAGACGATGCGGGCGCGGGTGGTCAGGCCAAACCACATGTCGTCGCTGTCGCGCAGCGAGGCGGGGATCGCGGCGTCCAGCACCTCGTTCTCGACCGGCTGGATCACGCCGGCATCGACGATCTGCGTCAGGCTGGCGATATCTACGGTCATCACCAGATCGGCAGGCGACCGGTCGCCTTCGGCCACCAGACGCTCGACGATGCCATCCTCGACAAAGCCGAGATTGACGGTGATTCCGGTTTCCGCGGTGAAGGCATCCATCACCGGCTGGATCAGCTCTGGCTGGCGGGTGGTGTAGATGTTGACGTCGTCGGCCAGCGCCGGGAAAGCACAGGCGAGGGCGGCAGAGGCAAGATAGATCGCGCGCATGGTCATGGGAAAGCTCCTTTAATTGCAGGAGCCGTTAAATCCGAGTCTTTTTGTCGGGTCAATACCTGATAAGTTCAGTCGGATAATTTTTGCTCATCGGCCTTAACTGCATCCCAGAGCGCGTCCATCTCGGCCAGGTCGGACTGTTCGGGGCGCTTGCCACTGGCGCCCAGCTTCGCCTCGACACCCTCGAAACGACGGATGAACTTGGCGTTGGCGGCGCGCAGCGCGTCCTCGGGGTCGATCTTGAGGTGCCGTGCGAGGTTGGCGATGACGAACAGAAGATCGCCGAATTCCTCGGCCATCTCCGCATGAGACAGGCGGTCACGCGCCTCGACCAGTTCGCGCGCCTCTTCGACGATCTTGTCGACGACCTCGTCCGTCGAAGGCCAGTCGAAGCCGACCCGCGCGGCGCGCTTTTGCAGCTTCACCGCCCGCATCAGCGCGGGCAGCCCGACGGCGACGCCGTCCAGCGTACCGCCCTCGGATTTGACGGCGCGTTCAGTGGCCTTGATCCTTTCCCAGTCGCGGATCTGTTGATCGGCTGACTTGTCGCGGCTTTCGGCGCCGAAGACATGCGGGTGGCGGACGACCATCTTGTCCGAGATTGCATTGGCGACCGTGTCGAAGGTGAAATGTCCGGCCTCTTCGCCGATCTGTGCGTGATAGACGGTTTGCAGCAGCAGATCGCCCAGCTCGCCCTCCAGATCGCGCCAGTCCTGCCGCTCGATGGCATCGGCGACCTCGTAGGCCTCTTCGATCGTGTAGGGCGCGATCGAGGCGAAATCCTGTTCGATATCCCACGGGCAGCCAGTCTCGGGGTCGCGCAGGCGGCGCATGATCTCGCGCAGGCGCGGCACGCCGCCTTTGGGGTCATGGACCAGCGTGTCAGAGGATTTCGTCATTGCTTGCGCCGCGCCTTTAAGGTTCTTTGGCCGGGTTATCGCAATCCTGCCGAGGTGAGTCCACATGCCCGTCGTCAACCGTATCGCCGATTTCGCCAGCGACATGAAGGAATGGCGGCGCTGGATGCACCGGCATCCCGAGTTGCGGTTCGACTGCCACCAGACGGCGGGTTTCGTGGTCGAACGGCTGCGCGAATTCGGGGTCGACGAGATCCAAGAGGGGATCGCGGAATCCGGCGTGATCGCGATCATAAAGGGGCAGGGCGCGGGGCCGACCATCGGCCTGCGCGCCGACATGGATGCGCTGCCGATCAAGGAAGCGACGGGGGCCGACCATGCCAGCGAGACCCCCGGCAAGATGCATGCCTGTGGTCATGACGGGCATACCACGATGCTGCTGGGGGCGGCGCGCTATCTGGCGGAAACCCGGCGGTTCAAGGGCCGCGTCGCGCTGATCTTCCAGCCGGCCGAGGAACATGGCGCCGGCGCCGAGGTGATGGTCAAGGCCGGCGTGATGGAGCGTTTCGGGATTGCCCAGGTCTACGCGCTGCACAATGCGCCGGGTATCCCGCTCGGTCATTTCATGACCACGCCGGGGCCGATAATGGCCGCCGCCGACACCTTCGAGATCCATATCAAAGGGCAGGGCGGACATGGTGCGATGCCGCACGAAACCCGCGATCCGGTGATGGCGGCGACGGGCATCGTGCAAGCGATCCAGACCATCGTGAGCCGCAACCACTATGCCGCCGATGACCTAGTGATCTCGGTGACGCAGATACATACGGGAAGTGCCGATAACATCGTGCCCGACAAGGCCTATATCTGCGGCACGGTCCGGACCTTCGACATCGGCGTGCAGGCGATGGTGATCCGCCGGTTGCAGCAGATCGTCGACGGCAACGCGCTGGCCTTCGGGGTCGATGCAGAACTTGATTTCCAGCTGGGCTATCCGGCCACCGTGAACCATTCCGACAAGGCCGCTTTCGCCGCCGCGGTCGCCCGCGAAGTGTCGGGCGATGCCGCGGTCGATGCCAATTCCGGTCGCGAAATGGGTGCCGAGGATTTCGCCTACATGCTGCAGGCCCGGCCCGGCGCCTATCTCTTTCTCGGCCAAGGCGACACCGCCGGCCTGCATCACCCGGCCTATGATTTCAACGACGAGGTCGCCCCGATCGGCGCCTCGTTCTTTGCGCGGCTTGTCGAACAGGCGCAGCCGCTCTGATCATCTTCTGTTCGGAAATATCCCAGGTTCGGGGCAGCGCCCCGGTCCGACCTCAAAAAACGGAGCGTATCATGGCCCTCGAAGACGCCAAGAAACAAATCGACCTTGCCTTCACCCGCAAGAACCGCAAGGGCCTTGCCTATGAAAATGCCTTTGGAGGTGCGACCTCGTTCCTCAGGCGGCAATACAGCAAGGACCTGACCGGCGTCGATCTGGCGGTCACCGGTGTGCCGTTCGATCAGGCGGTGACGCACCGGACCGGTGCGCGGTTCGGGCCAAGGGCGATCCGCGAAGCCTCGACATTGCAACCCTATGATCCGCCCTATGGTTGGGACGGGTTCGATCCGCTGTCGGATTTCTCGATCGTCGATTACGGCGATCTGGCCTTCGACTATGCCCATACGCCCAGTTTTCCTGGCCTGTTGCAGGCGCATATCGCCGGGATTCTGGACGCCGGGCCGGGAACGGTGACGCTTGGCGGCGATCACTTCATCACCCTGCCGATCCTGCGTGCCTATGCCGAGAAGTTCGGCCCGATGTCAGTGATCCATATCGACGCGCATTCCGATCTCTGGGTCGATGACGACATGGACCGGATCGACCACGGCACGTTCTTTTACAAGGCGGTGAAGACCGGGCTCGTTGATCCCGAGCGCTCGGTCCAGATCGGTATACGCACCGAATGCGACGATTACCTGGGGGTCGAATATATCGATGCCCGCAGTCTGCACGAAAACGGAACGGCGGCGGCGGTGAAGCGGGCCAAGGAGATCGTCCGCGAGCATCCCGTCTACATCACCTTCGACATCGACGCGCTTGACCCGGCTTTCGCGCCCGGTACTGGCACGCCGGTCTGGGGCGGCCTGGCCAGCTGGCAGGCGGCGGCGATTCTGCGCGATCTGGCGGGGATCAACTTGGTCGGGGGCGATGTCGTAGAGGTTTCGCCGCCGTTCGATCCGACCGGCGCCACGGCGATTGCCGGAGCGCATGTCGCAACGGAACTGATGACGCTTTACTGCTGGTCGCTGAGGCAACGCAGATGACCAACCAGCCGCTTGGCGGCAACGAGATGCCGCGATTCGCCGGGCCGAATACCTTCATGCGGCTGCCCACCGCCGACAGCGCGGCAGGGCTTGATGCGGCCTTTGTCGGGGTGCCGATGGATATCGGCGCCTCGTGGCGGTCGGGGACGCGGTTCGGGCCGAAGGCGATCCGCGCCGAAAGCGCGATGCTGCGGCCCTACAACATGGCGACCGGGGCGGCGCCCTTCGACAGCCTGAACTGCGCCGATATCGGCGATGTGGCGATCAACACGTTCGATCTGAAGGATAGCGTGGTAAGGATCGCAAATGCTTACGAGGCGATCCTCAGCCATGATACCGTGCCGATGACCATGGGCGGCGATCACACGCTGACGCTGCCGATCCTGCGGGCGATCGCGCGAAAGCATGGCGCGGTGGGGCTGGTGCATGTCGATGCCCATGCCGATGTCAACATGCAGATGTTCGGCGAGGCAATCGCGCATGGCACACCGTTCCGCCGCGCCTACGAGGAGGGGCTGATCGACCCCGCCAGGGTCTGGCAGGTAGGCCTGCGTGGCACCGGCTACACCGCCGAGGATTTCGACGAGGCGCGTGGCTGGGGGTTCCAGGTCGTGCCGGCCGAGGAGATCTGGCATAAGTCGCTGACCCCACTGGCGGTGCTAATCCGCCAGGCGGTTGGCGCGGGTCCGGTCTATGTCAGTTTCGATATCGACAGCCTCGATCCGGCTTTCGCGCCCGGCACCGGCACGCCCGAAATCGCCGGGCTGACCACGATGCAGGCAGTCGAGCTGATCCGCGGGCTGGCGGGGCTGGAGATCGTCGGCTGCGATCTGGTCGAGGTGTCGCCGCCCTATGACCCGTCCGGCAACACCGCCCTGGTCGCGGCCAACCTGCTGTACGAGATGCTGTGCATTCTGCCCGGCGTCGCGCGGCGCTGATTCTGGTGACAGATTGAAAGTCTTGCGACGCAAGACATGTCTCGCCCCCCTGCACAGAGACCCGGGATGCGCTCTGCGCAGGGATATTTGAGAACAGAAGAAAGGTCGGATCGGGGTTGCTGTTGGGCTGGGTCGCGTTAGATGCGGATCATGAAATCTGTGATTGTTCTGCTTTCGATCCTGATGGCGGTTGCGCTTTATGTCCGGCTGGCCCCGAGCGACCCGGCCCGCTGGCATGTAGACCCCCGGGCGGCGGATGCGCCGGATGCGGGCGGCTACCGCACCGAGCTGAGCCTGCCGCTGTCGCCCGAAGACGCGCTGGAGGCATTCGAGAGGATCGCACTTGCGACCACACGCACGCATCTGCTGGCGGGCAGTCCGCAGGACGGGCGGATCACCTTTGTCACACGCTCCCGGCTTTGGGGATTTCCCGATTACACCACGGTTGCGGCGATGCCCGCGCCTGGCGGCAGCCAGTTGGTCGTTCTTGCGCGTCTGAGATTCGGCGGCGGCGATATGGGCGTCAACCGTGACCGCGTCACCCGCTGGCTGGAGGAACTGGGAGATGGCCTCCAGTAAGGGGCTGGCCGCGACCTGTTGATCGCGCTCTTGACCCGCCACGCGGCACAGGGCAACAGGCGCGTATGGTACCGATGGACAGACTCCAGCAGATCACCGAGCGGTTCGAATATCTCGAGGCGAAGATGTCGGCGGGCGGTGGGGATATTGCGGCTTTGGGCCGTGAATATTCCGAATTGCGCCCGGTAGTGGCCGAGATCGAGACTTACCGGCAGCTTCGGGCTGATATCTCTGACGCTGAGGCGATGCTCAAAGACCCCGAGATGAAGGCGCTGGCCGAAGAGGAGTTGCCGGTTCTGCGCGAAAGGTTGCCACAGGTCGAGCAGGCCTTGCGGTTGGCGCTGCTGCCAAAGGATGCGGCCGATGCGCGGCCCGCCATCCTCGAGATCCGGCCGGGAACGGGGGGCGAGGAGGCGGCCTTGTTCGCGGGCGATCTTCTGCGGATGTACCAGCGCCACGCCGAGGCTCAGGGCTGGAAATTCGAAATCGTCGAGCTGCAGGAGACCGAGCTTGGCGGGGTCAAGGAACTGATCGCCAACGTGAAGGGCGACGGGGTGTTCGCGCGGTTGAAATATGAAAGCGGTGTGCACCGGGTGCAGCGGGTGCCCGAGACAGAGAGCGGCGGTCGGATCCATACTTCGGCTGCGACGGTAGCGGTCCTGCCTGAAGCCCAGGAGGTCGATATCGACATCCCCGCGACGGACATCCGGATCGATACGATGCGGGCCTCGGGGGCGGGAGGGCAGCACGTCAACACGACCGACTCGGCGGTGCGGATCACTCATATCCCGTCGGGGATCGTGGTGACCAGTTCCGAGAAATCGCAGCATCGCAACCGCGAGATCGCGATGCAGGTGCTGCGCGCGCGGCTATATGACGCCGAGCGGCAGCGGGTCGACAGCGAACGCTCGGCGACGCGCAAAAGCCAGGTCGGGTCCGGCGACCGGTCGGAGCGGATCCGCACTTACAACTTCCCGCAAGGCCGGATGACGGATCACCGGATCAACCTGACGCTCTACAAGCTCGACCAGGTGATGCAGGGCGATCTGGGCGAGGTGATCGACGCGCTGGTGGCCGATGACCAGGCGCGGATGCTGGCCGAGATGGAATGAGCGGAAGTCGTGCGGGGATGACCGGGACCGAGGCGCAGGCGCAGGGCGCGCGGATGCTGGCGGCGGCGGGCGTGGCTTGCCCGCGCACGGATGCAAGGGTGTTGCTGGCCCATGCGGCGGGCGTCTCTCGGGACCGGCTGGTGTTGTTGGGAGATCAGGTGATTTCCGAAGATACCGCAGAGGTTTACGAGCAACTTTTAAGGCTTCGGGCGGCACGTGTGCCGGTGTCTCAAATTACCGGTCGGCGAGAATTCTACGGCCGGCAGTTCAAGGTGACGCCGGACGTGCTGGACCCCCGGCCGGATACCGAAACTCTGATCGAGGTGGCGCTGCGGCGCCGGTTTCACCGGCTGCTGGATCTTGGCACCGGGTCGGGCTGCATCTTGCTGACGCTGCTGGCAGAGCGCGGCGAAGCGACTGGTCTGGGCACTGATATTTCCGACCGCGCTCTGGCGATCGCGGCGCAGAATGCCGAGGCGCTGGGTGTCGCGGCGCGGTCCCGCTTCAAGGTTTCGAATTGGTTTCAAGATGTTGAGGGAGAGTTCGATCTGATCGTTTCGAATCCGCCTTACATTGCCCAAAGCGAAATGGCCGGGTTGGAGCCCGAACTGCGCGATCACGAACCGCGCATGGCGCTGACCCCGGGCGGCGACGGGCTGGCGGCATATCGGATCATTGCCGCCGGGCTGGCTGCACATCTGAGCCCTGGCGGGCGCGTGCTGCTGGAAATCGGACCTGTTCAGACCGAGGCTGTGATGGCGCTGCTGGCAGGGGCCGGATTGACCGCAATTTCGGTGCATCCGGACATTGATGGACGCAACCGGGTTGTCGAAGCCTTCAGCAATGCTTAACTTTGTAGTGTGAATATAGGCTCTGCGCGTCACATCGTCCCAAAAAACTGTGTTTTGCGCAATTTTGGCTTGTTTTCCCCGCTTTGCCATGCTTATTCGATTGCACGCGGGTGATGGGCCTCAGGTGGTCCGCCCCGCCGGACATGCCTAAAAATCGCAGGAACCCATAGGTAAGGCAGCCAAGCCGATTTTGGCACAGGTTCAGGCAAAAGCCCCAAAACAAGGCTGGTAACAAAGTACAATGAGATCTTCCAAGTCACGTTCTCGCTCGAAGAACACCAATAACCGCAACCGTTCCGTCGGTAATATCATCAACCGGGTCTTTGACAGCTCGGGACCCGAGGGAAAGGTGCGCGGTACGCCGCAGCAGATCATCGAAAAATACAACCAGCTGGCGCGAGATGCGCAGCTGTCGAATGACCGCGTCGCTGCCGAGAATTTCCAGCAGCATGCCGAGCATTACACGAGGATGCTTGGCGAGGCTCAGCGCGAGATGGACGCCAAGCGCGAGCAGCAGGAACGCGAGCAACAGCAGCATCAGCAGCGTCAGCAGCAGAATCAGCAGCGCGACGAGCAGCCGCAGCAGGGTCGCGATGACCAGCCGCAGCAGACGCGTGATGACCAGTCTCAGCAGGACCGGGACGACCAGCCTCGCGCTGCGCGTCGGGACCGCCGCGACCAGCGCGACATGGCGCAGCAGGATCAGCCGGACGTGATCGACACCGGCAGCGACGACGATAGCGGGCTGGTGGAGACGCCCGAGGAATCGCAGCCCAAGAAGCGTACGCCGCGACCTCGCAAGCCCAAGCCCCCTGCGGCGGACCGCCCGGATACGCCGGAAGCAGCCGAGTAGCCTTATATCCTGTGACCTGGGCGATCAGCCCGCGCCGCGCCCGCGCAGAGTTGTCGTGTCGGTTCGCAGCGTGTGCTGGTCGGTTGGTTCGGGCACCTGCCGGACATTGACCGGTATCAGGCGATCTCGGCCCATCGCGATCTCAGACATTGACGCCCCACCAGCGAAGCGTGCTTCGCAAATGACCGCGTATCGCGGCGAGTGCCGCATCGCAATCGGCTGCCTCGATCGCGGCAATGATGATCAGATGTTCTTCCATAGCCGAGACAATTCGGTCGGCCAGAAACGGCCGGGTGTTCTGGATCACCGAGATCCGGTCGCGGTTCTCGGCATAAAGCCGGGCGGCAAGTTGCGACTGAAGGCCGCTCGCCAGGGCGTCATGCAAGGAGAGATCGGTTTCGATCGCGCGGCGCGGCAAATCCGGATTCATTCTATCCCGCGCGTCTGCAAGCAGGCGTTCATGCACGTCTCGTAGCGCGGCAAGTGGAACATCGCCGCCATTCGCGATCAGACGGCGGGTGCCTTCACAGTCGAAGATCGCCCGTAATTCGAGGCATTCGCGTGTGGTCTCGGCTCCGGCATCCATGATCACCACGCCGCGCTTGGGCAATACCGTGACCAGCCCGCTGGCCTCGGCCCGCTTAACGGCGTCGCGGACCGCGGAAATCGGCAGTTCGACATGCTCGACCAGCATCGGCATCGACAGGAACGAGCCGCTGGTCAGCCGGCCGTCGCGCAGCCGTGCGATCAGCGCCGCATAGGCATGGTCCGCAAGCAGATCAGGTCCGCCCTTGATGACTTTCGCGGCCGCCTTCGAGTTCTGGCTCATCGCTGGCCACACCGCCATTTCCAAACTGGATTATAATGCATTTTTTGAAATTCCTTCTCATATCTCTGCGCAAGTAGAATCTAAGATAGATGCTAATATTTTAGATGCAATAGCAGGCGAATCATCAGAATTGGGCCGAACGTCCTGCAGGCCGTCAATCGGGAGAAGTGACATGCAAGGTATGACTGTCGACGGAGAGTACGTGCAGGGAGACGGCGACACGCTGAACCCCGTGACCAAGGACGAGAAGTCTTGGGGATGGTTCGCGATCTTCAATGTCTGGGCAAACGACATCCAGTCGCTCTTTGGCTATTCGCTGGTCGCCTCGCTGTTCATCTCTTACGGCGTAAGCGGCTGGACCGCCTTCGCGGCACTTATCGTCGCCGCCCTGATGGTCATGTTCCTGGTCAATCTTTCCGGCGCCGCGGGTGAGCGTTACGGCATTCCCTACCCGGTCTTCGCCCGGGCTAGCATGGGTACAGCCGGGGCGAAATTGCCGGCGGTCCTGCGTGCGACGGTCGCGGTGTTCTGGTACGGTGTGCAGGTCTACTTTGCCTCGACCGCCGTCGCGCTGCTTATCCGTTCGGTGACAGGGATCACCGGCGGCGCGGAAATGCTTGGCCTCAACTCGGTCGACTGGGTGGCGTTCTTCATCGTCTGGGCGTTCCACATCTGGATCTTCTGGCACGGCATGGACTGGGTCGAGACATTCCTGAACATCGCCGGCCCGTTCGTCTACGTGGTGATGATCGGACTGGTCATCGTCCTGTGGGTGAAATCGGACGGCCAGCTGCTGTCCCAAGCCCAGACGATCTTTGCCAATCCCGAAGCGACCTGGGGAACTGAGATGACCGGATTCATCGCGATCATCGGCACCATGGTGGCCTATTTCGCGGCGGTGATGATCAATTTCAGCGATTTTTCCAGATACGCGAAAGACAAGAAGGCGATGACCCTTGGCAACCTTGCGGGCCTGCCCTTCAACATGATCCTGTTTTCGGCGCTGGCCCTGCTGACGACGGCTGGTGCGGCGGTTGTCTACGGCGAGGCCATCATCAATCCCGCAGAGATCGTCGGGCGGACCGACAGCGTGATCCTGGGCGTTGTCGCCGCAATCACGTTCTTTGCTGCGACGGTCGGCATCAACCTGGTTGCGAATTTCATTCCGGCGGTGAACGGCATTGCCAACCTTGCCCCGTCGAAGATCGGCTTTCGCAAGGCGGGCCTGATCACCTCGGGTTTTGCCCTGGTGATTGGCGGTCTGTGGACGAGCTTCATCAGCCAGTTCGGGATCAGCGGTTTCGTCAACACGCTCGGCGCGACGCTGGCGCCGCTCTACGGCATCCTGATCGTCGATTACTACCTGTTGCGCAAGCAAGAGCTGAAGCGGGATGACCTCTACAACATGGAGGGCGGCACCTATCACTTCCGGAACGGCTGGAATGACAACGCGCTGGTAGCTTTCGGCATTGCGGCCGTGTTCTCGGTCGCCACGGTCTGGGTGCCGGTCCTTGGCCAGCTGGCCGGATATGCCTGGATCATTGGTGCGGTCTTGGGCGGGGCGATCTACTACCTCCGCTGCAGAGGCTCGCATCTGGTGTGAGTAACCGAGGCGCCCGGCCCGATCGTATCGAGATGAACGGGTCGGGCGCCCGCCGGTATCAACCCGCCTGCCGGTCAGATCGGCAGTTCGGTGGTTTCCTTCAACTCTTCCATCACGAAACTGGCCGAGACATCCGACATCTCGACCCGGCTGATCAGGCGTCGATAAAGGTGGTCGTAGCCGGCGACATCGGCGACGCGGGCCCGGATCAGGTAATACAGATCGCCGGTCATACGGTAGGCGCCAAGGATCTCGGGCATCTCGCGCATCGCGCTGGCGAATTTCGCCAGCCAGCCGGCATCATGGCTGGAGGTGCGGACGAGGATGAAGACCGAGAGGCCGAGCCCAAGTTTGTCGGGGTCAAGCAGGGCGACGCGCTTGCGGATCACGCCCGACGCCTCCAGCGCCTTGACGCGCCGCCAGCAGGCATTGCGCGACAGGCCGACGCGGTCGCCAAGGTCTTCCGCGCCCAGATCGGCATCGCGTTGCAATTCGGCTAGGATACGATGGTCTACGGGGTCAAGTGTTAACATAATTTACATATCTTTGGGATAATCTCCCATATAGTCAAGATTTTCCGTTACATTTGAGAAATCTTCTCGGCCGCCGCTTGCTAAACTGGGACAGCATTTACCGGAGCCAGCCATGACCAGCCTCATTCGACGCACCTTCATCGACCATCCGCAAAGCGTGGATGAAAGTTATCTGGAACATGCCCGCTTCGCCGGCACATTCGCGTTGCGGCTGTTTGGTGCGGCGTTCGCGGCGCTGATCCATGCGGTGATCCCGTGCCTGTTCCAGAAGACGGCAAGCCGGATCATCGCCGAGCTTTACCAGCGCACCCATGACCGGGGCCGCTGAATGTGCCGATGGGCCGCTTATATCGGGCAGCCGATATTCCTTGACGATATCATTACACGGCCCGGTCATTCGCTGATCGCGCAAAGCAGTGGCGCGTCGGAGTGCAAGACCGCCACCAACGGCGACGGGTTCGGCGTCGCCTGGTATGACCGGCAGCCGGAACCGGGGCTTTACCGCGATGTTTCCCCGGCCTGGTCGGACCCGAACCTGCGGTCCGTGGCGGCGCAGGTCCGGTCGGGTCTGTTCCTGGCGCATGTCCGAGCCTCCACCGGGTCGGCGATCAGCCGGAACAACTGCCATCCCTTTGCCGTCGGATGCTGGAGCTTCATGCATAACGGGCAGGTCGGTGGCTTCGACATGTTCCGCAAACATGCCGATATGCTGATCGCCGACGAGTATTACGGACATCGCAAGGGCGCGACGGATAGCGAGGCACTGTTCCTTCTGGCGCTGGCCGAGGGTCTGGACACCGACCCGATCGGGGCAATGGCGCGGGCGGCGGGGCGGTTGCAGGCGATGTCGCGGGCGCGCGGACAGGGGCCGCATCTGCGGTTGTCGGCGGCGTTTTCGGATGGCGAGCGGCTTTTTGCGGTGCGCTGTTCCTCGGACGAGGTCTCGCCCTCGCTTTACTATCGTTTCTGCGACAAGCGGCAGGGCTGGACGGTGGTGTCAGAACCGCTTGAGGCGGATGAGGATGGCTGGAATCCGATGATCCCGGATCGGATTGCGATTTTCACCCGCGATACGGTCGAAGAGATGGATTTCGTGCCAATCGAGCCGACCGATATCTCGCTGGCGGCGCACTAGCTCTGTTGCCGCCGCACGCTTGCGTCGGGTTTCCAAGCTTGGTCCACTTCCACGCGGGGCCCGAACGAGCGATGGCGCAACCTCAGCGAAGCTGCGCCATCGGCATGGTATTTTGACTGGCCGGCTTGCAGGGGCGCAAACGCGCGACCAAGCTGGCGGTCCCTTGGTTCAGGCCAACGCCTTGTTCAGGTTCTCGTCGATCTTTTCAAGGTAGCCCTCTGTGGTCAGCCATGTCTGATCGGGACCAACAAGCAGCGCCAGATCCTTGGTCATGAAACCGGATTCGACGGTATCGACGACGACCTTTTCCAGCGTCTCTGCGAAGGTCATCAACTGGTCGTTGCTGTCGAGTTTGGCGCGATGCTTGAGCCCGCCGGTCCAGGCGAAGATCGAGGCGATCGAGTTGGTCGAGGTTGCCTCGCCCTTCTGGTGCTGGCGGTAATGGCGGGTGACAGTACCATGTGCGGCTTCGGCCTCGACGATCTTGCCGTCGGGCGTCATCAGCTGAGAGGTCATCAGCCCGAGAGAACCGAATCCTTGCGCCACGGTGTCGGACTGCACGTCGCCATCGTAGTTCTTGCAGGCCCAGACATAGCCGCCCGACCATTTCATCGCGGCCGCGACCATGTCGTCGATCAGGCGGTGTTCGTAGGTGATGCCCGCCTTCCCGAACGCGTCGGCAAATTCGGCCTCGTAGATTTCCTGAAAGATGTTCTTGAAGCGGCCATCATAGACCTTGAGGATCGTGTTCTTGGTCGAAAGGTACACCGGATAGCCGCGCGTCAGTCCGTAATTCAACGACGCACGGGCGAAATCGCGGATCGAGTCGTCAAGGTTGTACATTGCCAGCGCCACACCGGCCGCCGGCGCATCGAACACCTCGCGCTCGATGGTCTCGCCATCTTCGCCGACGAATTTCATTGTCAGCTTGCCCTTGCCGGGAAAGTGAAAGTCGGTCGCGCGGTACTGGTCTCCGTAGGCATGGCGGCCAACGATGATCGGCTTGGTCCAGCCGGGCACGAGGCGGGGCACGTTCTTGCAGATGATCGGCTCGCGGAAGATCACACCGCCAAGAATGTTGCGGATCGTGCCGTTCGGGCTGCGCCACATCTTCTTCAGGCCGAATTCCTCGACGCGTTGCTCGTCCGGCGTAATGGTGGCGCATTTCACGCCGACACCGATCTCCTTGATCTTCTCGGCGGCATCGATGGTGATCTGGTCGTCGGTGCGATCGCGTTCTTCCATGCCAAGGTCGTAGTAGAGCAGGTCGATGTCGAGATAGGGCAGGATCAGTTTCTTCTTGATGAAGTCCCAGATGATCCGGGTCATTTCGTCGCCGTCAAGCTCGACGACCGGGTTTTCGACTTTGATCTTGGTCATTCGGGTGTCCCTCGCTGAACATTTGTGAATCAGGATTTCGCGGGTGATAGCCTAAAGTCGGTCGGGGGGGAAGATGGTATACTATCGTATACGGTCAGCCGACGGTGCCGACGAACCCGCCCACGGCATAGGCGACGGCGGCGCAGATGCCGCCGACCAGCACCGTCTCTCCGACGCAGCGGAGCAGGCTTTCGTCGGTCGCGTTCCAGCGCAGCAATCCAAGCGCCACGAGGGCAAGTGCCGTTGCCACGCTGGCGATGATAAAGGTGCCGCCCGAGGCGGGCAGAAAGACGAAGGCAGAGATCGGCACGAAGCCGAAAACCACGAAGGCCAGGAAGGTCATCAGCGCCCGGGCGCGCAGGTTGCCGTGATCCGGTTCCGGCATGTTCTGGCCATAGCTCAGAACCATCTCGGCGAGCAGGTCGGGGTTGCGCGCGAAGATCGCGGCGAGCGGCTGGACGTCTTCGGCGGCCATGCCGCGATCCCGCAACTGATCGGCCAGTGTTGCGGCCTCTCCGTGCGGGTCTGCGTCTATGCGGTGCAGAACGTCGCTGTGCTGGGCGGTGTAGAGATCGCGTTCCGAACGGCCCGAAAGGAACTCTCCCAGCCCCATCGAGACGGCGTCGGCGAAAAGATTGGCAAAGCCGAAGACCAGCACGGCAAGCGCACCGACCTCGGCGGCACCTTCGGCATTGGCCCCCTGAAAGCCGGCAACGATCGCGAAGGTGGTGACGATGCCGTCATTGCCGCCGAAGACGATCTGCTTGAGGTATTCCTGCGTGCGCCCAAGTCCCGAGAATTCGACGGCCATCAGCGGATCTCTGTAACATTCGGCAAGGTCACGCGGCACCTTCGGGCACGGATTGCTAGTCGTCGGCGTCAATGGCGACGGTCAGGCTGGACGCACCCTTGGTTTTCATCTCTTCGAGATAGGCGCGCGCCAGCTTCTCGGCGCGCAGGACACGGACGGCGGTCAGGTAAGCATCCTGCAAGGTGGAAGAGGACGCGCCGACGATCTTGCCGATCTCTGTCACGACCGACCCGTTTCCGGTCGTCTTTTCGTAATCAAGCGCGTCAAGCGCAAGCTTTTCGGCGATCTCGTCGACTTTGGACATTGTCCTTTGCTCCAGCTTTGATTGGGATCAGCGCGAGGATTCGGTCAGCCGGCGGCGGACATAGTCATCGACCGTGCCGATCATCGTATCCATGTGCGGATCCTCGAAGAAGTGGCCAGCCCCCTCGATTTCCGTATGGGTGATGGTGATGCCCTTCTGCTCGTGCAGTTTCTCCACCAGCAGATGGGTGTCACGCGGCGGCGCCACGCGGTCGGCAGTGCCATTGATGATCAGGCCCGAAGCCGGGCAGGGGGCGAGGAACGAGAAATCGTACATGTTCGCCGGCGGCGAAACGCTGATGAAGCCGGTGATCTCGGGCCGGCGCATCAGCAACTGCATCCCGATCCAGGCGCCGAAGGAAAAGCCCGCTACCCAGCAATGCTTGGAGTTCTGGTTCATCGATTGCAGGTAATCAAGGGCGGAGGCGGCGTCGGAAAGCTCGCCGATGCCCTGATCGTATTCGCCCTGGCTGCGCCCGACGCCGCGGAAATTGAAACGCAACACGGTGAAGCCCATGTTGAGGAACGCATAGTGCAGGTTGTAGACCACCCGGTTGTTCATCGTGCCGCCGAATTGCGGATGTGGGTGCAGGATGATCGCGATCGGCGCGTCCTTTTCCCTTTGCGGGTGATAGCGGCCTTCAAGGCGGCCTTCGGGACCGGGGAAAATGACTTCGGGCATGCGTCTCTTTCGTTACAGCGAAAAGTGTCGGTCGAATTCTTGACGAATTTGCTCGGACACTTTAGAACAATTCTAAATCGCCCGCATCAGGGCGGGTCTGGGCTGGTAGTCAGGTAATGATGCAATCGTCTGACGTCAATGAATTTGCAGGTATTCGGGCGTGAAACTGAGCACCAAGGGTCGGTATGCGATGGTGGCCTTGGCCGATCTGGCGACACAACGCGCCGGAACGCTGAGTTCGCTGGCCGAAATCTCGAAGCGGCAGGACATTTCGTTGCCCTATCTGGAGCAGTTGTTCGTCAGGCTGCGCCGGGCCGGGCTGGTGACATCAGTGCGCGGGCCGGGCGGCGGCTACAAGCTGGCGAAGCCGGCTTCGGAGGTCAGGGTGTCGGATATTCTGGCGGCGGTCGATGAGACGGTGAGCGCGATGCATACCGGTGCCGGTGCCTCGGGCGCGGTTTCGGGCACACGGGCGCAATCGCTGACCAACCGACTGTGGGAGGGGCTGTCGGCGCATGTCTACGTGTTCCTGCATCAGACCCGGCTGTCGGATGTGGTCGGCAATGAACTGACCCCCTGTCCCGCCGTTCCGGTGCTGTTTACCGTGGTGGATGACGCATGACACGCTGTCTTGATGGTGCGCCGCGCTTGCGCGCGGCAACGGATATGGCCCTGCGGGCCGGAGCCTCCGGCGGGGATATTTTCGGACGAATGATGCACGGGATCGGGCGATGAGGACACGGACCTACCTTGACTGGAACGCGACGGCGCCGCTGAGGGCTGAGGCGCGGACGGCAATGGCGGCGGCGATGGACATCGTCGGAAATCCGTCGAGCGTGCATGCCGAGGGCCGCGCCGCCAAGGCGATGATCGAGGCGGCACGTGTTGAGGTGGCCGAGGCGTTCGGGGCGGACGGGGCGGACATCGTCTTTACATCCGGGGCGACGGAGGCGGCGGCTTTGGCGCTGGCCGGGCGCGGCCTTCGGTGTGCTGCGATCGAGCACGATGCGGTAACGAGCTGGTGCCAGGCCGACGTGCCGGTGGCCCCGGACGGTCTGGTCAGAGTTGACGATGCGGCAGCAACCGCATTGCAGCTGGCGAACCCTGAGACCGGCGTGATGCAGGATCTGCCGGAGGGGCTGGCGGCGACGGATGCGACGCAGGCCTTCGGCAAGGTGCCGGTGGCGTTCAACTGGCTGGGGGCGGGGATGGCGATGATCTCGGCCCACAAGTTGGGCGGGCCGAAGGGTATGGGCGCCTTGGTGCTGCGCCAGGGTCTATCGGTCGCGCCGCGGATCCTGGGCGGCGGGCAGGAGATGGGCCGCCGGTCCGGCACCGAGAATGTGATCGGCATTGCCGGGTTCGGCGCGGCGGCGAAAGCGGCGGCGCAGGATATGGCGATCGGCGTATGGCAAGAGGTTGCGGAATTGCGCGATCTTCTGGAAGCGGCGGTTGCGGATGCGGCGCCGGGCACTATCTTTGCCGGACAGGGCGCGCGACGATTGCCCAATACAAGTTGCATCGTGACGCCCGGCTGGAAGGGCGAAACCCAGGTCATGCAGATGGATCTGGCGGGGTTCGCGATTTCGGCAGGCTCGGCCTGCTCTTCCGGCAAGGTAAAGCCTAGCCGGGTGTTGCAGGCGATGGGATTTGATGAAAGGACCAGTGCGAGTGCGATCAGGGTCTCGCTTGGGCCACAAACGACGAAAGACGAGGTGCTGCGCTTTGCCGATGCTTGGGCCGCAGCCCACGGGAAGTTTCGCGCGAAGGCCGCGTGAGGAAAGGCGACTAAGATGACTGCTTTGGACAAAGTCGATGTGAAAGAGGGTGTCGATCAGGACACGGTGGATGCCGTCAAGTCCTTGTCGGGAAAGTACAAATACGGTTGGGAAACCGATATCGAGATGGAGTATGCCCCCAAGGGTGTGACCCCCGATATCGTGCGGCTGATTTCCAGCAAGAACGGCGAGCCGGACTGGATGGCCGAATGGCGTCTGGGCGCGTTCGAACGCTGGACGAAGATGGACGAGCCGACCTGGGCGATGGTCAATTACCCCCAGATCGACTATCAGGACCAGTATTACTACGCCCGCCCGAAAAGCATGGAGATCAAGCCGAAGTCGCTGGACGAGGTCGATCCGAAGTTGCTTGCCACCTACGAAAAGCTGGGGATTCCGCTGCAGGAACAGATGATCCTGGCCGGCGTCGAGGGCGCCGAGACCGCGCCTGCCGAGGGGCGACGGGTGGCCGTCGATGCGGTCTTTGATTCCGTTTCCCTCGGCACGACCTTTCAGGCCGAACTCAAGAAGGCGGGGGTGATCTTCTGCTCGATCTCGGAGGCGATCCGCGAGCATCCGGACTTGGTGAGGAAATATCTGGGCACCGTGGTGCCGGCCTCGGACAACTTCTTCGCGACGCTGAACTCGGCGGTGTTCTCGGACGGATCGTTCGTCTACGTACCGCCCGGGGTGCGCTGCCCGATGGAGCTTTCCACCTATTTCCGGATCAATGCCGAGAATACCGGCCAGTTCGAGCGGACCCTGATCATCGCCGACAAGGGCAGCTATGTGTCCTATCTCGAAGGTTGCACCGCGCCCAAGCGCGACACCACGCAGTTGCATGCGGCGGTGGTCGAGATCGTCGTGCTGGAAGATGCCGAGGTCAAGTATTCCACCGTGCAGAACTGGTATCCCGGCGATGAGGACGGCAAGGGTGGGATCTACAACTTCGTCACCAAACGGGCCGATTGCCGCGAGGCGCGGGCCAAGGTGATGTGGACGCAGGTCGAGACCGGCAGCGCCGTGACCTGGAAATATCCAAGCTGCATCCTGCGCGGCGACGAGAGCCAGGGCGAATTCTATTCCATCGCCATCACCAACAATTACCAGCAGGCCGATACCGGCACCAAGATGGTGCATCTGGGCAAGAACACCAAAAGCCGGATCGTCTCGAAAGGGATAAGCGCCGGTCGCGCGCAGAACACCTATCGCGGGCTGGTCTCGATGCACCCCAAGGCGACGAACAGCCGCAATTACACGCAGTGCGACAGCTTGCTGATCGGCGGCGATTGTGGCGCGCATACGGTGCCTTACATCGAGGTGAAGAACAATTCGAGCCGGGTCGAGCACGAGGCGACGACCAGCAAGGTGGATGACGATCAGCTGTTCTACTGCCGCCAGCGCGGCATGGACGAGGAAGAGGCGGTGGCGCTTGTCGTCAACGGGTTCTGCAAGGACGTGCTGCAGGCGCTGCCGATGGAATTCGCGATGGAAGCGCAACAGCTTGTGGCGATCTCTCTGGAAGGTTCGGTTGGCTGAATGTCGCAGGCATCGGTTCACGCTTCAGTTATGCCTCGGCATGCGCCGATCCGGGTTGGATCGGGCGTGTCGTTCATCATTTCGAAACCCGAAAACGAACCACCTGCGTCCCATTGCTGCCTAATTCGCCTGATCCACTCTGCAAGAGTTCAACGGGTGGGCGGAGAGAATGATCAACCCCGACCGACAGAAACAGCAATTTGCCAATCGCCTGCAGCGGATATCTGCCGGAGGCGAGAATACCATGCGGCAGGTCTATGTCGGCCCGGCAGAGGAACCGACCACGGGCAAGAAGCGCAAGCGGGCGGCATCGCCGCTGCCATCGTTGCGCGATACGATCGGCTATCCCGCCTCGATCGTCGGGGCGGTGCTGATCGGGATGCTTGCGGTGCTGGTCACCCGATGGGCGCGGCACATGCTGCTGGGCGGCTCGCTGATCGGCGAGGATGCCGATATGATGATGGCGATCGACGGCGGCGTGGCGCTGGCCCTCGGCCTGGTGCTGAAGTGGCTGTTCCGGCCGTCCGGCAAGCTGCAAGAGACCGCCAGGACGGTCGGCATACTGGCAATGATCGGCGTGATGCACAATCTGGTTCATATCTTGCCGGGCGCATTCGAGATGGCGTTTTCTCCCGAATGGGTGACAGCGGTGATCGACAGCACCGAACCGCAGTCGATCCTGTTCCGGGGCGAATCGTTCGTGCTGGGCGGCGGCGCGGAACAGGCTCCGGCAATGCCCGCGGTCTTGCGGATGGAATAGCCGCCAAGGCCGGTCGAAACGAAGTCACAGTCAAATGGGTGAAGGCAAGTTTCGCGCGGCTCGCGAAGAGCGCCGGGCTGGATCGCGTTCGCACCGGACCAACGCAAGCGGCGCGGTCCGGCACCGGCGCCCAAGCCGCCGCCTCAAAGTTGAATGAAGGAAGATAAAATGTTGAATATCAATAATCTGCACGTTAAACTTCAGGAAGAGGACAAGGCGATCCTCAAGGGCGTCGATCTGACGGTCGAGGATGGCCAGGTGCATGCGATCATGGGGCCGAACGGGTCGGGCAAATCGACTTTGTCCTATGTTCTGGCCGGTCGCGACGGCTACGAGGTCACCGAGGGTTCGGCGGAACTGGACGGTGTTGACCTGTTGGCCCTCGATCCCGAAGAGCGCGCGGCGGCGGGGCTGTTCCTGGCGTTTCAGTATCCGGTCGAGATCCCTGGCGTCGGCAACATGACCTTCCTGCGGACCGCGGTGAACGCGCAGAGGAAGGCGAGGGGCGAAGAGGAGATGTCGTCGACCGATTTCCTCAAGACCATCCGGGCGAAAGCGAAATCGTTGCAGATCGACGCCGAGATGCTGAAGCGGCCGGTCAATGTCGGCTTTTCCGGCGGCGAGAAGAAGCGCAACGAGATCCTGCAGATGGCGATGCTGGAACCGAAGATGTGCATCCTCGATGAAACCGATTCCGGGCTTGACGTCGATGCCATGAAGCTGGTGGCCGAGGGGGTGAATGCGCTGCGCAGCGCGGGCCGGTCGTTCCTTGTCATCACCCATTACCAGCGGCTTCTGGATCACATCCGGCCCGATGTCGTGCATATCATGGCCGATGGCCGGATCGTGAAAACCGGCGGCCCGGACCTGGCGCTGGAGGTCGAGACCAGCGGCTATGTCGGCATGGTCGAGGAGGTGGCCTGATGGCTTTGGCTGCGGCGAAACAGGAAGCCACCGCAACGCGGCTGGAGGCTTTGAGCCTGCCCGAAGGCGCGACCTGGGCGAAGGCGGCGCGTCAGGATGCGCTTGGCCGGGTGAGGGCGATGGGGCTGCCAACGCGGCGGGATGAGTATTGGAAATACACCAACCCGGCGACTCTGGTGCAGGCAGAGGCCCCGGCAGCGTGCCTGTTCGACGCCGATGAAAGCCCGATTTTCGGACAGATAGACCGGCTCAGGATCGTCTTTGTCGATGGCGTGTTCGATGCCTATGCCTCTGATGATCTGGCGCTGGCAGGTGTCACGATCGAGCGACTGGCAGAGGCCGGCGCGACCGACATTCATTGGGCAAGGGACATTTACGGTGCCTTCGAGGCGCGCGGCCAGACCCCGGTAGCGCGCCCCTTTGCAGCACTCAATACCGCGTTTGCCAGCGACGGGCTGTTGATCCGCGCGAGCGGCAAGGCGGCCATGCCGGTGTCAGTGGAGTATCTGCACCGGTCCGAAACATCGGACGCGATCCTGCATCACGTGATTCGGGTCGAGGAAGGCGCCGAGTTGACGCTGTTGGAGAACGGCCCCGCCGCGGCGCGGTTCAACAAAGTGATGGAGGTCGATGTGGCCGATGGCGCGTCTTTCCATCACGTCCGGGCGCAAGGCCGCGACCATGAACGCCGCGCGGCGACGCATGTCTTTGCGCGGCTCGGGGCCGAAAGCACTTTCAAGAGCTTTACCCTGACGGTGAACGGCGTACTGACGCGCAACGAGGTGGTGGTCGAACTGACCGGCGACAACGCGGTGGCGCATGTCGCGGGGGCGGCTGTAGGGGACGGCGATTTTCACCATGACGACACGGTGTTCGTGACCCATGACGCGGTGGCCTGCGAAAGCCGTCAGGTGTTCAAGAAGGTCCTGCGCAACGGCGCGACAGGCGTTTTTCAGGGCAAGATCCTTGTCAAGAAGGATGCCCAGAAAACCGACGGTTACCAGATCAGCCAGTCACTGATGCTGGATGACAATGCGCAGTTTCTGGCCAAGCCAGAGCTGGAGATCTATGCCGATGACGTGGCCTGCTCGCATGGCTCGACTTCTGGCGCGATAGACGAGGATGCGCTGTTTTATCTGCGCTCTCGCGGGGTGCCCGAGGGGCAGGCGCAGGACCTGCTGGTGCTGGCGTTTCTGGCCGAGGCGATCGACGAGATCGACGATCCCGCGATCTCCGCCGACATCCTGTCGCGGCTCGACGGCTGGTTGCAGCGCCACCACAGCTGATGGCGGTCACCGGCGACATAATCCGTGCATGGCGGCATCCCCGGCAGGTGATGCGGCACCAGTTGGGCCATGGCAAACGCGAGGATCGGGCGCTGGTCTTTCTGATCAGCGCCTGCCTGCTGATCTTTGTCGCGCAATGGCCGCGGCTTGCCAGCCTGGCAGAGGCCGACCCCTCGATGCCGTTCGACATCCGCATTGGCGGCGCGCTTCTGGGCTGGTTGTTTCTGGCGCCGCTGGCGCTTTACGCCATTGCCGCCCTGTCGCGCATCATCGCCCGGTTGGCAGGCGGGAAGGGGGATTGGTATGAGGCGCGGCTGGCGCTGTTCTGGTCGCTTCTGGTGGCGGCCCCGCTCTGGATCGTGAATGGGCTGGTGGCCGGACTGCCGGGCGTCGCCGCCGTCAAGGCGCTGACCGGCGCACTGGCTTTTGCCAGCTTCATTGCGGTCTGGATGCTGTCGCTTTATGAAGCCGAAAAAGGGGGGGCTGCTTGATGGACCTGTCGCTGAATGGCCTCGCCCAGGCCGCAATCCTGACGATCAGGGATCCCCGGGCGGGCGCCCGAATGGTCTTGTCTTTGGACGTGACGCGGCAGGACCGCTGGAACATGCTCTTGCTGACGGTGGTGATCAGCGCGATCCTGGCCAAGGTTTCGGTGCTGCTTTCGGGCGGTGGGGATAGTAATGTCGGGTTCTTCGCCGCATCGCCCTTCATGCTGGGTGTCGTGCAGCTGGTGCTGATGCTCTTCGCGGTCTTCGCAATTCATTATGTCGGGCGGCGACTGGGCGGCTCGGGCAGTTTCGACGGCGCGATCATCCTGGTTGTCTGGCTGCAATTCGTGATGATCTGCCTGCAACTCGCGCAGATGCTGCTGCTGCTGGTCTCGCCGCTTCTGGCGTTCCTGGTGGGAATTGCCGGGGTCGGACTGTTCTTCTGGATGCTGACACAGTTCATCATGGAACTGCATGAATTCAAATCGCCGCTGACCGTGTTCCTGGGAATCTTCCTGGGCATGTTCGCGCTTGCCATTCTGTTGTCGGTCCTGATCGGAATGTCCGGCATCGAGTTTCCAGGAGTGTCCGATGTTTGACGTTGAGAAAATTCGCGCCGACTTCCCGATTCTCAACCGCGAGGTCAACGGCAAGCCACTGGTCTATCTGGACAACGGCGCGTCGGCACAAAAGCCGCAAGCGGTGATCGACGCTGTGACCCGTGCCTACTCTCTGGAGTACTCCAATGTTCACAGGGGCCTGCACCACCTTTCCAACCTGATGACTGAACAATACGAGGCTGTGCGCGGCAAGATCGCGCGGTTCCTCAATGCCGGTTCGGAAGACGAGGTCGTGCTGAACACCGGCACCACCGAGGGCATCAACATGGTCGCCTATGGCTGGGCGATGCCGCGAATGAAGGCGGGCGACGAGATCCTGTTGTCGGTGATGGAGCATCACGCCAACATCGTGCCGTGGCATTTCCTGCGCGAACGGCAGGGCGTGGCGCTGCGTTGGGTCGAGTCGGATGCGATCGGGGCGCTCGATAGCCAGAAGATTATCGATGCCATGAACGACAGGACAAAGTTGGTCGCAATCACTCATCTTTCCAATGTCTTGGGTACCAAAGTGGATGTGAAGGCGATCACCGAGGCCGCCCATGCGCGCGGCATTCCGGTGCTGGTCGACGGTTCTCAGGCGGCGGTGCACATGCCGGTAGACGTGCAGGATATCGGCTGCGATTTCTATGCCATCACCGGCCACAAGCTTTATGGCCCGTCCGGGTCCGGCGCGATCTATTGCAAGCGCGAAAGGCTGGCCGAGATGCGGCCCTTCATGGGTGGTGGCGACATGATCCGCGAAGTGACGCGCGACCACGTGACCTATAACGATCCGCCGATGAAATTCGAGGCCGGAACGCCGGGCATCGTGGCCACGATCGGGCTGGGTGCGGCGCTGGACTATCTGACGGATCTCGGAATGGATCAGATCGCGGCGCAGGAGGTGCGGATCAGCAGCTATGCGCAAACCCGGCTGACCGGTTTGAACTGGTTGCAGATCCAGGGGCAAACCGCTGACAAGGCGGCGATATTCTCGTTCACGCTGGATGGGCCAGCACATGCGCATGATATTTCGACGGTGCTCGACAAACGCGGTATCGCGGTCCGTGCCGGGCATCATTGCGCCCAGCCGCTGATGGACCATCTGGGGGTGACCGCGACCTGCCGAGCATCGTTCGGGCTTTACAACACCGAAGCCGAGGTCGATGCGCTGATTGACGGTCTGGAACTTTGTCATGAGCTGTTCGGCTGATTTTCCCGATTGCAGGGCCCCGGTGGCGCGGCTATACCGCCTCGAAGGCACCCGTAGCTCAGCTGGATAGAGCGCTGCCCTCCGAAGGCAGAGGCCACAGGTTCGAATCCTGTCGGGTGCACCAGACCTTAAAGCACTTCCCTGATCCGCCGCAGCGCCTCGCGGATGTTTTCGGCGCTGTTGGCGTAGGAGAACCGGACGTAACCTTCGCCCCATTTCCCGAAACTGGTGCCAGAGACGGTGGCGATTCCAGCCTCTGACAGGAACTTGTCCTGCGCCTCGCGCGAGGTCAGGCCGGTGCCTTCAATGTTGGGGAAGGCATAGAACGCGCCTGCGGCGTCGGCGCAGCGGAAACCGGGCAGGGCGTTCAACTCGTCCACGATGATCTTGCGGCGGGTGTCGAAGGAGGCGACCATGTCGCGCACGGCGTCCTGTGGGCCAACAAGCGCGGCGAGTCCCGCGTACTGGGCCGCGGCGTTCACGCAGGAATGGTCGTTGATGCAAAGCCGCGTCGCGTCGGCGACGAGGTCCGCGGGCCAGACCGCATATCCCAGCCGCCAACCGGTCATGGCATAGGTCTTGGACCAGCCATCGAGCATGATCAGCCGGTCGCGGATCTCGGGATATTGCAACAGGCTGACATGCTCTCGTCCGTCATAGAGCATCTGGCTGTAGATCTCATCCGACAGCAGCGCGACATGCGGGTGATCCGCGAGACCGGAGACCAGCTTGTCGATCTGATCCTTCGGGGTCACGCCGCCGGTCGGGTTGGCGGGGCTGTTGATGATGATCAGTCGCGTTTGCGGCGTGATCCTGGACAGCAGGTCATCGGCATCGAACGCGAACCCGTTTTCCTCCTTCAGCGCGAAGGGTACCGGCGTGGCGCCGGAATAATTGATGACGGATTCGTAGATCGGAAAACCGGGATTGGGATACATGATTTCGGCGCCCGGTTCACCGAAGATCAGGACCGCGAAAAACATCGTCGGCTTGCCGCCGGGGACAACGATGACGTTGTCCGGGTTCACCTCTGCGCCGTGACGCTTGTGCAGATCGGCGGCGACCGCCTCTCGGAGGGCAGGAATGCCGTTGGCCGGGGTGTAGCCATGATGGCCGTCGCGCAGCGCCTTGATTCCGGCCTCGACGATGTTATCGGGGGTGCGAAAATCGGGCTGGCCTATGCCAAGGTTGATGATGTCCTTGCCTTGCGCCGCAAGCGCCTGCGCGCGGGCCAGAACCTCGAACGCGGATTCGGTGCCGAGCCGGGAGAGCGAGGCGGCTTTCTGAAGCATGGTGCGGCCTTTCGGTTGCGAAGTCTTTTTATAAGGCGTTTCGAAAAGAGATTGAATCGGAATTGCGCTGCCTGTTGCTGCGCTCGAACGCGAATTCGATGCTTTCTGTCTCAACTGATTCCCGAAACGCTGTAACCTTTTGGGTTTCGCGCTGCAAAGGCCCGTTCGGAAGAAACCGACGGGCGGACATGAAAAACGCCGCGAACTGCGGCGTTTGTTCGGGTTGGACCGAGTGGGTCTAGCCGCCCCAGGTGCGGACGGTGCCGCAATCCATGTGCACGAAATTCGAGCGGGAGTAGCTGCCGACGCCGCCAGACGCACAGGCCGCTGCGGCTTGCGCCATCTGTGCGACCGAGCGCGACTTCAGCCGCAGGTCGGCCGCCTGACCCTTCATGTGCAGCGAATTGCGGGCGACGCCGCCGGAGCGCGACCGAAGCATGGCATTGGTCTGCGGCGAGCGATAGCCAGAGAGCAGCATGTAGGGCTCTTTGACATTCAGCAGCGAATGCGAGGCGGCCATGATGTCGACGGTGCGCGCGTCCATTGAAACGGCCTGATCGGTGCGCCAGTCACGCATGAAGTAGTTGATCTCTTGCAGCGCGTCCTTGATGTATTCGCCTTCGATCCAGTAGATCGTATCCATGCTTTCACCGGTCCGACCGGAATACATGCGGACGCGGCGGATATCGCCAGCGCCGCGCAAAAAGCCGAAAGCGTTGGAATAAGTCGGCGCTGCCACAACAGCCGATGCTGCGAATGCGCCAAGCAAAGCACGCCTCGTAAGGCCCTTAGAGCTTATGTCAGTCATGATATCTGTGCGTGTCCCGTCGCTTGCCTGTCTCCGCCTTGCAGCGGATTTCACCTCTATCCCCAGGTGCCTTTTGACTATGCCACAACAGGAATCGCCGGGGAAGGACAGAAACGTCGCAGGCGGCGAAACCGGCCTGATCGGCGAGATATTGCTGACAGATGACAACAAACGCTTAACGATGCCAGGCGTGAAATTCGTTGCAAAGGCGCGACACCTACGACGTCTTGCAAAATCGTGAACATCGTTACTGTGCCGCTTGGTGCCGTTGTGAAGTATCAAAAGAAGCAGAGATTTGACGCGGAAACAGGATTATTGAAATGAGTGTGTTGTTGACGGCCCGACCCGAGATTTTGCGCCGAGCTGTTCTGTGTCTGGCGCTGGCCTTTGGTCTGATCGGATCGGGTGCGCAGGCGCAGGTGACGGCGTTCATGCAGGCCGTGGCAGAAGCCTCTTTCGGCGATGCCGCGCTTTCCGCGTTCTACAAGGAGAACGGCTATCAGCCGATCTGGACCGGCAACAGCAACAAGGACAAATCGCGCCGCGCGGCGCTGCTCAAGACGCTGGCGACGGCGGATGCGCATGGCTTGCCGGCGAAATCCTATGACGCGCAGTTTCTTCAGGCCAATCTGCGCTCGGTCAGGTCAGAGCGTGATCTGGGCAGGATCGAAGTCGAACTCAGCCGGTTGTTCCTGCAATACGCGACCGATGTGCAGACCGGCATCCTGACGCCGAGCCAGGTCGATAGCGGGCTGGTAATGGAGGTGCCGCTGCGGGGCCGCGCGCAGACGCTGGCGGCCTTCGCCAAGTCCAGCCCGGCGGGGTTTCTGCAATCGTTGCCGCCCTCGTCACCGGAATATACCCGGCTGATGAAGGCCAAGTTCGAGATGGAAAAGCAACTCGGCCAGGGTGGCTGGGGGCCGAAAGTGCCGGCCAAGGCGCTGAAACCCGGAGAGTCTGGCGCGGATGTCGTGGCGTTGCGCAATCGTCTGATCCAGATGGGGTTCATGCGCCGCACTGCAGGCCAGGTCTATGATGGAACGATGCAGGCTGCGGTTCAGCAGTTTCAGCTGATCCATGGCCTGAACCCAGACGGCGTTGCCGGTCCCGGCACCATGTCCGAAATCAATGTCGAGGCCGAAGAGCGGCTGGCGGCAATCATCGTCGGGATGGAGCGAGAGCGCTGGATAAACCGACCGCTCGGCAAGCGGCATGTCTGGGTGAACCTGACCGATTTCACCGCTCGCATCGTCGATGACGGCAAGGTGACGTTCGAAACCCGCTCGGTCGTCGGCGCGACGGATCGTGATCGGCGGAGTCCGGAATTTTCGGATGTGATGGAGTTCATGGTCATCAATCCGACATGGAACGTGCCCCGCTCGATCACCGTCAAGGAATACCTGCCGATGCTTCAGAAGAACCCGAATGCCGCCGGGCATTTGCGGATCATCGACAGCCGCGGTCAGGTGGTGAACCGGGGGGCGGTGGATTTCACCCAGTACACGCCCAGAACGTTTCCCTTCGCGATGAAGCAACCGCCTTCCGATGGCAATGCGCTGGGGCTGGTCAAGTTCATGTTCCCCAACAAGTACAACATCTACCTGCATGACACTCCGTCCAAGAACCTTTTCGGGCGCGAGGTGAGGGCGTTCAGCCATGGCTGCATCCGGCTGGCCGATCCGTTCGACTTTGCCTACACGCTGCTGGCCAGGCAGACAAACGACCCCGAGGGCCTGTTCAAGTCGAAGCTCGCGACCGGCATCGAAACGGTTGTACCTCTGGACCAGCCGGTGCCGGTGCATCTGGTTTACCGAACCGCCTTCACCAGCGCGAAAGGTCAGATGAACTATCGTCGCGACATTTATGGCCGCGACGCCCGGATATTCTCGGCGCTGCAGCAGGCCGGGGTGGTATTGCGGGCGGTTCAAAGCTAAATCACCCGTAAAGCGGGGCGTCCCGAAGGCGCCCCTGACTGCGGGGGTTTGGATGGCCAGCCACACGATACTGGAAATTGCGAATGCGCTTGGCGGCGAGGCTGTCGGCGATACCAGCCTTCGCGTCGCGGGCGCGGCGGAACCGGCCAGCGCCGGGGCCGATCAGTTGGCGATCGCGATGGATTCCCGCTATGTCGATGGCCTGACTGCGGGCCGGGCCCTTGCGGCATTGCTGGCGCGCGGCATGGATTGGCAGGCATTGCGGCTGAAGGCCGCGGTCGTCGTCGATCGCCCGCGTCTTGCCCTGTCGGGTTTGACCGCGATGCTGGACGCGGGCCATGCCCTGCCTGCCGGCATCCATCCGACGGCGATTGTCGACACGACGGCACGGCTTGGCAAGGATGTCGCACTGGGCCCCTATGTCGTGGTCGGCGCCGGTGCAGTGATCGGCGGGGGAAGCCGCATCGACAGCCATGTCAGCATCGCGGCGGGTGCCGAGATCGGTGACAACGCGCTGATCCTTGCCGGTGTCCGGATCGGACGGAACACCCGGATCGGCAAACACTTCATGGCGCATTCCGGGGTGGTTATCGGCGCTGACGGTTTCAGTTTCGTCACGTCCGAGAGATCGCAGGTCGAAGCTGTGCGCGAAACAATGGGCAAACCGGAAGAGTCGCGAAAGGATCAGGACTGGCTGAAAATCCATTCGCTGGGTGGCGTAGTGATCGGCGACAACGTAGAGATCGGCGCGAATTCCAGCGTCGACGCCGGCACCATCCGACCGACCAGCATCGGCGACGGCACCAAGATCGACGCGTTGGTACAGGTCGGCCATAACGTGCAGGTCGGGCGAAACTGTCTGCTGTGCGCGCATGTCGCCGTCGGCGGCTCGGCCAGGCTTGGCGACAATGTCGTGCTGGGAGGTCAGGTCGGGGTGGCGGATAACATCACGCTTGGCGATGGCGTCGTGGCGGGCGGGGCCAGCAAGATCCTGTCGAACGTTCCGGCGGGACGGGCGATTCTGGGCTATCCGGCGATGAAGATGGACACCCATATCGAGGTCTACAAGGCGCTGCGCCGCTTGCCGCGGCTTTTCGGGATTGTCGAGAATCTTCAAAAATCGGTTTCAAAGACCAATCAGAATGACTAAATGACGGCGACGCGGAAGCAGGGGAACATCATGCCGGAAACGGTCAGGGATCGGGTCATCCAGATCATTGCGGATCAGGCGCTTTTGGATGTTTCGGACATTTCGATGGATCAGACGCTGGAAGATCTGGGCATCGACAGCCTGGGTCTGGTGGAATCGATCTTCGCGATCGAGGAAACCTTCGACATTCAGGTCCCGTTCAACGCCAATGATCCCAAGGCCAGCGCGTTCGACATCTCGTCGGTCGCGTCGATCGTCGAGGCGGTGCAGAAACTGGTGGCAGATCAGGCAAAATGAAACGCGTCGTCATCACCGGCGCGGGGACCATCAACGCGCTTGGACATGACGTAGCCGCCACGCTTGAAGCGATGCGCGAGGGGCGCTGCGGGATCGGCCCGCTCAAGATCCGCGATGTCGAACGGCTGTCGATTCAGATCGGCGGGCAGGTCCATGGCTACGACCCCGAAACCCACTTCAACCGTCAGCAGATATCACTCTACGATCGTTTCACGCAGTTCACGCTGCTGGCCGCCAAAGAGGCGATCACGCAATCCGGACTGCATTTCGAGGGAGAACTCGCAAGCCAGTCCGGCGTGGTGCTGGGGACCGCGGGCGGCGGGGTGAACACATGGGACGAAAACTACCGGACCGTCTATGAAGAGGGCAAGAACCGGGTGCATCCCTTCGTCGTGCCAAAGCTGATGAACAATGCGGCGGCCAGTCACGTCTCGATGGAATGGAACCTAAAGGGGCCGTCGTTCACGGTGGCGACGGCCTGCGCCTCGTCCAATCACGCGATGGGGCAGGCATTTCACATGATCCGTTCGGGAATGACAACGGCGATGGTCACCGGCGGCTCGGAATCGATGCTCTGCTTCGGTGGCGTCAAGGCCTGGGAAGGCCTGCGGGTGATGTCCAAGGATGCCTGTCGCCCGTTCAGCGCCAACCGCAACGGCATGGTGCAAGGCGAGGGCGCGGCAGTGTTCGTCTTCGAGGATTACGACCACGCGAAGGCCCGTGGGGCAGAGTTGCTGGCTGAAGTCATCGGTTTCGCGATGACCTCGGACGCGGCCGATATCGTCATGCCGTCGAAACAGGGTGCCGCAAGGGCAATCTCGGGCGCAATAAAGGATGCTGGACTGAACCGGGACGCGATCGGCTATATCAATGCGCATGGCACCGGGACCGCAGCGAATGACAAGACCGAATGTGCCGCGGTGGCGGATGTGTTCGGGCACCATGCCGACAAGCTGATGATCTCGTCCACCAAGTCGATGCACGGGCACCTGATCGGCGGAACCGGTGCGGTCGAGCTTCTGGCATGCATCATGGCCTTGCGCGACGGGGTCGTGGCGCCGACGATCGGCTATGAAGAGGCCGATCCGGAATGTGCGCTGGACGTGGTGCCGAACGTGGCGCGCGAGGCGAGGGTCGAGGCGGCGCTGTCGAATGCCTTTGCCTTTGGCGGGCTGAACGCGGTGCTAGCGCTGCGGCGGGTCTGAACCTAGAAACGCCGCCCGCGATGGGCGGCGCTGATGTCAGGCGACGAAGTTATTCGGCGTTCAACGAGGCGACGGCATCGTAGCCAGCGGTGAATCCCGCCAGCGAAAGAGTCAAATCCACTCTCTGGTCGGGGGCGACCAAGGGCACGATCGTCAGCGTCGCTTTCGATCCGGCCTTGAAGGCCGCCACTTCGGCATCGGAAAAGCCGATCCGGGCGAAGCAGCCGGTTTGCAAACACCAAGAGAACGGATAGCGCTTGGGCTGTCCGCTGTCGATCGCCAGGGTGATCTGCCCGGTGAGCAGGGTTTCAAGCGGCACGGCGACAGTTGCCCCTGCTGCCGGCTGTTCGGTTTCCGGCAGGGCGAACATGCTGATTTCGGCGACCGAGTTGCCCTGTCCGTCTTTCAAAAGCTGGTAGAGTTGGCAGGGATCGTTGCCATCCTCGGTGCGGATGCAGCGGACCGTCCAGTCTCCATGTGATTCCTTGTCATAAGTGGTTCCGGGCGCGTTCGGATCGGTGACGGGCTCGCCCAAGGCCAGATCGCTGGCGGGCGATTGCGGTTCGGCCGCAGCCGCAGGGGCGTCGCCGGTTTCGCTTTCGGCGGCGGTGCCGGATTCTTGCGCCAGCGCGGGGGCGGTCGCCAGAAGCGCCGAGACGATGTGCGCCGAAAGAATCTTTGAAAGGTCTGCCATTTTTATTTCCTGTAAGACTTGGGTTGTTCGGGGCCAATTAACACGATGACTGGAGACTGTCAGGCCCGATTTCCGGGCATGTGACCGGATGTGAGGCAATCCGCCGATCCGCCCGGAATTGGAGGTCAAAAAGAAAAAAGGGCCCGAGGGACCCTTCTTTCCTATTTCTCTCCCTGTCGGACTGGCCGACTAACTGGGACGGAAGTTAGGGGCATTCCCGACGGCCGTCAACAGGCAAGATCGGGAAACATGTCTTTGAACCAATTGGTAAAAAAAGTCGCGCCAAAGCGGGCGCGACCAGTCTTGCAGGGAGGAAGTCAGACCGGACGAAGAAGATACGCGCCCGATCACCATCAACACTGGCAGAGATGGGTTAAATTTGTATTGTGGCCCCGAACGTTGCGAGAAACAGTGCGGGAGTTAACGGGTGAGCGGACAGATATTCGTAGGTGGGGGTGGCGAAGGCTACGGCACGGCGCAGCATCTTTTGTTGAAATATGCCAACCGCCACGGCTTGATTGCCGGGGCGACGGGTACCGGCAAGACGGTGACCTTGCAGATCCTGGCAGAGAGCTTCTCGGCCAACGGCGTGCCGGTCTTCCTGTCGGATGTGAAGGGTGATCTGTCCGGGCTGGCCGTCGCCGGGTCTGCAAGCCACAAGCTGCACGACCCGTTCATGAAGCGCGCGGCGACGATCGGTTTTGCCGATTATGCCTATTCGGCGTTCCCGGTGACGTTCTGGGACCTGTTCGGAGAGCAGGGCCACCCGATCCGGACCACGGTGGCCGAAATGGGGCCACTGCTGCTGTCGCGTCTGATGGAGCTGTCGGAGGCGCAGGAGGGCGTGCTCAACATCGCTTTTCGGGCGTCGGACGAGGAAAGTCTGCCGCTTCTTGACCTTCGTGATCTGCAAGCCCTGCTGGTCTGGGTCGGGGAGAATTCTAAGGACCTGTCGCTGCGCTATGGCAATGTCTCGACCAGCTCGGTCGGGGCGATCCAGCGGGCGCTGCTGGTGCTGGAAAACCAGGGCGGCACAAAGCTGTTCGGGGAACCGGCGTTGGAACTGGCCGACATGATGCGCACCGACACGGACGGGCGCGGACGGATATCCATTCTGGCCTCTGATCGGCTGATGGGATCACCGCGGCTCTATGCGACCTTCCTGCTGTGGCTGATGTCGGAACTGTTCGAGGAGTTGCCCGAGGTCGGCGACCCGGACAAGCCGAAGATGGTGTTCTTCTTTGACGAGGCGCATCTGCTTTTTGACGACGCCCCAAAAGCCCTTGTCAACAAGGTCGAGCAGGTGGCGCGGCTGATCCGCTCGAAGGGCGTCGGCATCTATTTCATCACCCAGAACCCTGCGGACGTGCCCGAGGGCATTCTGGGCCAGCTGGGCAACCGTATTCAGCATGCGTTGCGGGCGTTCACCGGACGCGATCAGCGAGAGTTGAAACGGGCCGCCGAAACCTACCGCGACAACCCCCGGTTCTCGACCGAAGAGGCGATCCGCGAGGTTGGTGTCGGCGAGGCGGTGACATCGCTGCTGGAGGCTAAGGGCATTCCCGGCATGGTCGAGCGCACGCTGATCCGTCCGCCATCGTCGCAGCTTGGTCCGATCTCGGCCGCCGATCGGATGGCGGCAATGGAAAGATCGCCGATCAAGGGCAAGTATGAAACCTTGATCGACCGCGACTCTGCTCACGAGCGGCTGGCCGCGCGTGCAGAGGCGGCGGCAAGAGCGGCGGAAAATGCCGGACGTGAGGCCGAGCGGCTGGAAGCGGAGGAGCTTAAGTTCCAGCAAGCGCGCCGTTACGATGGCAAGTCGGGCCGCAGCAGCCGGTCGGACAGCTTCGGCGAGTCGGTGGCCAAGGTTGTGATCAAGGAACTGAAGGGCACGACCGGACGTCGGATCGTGCGCGGTATATTGGGCGGGCTTTTCAAGGCGCGGTAGCGTTTGCGCGACCTCGGCCTTGGGGCATCCGGGCGCTTCCACCCCGGAAAGTCCGCGGCATCACAAAGGACGGATCTTGACCCGGGTGACACGGTTGTCCTTGCGGGTGACTACCTCGAACCGAAAGCCATGGAACGAGAAGACCTGCCCTGGCGCCGGGATGGTCTGGGCTTCGTGAATCATCAGGCCGGCCACGGTATTTGCCTCGTCATCGGGCAGGTTCCAGTCGGTCGCGCGGTTCACGTCGCGGATCGTCATCGCGCCGTCGACCAGCCAGTCGCCCGACTCGGTTCGTTTCAGCGGGGCCGTCTCGGCGCTGTCGAATTCGTCGGTGATCTCGCCGACGATTTCCTCAAGGATGTCTTCAAGCGTGATCAGGCCCTGCAAGGTGCCGTATTCATCCACCACCAGCGCGAAATGGGTGTGACGGCGCAGGAATTGCCGCATCTGTTCGTCAAGCGCTGTGGTCTCGGGGACGAAGTAGGGCTTCATCGCGACGTCGAGAATATTGAACCCCGCAAAGGCGTCGCCCCGCGTTTCGGCCTGCTGGGTCCGCGCATACATCGCCCTCAGCAGATCCTTGGCATGGACGACGCCGACGATATTTTCCGGGTCGTCCTTGTAGAGCGGCAGCCGGGTATGGGCCGAATGCAGCACCGCTTCGAGCAGTTCCTGCGGCGACAGGTCAATGTCCAGCATCTCTATTTCCGAGCGGTGCAGCATGATCTCCTCCACCGCGCGGTCATTGAGGTCGAGCGCTCCAAGCAGGCGGTCGCGGTCCTCTTTCTCGACCGCGCCGCCTTCATGGCCAAGCGTGATGGCGCCCACGATCTCTTCCCGAACGGCAAGGATGTGGCTGTCGGGATCGGTGCGCACGCCGAAGACCCAGAGGATGCCGCGGACCAGCGTCCGGACCGCAGAGACGACCGGCGAGAAGATCACGATGACGTAGCGGATGATCGGAGAAACCCGCGACGCGGCGGCTTCGGGGTTGGTGATCGCGTAGGTTTTCGGCAGAACCTCTGCGAAGACCAGCACCAGCAGGGTCATCACCAGAGTCGCGAAAGCGATACCGTTCTGGCCGAACAGCTTGGTGAACAATGCGGTCGCCAGCGAGGCGGAGAGGATGTTCACCAGGTTGTTGCCCAGCAGGACCGATCCGATCAGCCGTTCGTTGTCCTCGGTAATCTCCAGGGCTTTTTCAGCGCCCTTCGATCCCTTGTCGGCCTGCGACCGCAGCTTGCCGCGCGAAGCAGCGGTCAGCGCGGTTTCCGAACCGGAAAAGAAGGCCGAGAGAACCAGCAGGCCGATGATCGCGGCAGACGTAATCCAGAAGGCGGTATCAAGGATAGGTGTGGCGGTATCCATTCGTCTTGTCTTTCATGGGCGTTTTTGTCTTATGGGCATCCACAGTGCAGCATTCAAGGGATAGCGGGATGTCCGGCGAGTTGATGATCCGCGATCTGGGGCGGCTGGAGGGGGAGGTGCTGGTCTTTGGCGGCTGCTACTCCAACCTGCAGGCGACGGAAGCGCTTTTTGCCGAAGCCAAGACTCGCGGCATCCCGCCCGCCAACATGATCTGCACCGGCGATGTCGTCGCTTATTGCGCCAACCCGGCCGAGGTGGCCGAACGCGCGCGGACAAGCGGCTGTGCGGTTGTGGCCGGGAATGTCGAGCGACAGATTGCAACAGGGGCCGGCGATTGCGGTTGTGGTTTCAAGGCGGGGTCGGACTGTGATCTGCTTTCGCAGGGGTGGTATCCCCATGCCGCGGCGCGAATTGGCATGGACCTGCGCGGCTGGATGGCCGGGTTGCCGGACCTCGTGGCGTTCACGCATGAAACCAAGCGCTATGTTGTGGTTCATGGAGGTGTTTCGGACGTCGCGCGCTTCATCTGGCCGGTTTCGGACGAGGCGGTGTTCTGGTCGGAAATCGCCGCGGCAGAGGCCGCTGCAGGCCCCGTCGACGCCGTTCTGGCCGGGCATTGCGGCATCCCCTTCGAGCGGATGATCGGGATCCGTCACTGGATCAATGCCGGGGCTATCGGCATGCCGCCACATGACGGGCGGCAACAGGCGCGGTTCGTGGTTCTGGGCCAACGCGGCGCGCGGATCGAGCGGCTGGACTATGATGCCGCCGCTGCCGCGACGGTGATGGTGCGTGCGGGTCTGACACAGGGCTATGACCGGGCGCTCTTGACCGGGATCTGGCCAAGCGAGGATGTGTTGCCGCCCCAGATGCGCCGGGGTCAGGACTTGGCCAGCGGGTGATGGTCGAGCACCAGATCGCGCAGCCGTTCATCCAGAACATGCGTATAGATCTCTGTTGTTGAAACATCGGCATGGCCCAATAAGGTCTGGATGCTGCGCAGATCGGCGCCATTGGCCAGAAGATGCGTGGCGAACGCATGGCGTAATGTGTGCGGCGTCACCTTTGACGGCGCGATGCCGGCGGGCAGGGCCAGGTCCTTGATCCGGGCATAGAACCAGTGCCGGGTCAGGTGGCCCTGCTTGCCGCGCGACGGAAACAGGAATTTCGAGGGAGCCTTGCCTTCGGCATGGCCGGCCTCGGCTTTTGCGTCGCGGCATTTCAGCCAGGCCGAGAGCGCCGCGCGCGCCGGCGGCGACAGCGGCACCATGCGCTCCTTGCCGCCCTTGCCGCGGATCAGCAGCATCCTGGGATCGCCGCGGGCGGCGGCCGCGGGCAGGCCGACAAGTTCCGACACCCGCATGCCTGTGGCGTAAAGCAGTTCCATCAGGCAGGTGTCGCGCACCTGATCTTCCGGCGCCTTGGCGGTGCTGCGGGCGCTGCCCAGCAGCCTGCCGACCTCGTCCGTCGACAGCGTTTTGGGCAGTCGCTTGTCGCGGCCCGGTCCCTTGATCTGGATCGCCGGATTTTCGCTGCGCCAGCCTTCGTCGAAGGCGAAGCGGTAAAGCTGCCGGATCGCCGACAGCCTTCGGGCGCGGGTCGCCCGCGACAGGCCCTGTGCGTCGCAGAAAATAAGATAGGCCTCGATATCGTCGCGCGTGGCATTGTCGAAATCGCGCGTCTTGCGGTCAAGCCAGCCTGCGAAATCCTTGAGATCGCGGGCATAGGCAAGTTGGGTATTTGTGGCGGCATCGAGTTCCGCGGCCTGCGCCTCCAGAAAGGTCTGAATGCGGCGCATCATCGTGGTCATCCGCGCCGCTCCAGCAACAGCAGCTGCAACGCGGCGCGCCGGGCGGTATCTTCCAGCCCGACCGAGCGCAAGAAGGTCAGCGCATCGCTGACCTCATCCAGATCGCCTTGGGCGCCGTCGCTGAACAACTCCATCGCCCGCAGGATGGCTTCGCCAAGACGGTTCTCGTCCGTCAGAGACCGCAGGCGCACAGGTATCCCGGTGCCGACGAATCCTTCGACGATTGCCGCCTCGACAGGATCAGAGACGGTGACGCCGGACATGTCGCCGGTGGCAATGGCGCGCAGCAGTCGGTCGCGCGGGGTGGTCGGGTCGTGGGCGCGCGCGGCGCTTTCGTACTGATCCGACAGCATCCGGATGCGATAGGCAAGCGCCGCGGTTTCGCCGTCCAGTGGCAACTCGGCCAGCCGGTCCGCATAAAGCGTGGCAAGGGCGGTTTCCAGTTCGACCGCGGTCATGGCCTGCCATGCGGCGGGCAGGGCGGTGGCCAGACCCGCGACATCTTTCGCGGCGATGGCGGTGTCGAGCCGCTGGATCACACTCGCGCGGTCCCAGACGCCGCCCGAAGCGGCTGGTCGGCGTTCAGTGTAAAGCCCCAACAAGCGGTTCGGGTCAATCGCGCCGGAGCGCACCAGCCGCTCGGCGGCTTCGATCTGCGCTTTCCAGCCCGCATTGTCGTTCAGATCGGCATGGGCGAAAGCGCGCGGCAGGTTGGCAGTCGGCTGTGGCTCTCCGATCGCTTCCAGCATCCGGAAAACCAGCGGCGAGGGGCGCGATGTGGCGGACGACACCAATGTGGCCTCGGCAAGGTCGGGGTCAAGGAAGGTGGCCAGAAGCGCGTCGTCGGCATCCGAGATCACGCCAAGCGCGCGAGCGGTTTCCAGCGTCACGGCGGCGGTGTCCCAATTGCCGCCCCTCGCGAGGCAGAAGATCCGCGTCGGATAGGTCGGCGAGAGTTCCGGCGTGGTCAGCATCGTCCGGCAGACCTGGTTTTCGGTTCCAAGCAGCAACGACGCGTCGAAGCGGCGGCGAAAAATCTCTGGATTCTGATTGCCGGCACGTTGCAGCAGCGCATCCGCCTGTTCCACCGCGCCGAGCGCCAAGAGGGTATCGACGCGCGCCAGAAACAGGATCGGGATCGGGCCGGAATCCACCGGCGGCTCCAATTCGGCGAGCAGGAGCTTGTAAAGCAGATCCTGCATCGCCGGCAGCGTGTCGTGGCGTTCGGCCCGGAACCTGCGCGCCAGATCGACAGAGGCGCTGCTGCCCCAAAGATCGGGCGACAGACCGGTGACCCCAACCGGAAAAAGCCCGACCGCATCGGGTGACGTCTGTCCCAGCTCGCTAACGGTCACATCCTCTGGCGTCGCCGAGACCGCGATATCGTCCTGTCGGGCACCTGGCGAGACCGCCACCGGAGTGGCCAAGCTGTCGGACAGCCAGTCGATCGCCGAAAGAGGCTCCTGCGCCTGCGCGCATCCCAGTGAAGCCGCCAGAACTGCGGCGCCGGTCGTCGTGAACCTAATCAGCATTCAGCGTTACCGGTTCTCGCCTTTCGGACTGATTGGGGGACAGATCACCAAGATAGGCAAATCCCGTCAGACCAATGAAACCCACTAGCAACAAGAACAGCAGCACCTTGATAATCCTGCCAAACATAGCTTTGCCTTTCTGCCTCATTCCTCAACCCAACCGCTCTTCGGCGGTTTGATATTTTTATATATGGCATTTTCCTTCGGTTCACGCCATTCAGGACACTGGATTTTTTTAAGCGGGACGCTGCCGGTTGGGTCATGTGCTGAAAAAGACCGTTGTCCTCGTCGGGATGATGGGATCGGGCAAGACTGCGGTTGGCACAGCCGTATCCCGGCTGTTGAAAGTGCCGTTCCTCGATTCGGATGCCGAGATCGAGGCCGCTGCGAACATGACCATAGCCGAGATCTTCGAGCGCGATGGCGAGCCGTTCTTCCGCGACAAGGAAACGCAAGTGATTACCCGCCTGCTGGAACAAAGGCGCGGCATCCTGTCGACAGGCGGCGGCGCCTTTCTGACCGAGCGCAACCGCCGGATCATTGCTGACAAGGGGGTAGCGGTCTGGTTGCGCGCGGATCCTGATCTGCTGTGGAGCCGGGTGCGGCACAAATCGACCCGCCCGTTGCTGCGCACCGCCAATCCGCGCCAGACCCTGCGCAAGCTTTGCGTGGCACGGGAGCCGAGTTATGCAGAGGCGGACCTTGTCGTCGATGCAAGGGCGAACTATTCCATCGAGGATATGGCAAATCGGGTGATCGAGGCGCTTGCGACGCGGCCCGACGTGCTGGAAAGGCAAACATGACGGAAACAGTTCATGTCCCGCTTGAAGGTCGCGCCTATGACGTGCGGATCGGAGCCGGGCTGGTCGCCGAGGCGGGTCGCCATATCGCCCCGCTCATCCATCGGCGCCGGGTAGCGGTGCTGACGGATCAGAATGTCGCCGCCCTGCACCTCGAGGCGCTCAAAGCCGGGCTTGCCATGGCGGATATCGAGGCGACCGCCCTGGTCCTGCCGGCGGGCGAGGGAACAAAGAACTGGGCGAATCTTTCGCATGCTGTCGAGTGGCTGCTGTCGGAGAAGATCGAACGACGCGATGTTGTGGTGGCTCTGGGCGGCGGCGTGATCGGTGATCTGGCCGGGTTTGCCGCTGCCATCCTCAGGCGAGGGGTCCGGTTCGTTCAGGTGCCGACGTCGCTGCTGGCGCAGGTCGACAGCTCGGTCGGCGGCAAGACAGGAATCAACTCTCCGTCCGGCAAGAACCTGATCGGCGCGTTTCATCAGCCTGCGCTGGTTCTGGCCGACATTTCGGTGCTCGACACCCTGACCAGGCGGGACTTTCTGGCGGGCTACGGCGAGGTCGTCAAATACGGTCTCTTGGGCGATGTCGATTTCTTCGACTGGCTAGAGCGCAACGGCCCGGCTCTGGCAGAGGGCGATGCGGGCCTGCGCGCCGAGGCGGTGCGACGCTCGGTCCAGATGAAAGCTGATATCGTGGTGCGCGACGAGACCGAGCAGGGCGACCGGGCACTGCTGAACCTTGGACACACCTTTTGCCATGCGCTGGAGGCCGCGACCGGCTATTCCGACCGACTGCTGCACGGTGAAGGCGTGGCGATCGGTTGCGCGTTGGCATTCGAGACCTCTGCGCGGCTTGGTCTTTGCCCGCAGGAAGAGCCAAGCCGCGTCCGCGCGCATCTCAAGGGGATGGGCATGAAGACCGACCTTGCCGACATTCCAGGCACGCTGCCGGATGCCGATGCGCTGCTGGCGCTGATGGGGCAGGACAAGAAGGTGCTCGATGGCAAGCTGCGATTCATCCTCGCTCGCGCAATCGGGCGGGCCTTCGTCGCGACGGACGTCGATACGGATGTGGTCAGGAACGTCTTGGCAGAGGCCTTGCGGGGCCGCTAACGCCCGGTCTGGCCCGCGACAACCATCAGTTCACCGATGTTCTCGCGCGTGATGTAGCCGATCATCCGGCCGCCGCTGTCGGTGACAGCCACGGCGGGCGATTTCGTGCGTCCAAGATGGTCGAGGGCCGATTGAAGCGGCGCCGTCAGCGTGACCGTGGGAAAGTCCGAGATCATCACCTGAGAAACGTCCGGTTTCGGCCCCTCGGCGGACATTGCCGCGAAAATCGCGTTCCGGTCCAGAAACCCCAGGATCTTGCCGTCCGCATCCTGCACCGGGAATTCGTGCTGCGTTGTCCGGATCAGCGCCGCCGTGGCGGCCTGCAGGCTGTCATCGGGCGCCAACGGCTCGAACGCGGTGATCATCGCCTCGCGGGCTTTCATGTTGCGCGCCAGTTCGCGCATCGCCACGTCCGAATTCTCGGATGTCGCTGCGATGAAGACGAAAACGGCGATCAGCACCAGGATCGGATTGCCGATCATCAGACCGAAAAACCCGAACAGAAAGGCCAGCGTCTGCCCCGCCATCGCGGCGATCCGGGTGGCGCGGACCCGACCGACCCAAAGTGCGATGGCGGCGCGGAACACCCGGCCACCATCCATCGGAAAGGCCGGGATCATGTTGAAAAGCACAAGGAAGATGTTGACGACAGCCAGTCGCGCAAGGAAACCCTGCGTTGGGTCGTCGATATTTTCCAGCCCCGCCCATTGGGTCTCGGCCCCCAGCGCAATCGTCAGGACCAGCCAGATCGCGACGTTGACGGCTGGCCCGGCCAGCGCCACGGCGATTTCCTGAAGGGGCTTTTCCGGGATCCGGTCCAGCCGCGCCATGCCGCCGATCGGCAGCAACGTGACATCCGGTGTCGGGATGCCAAAGCGACGCGCCATCAGGATATGGCCGAATTCATGCGCCAGAACACAGGCGAAAAGGGCCAGCACGAACAGCAGGTTGCTGACCGCCAGACCGGCACCCCCCTGCATATAGGCCGCCACCGCGATCCACAGAAGCAAGAGGAAGAAGGTTGCGTGGATCCGGATCTCGGTGCCCAGAATGCGTCCGACCGGAAAAGACCAGGTCATGCCTCAGCCCCCTTAAACCCCATGCCGCGGTAAAACGGCGGCAGCCTTAAAACGGAATCTCGTCATCCATGTCGCTGGACGCGCCGCCGAAGTTTCCGCCGCCGCCCGACGAGCTGCTTTCATAGCCGCCGCCCTGATCGCCACCATAGCCGCTCCCGCCGCCGGAACTGTCGCCGCGACCGTCAAGCAGCGTCAGTTCACCGCGATAGGGGCGCAGAACGATCTCGGTGGAGTAGCGGTCGGCACCGCTCTGGTCCTGCCATTTGCGGGTTTCCAGCTGACCCTCGATATAGACCTTCGAGCCCTTCTTCAGGTATTGCTCGGCGATGCGCGCCAGCGGTTCCGAGAAGATCGCGACAGAGTGCCATTCGGTTTTCTCGCGCCGCTCGCCGGTGGCCTTGTCTTTCCAGTTTTCCGAGGTCGCGATCCGCAGATTGCAGACCTTGCCGCCATTCTGGAAGGTGCGTACTTCGGGGTCGCGCCCCAGATTGCCTACGATGATTACCTTGTTAACCGATCCCGCCATTCTGGCCTCCCGTCGAATCTCTGCAATTTTCAGTCCCGGTTACACCACCCGGAAGGGCTTAAGGAAAGACTAATGTTGACTGTGCTGCATGCAATAACCGGCGGTCCGGTGGCTGGAAGAGGCTTGGCTCTGGATTTCACCGCGAATTTTGGTAGATTGCCCGGTATACGAGGGACGCTTGATGAATAAGACTTTTGTTTTTGCCCTGGTCGGCATTTTTGGTCTGGCCGGGATGGCCCAGTCGGGCGATCTGACACTATCGACCAGTTCACGGGCGGCGCTCTTTAAGTCGCAACTGAGTGTTCTGGATGGCCGGGCGGCCAAGCAATACGCCAATTCGGTGCGATTACAGCCGACACGGCCGTTTGACACCGACGCCGCGACTGTCCGCTACAATGGCGGCTACAAGGGCCAGTATCTTGCGACCGCCAGGACGGCGGCGACACGGCACGGCGTGCCGACCGACCTGTTCCTGCGGCTGGTGCAACAGGAAAGCGGCTGGAACAGGCACGCCATATCACCGAAAGGCGCGATCGGGCTGGCGCAGCTGATGCCGCAAACGGCGCGGCTCTTGCGGGTTGATCCGAATGACCCGTCGGCAAACCTCGATGGCGGCGCGCGGTATCTGCGGATGATGTACGACAAGTTCGGCAGCTGGCGGCTGGCACTGGCGGCCTATAATGCCGGGCCGGAAGCGGTGACCAAACATGCCGGCGTGCCGCCGTACCGCGAAACCCAGAATTATGTGAAGGTGATCTGGGGAAGCTGAAAAGCCCGAAGGCTGGCTTCGGGCTTTTGGTGTTTTATCTCAAGATCAACGGCTTACTCTGCCGCGATCTCGATCACTGGTTCCATGCTGGCGAATTGCTCTTCGGACAGATGGCACTTCACCTCATGGCCAGCAGCCATCTTCACCATTGGCGGAACCTCTCTTTCGCAGAGATTTCCCGGAACCTTCGATTTCCAGCCACAACGGGTCTGGAACGGGCAGCCCGGCGGCGGGTTCATCGCCGAGGGGATGTCGCCCTCCAGCACGATATGCTTCTTCTTAACCCGTGTATCGGCGATCGGGACCGCCGAAAGCAGCGCCTCGGTATAGGGGTGGTAGGGCGGCGAGAAGACCTGGTCGGTACTGCCGAGTTCCACCACATGGCCCAGGTACATGACCATCACCCGATCGGCGAGATAGCGCACGATCGAAAGGTCATGGCTGATGAACAGCAGCGTCGTCTGGTTCTGGCGCTGGATCTCCATCAAGAGATCGGTGACTGCGGCCTGCACCGACACATCCAGCGCCGAGACGGGCTCGTCGGCCACGACGATCTTGGCGCCACCGGCAAAGGCCCGCGCGATGCCAACCCTTTGCTTCTGTCCACCAGACAATTGTCGCGGCATCCGGTCAGCGAATTCACGCGGCAGTTTCACCAGATCCAGCAGTTCCAGCATCCGTTCGCGGCGCTCTTTGTCGCTGTTGCCTTCACCGAAGATTTCCAATGCGCGGATGATCTGGCGGCCGACGGTCGAGGACGGGTTGAGCGTGTCGAATGGATTCTGGAACACCATCTGCACACCGGACACGGTATCGGTCGACCGCTTCTCGATGGGCGTGTCCTGAATATCTTCACCGTAAAGCATGATCTTGCCAGAGGTTGCAGTCTCCAGCCCCATGAGAACCTTCGCGAAAGTGGACTTGCCACAGCCGGATTCACCGACAATGGCGAGGGTCTCGGATTCACGTGCCTCGAAGGACAGGGTCTCGTTGGCTTTCACGACCTTGGCTTCGCCACCAAACATCTTGTTCGCCGAAACCTCGTAGTATTTCTTCAGTTCCTCCATTTTCAGAACGACCTTGCCCGGTTCGACCTTCTCGAATTTTTTCTTCGCCTTGGGCGGTGCGTTCCAGTCGATTTCCTGGAATCTCAGGCAGCGTGTCTGGTGCCGGTCATTGCCCGGAACGGTTTCCATCGGGATCTCTTTCGCATCACAACGACCCTTTTCGAAGTAATCGCAGCGCGGACCGAAATTGCACCCCGGCGGCCGTTCGTGGGGCAGAGGAAAGTTGCCAGGGATCGCGACGAGGGGGCTGTCGTTCTTGTTGGCGCTTGGAAGCGGGATCGAGCGGAACAATGCCTGAGTGTAGGGATGCTGCATCACATCGAACACGTCGTGGATTGATCCGGTCTCGACCGCCTCGCCGGAATACATCACGCAGAGCCGGTCGCATGTCTCGAGGATAAGTCCCAGGTTATGGGAAATGAACAACATCGAGGTGCCGTACTTCTTGCCGAGGTCCTTGACCAGGGCGACGATCCCCGCCTCGACGGTCACATCAAGGGCCGTTGTCGGTTCGTCCAGGATCAGCAGCGCCGGCTTGGACATCAGCGCCATCGCGATGACGATGCGCTGTTGCTGGCCGCCTGACAACTGGTGCGGGAAGGCTTTGAGGATCCGCTCGGGATCAGGCAGTCTCACGTCGATGATCACCTGAATCGCCATCTTGCGCGCCTCGGATTCCGACACGCCTTCATGGATCATCGGCACTTCCATCAGTTGCCTGCCGATCTTCATGGCGGGGTTCAGCGAAGCCATTGGCTCCTGATATATCATCGCGATTTCGGAGCCGCGGATCTTGCGCAGCTCTTCATGGCTCATCGTCGTCAGGTCGCGGCCCTTGAACTTTATCGAACCGCCAACGATGCGGCCGTTGACCCCGAGATCCTGCATCACCCCAAGCGCAACGGTAGATTTTCCGCAACCGGATTCGCCGACCAGCCCCATCGCCTCGCCGGGCATGACGGTGCAGGAAAAGTCCATGACGGCAGGAATTTCACGCAGGCGCGTGAAGAAGGAAATCGACAGGTTTTTGATTTCGAGGATCGGACCGTCGTAGGACTGGCTCATGACGTGTCTCCGTGTTCATTCATCTGTGTGTCAAACCCGCGAAGCGGGCTTTGACAGGTTCGTTAAGGACCTGAGGCGGCAGTGCCTCAGTCCCTCAGGCTTTCTTCGCGCAAGCCGTCGGCCAGAAGGTTGAGGCCAAGCACGAGGCTCATCAAGGCGATCGCCGGGACCAGGGCGGGGTGCGGATAGATCGACAGCAGGCGTCGGCCTTCGTTGATCGTGGACCCCCAGTCGGGGCTGTCGGGCGAAACCCCAAGGCCGAAGAAGCCGAGGGTTCCCAACAGGATTGTCGTATAGCCGATCCTAAGGCAGAAATCCACGATCAGCGGACCTCGCGCATTGGGCAGGATTTCCCACAGCATGATGTACCAAGGACCTTCGCCACGGGTCTGGCCCGCCGCGACATAGTCCCGCGTCTTGATGTCGAAAACGATGCCGCGCACGATCCGGAACACCGTGGGCGAGTTCACGAACACAACCGAGACGAAGACGATCAGGATATTGGGCTGCATCGAGATGATGCCCAGCGGATCCGCGTTCCAGGCAAGGCCAAGGTAGATCCACAAACCGATCACCAGTGTGATCGCGATGTAAATGTTGCGCTTTTTCGGTTGCACGAAGAAGCGGCTGTTGAAGAGGATCACCAGGAAGATGATCGGGAACAGGAACAGCACCGCAGCAAGGTATTTCGGAATACCGGTTTCGACGATCTCAGGTGTTACCAGAAGGTAAAAGAGCAAGATCACCGGAAAGGCCAGGACGAGGTTGGCAAGGAACGACAGGAAGGTGTCCAGCCGGCCGCCGAAATAGCCTGCGGGCAGGCCCAGCGTGATCCCGACCATGAAGGCGAAGAGCGTGGCCGCGGGGGCAATGATCAGTACCTCGCGCGCGCCCATCACCATGCGGCTGAACACGTCGCGCGACAGGCTGTCGCCGCCCAGAAGGTAATAGCCAGTACCATCGGCCAAGGGCGAACCGGGCACCTTGTTCTTCATCCCTGACGAGATCTGCAACGGATCGTACATCGCGATCGTGTCGGCGAAGATCGCTGTGAAGAACCAGAAAAGCACGATGGCAAAGCCGACCATGCCGATCGACGAGTCGAAGAGCTTGCCGTAAAGGCCGAGGCGGCGCTTGTAGAAGATCGACAGCGCGAAGACCGCGACCATGCCGATCCACACCGGCCAGAACTGGGCGAAGACACGGGCGATGATGCTGCCCCAGGAGAGTTCTTCCATGACGGCAGCCCCTTACGAAATTCTGATGCGCGGGTTCAGGAACACATAACCGATATCGGATATCAGCTGGGTGACCAGAACGACGAAGACGGCGACAACCGAACAGGCGAGAAGAAGCTCGATGTCATTATTGCCAGCGGCCTCCACCAGCGTCCAGCCGAAGCCCTTGTAGTTGAACAGGGTCTCGACGATCACGACGCCGTTCAGAAGCCACGGGAATTGCAGCATGATCACGGTGAAGGGCGCAATCAGAGCATTCCTGAGCGCGTGTTTCAACACGATATTCGGAAAGCTGACGCCCTTCAGCCGCGCGGTGCGGATATATTGCGCGGTCATCACCTCGGCCATCGAGGCGCGGGTCATCCGGGCGATGTAACCGATACCGTACAGCGCGATTGTCAGCACCGGCAGGGTGAAGTTGTTGAAGGTGATGTTGTCCATCGCCGAGGTCGCCGTGCCCGAGAACCATTTGAGGCCGACAGCAGACGAGGCGAAGACCGCGATGAAGATGACGCCCGAGACATATTCGGGGGTCGCCGTGGTCGCGATGGACGCGGTCGAAAGCGTTCGGTCCAGCCGCGAGCCTTCGCGCATTCCGGCCAGCACGCCGATCACCAGCGCCGATGGCACCATGACCAGCATGACGAAGCCCATCAGGATCCCGGTCAGCCCCAGCCTGCGACTGATGATCGTGTCGACCTCATCCTTGAACACGGTCGAGAATCCCCATTCGCCCTGCAGGATGCCGCAGAAGGTCGGTACATCTTCAGCGGTCATGCCGCGTTTGACGCAGCGGCCGGTCATCTGGCCGCTCGTGGTTTCGTCGGTCCATCCCGGAACCACGCCCAGCCATTCGCCGTAGCGCACCAGAAGCGGCTGCGCATAGCCGTTCTTTGCCAGCCAGCTTTGCACTTCGGCGTCGCTGATCCGTGATCCGGCTTCGGACTTGGCCAGTTTTTCAAGGTTGGGGGGCAGGTTGGTCAGAAAAAAGACAATGAAGGTCAGGCAAAGCGCCGTCAGAATCATGGTTCCCAGACGCCTGAGAATGAACTTCAGCATGTACTATCCTCGGCTGTCGCAACCGACCCTTCTGAAAACACGAGATTTTCGTGTGCCGGGGTCGTGTCAAGGCAAAAAGGGCCGCGCATCTCTGCGCGGCCCCAAATGCGGATCAGGCGTCGATCCAGTAGTCCGCCATGTGGATCTCGAAGGTCGGGTGCATTTCCGCACCCATGACCTTCTCGGTCGTGTGGCGGTAGAGCGAGCGCCAGTAAGGCTGGATCAGCACACCTTCGTCCTGCATCAGCTGCTCGATCTTGGCCATCACTTCGCGCCGCTGGTCGGCATCGGCGATCGACATCGCTTCTGCCAGCAAAGCGTCGAATTCCGGATTGCGGAAAGCCGTCTCGTTCCACGCAGCACCACTGGTATAGGCCAGCGCCAGAACCTGCACGCCGAGAGGACGCATGTTCCATTCGGTGGCCGAGAACGGATACTTTGTCCAGTCGTTCCAGAAGGTCGAGCCGGGCAGGATCGTCCGCTTGACCGAGATGCCGGCGTCGCGGATCTGGGCGGCGACGGCATCGCAGGTTGCGGCCTGCCATGTATCGTCGATCGAGATCAGTTCGTGCTCGAAATCGGCGAAGTCGGTTTCATCCATCATCGCCTTGGCGGCGGCAGGATCGACGACCAACGGCGGCAATTCGGCATATTCCGGATGGATCGGGCAGACATGGTGGTTTTCGGCGACCGAGCCGAGGCCGGCATAGCCGAGTTCCAGAACGATCGCATTGTCGACCGCCATTTGCAGCGCCTTGCGGACGCGGACGTCCTTGTAGGCGTCGGCGTCCTGGTTGGGGCGCACGGCAATGGTGGCTGAAGTCACGGCCTCGGTCTTGTTCCAGTCCAGACCGTCCATGATCTCGACGAAGTCGCCGGTCGTCTGGTAAGTCATGTCGATCTCGCCGGCATCTGCGGCCGCCACGACAGCGGACATGTCTGTGCCGAGGTCGATGAACTCGATCCGGTCGAGATAGCCGGTGTCGCCCCACCATTCGTGGTCGCCATTCTTGACCAGCACCTGCTTGATGCCGACTTCGTTCTGCTCGGGCAGGTAGGGACCAGTGCCGATCGGATCGGCCGAGGGATCGCCATTGTCATAGGTTTGGTGCACCACCGCGGCCGGATAGTCGGCCACGCCTGCGATGATGGTGATGTCCGGCGCGGGCAGGGTCAGCGTCACGGTGTGGCTGTCGGTGGCGGTGACGGCGCCTTCGCGCATCGTCTTGCTGGTCTCGTCGACCAGTCCACCCATGCGGCTGGCCATCGAGTTGCCCTCGACATTCGCGTCGCACCAGCGGGCGATGTTGTGGACGACATCATCAGCGGTAAAGTCGTCGCCATTGTTCCACTTGACGCCCTGACGGAGGGTTAGCGTGTATTCGGTGGCGTCCTCGTTGACCTCCCAGCTTTCTAGAAGCTGGCCGGTGAACGTGCCGTCGCGGTTGTAGCGGACGAGGTATTCCAGCCAGCCGCGGCTGAAGTTGGCCATCTCGGACCAGTCGAATGTCCGCGGATCCTTGAGCGACTTGGTTTCCATCTGGATGCGCAGCGTGCCGCCCATCTTGGCATGGGCCTCGGCCTTGGCCGGGGCTTGCAGGCCGATCAGACCGTAAACGCCGGCGGTGGAAACGCCCAGCGCCGAGGCGCGGGTCATGAATTCGCGGCGGCTGAGTTTGCCTGCCTTGAATTCCTCTGCATACATACGGGCCGCCGGATGCACCGGCTTGCCATGGGGTGTCGTTGTCGTCATTGTCTTCTCCCTGAATAACACGTCATATTTTTTGTTAAGATGGGGCGTTTGGCATCATCTGATCGTGTGGCTTCGGTCAGATCAATGCATGCTCCCTCCCTCCTGCGCATTCCGCACTGAAATCGCATCCGCGTCAACGCACGCATTCGTCACTTCGGTACGTGAAAGCGACATCGGACCCTAGCAAAAACGACAGCGGCCCGCGTTGCAACCCCGGAAACACGGTTTTTCGGGGTATTTTGCCCGGCGTCAGCCGCTTTTGCGGAAGGCCGAGGGCGTCTTTCCGGTTTTCTTGAGAAACGAGCGGGTGAAATAGGCGGCCGAGTTGAAGCCGAGATCGCGGGCGATATCCTTGACCGGGGTGCGGGTTTCAGCCAGCAGGCGGCGCGCCTCATAATGCACCCGGTCGGCGACAAGCGCCGATGCCGGGCGGCCGCATGCCGCATTGCAGACCCGGCTCAGATGGGTCGGGGTCACGCCAAGTTCGGCGGCGTAGTCGTTGACTGATTTGCCGGTGCGAAAATCGCGTTCGACCAGCGCGGTGAAGGCGGCGGTCAGGCGGCGTGCCTTGCTGGGGCGGGACTCGGCCTCTGGCTGGGCGGCGACCTGACGGTCCAGCCAGACGGCCAGAAGGCCGCCATGCAGTCGCACCGCGCGGTCCCGGCCGGGCATGTCGCGCTCGGCCTCGCGGTGCAGGTTGTCGATAAGCTGGGTCAGTTCGGTCTGAAACTGCGCATTGCGGAACCGCAGGTGCTGCGGCTCGGCGGGCAGGCCAAGATCGGCGTCATTGGGAAAATAGACCAGCGTTCCGAAGACCTGGCCCGACATCTCGAAGCCATGCATCGTTCCGGCGGGCAGGAAGATCGCGTTATGGGCGCCGAAGCCGCGCGTCGATCCCGCGACGGTGATCCGGCCCTGGCCCTTGGTGAACCAGATCAGCAGCGGCTGGCTGTAGCTGCGCATTGCCTCGACCCGCCAGCGCCCGCCTTGCGCAAAGCGCGGCAACGGAACGATCCTGTAGAGACTTTCGGGCGGCGATATGTCGGTTGGTTGGGTCATCTGAATGTTCGGTTCGTTTTGTACAATTTAAGCGTGGCGGGCGGGAAAGGAAAGCCGGAGCCCGGTTTTTGGCCGGAACACGCCGGTGACGGGATCGCAGGCCGGGATCCGCCGCGCAATCGCACTGGGTTTCGCCAGGGACGGTGCGGTGCTCGTGGTTTAGGTCATCGACCCCGACTGCGCCACGCAAGCCCCGGGCGCAAAAGATCCGGGGCGCATTTGCGGTGAAGGGGGCGACACCGGCGGAAATGTCTGGAGCAGCGGACAAAGCCGGGTGGGGTGTTATGGCGAAGCGGGCAGGATGTGCCGGGTCCAACCCTGCATCCGGGCGCGGAACCAGGTACGCTGGCGCTTGGCGTATTGCCGGGTCGCGATGATCGCGCGGTCGCGCGCGGCCTCCAACGTGATCTCGCCCCTGAGATGGGCGATCAGGTCGGGTGCTCCGATCGCCTTGGCCGAGGGGCGGTCGGGATCCCAGCCCGCCATGTTGGCGCGGACCTCGTCGAGCGCGCCATTGGCCAGCATCGCGTCGAATCGGCGGTTGATCCGGGCCAGCAGCCAGTCCTTGCCGGCATCGATCAGCAGGGTTTCGGCATCGGCGAGCGGCAGCAGCGGGGCAGGGGTTTCATCCTGCCATGCGGCAAGGCCGCGCCCGGTGGCGCGCTGCACTTCCCAGGCGCGCTGGATACGGACCGGGTTCAACCGGTCGATTCGGGCGGTGGTGGCCGGGTCGATCTCGTCGAGCAGGGCCTGCGGGCCTTCGGTGGCAAGGCGGCGATCTGCCTCGGCGCGGATTTCGGGCGGGGTCTCGGGGATCTCGGCCAGCCCTTGGGTCAGCGCCGAGAAATATAGCCCGGTGCCTCCGATGATGATCGGCCGATCCGGACCGCCCAGCAGCGGGGCCACCTCGCGCAGCCAGTGGCCGACAGAATAGGCCACATCGGCCGCTACATGGCCGTAAAGCGCGTGGCGGGCGATGGTTTCCTCTTCGATCGAAGGCCGCGCGGTCAGCACACGCCAGTTCGCGAAGACCTGCAGAGCGTCGGCATTGACAATCACGCCGCCAGCCCGCGCCGCCAGCTCCAACGCGATCGCGGATTTGCCCGATGCCGTGGGGCCGGCAATCAGCAGGGGGCGTTCCTTGGAAATTTGATCCAGCCTGATCAAGACTTTGAGGTCCTATCTTCATGTGAATATGTCAGGCTGCATTCCAGCATTGAACCGAAACCGGTTTTCCGACATTTTGCGCCCAGCAGATTTTACCGGATCACACATGGGGCAATTCATATGACCGAGCAAGGCGAAGGCCAAGCCTCGACCCGCTACAAGCGCGTTCTTCTGAAGATTTCCGGCGAGGCGCTGATGGGCGATCAGGGCTACGGGCTGCACCCGCCGACGGTGGCGCGGATCGCCGCCGAGGTCAAATCGGTGCATGATCTGGGCGTCGAGATCTGCATGGTGATCGGTGGCGGCAACATCTTCCGCGGGCTGCAGGGCTCGGCGCAGGGGATGGAGCGGACGACAGCGGATTACATGGGAATGCTGGCCACGGTAATGAACGCTCTGGCGATGCAGGCGGCCTTGGAGGATCTGGGCGTCTTTACCCGGGTGATCAGCGCGATCCCGATGGATCAAGTCTGCGAGCCCTATATCCGCCGCCGCGCGGTCCGGCACCTGGAAAAAGGGCGGGTCTGCATCTTCGCCGCGGGCACCGGCAACCCCTATTTCACCACAGACACGGCGGCGACGCTGCGCGCCAACGAAATGGCCTGCGAAGCGATCTTCAAAGGCACCAAGGTCGACGGGGTCTATGACAAGGATCCCAAGAAGCACGCCGACGCCAAGCGCTACACCCATGTCAGCTATGACGAGGTTCTGCAAAAGCACCTGGGCGTCATGGATGCGAGCGCGATTGCCCTGGCGCGTGACAACAACCTGCCTATCGTGGTGTTTTCGCTTGATGAACCGGGCGGTTTTCGGGGCATTCTGGCGGGCAAGGGTACCTATACAATCGTGGGCGGTTAGCGCTATAAGGCAGCAAAACCGGCGGCAGGCCGGGCAATTCGAGTGGATGACATGGCAGAAGACATAGACCTGGACGACCTGCAACGCCGGATGGATGGAGCGATGGCGGCCCTCAAGCATGAATTCGGATCGCTCCGCACCGGGCGCGCCAGTTCCAGCATGCTCGATCCGGTGATGGTCGATGCCTATGGCAGCCCGACGCCGATCAACCAGGTCGGTACCGTCAACGTGCCAGAGCCGCGCATGGTCACGATCAATGTCTGGGACAAGCAGCTGGTCGGCAAGGTCGAGAAGGCGATCCGCGAAAGCGGCCTTGGGATCAATCCGCAGCTGAACGGCACGATCATCATGTTGCCGATCCCGGAACTTAATGAAGAGCGTCGCCGTGATTTGACCAAAGTTGCCGCGCAATATGCCGAAAGCGCCCGAGTCGCGGTGCGCAACGTCCGGCGCGACGGCATGGACCAGATCAAGAAGGCCAAGGCCGACGGCATGTCCGAAGACGACCAGAAGTTCTGGTCCGACGAGGTGCAGAGCCTGACAGACAAGGCGATTGCCGCGGTCGATGCCGCGCTGGAGGCGAAACAGGCAGAGATCATGCAGGTCTGACCGGCCAGCCTGATCGCAAAGAGGGTAAGACGTGTGAAAGATTTACCGGCATCGGGTCCGCGCCACGTGGCGATCATCATGGATGGCAATGGCCGTTGGGCGCAGGCACTGGGCAGACCGCGTCTGTATGGTCATCAGGCCGGCGCGAAACGCGTGCGCGAGATCGTCGCGGCTTGTCCCGAGCTTGGTGTGAAGTACCTGACGATCTTCGCCTTCTCGACAGAGAACTGGAAGCGGACCCAGGCCGAGGTGTCCGGCCTGATGACCCTCTTTCGACGCTACATCACCAAGGAAGCCCGCGAACTGCGCGACAACGGCATTCGGGTCCGGTTCATTGGTGACCGGATCAAGCTGGACGACAAGTTGGTTCAGCTGATGGACGAGTTGGAACTGATGACGGCCGACAATGATCTGGTGCATCTGACGGTGGCGCTGAATTATGGCGGCCGCGACGAAGTGGCGCGGGCGACCAAGCGGCTGGCAAGGGACGTCAAGGCGGGAAAACTGGACCCCGAGGCGGTGAATGCCGAGACCCTGGCGCGCTATCTGGACACTTACGTGCTGCCGGACCCTGATCTGGTGATCCGCACCAGCGGCGAGGCGCGGATCTCGAACTTCCTGCTCTGGCAGTCGGCCTACGCGGAATATGAATTCATCGACACTCTGTGGCCCGATTTCACGGCAGAGATCTTCGCCGGGATCATCGGCAATTACGGCAAGCGCGAACGGCGTTTCGGTGCCGTTGCCGGATGACCGACAGATCGGCCAATTGGGATGACCTGCGCCCGCGACTGCTGAGCGCGGCGGCGATGGCGATTGTCGGGTTCCTCGCGATCCTGCTGGGCGGAATCTGGTTTACCGTCGTTGTGGCCGCGGCGGCGGGTGTGATGATCTGGGAACTGTCGCGAATGCTGGGCAGCGAGCGGACCGAGGCGGCAACCGTGCTTGGCCTGATCGCGGCGGCGACAATTGCCGGCAATGCGGGGGTCGGGCCATATCTGGCGGTGGTCCTTCTGGCCGGGCTGGCGGCGCTTGGCGTGATCTGGATCCGCGGCGACCGGGCGATTTTCCTGGCTTACGGCGGGGCGATCCTGCTGGCCTGTTTCGCGATCCTTGCGATCCGGGGGTTTGGCGCGGTCTGGGTTCTGTGGCTGGTCACGGTGGTGATCGCCAGCGACACGGCCGGGTACTTTGCTGGCAAGCGGCTGGGCGGGCCGAAGTTCTGGCCGCGCGTCAGCCCCAAGAAAACATGGTCCGGCACGGTTGCGGGCTGGATCGCAGCGGCCGTCGTCGGCTATGCCTTCATGCTGGTCACGAGGACCGGATCCTCGCTTGTTCTGGTCAGCGCGCTGGTCGGATTCGCTGGCCAGATCGGCGATATCGCGGAAAGTGCGATCAAACGCCATCGCGGCGTCAAGGACGCCTCTGATATCCTGCCGGGGCATGGCGGCGTGCTGGACCGGTTCGACGCGATGATCGGGGCCCTACTGGCCGCAAGCCTGTGTTTTGCGCTTGGTTTGCTGAACTTCGCCGCGCCATGACGATCCGGCGCATATCCATTTTCGGGGCCACGGGCTCGATCGGTCAGAACACCGTCGATCTGGTCCGGCGCACACCGGAGCGGTTCAAGGTCGTGGCCCTGACCGGCGGCCGCAATGTCGCGCAACTGGCGCGAGATGCGCGCGAGCTTGGCGCCGACCTAGCCGTCACCGCACATGAAGAGCGGCTGCCGGCCCTGCGCGAGGCCTTGGCCGGATCGGGGGTCGAGGCCGCCGCGGGACCTCCGGCACTCTTGGAGGCCGCCGATAGGGTTGCCGACTGGGTGATGTCCGCGATCGTCGGGGCGGCTGGTCTGGCGCCGGGCATCCGGGCGCTGGAACAGGGCGGCACGCTGGCGCTGGCCAACAAGGAATCGCTGGTGACGGCGGGACCGTTGCTGATGGCCGTTGCCGCCGAGCATGGGGCCACGGTGCTGCCGGTCGACAGCGAACATTCGGCGGTGTTCCAGGCGCTGGTCGGCGAGGATATCGCCTCGGTCGAGCGGGTGATCATCACCGCATCGGGCGGGCCGTTCCGCGACTGGCCGTTCGGGCGGATGGCCGAAGCGACGCTGGAACAGGCCCTGAACCATCCCAATTGGGCAATGGGCCAGCGGATTACGATCGACAGTGCCAGCTTGTTCAACAAGGCGATGGAAGTTATAGAAACCAAAGAGTTTTTCGGCCTGGCGCCGAGTCAGATCGAGGTGCTTGTCCATCCCGAGAGCCTGATCCATGCGATTGTCGGCTTCCGCGATGGCGGACTGATGGCGCATCTGGGCCCGGCCGACATGCGCCACGCGATCGGCTATGCGCTGAACTGGCCGGAACGGCGGCATCTGCCGGTCGAGCGGCTGGATCTGGCGAAGATCGGCAAGCTGCGGTTCGAGGCGCCGGATGAAAAGCGGTTCCCGGCATTACGGTTGGCGCGCGAGGTGATGCAGGCGGGCGGACTGGCCGGCGCGGTGTTCAACGCCGCCAAGGAGCGCGCGCTCGACGGCTTCATCGCCGGTCAGATCGGGTTCACCGACATGGCCAGGGTGGTCGAGGAGGTGCTCGCGCGAATGTCAGGCGAAACAGGCCTCATTGATGCCGCGATCACTCTTGATAACGTCGCCCAAACCGACCATGTCGCAAGGATACGCGCCACCGAGGCAATCGAGACGCTGAAAACAAGGGCCTGACCATTGGATGCAATCGGACTGATCCCGTCTTTCGGCGGGCCGCTTTTTACCATCGCCGTGTTCATCATCGCGCTGTCTGTCATCGTCGCCGTGCACGAGTATGGCCATTACATCGTCGGACGCTGGTCGGGGATCCATGCCGAGGTGTTCTCGCTCGGGTTCGGGCCGGTACTGTGGTCGCGAGTCGACCGGCGCGGAACGAAATGGCAGATCGCGGCGCTGCCGTTCGGTGGTTTCGTCAAGTTCCTTGGAGATGCAGATGCCGCGAGCGCCAAGGACGAGGGTGCGCTGCACGCCATGGCGGAAGGCGAGCGGCGGCGCTCCATGCATGGTGCGCCGCTTTGGGCGCGGGCGGCGACGGTGGCGGCGGGACCGGTCTTCAACTTCATCCTGTCGATCGTCGTTTTTGCGGCGATCATCGGTGTGCGCGGTACCGCGAGCGACCCGCTGTCGGTCGCCGAATTGCGGCCAGTGCCGGTAGAGCAGGGCCTGCAGGTCGGCGACGAGATTCTGGCGATCGCCGGCATCGAGACGCCGGAACTGGAGGCGTTCGACGGGTTCATCGAAAAACTGCCAAGCGAGACCGTGCTGAATTATTCGGTCCGCCGCGCGGGCGAGGTCATGACCGTGCCGGGGCCGCATCCCTACCCGCCGATCATCTCTTCGCTGACGCCAGGTTCGGCGGCGATGGATATCGACCTGCGGGTCGGCGACGTGATCCAGTCGGTCGACGGCGAACCGGTCGCGACCTTCGCCGAACTGCGCGATATCGTCGGCGCCTCGGAGGGCAAGCCGATGCTTCTGAAGATCTGGCGCGACGGCGAGGTGATCGACTTCACTCTGGCGCCGCGGCGGATGGACCTGCCGAAAACCGACGGCGGCTTCGAGACCCGGTGGCTGATCGGTATTTCCGGCGGCATGGTGTTCGTACCGATGACGGAATCGCCCGGCATCCTCGCCTCGATCGGCTACGGGGCCGAGCAGACCTGGTTCATCGTGAAGAGCTCGATCTCGGGGCTGACCCATGTGATTTCGGGTGCGATCTCGTCGTGCAATATCCGCGGGCCGATCGGCATCGCGCAGACCTCGGGCGAAATTGCGAGCCAGGGCCTGATCAGTTTCATCTGGTTCATCGCTGTGCTGTCGACGGCGGTGGGCCTATTGAACCTTTTTCCGGTGCCGGTTCTGGATGGCGGGCACCTGGTATTTCATGCCTACGAGGCCGTCGTGGGCAAGCCTCCGAGCGACGGGGCGCTGCGGGTGCTGATGGCGATCGGGTTGGCGCTGTTGCTGACGCTGATGGGATTCGCACTGATGAACGATCTGACCTGCCCCTGAGGCAGGCTGGGTTTCTTTCGGATTGCGCGCCTGCGGCGCACAGCCACTTTTTGCCTTCGGCGAGGATATTTTCGCTGAAAAGAAACCTGGCCGGTTCGTGCCCCGTGCCGACGCCACACTTGCGCCATAATCGCGACCTACCCTGTCAGCAGGGTTGATTATTTGTGAGGGGTCTCTCATGCAAACGATTGAAAGCGGGTATCGGGGGCTTACATTGCTGGTCGATCTCAACTGGGACCGGCTGCTCTACGTCGCCACCATTGCCGCAGCCCTTGGGGCCGGGGCATTCATCGGCTCGTTTTACGGCTGACCCGCCGCAAATCCGCAAGAACCGACGCGTCCGGAAGAATTCCGATCGGGCGCGTTTTGCTGTTTTGACAAGGCCGTTCAATCCCGATACCTAGCATTCACGAGGCGTGTTAACAGTGGATTGGGGCCTATGAGCGGTTATTGCTGCAGAGGAGCGGGTAACGCTTCGGTTTTCACAAGATTGGCCCTTCGCGCCGCTTTTCTGATTTTCCTTTCGATAACAGCGGTTTGCGTTCTGGGGTCCAGGGCAGTGCAGGCCCAGAGCTATCAGTTCAGCTCGGTTCAGGTTGAGGGCAACCAGCGGATCGATGCGGCCTCGATCGTGGCGCTTGCCGGAATCGCCCGGGGCCAGACGATCAGCGCCGGCGAGTTGAACGACGCCTATCAGAACGTGCTGCAATCGGGTCTTTTCGAGACCGTCGATTTCGTGCCGCAGGGCGGGCAATTGCTGATCCGGGTTGCAGAATGGCCGACGATCAACCGTATCTCCGTCGAGGGCAACCGTCGGCTGGATGACGAGGCCGCGCTGGCGGTGATCACTTCGCAGCCGCGCCGGGTTCTCAACCCAAGCCAGGTCGAGCAGGATGCCGCCGCGCTGATCGAAGCCTACCGGGTACAGGGCCGGATGGCGGCCACGGTGACGCCGCGACTGATCAGGCAATCGGACAACCGCGTCGATGTGGTCTTCGAGGTGACCGAAGGCCGGGTGGTCGAGATCGAGCGGCTGTCCTTCGTTGGCAACCGTGACTTTTCCGACCGGCGACTGCGGCGAATTCTCGATACCAAGCAGGCCGGCCTTTTGCGCCGGATCATCCGGCGTGACACGTTCATCGAGGACAGGGTGGAACTCGACAAGCAATTGCTGCGCGATTTCTACGCGGCGAGGGGCTATGTCGATTTCGCGATCCTGTCGGTGACATCGGAGTTCTCGCGCGAGCGGAATGCGTTTTTCCTGACCTTCACGTTGCGCGAGGGGCAGAGTTTCCGCTTTGGACAGATCACCACCACCAGCGACCTGCCGGAGGTAGACGCCGATGCCTATCTTGCGGTGTCCAAGATCCGTCCCGGCACCACCTATTCGCCGCTCTGGGTCGAGAACACGATTGCGCGGATGGAAAACCTGGCGGTGCGGCAGGGGCTGAACTTTGTCCGCGTCGAGCCGCGCGTCACCCGCAATGACCGCGATCTGACGCTGGATGTGGAATTCGCTCTGGTGCGCGGACCGCGCATCTTTGTCGAGCGGATCGATATCGAGGGCAATGCCACGACGCTGGACCGGGTGATCCGGCGTGAGTTCAAGACCGTCGAGGGCGACCCGTTCAATCCCCGCGAGATCCGCGAATCCGCCGAGCGGATCCGGGCGCTTGGTCTTTTCGAGGACGCGCAGGTCGAGACCCGGCAAGGCACTGCCGAGGATCAGGTGATCGTCGATGTCGATGTCGACGAGGCGCTGACCGGGTCGCTGACCTTCGGCGCGAGCTACAGCGTGCAGTCCGGCGTTGGCGTGACCGGCAGCTTCAGCGAGCGCAATTTCCTCGGCCGGGGACAGCGGCTGAGCATCAGCATCTCGGCCGGCGTCGACAACGCCGATTCCAGTGTGATTTTCGTTGAACCGGCGTTTCTGGGCCGAGATCTGGCGTTCGGCTTCGAGGCCAGTTATCGGCAAACCGAATTCGAATACACCGATTACGATACCGAGCGGGCGACGATCAGCCCGTCCTTCGATTTTCCGGTCAGCGAGAATGGCCGGCTGCGGCTGCGCTACGCGCTGACCCGCGACGAGATATTCAACGTCGACAGCGGATCGTCGTCGGTTCTGATGGCCGAGGCAGCGGAAGGCGCGCTGATCGGCAATACCATCGGCTACAGCTACAGCTGGGACAACCGGCGCAGCGGCCTGAACCCGCAGACGGTGCTGGCGTTCCGGGTGGGCCAGGATTTCACCGCGCTGGAGAACAGCACCAATTTTATCAAGACGACCGCGACGGCAACCGCCGAGCGCAAGGTCTGGAACGAGGATGTGACGCTGCGCGCGACGCTGGAGGGTGGTGCGCTGACCACGAGCGGCGGCGACAGCCGGTTGAATGACCGCTTCTTCCTGAGTTCGGCCCGGATGCGCGGTTTCGAGGCGGCGGGTGTCGGCCCGCGCGACCTCAGCGTGCCGAACGAGGACGCGCTGGGGGGCAACTATTTCGCCGTCGCCCGGTTCGAAAGCGAGTTTCCGCTGGGATTGCCAGAGGAATACGGAATCTCGGGCGGGGTCTTCTTCGATGTCGGTTCGGTCTGGGGGTTGGACAACACGGCCGGCGGCGCGATCGACGACGATCTCATCTGGCGCTCGACCGTCGGCGTGTCGGTGTTCTGGACGACGCCGCTTGGCCCGTTGCGGTTCAACTTCTCGAACGCGTTGCAGAAGGAAAGCTACGACAAGGAGCAGAGCTTCGACCTGACGATCTCGACGCAGTTCTGACCATGCGGCGGGGACTGCACTTCCTGTTGGCGGCGCTGCTGATCGGTGGTGCTGCAGAGGCGCAGGAGGCCGCCGACGGACCTTCGCCGGTTTTGACCATCGACAGCGAGCGGGTCTTTGGCTCCAGCGGGATAGGCCAGCAGATCACCGCAGAGCTGGAGGCCGAGCTTGAAGCGCTGGTTGCCGAGAACCGGCAGATCGAGGCCGAACTGACCGCCGAGGAAAGCGCGCTGACCGAACGCCGCGCCGAAATCGAACCGGCGGAGTTTCGCGAACTCGCCGACGCGTTCGACGCCAAGGTGCAGCGGATCCGGTCCGAGCAGGATGCCAAGCAGCGTGCGTTACAGGCCCGGCGCGAGGCCGAGCGGCGAAACTTCATCGACGTGATCACGCCTATCCTGACCGCTATCGGCCGCGAGCGCGGCACCATCGTGATCCTTGAGCGCCGCAGCGTGGTTCTGTCCGCCGACAGCGCCGATATCACCGATGAGGTGATCGAGCGGATCAACGCCGCCATCGTCAATGGCGAGGATCCGGTGGCGGGCGACGGCGCCGCGCCACAGTAACGCTGTCCGCGCGCTTGTGCGATGCTGGGCGAGTTGCTACCACGCTGGGGACGCAATGCAGGGGCAGGACATGACCAGTGATCGAACCACCGCCGATATCGACCTGATCCAGCGGATCATCCCGCATCGCTACCCGTTCTTGCTGGTCGACAAGGTGGTCGATATCGACGGCTCCCAAAGCGCGACCGGCATCAAGAACGTTACCTTCAACGAGCCGCATTTCCAGGGCCATTTTCCGGGCGCGCCGATCATGCCGGGGGTGACGATCATCGAGGCGATGGCGCAGACCTCTGCAGTCATGGTCGGGGTGGCGCTGGGGCTCGCCGACAAGAACTTCCTTGTCTACTTCATGGCGATCGACAACTGCAAGTTCCGCCGCAAGGTGGTGCCGGGCGATGTGCTGAAGCTGCATGTCGAGACCAGGCGCGGCGGCGGCAAGATCTGGAAATTTTCCGGCCGCGCCGAAGTCGATGGCGAACTGGCGGCAGAGGCCGAGTTCACCGCGATGATGGACCTGCCGAAGGACTGACCGGACATGGAAATTCACCCATCAGCGCAGATCCATGTCAGCGCCGTCATCGAGGATGGTGCGACAATCGGCGAAGGTTGCGTGATCGGGCCATTCTCGATGGTGGGCGCCGCTGTCACGCTGGGTCGCGGCGTGCATCTGAAAAGCCATGCCGTGGTGACCGGCTGGACCGAGGTCGGCGAGGAGACGGTGATCTTTCCCTTTGCGGTGGTTGGCGAGATCCCGCAGGATCTGAAATACGCTGGGGAAAACACCCGGCTGATCGTGGGCAAGCGCAACCGTATCCGCGAGGGCGCGACGCTGAATCTGGGCACCGAAGGCGGCGGCGGCGTCACCCGGGTGGGCGATGACTGCCTGTTCATGACCGGCGCCCATGTCGGGCATGATGTTCAGGTCGGCAACAGGGTGATCATGGCCAATCAGGCTGCGCTGGCAGGGCATTGCATCCTTGGCGACGACGTCATTATCGGCGGGCTGTCGGGCATCCATCAATGGGTGCGGATCGGAAAGGGCGCGATCATCGGCGCGGTGACCATGGTGACCCATGACGTGATCCCGCATGGCCTGGTGCAGGGGCCGCGGGGCGAGCTGGACGGGCTGAACCTTGTCGGGTTGAAGCGGCGCGGCGTTGCGCGTGCCGACATTACCGCCTTGCGCGCCGCCTATCAGGCGCTGGCGCAGGGCGATGGCGCGTTTCAGGAGCGGGCGCGGCGGATCGCCGACGAGACCGACAGCGACTACGTCCGCGAGGTGGTGGATTTCATCCTGGCCGCCAGCGACCGGTCGTTCCTGACGCCAAGCTGAGGGTCGGGCGGTGCTGGCCATCATCGCGGGCGAGGGCGTACTGCCGGGACTGCTCTACGCGCATGTCGCTGCGGCGGGCGACGTGCCTTTGGTGGTCGAACTGGAGGGGTTTCCGGCACGGATCTCGGGCGTCCGGCCGATCCGGTTCCGGGTCGAACATCTTGGCAGCGTTCTGGCCGATCTCAGGGATCGTGGCGTGACGGAGCTTTGCCTTGCGGGAAGGGTCCAGCGCCCGAGTCTGGATCCCAAGGCCGTGGATGCGGCGACAGAGCCGTACGTGCCGGGGATCGTCGCGGCGATCACTGCAGGCGACGACGGCGCGTTGCGGGAGATATTGGCGATCATCGAGGAATTCGGTTTCACCTTGCTGGCGGCGCATGACGTGATGCCCGAGCTTTTGCCGCCCGCGGGCATCCTGACCGACGCGCAACCGGATGACCGGGACGAAACCGACGCGGTCCGAGCCTCGGCAATCGTCGCCGCGCTGGCCTCTGCAGATATCGGGCAGGGTTGCGCTGTCGCAGCCGGGCAGGCGCTGGCGGTCGAGGCGCTTGGCGGCACCGATTGGATGCTGCGATCGATTGCGGCAGAACGCCCGGCGGGACCCGAGGGCGGCATCCTTTACAAATCGCCCAAGTCGGGCCAGGACCGGCGCGCCGATTTGCCGGTAATAGGGCCCAAGACGGTGGAAGGGGCGGCGGCGGCGGGTCTGTCGGGGATCGTGATCGAAGCAGGCGGGGTGCTGGTTCTGAATCGCGCGGCGGTGATTGCCGCCTGCGATGAATCGGGGCTTTTCTTGTGGGTGCGGGGGGCGCGCTGATGCGCGTCTACTTGATCGCCGGCGAGGCTTCTGGCGACAAACTGGGCGCTGCGTTGATGTCCGGCCTGAAGGCGCTGCACGGCGCGGTGGACTTTTACGGCGTCGGCGGGCCGTTGATGCAGGCCGAGGGCGTGCATAGCCTGTTTCCGATGGAAGAGCTTTCGGTGATGGGGATCGCCGAGATCCTGCCGAAGTACCGCGCCCTGATGCGCCGGATCGCCGAGGTTGCGGCGGATGTTTTGCGGTTGCGTCCGGACGTGCTGATCACCATCGACAGCCCGGATTTCTGTCTTCGCGTGGCCCGGCGGGTCAAGGCGGGATCGGATATCCGGGTGGTGCATTACGTCGCTCCCTCGGTTTGGGCCTGGAGGTCGGGACGGGCGGCGAAAATGGCCGGATCCGTCGATCAGGTGCTGGCGCTGCTGCCTTTCGAGCCGCCCTATATGGAAGCGGTCGGGGTGCGCTGCGATTTTGTCGGTCATCCGGTGGTGGCGGAAGCCCGGCCTTCGGCGACCGCCGTCGCCGCGTTGCGAACGGATCTGGGGATCGGCGGGGCGCCGGTGCTGCTGGTTCTGCCGGGATCGCGCAAAGGCGAAGTCAGTCGGCTGACCCCGGTTTTCGGCGCTGCTCTGCGCCCGGTCCTGGCGGCGCATCCGACGATGCGTGTACTTGTGCCGGCGGCCGCCGGCGTGGCCGGGGCGGTTCAGGAGGCGGTGACCTCCTGGCCCGGCGATCCGGTCGTGCTGGACCCGCGCGGGATGCCCGCGGCAACGGCCGAGGCGCGCAAGCGGGCGGCTTTCGCGGCGGCGGATCTGGCTCTGGCGGCCTCGGGTACGGTATCGCTGGAACTGGCCGCTGCGGCGACGCCGATGGTCATCGCCTATGACATGAACTGGCTCAGCTGGCAGGTCCTGAGCCGGATGGTGAAGCTTGAGACGGTGACGCTGGTGAACCTGATCAGCGGGCAAATGGCAGTGCCGGAATTTCTTGGCCCGAACTGCAGGCCCACGCCGATTGCGCAGGCGCTGAACGCGCTGATCGACGATCCGCATCTGCGGCAGGATCAACTGGCGGCGATGGAGCGCACGATGGCCGCCCTGGGGCGCGAAGACGAGGCGCCGGGCCTGCGCGCGGCCCGCGCGGTGCTTGACGGGATCGGACCGGGCACCGGGTAGGGCTGCAAGATTGCCCGCCTGCGGCGCACGGCTTTTGCCGCGCATCCTGCGGCTGCTCCGTGATGCCACCGGCGGAGGTATTTCTGAGCGAAAGTCGCTTGTTTCAACCAGGATGACGCGCTTTGGCGTCGCCGTTCATTCGCCGCGCCATATCCAGCCGCCGCCGAAGATGCGGGGGCTTTCGAGATCGTAGAAGACGCAGGCCTGGCCCGGACTGACGCCTTCCTCGGGGGTCAGCAGTTCGACCTCGGCGGTCGAGGCGCCGGTGGGGCGCAGGATCGCCGGGCGCGGCGGGCGGGTCGAGCGGACCTTGACCGCAACATGGCGCTCTGGCAGCGCGTCGAAAGCCCCGTCGCCCAGCCAGTTGATTTCCCGCACCGGGATGATCCGGGTCGCCAGCAACTCTTTCGGGCCGACGATCACCCGGCGGGTGTCGACGTCGAGCTTGACCACATAGAGCGGGTCCGCGAGCCCGCCGATGCCAAGACCGCGACGCTGGCCGATCGTGTAGTGGATCACGCCGTCATGCTCGGCCAGCACATTGCCGTCGACATCGACGATCTCGCCGGGTTCGGCAGCACCGGGGCGAAGCTTTTCGATGACCGAAGCGTAATTGCCGTTCGGCACGAAGCAGATGTCCTGGCTGTCGGGCTTGTCTGCGACGCTCAGCCCGTACTTCGCCGCAAGCGCCCGTGTATCGGCCTTGGAGGCCAGATGACCAAGCGGAAAGCGCAGATAGTCCAGCTGCGGGCGCGTCGTGGAAAAAAGGAAATAGCTTTGGTCGCGGCCGGCATCCGCGGCGGAATGCAGTTCCGGTCCGTTCGGACCCAGCTTGCGCTGGATGTAATGGCCAGTCGCCATGCAGTCGGCATCGAGGTCGCGCGCGGTTTCCAGCAGGTCCTTGAACTTCACCCGCTCGTTGCAGCGGATGCAGGGCACCGGCGTGGCGCCTGCAAGATAGCTGTCGGCAAATTCGTCGATCACTGCATCCTTGAAGACGTTTTCGTAATCGAGCACGTAATGCGGAAAGCCCATGTCTTCGGCCACGCGGCGGGCATCATGGATGTCGCGCCCCGCGCAGCAGGCACCCTTCTTGGCCAGCGCCGCGCCGTGGTCGTAGAGCTGCAGCGTGACGCCGACCACATCATAGCCCTGCCGCGCGAGTTCCGCGGCCACCACCGACGAATCCACGCCGCCCGACATGGCGACGACCACACGGGTATCCGCCGGGGCCTTGTCAAAGCCCATCGAATTCAGACCAGCGCTGTCGCCATCGAGTGCCATCTTGAAAACCTTTGTCGAAGTCTGACGGAATATAGGAAAATGCGAGATACTAACAAGGCCCAGTTTCATCCCGCATTAAGTACGCTCCGGTCAGGTTAACCCGACCTGTGAGAGGGGTAAACGAATGTATCTGAAGAAAATCGACGGCCCGCGCGCCGTCACGCTTCCCGATGGCCGTATCATGACCCGCGCCGATCTTCCGCCCGCCGAGACCCGCCGCTGGGTCGCCAGCCGCAAGGCCGCCGTGGTGCGCGGCGTTGCCTGCGGGCTGATCTCGCAAGGCGAGGCGCTGGCGCGCTGGGGCCTGTCAGAGGATGAGCTGAATGGCTGGCGTGTAGCGGTAGAGACACACGGCGAGGATGCGTTGAAGGCGACTCAGGTTCAGCAGTATCGACAACCATGAGTTGTGACTCTACGGTTATCCGCAATGATAACGGGTCGTTAACCATTCTTGGGCAAGGATGAACTCGACGAACGGACAGTAGCGGAGATTTTAATATGCGTATCTTGCTGCTGGAGGACGACCCAACGACCTCCAAGAGCATCGAATTGATGCTGAGTCATGCCAATCTGAATGTTTATGCCACCGATCTTGGTGAGGAGGGAATAGATCTTGCGAAACTGTACGATTACGACCTGATCCTGCTGGACCTCAACCTGCCCGACATGAACGGGCACGAGGTGCTGCGGCAATTGCGGCTGTCGCGGATCGAGACGCCGATCCTCATCCTGTCGGGTGCCGACGATACCGAAAGCAAGATCAAGGGCTTTGGCTTCGGCGCGGATGACTACCTGACCAAGCCATTCCACCGCGAAGAACTGGTGGCGCGGATACATGCGATCATCCGCCGCTCGAAAGGGCATTCGCAATCGGTGATCCGGACCGGCGGGATCGAGGTCAACCTCGATGCCAAGACCGCCAGCGCGGGCGGCAAGCCGGTACATCTGACCGGCAAGGAATACCAGATGCTGGAGCTTCTGAGCCTTCGCAAGGGGACGACGCTGACCAAAGAAATGTTCTTGAACCACCTTTATGGCGGCATGGACGAGCCGGAACTGAAGATCATCGACGTTTTCATCTGCAAGCTGCGCAAGAAACTGGCGCAATCGACGGGCGGCGAGAACTATATCGAGACCGTCTGGGGCCGCGGCTATGTGCTGCGCGATCCCGAACCTGCGCATTACGACCAACAGATCGCCGTCAACGGCTGACACTCCGCTTCCCCCATCCTTTGCCGGCAGTGCGCGGTGATCCACGACCTGGTCTTGAGCGTCCGAAGGTGCTGCGGACGGATCAGGGTACTGGACCTCGCTTTGACAGGCTCCTATCACTTCGGGGTCCGTATCAAAGAGGGTGCCGATGCAAGACGGGGACGCTACCGAGGCTGATATCGAGGTCGGGGATCTGAACGAGGATCAGGCGCGGGCCGAACTTGCCCGGCTTGCCGCTGCGATCGCGCGGGCCGATACCGCCTATCACACCGAAGACGCGCCCGAAATATCGGATGCGCAATACGATGCGCTGAAGGCGCGCAATGCGGCGATCGAATCGCGGTTCCCGCATCTCAAGCGCGAGGACAGCCCAAGCGATGTTGTTGGCGGCGCGGTGGCCGAAGGCTTTGCCAAGGTGCGCCACGACATGCGAATGCTGTCGCTGGCCAATGCTTTTGACGATGACAGCATCGTCGATTTTGACGCCCAGGTGCGCAAGTTCCTGGGGCTTGGCGATACAGCCGTCCGCTATACAGCAGAGCCGAAGATCGACGGGTTGTCGCTGTCGCTGCGCTACGAAGGCGGAAGTCTGGTCCAGGCGGCAACGCGGGGCGACGGTTCGGTCGGCGAGAATGTCACCGCCAACGCCCGCACCATCGACGATATTCCCGAAACGCTGCGCGCTGCCCCCGACCTGGTCGAAGTGCGCGGCGAGGTCTATATGAGCCATTCCGATTTCACCGATCTGAATGCGCGGCAGGAAGAGGCTGGCGGCAAGACCTTCGCCAATCCGCGCAATGCCGCCGCCGGATCGCTGCGGCAACTCGATGCGGAGATCACCCGGACGCGCCCGCTGCGGTTCTTCGCCTATGCCTGGGGCGCGCATTCCGAACCGTTGGCCGAAACCCAGATGGGTGCGATCGAGCGGTTGCGAACGCTGGGATTCCAGACCAATCCGCTGACCGCGCTCTGCACCGGGCCGGAGGCGATGCTGGAGCAATACGCCAGGATCGAGGAACAGCGCGCGACGCTTGGCTATGACATCGACGGCGTGGTCTACAAGGTCGACGATCTGGCGCTGCAACGGCGGCTGGGCTTCCGCTCGACCACGCCCCGATGGGCGATCGCACACAAGTTTCCCGCCGAACTGGCCTGGACCCGGCTCGAAGCCATCGACATTCAGGTCGGACGGACCGGCGCGCTGTCACCGGTGGCGCGGTTGACCCCGGTGACGGTCGGCGGCGTCCTGGTGTCGAACGCCACGCTGCACAACGAGGATTACATCGCCGGCCGCGATTCGCGCGGCCAGACGATCCGCGACGGCAAGGACATCCGCGTCGGCGACTGGGTGCAGGTCTATCGCGCCGGTGACGTGATCCCGAAGATCGCGGATGTCGACCTGTCCAAACGTCCCGACACCGCACGGCACTACGCGTTTCCCACCCTCTGCCCCGAATGCGGCTCCGAGGCGGTGCGCGAGGATGGCGATGCCGTGCGGCGCTGCACCGGTGGCATAATCTGCCCGGCGCAGGCCGTCGAAAAACTGAAACATTTCGTCAGCCGGTCTGCCTTCGACATCGACGGGCTGGGGGCCAGGCAGGTTGAGATGTTCTACCATGATGATCAGCTTCCGATCCGTGAACCCGCGGATATCTTCACGCTGGCCGAACGCGATGCCGGAAATGTCAGCAAGCTGAAGAACCGCGAGGGCTGGGGCCAGAAATCCGCCGCCAATCTCTTTTCTGCGATTGAAGAACGCCGCACAATCCCATTGAATCGCGTTATTTTCGCGCTTGGCATCCGGCATGTCGGGGAAAGCGCCTCGGCGCTGCTCGCGTCTCATTACGGATCCTGGGACGCGTTCGAAAAGGCGATGACTGCCGCCAGAGTAGGCGAAGGGCCGGAATGGGCGGAACTGACCAATATCGACGGCGTCGGCGATGTGCTGGCCGCCTCGGTCGTGACCACGTTCCAGCAACAGGCGGAACGCGCCTCGATCGACCGGCTGGTGGCGCAGCTTGACATTCAGGATGCGGCGCGGCGCGGCGCCGTCGACAGTCCGGTCGCTGGCAAGACCGTTGTCTTCACCGGCACACTGGAAAAGATGAGCCGCGCCGAGGCCAAGGCGCGGGCCGAGGCATTGGGCGCCAAGGTGGCCGGATCGGTCAGCGCGAAGACCGATCTGGTGGTGGCCGGGCCCGGCTCCGGCTCGAAGGCGAAGAAGGCCGGGGAGCTGGGTGTAGAGATGATCGACGAGGATGGCTGGCTGACCCTGATCGGCGACGCATGAGCCGCCCACCGATCCTGTTTCCGCTCTTCGCGGGTCTCGAAACGCTGGACGGCGTCGGCCCGAAGACCGCGCAGCATTTCGCGCAGATGAGCGTCGAAAAGCCGCGTGATCTGGTCTTCACCTTGCCCTATTCGGTCGTGGATCGCCGCCGCCGTGCCAGCATCCGCGAGGTCACCGCCCCGGCCACGGCCACGGTCGAGGTCGAGGTCGGCTTGCATTTCCCGGCGCGCAAGAAGGGCGGGCCCTATCGCGTCAATGTGCAGGATGCAGCGATGACGTTTCAGCTGGTCTTCTTCCATGCCCGCGAGGACTGGCTGAAGAAACAGTTGCCCACCGGCCAGCGGCGGCTGGTCTCGGGCAAGGTCGAGATTTTCGACGGCGTCGCGCAGATGGTGCATCCCGACCATATCCTGTCGGTCGGCGAGGCGGACGAGATTCCGGACTTCGAGCCGGTCTATCCGCTGACCGCCGGGATCACGCAAAAGCAGATGTTCAAGGCGGCACAAGGCGCGATCTCTCGGGTGCCGGAGTTGGCGGAATGGATCGATGCGGGGCTGAGGCTGCGCGAAGGCTGGCCGGATTTCCACGCCGCGGTGGTAGCGGCGCATGCGCCCGAAGGACTCGCGGATATCGCCGCGACGGCCCCGGCGCGGTTGCGTCTGGCTTATGACGAGCTGTTCGCGCATCAGTTGACGCTGGCGCTGGCGCGCTCGGTGGTGCAGCGCGGCAAGGGGCGGGAAAGCCACGCCAGCGGGCGGTTGCAGCGCAAGGTGCTGGCGGCGTTGCCCTACCGGCCGACCGGCGCGCAGGATCGGGCGATCCGAGAAATCTCGGCCGATATGGCGGCACCGGTGCGGATGAACCGGCTGTTGCAGGGCGATGTCGGCTCGGGAAAAACCCTGGTCGCGTTCATGGCGCTGCTGGTCGCCGTCGAGGCGGGCGGGCAGGGGGTGATGATGGCCCCGACCGAGATCCTGGCGCGGCAGCATCTTGATGGTTTGCAGCCATTGGCCGAGGATGCCGGCGTCGTTCTGGAAATCCTGACCGGGCGCGACAAGGGGGCCGAGCGCGCAGCCAAGCTGGCGGCCCTGAAAACCGGCAAGATCCAAGTGCTGGTCGGCACCCATGCGGTGTTCCAGAAGGATGTTGAATTCCACGATCTGCGGCTGGCGATCGTCGACGAACAGCACCGGTTCGGGGTCTCGCAACGGATGGAACTGGGCGCGAAGGGCCGGGTCACGGATGTGCTGGTGATGACCGCGACGCCCATCCCGCGTAGCCTGGCGCTGTCGCAATATGGCGATATGGATGTCTCGGTGCTGGACGAGAAACCGCCTGGTCGGCAGCCGGTCAAGACGGCGCTGGTCTCGGCCGGGCGGATCGACGAGGTCATCGGCCACCTGCGCCGGGCGATTGCCGAGGGGCGGCAGTGCTACTGGGTCTGTCCGCTGGTCGAAGAGAGCGAGGTCAGCGACATGACCGCCGCTGAGGACCGGTTCCAGCGGCTGCGAGCCACCCTGGGGGAGGGCGTGGTCGGTCTGGTGCATGGCCAGTTGCCGCCCGCCGAGAAGGACGCCGCGATGGCGCGGTTCGTTGCGGGCGAGACCAAGGTTCTGGTGGCGACAACGGTGATCGAGGTCGGCGTCAACGTGCCCAATGCCTCGATCATGGTGATCGAGCGGGCCGAGCATTTCGGCCTGGCGCAGTTGCACCAGTTGCGCGGCCGGGTTGGGCGCGGCAGCGCCGAATCGACCTGTCTTCTGATGTATCAGCCGCCACTGACCGAAGGCGCGCGGCGTCGGCTGGAGATCCTGCGCGAAACCGAAGACGGGTTTCGCATTGCCGAAGAGGATCTGGCGATGCGCGGGGCTGGCGACCTGATCGGCACGGCGCAATCGGGCCTGCCGAAATTCCGGGTCGCCGATCTGGAACGGCAGACCGCGCTGATGGCGTTGGCGCAATCGGATGCTCGAAAGTTGTTGCACGACGACCCGAAGCTGGACAGCGCGCGTGGCAAGGCGGCGCGTGTACTGCTGTGGCTGATGGAGCAGGACCGGGCGATCCGTTTGATTTCCGTGGGTTAGCCACCACGTTCCACTTTGTTCACAAATGTTCTATAAAAGTTCTTTACAACTCGTTAATCATGTGAGAACAAAGAGGCAACACCGGATCAAAAGGAGTTGCAAGATGTTTACCGAATTGAAAGCCATCATCGACCGGTCCGCGCCCACCTTGCTGGGTGATGCTGTCGGGGCTGCGGCCCTGGTCGTGTTGCTGATGGCCGGACTTTACCTGCCGGGACTTGCCTGACCGGCACGGTCTGCCTGACCTGCCCGGGTCTGAAGCGGCCGTTCTTTTCGCGCGCATCTCTGTCCCCAAGCGGGTGCGCGCAGACTGACTGCCTGTCCTGTCGCCGGGGCCCTTATCCCCCGGTTTCGGTCGTATCTCAGACCTCTGCCTGCCGCCGCCTCCCCTCCAAGGGAGTGCGGCGGTTTTTTTTCGGGGGTGTGCCGTCGCAGAACGCCTGCGGCGTGGAGGGTCACGCGAAGGTGAGCGATCAGGCGGTTCGGGTTTTCTCAACCTCTGCCATCGCCTCTGCCGTGGCCTCCAGCGCCAGCAGGATCGAGGCGTGGCGGTTCTTGTAGTCGCGGGCCGGCATCAGGACTTCGAGCCCGTCGAACGGCGCGTCCGGGACGGGACCGCCTTCCTTCAGCATGGCCTTGAGCTGATCGCGTGCCGTTTCGACCTCGGCGCGATTGCGACCGATGATGTTGGCGGCGGTGACCGAGGCCGAGGCCTGGCCAAGCGCGCAGGCCTTTACGTCCTGACCGAATTCGGCGACGCGACCGTCTTTCGTCACGACATCGACGGTGACGGTAGAGCCGCATAGCGGCGAACGGCGCTTGACCGTTGCCTGTGGCGCTTTCAGTCGCTGGTTCAGCGGGATATCGGCGGCGAGCGCAAGGATGCGGCCGGAATAAAGGTTGATCAGATCGGCGTCGCTCATGGCTTTTCCTTCGGGCCTTGCTGTCTTAGATAGGCCGGGTTGGTCCGATTGGAAAGGTCCCCAGATGTCGTTTGATGCTTCCAGCCTGCGCTATGACGACCGTGGCCTGCTGCCGGTGATCGCCCAGGACGCAGAGAGCCACGAGGTTCTGATGCTGGCCTGGATGAATGCAGAGGCGGTTGCGCGGACCCTCGCGACCGGACGGGTGACCTATTGGTCACGGTCGCGATCGGCGTTCTGGGTCAAGGGAGAGACGTCGGGCCATGTTCAGGACCTCGTCGAGATGCGGCTCGATTGCGACCGCGACTGTCTGCTGGTGCTGGTGCGCCAGACCGGGCCGGCCTGCCATACCGGTCGGCGAACGTGTTTTTACACCGGCATTCGCGACAATGTGGAAGTCGAGTTGACCGCGCCCCAGGCGTAGGGCAGGATCTGCGCACAGGACGCCTTCAGAGGCCGACCATATGGCGGATATCGTCGGGCGAGGCGCCATCCTCGCGGTACTTCCGGATCGCGCGCGCGTCATCACGCTTGGCCAGGCGCTTGCCTTTGGCATCACGTATTAGGCCATGATGATGGTAGGTTGGCGTTAGAAGTTCAAGCAACGCTTGAAGCAGGCGGTGAATCTGCGTGGCGTCGAATAGGTCCTCTCCCCGGATTACGTCGGTGATGCCTTGCGCCGCGTCGTCGACCGTGACGGCAAGGTGGTAGCTGGTGCCAAGGCCGGGCCGGGCCAGGACGATGTCACCGACACCCTTGATCAGGCGTCCCGCATCTAGGACATGCGTGCCGCGGTGCCGTGAGCCTGTCTCGGTGAAGCCGAGTTCGGCAGCCGTGCCGATGCGGGCCAGCGCGGCGGCCATGTCGAGGCGCATCGCGGCGTTGGTGGCGGCGCGGTCCTGCCCGCGACAGGTGCCGGGATAAACAAGGCCATCGGGACCGTGCAGCGGCGCGCCTTCCTGCGGCGCGGCGAGCGCGGCGCGAATATCGGCGCGGGAACAGGTGCATGGATAGACCAGGCCGAGAGAGGTCAGGCGCTGCAGCGCGGCGGCATGGGCGGGCAGGCGATCGGACTGGCGCATCACCGGGGTCGGCCAATCAAGACCGAGCCAGTGCAGATCCTCATAGATCAGCGCCTCCCATTCGGGACGGGTCCGGGTCTGGTCGATATCCTCGATCCGCAACAGGAACCTGCCACCCTCCGTGCGCGCCATGTCATGGGCCAGGAGGGCGGAATAGGCGTGGCCGAGATGCAGGGGGCCGGTCGGGGACGGCGCGAAGCGGGTGATCATGCCTGCGCAGGCCCGGTCACGCCGCGTCCAGTGCCGCCTGTTGCAGCCAGCCTGACCAGGCGGCCTTGGCGCGGTCGGTATAGGCCTTGTAGCGGTCCTTGCGGCCGCGACGGCCGGGTTTCAGACCTTCGGCGGGCGGGAACAGGCCGAAGTTCACGTTCATCGGTTGAAAGGTCTTCGCCTCTGCGCCGCCGGTGATGTGATGGACCAGCGCGCCCATAGCGGTTTCGGGCGGCGGGGCCGGGATCGGCGCGCCACGGATCTCGGCGGCGGCCATCCGGCCCGCCAGCAGACCCATCGCGGCGGATTCGACATAGCCTTCGACGCCGGTGATCTGACCGGCGAAGCGGATATTGGGACGCGCGCGCAATCTCATCTGGTCATCGAGCAGCGTCGGCGAGTTGATAAAGGTGTTGCGATGGATTCCTCCCAGGCGCGCGAACGAGGCGTCATTGAGGCCGGGTATCATTTTGAAAACAGCCGCTTGTGAACCATACTTCATCTTTGTCTGAAAACCGACCATGTTGTAGAGCGTACCCAGCTTGTTGTCGCGGCGCAGTTGCACCACGGCATAGGGCTTGTGGTCCGGCTTGTGGGCATTGGTCAGTCCAACGGGCTTCATCGGGCCAAAGCGCAGCGTCTCGCGGCCACGCTCGGCCATCACCTCGATCGGCAGGCAGCCGTCGAAATACGGGGTCGGATCGGGGGTCGAAGTCGCCTCGCCGTCGCGAAACTCTGTCTTGTCGGCCGCCAGCAGGGCATCGATGAACGCTTCATACTCGTCCCTGGTCATCGGACAGTTGAGATAGGCCTTCTGCTCGTCCTCGGTCTCGCCCTTGTCATAGCGCGACTGCTTCCAGGCGACATTCATGTCGATGGTGTCGGCATAGATGATCGGGGCGATCGCATCGAAGAAGGCCAGCGCCTCGGCCCCCGTCGCCTTGCGGATGCTGTCGCCGAGCGCCGCCGAGGTCAGCGGGCCGGTGGCAACGATCCAGCAGCCGGATGAAGGAAGGTCGGTAATCTCTTCGGACGAAATGGAAATGTTCGGGTGGGCGTGGAGTTTTCGGGTGACGGCCTCGGCGAAGCGCTCGCGGTCGACCGCCAGCGCGCCACCGGCAGGTAGCGCATGGGTATCGGCCATCGCCATGATCAGCCCGTCTGCGGCGCGCATTTCCCAATGCAGCAGACCGACGGCATTCTGTTCGTCATCATCGGACCGGAATGAGTTGGAGCAAACCATCTCGGCCAGGTTGCCGGTCTTGTGCGCGAAGGTGCCGACACTCGGGCGCATTTCGTGGATCACGACCTGAACACCGCTATTCGCGGCCTGCCAGGCGGCTTCCGATCCCGCCATCCCGCCGCCGATGATGTGAAGAATGCTCATGGCGCGGGATGTAAACCGCGCCACGGGAAATGGAAAGGGGAAGGTTGGGGGGGGCGACCGGTCAGGCGCTGGCGGCCTTCGCCGGCTGTTCGCGAAAGATGTTGTCGGGTCCATGCGCCGTGGTCTGATAGGTGCGATGGCTGCGGAACTGCGGGACCGGAACCGGTTGCAGATCGACTTCCGGCACAACAAGACGCGGAACCATGACGGTCGGTGAGGCCGCTTCGGGCATCGGCGCGAGCCGTGCCGCGGGGGCGGAGTTGACGGTTGGCGTAATCCGGCGCGGGGTTGGCGCGGTGCCGGCCCCAAGCTTGCGCACCCGGTGGCGGCGGCGGATGATCGAGCGCAGTCGCGCGGCGCGGCCGGACTGCGCGTAGGTAAGGAACAGCGCGCCGATCAGCGCCAGATCGCGCCAGAAGCCATCCAGACTGGTCATCACGTTCGGTCCGACGATGGTGATGAAACTGGACCAGAAAAGCACTATCGCAAGCAGCAGGGCCGCAGGCCGCAGCCAGACGCCGATCATGACCATGAAGGCCAGCCCGAAGATCACCGTCGAGGCGACGGTTCCGGCATGCTCTTGCGGCACCACCCAAAGCGCCAGATTGTGGCCGGTCGTTCCACCAACAAGGTTCAGGGCGACGGCCATGAAGTAGGACGCGATCAGGATGCGCGACAGATTCTGGGCGGTGGCTGCAAGGGTTTTCGGCGGCGCGCGGTCTGGTCGCATGTTCTTCTCTCGCTGACTTTTCAGGGCTGAAAGGAACCGAACTGACACTGGTAAAGAAAACTTGATGTCTCGGTTAATGATTTGTTCAAAAAGACGACGAAAGTATGTCCGCTAAAGTTGAAACTGTGGCGGGATCTTGGTTTCGTTGTGGCTTTGAAAGGGCGACACCTGTCGCAGATAGGCACATTCTGCCACGTAACGCATTGTAATGTAGTCATTAATCAACCACTGCGCGACGAACGCGGGAATCCGGCGGGTTGACGCCGAATTCATGCCGCACAACCGCGAGATGCCGGATGCACGACGCAGTTGCCGGTGATTCCCTGACGCAACCTTGTGGCGAATGCCGTTGCTTGCCGGTACAGGTTCGCGCTTGTCGCCGGTTACGGTTGCGCGCTGTCGTCAGTCTCGGCCACGTCCTCGACCGGTTCCGCGATCCAGGCGACCGAAACCACTTCCTCGCCCTTGGCTGTGTTGAAGACCTTGACGCCGCCGGCGCTGCGCGAGCGGAAAGAGATCCCCTGCACAGGCACCCGGATCGACTGGCCGGTCGAAGTGGCCAGCATGATCTGATCGTCGATCTGAACCGGGAACGATGCCAGCAGCTTGCCGCCGCGCATCGCCTTGTCCATCGCCATGACGCCCTGACCGCCGCGCCCGCGTACCGGGTAATCGTGGCTGGACGAGGTCTTGCCAGAGCCCTTGGCGGTGATCGTCAGGATCAGATCCTCGGCGGCCGACATCTCTGCGTAGCGTTCGGGCGAAAGCTGCCCGGCCTCGACGGTGTCCTCGTCCTCATCGGCCTCGGCTCCGTCATCGAGCGCCCCCGCGACTGCCCGGCGCATCTTGAGATAGGCGGCACGTTCGGCGGGATCGGCCTGGAAATGGCGGATCACCGACATGCTGACGACCTTGTCGCCCGCGGCCAGCCGGATGCCGCGCACCCCGGTCGAGTCGCGGCCCTTGAAGACCCGCACCTCGGTTGTCGGGAAGCGGATCGCGCGGCCAAGCGCGGTGACCAGCATCACGTCATCCTCTACGGTGCAGATCCGTGCGTTCACCATCTGAACGCCCTCGGGCAATTTCATCGCGATCTTGCCGTTGGATTTGACATTGGTGAAATCCGACAGCGCGTTGCGCCGCACCCCGCCATCGGTGGTGGCGAAGAAGATCTGCAGGTGCTGCCAGTCCGCTTCGGGGGCATCCACCGGCATCACGGCGGCGATAGAGGTGCCTTGCGGTATCGGCAGGATATTGACGATCGCCTTGCCCTTGGCGGTGCGCCCGCCCTGCGGCAGCCGCCAGGTCTTGAGCTTGTAGACCATGCCGTCGGTGGTGAAGAACAGCAGTTGCGTATGGGTGTTGGCGACGAAGAGGGTGGTCACCACATCCTCTTCCTTCGTCGACATGCCCGACAGGCCCTTGCCGCCACGCCGCTGCGCGCGGAATTCAGCCAGCGGCGTCCGCTTGGCCCAGCCGGCGCTGGTGATGGTGACGACCATATCCTCGCGCTCGATCAGGTCCTCGTCATCCATATCGCCGGACCAGTCGACGATCTCGGTGCGGCGCGGCACGGCGAACTGCTCTTTCACCTCGCGCAATTCGTCCGAGATGATCGCCATGATCCGGTCGCGCGACCGCAGGATATCGAGGTATTCCCGGATGTTCGCGGCAAGCTGTTGCAGCTCGTCGGTCACCTCCTTGACCCCCATTGCGGTCAGGCGCTGCAGCCGCAACTCAAGGATCGCGCGGGCCTGGATCTCTGACAGGTTATAGGTGCCGTCCTCGTTCACGGTATGGCTCGGATCGTCGATCAGCTTGATGTATTCGACGATGTCATGTGCGGGCCAGCGCCGGGTCATCAGCTTTTCGCGGGCATCGGCGGGATCGGCCGAGCCGCGGATCGTCGCGACGATCTCGTCGACATTCGACACCGCGACGGCGAGGCCACACAGCACATGGCTGCGCTCGCGCGCGCGGCGCAGTTCAAAGGCGGTGCGGCGGGCGACAACTTCCTCTCGGAAGCTGATGAAATAGCTTAAGAAATCATAAAGCGTCAGCTGCTCGGGGCGGCCGCCGTTCAGCGCCAGCATGTTGCAGCCGAAGCTGGTCTGCATCGGCGTGAAGCGAAAGAGCTGGTTCAGAACGACCTCGGCGGTCGCGTCGCGTTTCAGTTCGATCACGACGCGCACTCCGACGCGGTCGCTTTCATCCTGAACGTGGGAAATGCCTTCCAGCTTCTTGTCGCGCACCAGATCGGCGATCTTTTCGATCATCGTGGCCTTGTTCACCTGATACGGGATCTCGTCGAGGATGATCGCCCAACGGTCCTTGCGGATTTCCTCGATCCGCGTCTTGGCACGGATGATCACCGAACCACGACCCTCCAGATAGGCCTTTCGCGCACCTGCACGGCCCAGAATGATGCCGCCGGTCGGGAAATCGGGCGCTGGAATGTATTCCATCAGCGCCTCGATCGACAGGTCAGGGTTCTCGATCAGCGCCAGCGTGGCATCGACCACCTCGCCCAGATTATGCGGCGGAATGTTGGTGGCCATGCCGACGGCAATACCGCCCGCGCCGTTGACCAGCATGTTGGGAAAGCGCGCCGGCAGAACCGTCGGTTCCTGGTCCTTGCCGTCGTAATTGTCCTGGAAATCGACGGTATCTTTCTCGATATCCGCCAGCAGCGCGGCTGCGGGCTTGTCCATCCGCACTTCGGTATAGCGCATCGCCGCCGGGTTATCGCCGTCCATCGAGCCGAAGTTGCCCTGGCCGTCCAGCAGCGGCAGCGACATCGAAAAATCCTGCGCCATCCTGACCAGCGCGTCATAGATCGCCGAATCGCCATGCGGGTGGTACTTGCCCATCACATCGCCGACGGGCCGGGCGGATTTGCGGTAGCTCTTGTCGTGGGTGTTGCCGGTTTCATGCATCGCATAGAGAATTCGGCGGTGCACCGGCTTCAGCCCGTCGCGCAGATCCGGGATCGCGCGGCTGACGATCACGCTCATCGCATAATCGAGGTAGGACGACTTCATCTCGTCGGTGATGTCGATCGTCGGGCCATCGTAGCGCGGCCTCTCGGGGCCGTTTTCTTCTGCGTTATCAGGGATTTCGGGAATATCGCTCACGTCGCCTGCCGCCTGTCTCTGGTCGCTCTACATATAGTTGTCGGAACTCTATCAGAACCGGGATATGGGGTGCAATGCCTGCCAGGGCGCATTTCACGCCCCTTTCACGCCGCAGTTACAACACATTGTTTTCATTGAAAAGTAACCAGGATCAGGCATGATGGTCCTTGGGGGACCCGCGACTGAGGTGCACCATGAGCAGATCAGAGACCGAATTGATGCTGAAAGGCTACGGCCTGACAACGGCGGAATTCTTCTACCGAATGCCCGATTACCAAAGCGTTCTGAACAGCTACATCTGGCAGGATTACGACCTTGCGCCGGACCATCCGAAACTCTTCAAGTTCATCGAATTCTGGCAGGACACGATCGAAGGTCCGCTGCATTCCGTCCGATTTACCCATCGCAAGATGATCGGTCCGGGCGAATGGCGCAATGTCGTGGGCGAATTCACTATCCACTGACGTGTGGCGTTTCGAAATATCCTCGCCGAAAGCACTGCGAGGAGAGGGACCATTTATCTGCTGGCGTGTTCGGGTCTCTCGTCCTGCCGACTGATCCACGCCGCCGCGACCCAGACCGCCGCAAGCCCCAGCGATATCAGCATGTTCCAGCTCGCCATCGACAGCGAGAGGAACTCCCAGGCCACCACGTCGCACTGGATCAGTGGCGCGGTCAGGATCTGATCCAGCAACTCATCCGTGCTCAACCCGCCGACCGGCCCGCTGGAACAGGTGTCGGGGCCTTGCCACCAACCGCGCTCGACCCCGGTATGATAAAGACCGAAGGCAGAGGTCGTCAGCGCCGCAATCGCCCCAAGCGCCGGCAGCCAGAGCCGTGGCGACCAGAGCGCCAAGAGCCCGATCAGCACCGCCGCCGCATGCGGCCAGCGTTGCCAGAGGCAGAGCTTGCAGGGCGCATAGCCAAGCGCCTGAAAGCCGAATGCCCCCATCAGCAGGGCCAGCGAGCCCCCGGCGGCCAGCAGGATCAGGCCCGTCCGTGTCACAGATATCTCACCGCTGCGAATCCTCCGATCAGGATGATGACGAAGAGTGTAAACATGAGGCCAAGCCGCCGTTCGATGAAATCACGAATCGGTGGGCCGAATTTCCACAGCAATCCCGCCAGCACGAAAAACCGGAAGCCGCGTGCAATGACCGAGGCAAAAATGAAGACCGGCAGGCTCAGCCCGGTCGTGCCCGACAGGATGGTGATGACCTTGTATGGGAACGGAGTGATCCCGGCGATCAGCACTGCCCATGCGCCAAAATCGTTGTAGCGCGTGGCGAAGCCGTCGAAGTATACGTCCTTGCCGTAGAATTCCAGGACAGGTCGGCCGATCGATTCGAAGAACTGCCAGCCGATCAGGTAACCCAGCATGCCGCCAAGCACCGACGACGCCATTGCCACCCCGGCGATCAGGAAGGCGCGGTGTGGTACTGCGATGATCATCGGGATCATCAGGATGTCGGGCGGAATCGGAAACACCGAGCTTTCCAGGAACGCGACCAGCGCCAGCGCCCAAAGCGCGCGCGGATGCTCGGCAAGCGAGATTGTCCAGTCGTAAAGTGCTCGGATCATTGCCTGACGCCTCGGATTTTCGCCCATACGCCACGGCGGGGCCGCAAGGTCAAGTCATCAGAGCCGTTGCAGTGGTCGGCGAGGGGGCTAAACTGGCCGCCGTGAACCGGGAGGGTCGTGATGAAATGGCAAGGTCGGCGCGGCAGCCGCAACATCGAGGATCGGCGCGGCATGACCGCGCGGGGCGCCGGCGGCATCGGTGGCGTCGGTCTGATCGCGATTCTGGTCATCGGCTATTTTCTCGGCGTCGATGTGACGCCGCTGCTTCAGGGCGGCGGCGCGACGATCCGGACCGATGGCGGCGAGATCACGCAAGCTGACCGGCAGGCCGGCGAGTTCGTTTCGGTTACGCTGGCCGATACCGAGGAAATCTGGGCCGAGATCTTCAACGCACAGGTGGGCGAGCCCTACGATCCAGCGGTGCTGGTGCTTTTCAAGGGCGGCACTCAATCGCCCTGTGGCGGCGCCAGCGGCGCGACCGGCCCGTTCTACTGTCCGCTCGATCGGAAGGTCTATCTCGACACCGATTTCTTCACAATGATGGCCCGCCGCATGGGGGCAGGCGGCGATTTCGCGGCGGCCTATGTCGTTGCCCACGAGGTCGCGCATCACGTGCAGCACGAGCTTGGCATACTGTCCGAGGCGAGTGCGATCCGCCAGCGTGTCGACGAGGTCGAATCGAACGCGATTTCGGTCCGGATCGAATTGCAGGCCGATTGCTATTCCGGCATCTGGGCGCGTTATGCCGAGGCGCGATTCGGTTCGCTCGAACCAGGCGATATCGCCGAGGCGATGAATGCCGCCAAGCAGATCGGCGATGACACGCTACAGCGCAATGCCGGACAGCGGCCGATGCCGCACACCTTTACGCACGGCACCTCGGAGCAGCGTCAACGCTGGTTCGCGATGGGTTACCAGGAAGCCAGCCTGACGGCTTGCGACACCTTCGGGGCAGACAGGATCTAGGCCATGACTGTGTTGATCGCCGGGGCGGGAATAGGCGGGCTGGCCCTTGGCCTCAGCCTGCACCAGCTGGGCATACCGTTCCGCATCTTCGAGGCGGTCGCCGAGTTGCGCCCGCTGGGGGTCGGGATCAATGTGCAGCCGCATGCGGTGCGCGAGATGCACGATCTGGGGCTGGCCGAGGCCTTGGACGCGACCGGGCTGCAGACCGAGGAGGTCGCCTATTTCTCGGCGCAGGGCGGGCGGATCTGGGCAGAGCCGCGAGGTCGGTTCGCAGGCTATGACTGGCCGCAATATTCGATCCATCGCGGCCGGTTGCAGATGCTGCTGCACGACACCCTGATCGCGCGGGCAGGTTCAGGGGTGCTTGTCACCGGTGCGGCCGTCACGGATTGGAGCGGGCGCGACGCGGGTGTCGAGATCACCCTGACCGATCGCGCCAGCGGTCGCGTCACGGGCCGGGCAACGGGCGCAGTCTTGATCGCCGCCGACGGGATCAATTCCACCATCCGCGCCCGGCTGAACCCTGCAGAGGGTCCCGCGCATTGGGCCGGCGTGATGATGTGGCGCGGTGTCAGCGAAGGTCCGCGGTTTCTGACCGGTCGGACGATGGCGATGGCGGGACGGAAGGCGCGGAAATTCGTCTGTTACCCGATCCGCGACCTGCCGGACGGTCGCTGCCTGATCAACTGGATCGCCGATCTTGGGTTTCCACCCGATCATGACTGGGCGCGTCAGGACTGGAACCGGCAAGGCGACAAGTCCGATATCCTGCCGCATTTTTCCGACTGGCGCTTCGAATGGCTGGACATTCCGGCCCTGATCGAAAGCGCCTCGGCACTCTGGGAGTATCCGATGGTCGACCGCGATCCGTTGCCGCACTGGACCAGGGGCAGGGTGACGCTGTTGGGCGATGCCGCGCATGCGATGTATCCGATCGGCTCGAATGGCGCGTCGCAGGCGATCCTCGATGCGCGGATTCTGGCGCGAGAACTGCGCGACAGGGGCGTCGGCACAGCGGCGCTGCAGGTCTACGAGGCGCTGCGGCGCGAACCGGTGAACGCGCTGGTTCTGGCCAATCGCGGCGACGGGCCGGACAAGGTGCTCGACGTGGTCGCCGAGAGGGCGCCGGATGGCTTCGCCGACATCTCCGAGGTGATGAGCAGGACAGAGCTGGACGCCGAAGCGCGCCGCTACAAGGCGATCGCCGGCATGGATATCGAGGCACTGAACGCCCGTGGGCCGCTGGTCCTGCTTTAGCGACTCGAAGATCCGTTCCGGGCAATGTGATCGCGGTTCCGGCGGAACGGCGGGGCGGGAGGTCAGCGGCGACAATCCGAAACGAAAGACGGTGATCCGCATCGGGTTGCTTTTCGGCGTCACTATCCGCGACAGGGGCTTTGCAGGTCCGCAAGTGGCGCAAATTCCGCATGGGTGGCACCGGGGGCGGTCATTTTTCCTGTGGACCTTGCCGAAAGCCGAAGATAAACCCAACGTCGGCTGCCCGAGTGGCGGAATGGTAGACGCAGGGGATTCAAAATCCCCCGCCTTCACGGGTGTGAGAGTTCGAATCTCTCCTCGGGCACCAGCAGCCGCTTTGATGCTTTCCTTCCGGTGTCCTGAACGGATTGGTGCGAGTGCCTCGGACGGAGGCGATATGCTGCATTTTCGCATTCTTTGCAGCTGCTTGCCTCTGACCCTGACGCTAGCCTGCGGGGCACGGGCTGACATCGTGACCGTCACTGTCGCAGCCAGTTTGGTGACCACGGCAAAGGCTGTGGGCGAGGCGTTCCAGCGCGATACCGGGCACGAAATCGTGCCGGGTCCAGGAACGACAGGCAAGCTTTATGCGCAGATCGTGAATCGCGCCCCGTTCGACGTTTTTCTGGTCGCCAATGTGGCGCGGCCCGAGGCGCTGGAGGCGGACGGTCTGCCGGTGGTCTGCATGTCGCACAGCCTTTGAGATGGCCTTGCTATCGTCCGGTTCAAGCCCCGAGCCTGTCACTTGGACGTCACGAATCCCGGCTAGAACCACCGCATTCCAGCAATCATTTTTAGCAGTATCGGCGGACAGGGAAACCTGTCCGCCCTTTTACTTTCCGGTCCTGTGCCAGCGGGCCCAGTCCTCTGGCGTGTCCAGGTCGATGACCGCGTGCTGGCCCGGCAACTGGACCAGCTGCACATCCTCGGTCGCCAGAATATCGCGCGCGCCGCGATCGCCGGTCAGCCGGCTCAGGTCGGCGAACAGCCGCGCCGGAAACACCACCGGATGGCCGGGAACGCCATCGGCGCTGGCGCCTCGGCTGACTGTGGCGCCGCCGGCCCGGGCAAACGCCTCTGCCAGCAGGACCATGTCTGCGCCGGTGATCTCTGGCATGTCGCCAAGCACCAGCATGACGCCGGTACGGTCGGCGGGCAGGGCGGTGATGCCGGCGGCAAGGCTTGCGGCCATGCCGGCGCCGGGATCGTCGACATCGACGAGTGCCACGTCCAGCCCCGCCAGCGCCGCCCGCCGCCACAGATCATCGCGCGGCACCGTGATCAGGACCAGAAGGTCAAGCTGCCGTGCCTGTTCCGCCAGATGCCGGATCAGCGGCCGGCCCTGGACCGGCTCCAGCAACTTGTCGGCACCGCGCATCCGCGACGACCGCCCCGCCGCCAGAATCAGGATTGCCAGACCGCTCATGCCGTCGTCCTGGTTCAATATTCGCGTCCGCAGGCCCGCCAACCGCTACCGTTCGGGGATCAGACCTCTTGGGCTGAACCGCAGCACCAAGAGCAGGATCAGGCCCATCGTCAGCAATCGCATATGCGCCGCGCTTTCCAGCAGATGCGCCTTCAGTGCCGAGCCGTCGGCCATGCCGGCAGTGATCGTGTCCATCAGCCACAGTCCGATCGGTTCGACCTGGACCCAGAGAAACCAGATCAGGAAGCCGCCCAGAACCGCGCCCCAGTTGTTACCCGACCCGCCGACGATCACCATCACCCAGACAAGGAAGGTGAAGCGCAGCGGCTGGTAGCTGCCGGGTGTCAGCTGGCCGTCGAGCGTGACCATCATCGCGCCCGCAAGCCCGCAGATCGCCGAGCCGAGGATGAAGATCTGCAGATGCCGCCCGGTGACGTCCTTGCCCATCGCCTCGGCCGCGACCTCGTTGTCGCGGATCGCGCGCATCATCCGGCCCCAGGGCGAGTTCAGCGCCATCTGGCTGGCCCAGATCAGCAAGAGCAGCACGGCGGTGAACAAGGTGGCGTAGCAGAGCTTGACGACGATCGACGAGGCGATGACCGGATCGAAGCCCCAATCGCGCATCGTGGTGACGAAGCCCGCCATGTTCTGCAGGTCGATCTCGAACGGGACCGGGCTGCGCGGCACGCCGACGACATTCTTGACGCCGCGGCTCAGCCAATCCTCGTTCTTCAGAACGGCGATGATGATCTCGGCAATGCCAAGCGTGGCGATGGCAAGGTAATCCGAGCGTAGGCCCAGCGCGGTCTTGCCGACGATCCAGGCCGCGCCCGCCGCCAGCACGCCGCCGACCGGCCAAGCGAACAGGATCGGCAGGCCAAGCCCGCCCAGGTAGCCGGTGCCGGCAGGGTTGACCGCCTCGATCGCGTCGACGGCCGGGTCGAAGATGTACCGGAACAGGAAGAACCCCGCGACCAGCAGCACGACAATCGCGAGGCCGCGCGCCTTGCCATGATCCATCCGCTTCCACAGCATGATCGCGCCGATGATGGTTCCCGCGCCGACCACCAAGGCCAGAAGGACGCGCAGTCCGCCCGCGGCCCAGGCTTCGTTCACCGGGGGCATCGAGACGATGACCGCGCCAAGACCGCCCAGGGCGACGAACCCCATCACACCGATGTTGAACAGGCCCGCATATCCCCACTGCATGTTCACCCCCAGCGCCATGATCGCGCTGATCAGGCCCATGTTGATGATCCCTAGGGCGACGTTCCAGCTGCTGGTCTGGCCGGTGATCGCGATCAGGCCGAAGACCGCGACGAACATCCCGATGGCGCGGATCTGGTGGGTCATACCGATTTCCCCTTGAAAAGGCCCGTTGGCTTGAACAGGAGCACGATGATCAGGATCCCGAACGATACCGCGAACTTGTAGTCGGTCGAGAGCAGCTGCACGAGGCTGTCAGGCTCCCATCCGCCGGGGGCGAGGTAGCCCAGCACCTTCTTGAACGCATAGGTCACGGTGATTTCCGAGAACGCGATCACGAAGCCGCCCGCGATGGCCCCCAGCGGGCTGCCTAGCCCGCCGACGATGGCCGAAGCGAAGATCGGCAGCAGCAGCTGGAAATAGGTGAAGGGCTTGAAGCTTTTGTCCAATCCGTAAAGAACGCCCGCGATTGTTGCCAGACCGGCAACGATGATCCAAGTATAGGTTACGACCTTTTCGGGGTTGATGCCCGACAACAGCGCCAAGTCCTCGTTGTCGGAAAACGCCCGCATCGACTTGCCGGTGCGGGTGCGGTTGAGGAACCAGAACAGTGCCGCCACCACCATCACCGCCGTGACGATGGTCAGGCCCTGCGAGGTCTTGAAGGCCAGCCCCTCCTGCAGTCCGGTCATTTCCCTGAACGTCCTGGCCGAGATGATGAAGCGCTCGCCGTCGAGGAAGTTCTGGTCATCGACGCCGATGATGAAGCGCACCAGCCCGTTCATGATGAACATCACACCCATCGAGACGATCACCAGTATCACCGGCGCGGCCTTCTGTTTTCGATAAAAGCGGTAGACCGCGCGGTCGGTGCCGATCAGCAGAAGCGCCGTGCCGGCGATGCCGAAGGGCAGCGCGAGGAGCGCGGTCGGCAGCACCCCAAGGCTGAGCCCCCAGCCCTGAAACAGCCAAGTCACAAGGATCGTGCACATCGCGCCAAAGGCCATCGTGTCGCCATGGGCGAAGTTCGAGAACCGCAGGATGCCGTAGATCAGCGTGACCCCCAGCGCTCCGAGCGCCAGCTGCGCGCCATAGGCGGTGGCCGGGATGATCACGAAGTTCAGAAGCGCCACGATGGCGTTGATCGGGTCCATGGCTCAGCCCCCCAGGAATGTTCTGCGAACCTCGGGGTCCGCCAGCAGCGCCTTGCCGGTGTCGGTATAGGCATTTGCGCCTTGCACCAGCACGTAGCCCTTGTCGGCGATGTCCAGCGCCTGCCGCGCGTTCTGTTCGACCATCAGGATGGTGATCCCGGCGCGGGCGACCTCGATGATCCGGTCGAACAACTCGTCCATCACGATCGGGCTGACCCCGGCGGTGGGTTCATCCAGCATCAGCACCTTGGGCTGGGTCATCAGCGCCCGGCCCACGGCGACCTGCTGGCGCTGGCCGCCCGAAAGCTCGCCCGCCGCCTGCCGCCGCTTGTCCTTCAGGATCGGGAACAGGTCATAGACTTGGGCCATCGTCGGGCGAATGTCGTCCTGCCGCAGGAAGGCGCCCATTTCCAGATTCTCCTCGACCGTCAGCGAGACGAAGACGTTCGAGGTTTGCGGCACGAAGGCCATCCCCTTGGCCACACGGTCTTGCGGCGACAGGGCGGTGATATCCTCGCCGTCTAGCCGCACCGAGCCCGATTTGAGGTTGAGCATCCCGAATACCGCCTTCATCGCGGTCGACTTGCCGGCGCCGTTCGGGCCGACGATCACCGCGATCTCGCCCTTTTCGACGGCCACGGTGCAGTCGTGCAGGATGTCGGCGCCGGTGCCATAGCCGCCCGTCATCGCCTCGCCGATCAGGAACGGGCTCTCGCCCTCGACCCGCACCGCCTTGCCGCGGCCCTCGATGGGGAATTCCTTGCCCTGGCCTTGCGGATTGGTGATCGTGCGGTCCTTGTTGCCGCGATTGTCCTGCCAGGCGTTCTTGCTCATGCGCCCACCTCCGCCTTGACCTTGTTCTTCAGGCCGGTGCCAAGATAGGCCTCGATCACCGCCTCGTTTTGCATGATCTCGGCGGCGGCGCCTTGCGCCAGCACCTTGCCCTCGGCCATGACGATCACCGGGTCACACAGCCGACCGATGAAATCCATGTCATGCTCGATCATGCAGAACGTATAGCCGCGCTCCTTGTTCAGCCGGATGATCGCATCGCCGATGGTGTTCAGAAGGGTGCGGTTGACGCCCGCGCCGACTTCGTCGAGGAACACGATCTTGGCGTCGACCATCATCGTGCGGCCAAGTTCCAGCAGCTTCTTCTGACCGCCCGAAAGGTTGCCGGCGCGTTCATCGGCCAGATGGTCGATGGTCAGGAACTCCAGCACCTCGTCGGCTTTACTGGCCAAGGCGCGTTCTTCCTCGCGGATGCGACCGCGGCGAAACCAGGTGTTCATGATCGACTCGCCGGTTTGACCGGCCGGCACGACCATCAGGTTCTCGCGTACCGTGCGCGTACTGAACTCATGCGCGATCTGGAAGGTGCGCAGCAGGCCCTTGTGAAACAGCTCGTGCGGTGTCCGTCCGGTGATTTCCTCGCCCTGCATGAAAACGCGGCCGGAGGTTGGGTGATGAACACCCGCGACAACGTTGAAAAGAGTGGTCTTTCCGGCGCCATTCGGACCGATCAACCCGGTGATCGAGCCTTGCTTGATCTCCAGCGATGCCCCGTCCACGGCATGAAAGCCGCCAAAATGCTTGTGCAGATCCTCAACGACGATCATCCGTTTTCCCCTGTCGGCCCCTTCGTTTCGCGAAAGCGCCGAAGGTGGTCCTGATTATGCGCAAACAGCCCGGGATTTGGCCCGGGCTGCATGTCGTGTCAGATCATCGCGATCAGCGGTAGCCGACCGTGCTCATCTTGCCGTCCTTGAACTCGATCTCGCGGTAGTTGCCGGCACTTTCACCGGGTCCGATCAGTTCGACAGCCGATGCGCCGATGAAGTCAACGTCGCCGCCACCTTGCAGGATCTCCAGCGCCTTGGCCAGTTCACCGGGCAGGATCGGCTCGCCCGGGGCGTTGGCCACGTCCATCACCTTGTCCTTGTAGACCTGCGGGTCGGTCGAGCCCGCAGCCTGCATCGCCAGAAGAATCAACGCCGCGGCATCGTAGCTTTCAGGCGAGAAGGCGTTGGTCGGGCTGAAGCCGGCCGCAGTGCCCAACTCGGTGAACTTGGTGCCACCTTCGCTGTCATTGCCCGGATGCTGGCCGAAAGAGCCTTCGACCATGTCGCCGAAATTGGCTTCCAGCGAGTCCGAGACCATGCCATCGGGGAACATGAAGGTGTCGAAAGCGCCGGTGTCGAGCGCGCCGTTGATGATCCCGGCACCGCCCTGATCGACATAGCCCGCAACCACCAGCACATCGCCACCGGCAGAGGCCAGCGCGCCGACCTCGGCCGAATAGTCGGCCTTTCCGTCTTCATGTGCGGCGTTCAGCGTGACCTTGCCGCCAGCCGCCTCGTAGGCGGCCTGGAAGCTGTCGGCCAGACCTTTGCCATAGTCGTTGTTGGTATACGTCACGGCGACTTCGTTGATGCCGCGATCCATAAGGATGTCGGCCATGACCTGACCCTGACGAGCGTCAGAGGGCGATGTGCGGAAGAAAAGGCCGTTATCCTCGACCGTCGAAAGCGCCGGAGAGGTCGCCGACGGCGAGATCATTACCATGCCGTTCGGAATCGCCGCATTTTGCAGGGATGCCGTGGTTTCGCCAGAGCACATGCCGCCGACAATCCCCGAAACCTTGTCCGAGGTGATCAGGCGTTCGGCAGAGGCGACGGCCAGACCGGCATCGATACAGCCGGTATCGCCATTGACCGAGCTGACGGTGGTCCCGTCAAGGAACAACCCCGAGTCGTTGACCTCGGAAATCGCCAGATTGGCACCGGCCGCCATGTCGGGCGCCAGCGTTTCCAATGGGCCGGTGAAGCCCAGAAGAATTCCAAGTTTGATGTCTTCGGCACCAGCGGCGCCAGTCGTCAGTGCTGCGGCCGCTGTAGCCAAAAGCAACTTTTTCATTTCAGTACTCCCTAGTTGGACCTGTGTCCTGACCCGGGACGTTAGTTGCACTGCAAACAAAAGAAAAGCCCGACAAATTGTTTCCTGCCCCTACGGAATTTCTGCCTCGCGCAGCCGTGAAATGGACAATTCGCGCATTGGCGTTAGGATTCAGGCAAAAGGAGTGTCTCGATGCGTTCAATCTTGCTGGCAATTGCCCTGATGATCGCCCTGCCGGTCAAGGTCTGGAGTGAGTCCCTCAACACGTCGGTCGGGCCGGTCACGGTCACGCAGGTGATGGGCGGGCTTGAAGAGCCGTGGGGGCTGGATTTCCTGCCCGGCGGCGGGTTCCTGGTAACCGAACGCAGCGGCGAGCTCATCCATGTGGCCACGGATGGCGGCAAGACCACTGTTGCTGGGGTGCCGACTGTTCTGGTGAACGGGCAGGGCGGCCTGCTGGATGTGGCGGTGGCGCGGGATTTCGCGACCAGCCGAGAGGTGTTCCTGAGCTATGCCAAGGCGCAGGGCAGCGGCGCGGGCACCGCGCTATCCGCCGCCCGGCTGTCGGCGGACGGAACGGCGCTTGAAGATGTGCGGACGATTTTCGAGATGAGTCCCGGTTCGACGAGTGGCCGGCATTTCGGCAGCCGGATCATCGAGGCACGCGACGGCACATTGTTCCTGACGATGGGCGACCGTGGCGGCAAGAACGCGGCGCAGGATCTTGGCCGCCACAATGGCAGCGTGGTCCGAATCAATCGAGACGGATCGGTGCCGCGCGACAATCCGTTTATCAACCTGCCGACCGCGCGCCCGGAGATCTGGTCTTACGGGCATCGCAACCCGCAAGGTGCCGCGCTGGATTTGGAGGGGCGGCTCTGGATCAACGAACATGGCGCGCGCGGCGGCGATGAGATCAACCTGATCACCGGTGGCGCCAACTACGGCTGGCCGGTGATTTCCTACGGCCGGAACTACAACGGCAGCAAGATCGGGATCGGCACCTCGGCGGCCGGAATGGAGCAGCCCCGGCATTACTGGGATCCTTCGATCGCTCCGTCGGGGCTGATGATCTATTCCGGCAAGCTCTGGCCGGAATGGAAGGGCGACATCTTTTCAGGCTCGTTGAAGTTTGACTACATCTCCCGGCTTGACCCGGACAACGGCTGGACCGAAGAGCGTATCGAAAGCCCCCAGACACGGCGGGTGCGCGATGTCATGGAGGCGCCCGATGGTTCGATCTGGTTCCTCAGCGTCGGGCGCGGAGGCGTGTACCGGATGGCTCCGGGGTGATGCGCCCTCTCCGTCCGGATGTATCGCCGGATCTTGCCAAGTCTGCCTCTTGCTGGCGGAATTGAGCCAGATCGGATTGCTGTCGGAGTGTCATGATGCGTAGTCTTTTTCTGGCGATTGTCACTGCGACCTTGGCCTTTACCGCCACGGCGCAAGAGCCCTTGCCGGGCTTCTTCATCGCGCTTGAGGCATGCCAAGCGTTTCAGTCGAAGAACCTGATGACCAATCCCGGTGATGTCCTGACAAGGGCGATGCAAGCCTACCCGATGATCGGCGTCAATGAGCCAAACGGCGAGTTCTATCTGATCAGCATGGCGACGGCTCCGGTGGCGACCGCGCGTTGGGTACATGTGTCTTGCGGCCTGCATGTCGTTGACCTGGGCGCCGCCGCATCGAAAGGGGATGCCGCGCCGGGTGTGGTCACCCCGACCGCCAGCGCGGAATCGGTGGACAATGTTCTGGCGATCAGCTGGCAGCCCGCCTTTTGCGAGACCCGCCCCGACAAGGCCGAATGCCGAAGCCTCAACGCGGGCGACCTGCCGATCACCCAAACCCGGTTCTCGATCCACGGCCTTTGGCCGCAGCCGCACGGCGATGCCTATTGCGGTGTCCCGGAGGCCCTGCGGCAGCTGGATGAGGCGGGCCGATGGTCGGATCTGCCGTTGGTCGGGGTCGATGCCGAAACCCGCTTGGCGCTGGACGTGGCGATGCCCGGCACTGCCAGCCTGCTGGAGCGTCATGAATGGATCAAGCATGGCACCTGTTACCGGGCGCGGGGCGGGGCCGATGAGTATTACGATGACACGCTGCATCTGCTTTCGGCGATCAACGAGTCACCGGTGGCAGAGTTCATGGCAAACAATGTCGGCCGTCAGATTGCCACAGCCGACCTGCGCACCTTGTTCGACGACGCGTTCGGCCAGGGCGCAGGGAAGCGGGTGCAGTTCCATTGCACCGGCGATGGCGGGCGGATGCTGATCCAGGAACTGAGGGTGTCGCTGCACGGCAGGATCGAACCCGATACGGACCTTGGCGATCTGTTGCTGGCGGCGGACCCGGTCCCGCCCGGCTGTGGGTGGGGCGTCGTCGATTCGGCCGGGCTGCAATGACTCAGATCGACAGCCTGGCGGCGTGGCTGCCGCGTTCGCGGTAAGGCGTGGTGTCGTAATGCGCACGGTAGCATTTCGAGAAGTGTGACGGCGAGGCGAAGCCGCAGGCCAGCGCCACGTTGATCACGCTCATATCGGTCTGCATCAAGAGGTTGCGGGCCTTTTGCAACCGCAGTTCCATGTAGTACCGCTTTGGCGACCGGTTCAGGTAGCGGCGGAAAAGCCGCTCCAGTTGCCGGGTCGACATGCCGACATCGCCCGCAAGGACCGACGGGCTTACCGGCTCTTCGATGTTCTGCTCCATCATCTGGATCACCGCCGACAGCTTCGGATGCCGCACGCCGATCCGGGTCGGGACGGACAGGCGCTGGGTATCCTGATCAGTGCGGATCGAGGAATAGATCAGCTGATCGGCGACGGCATTGGCCAGATCCTCGCCATGGTCATCGGCAATCAGCTTCAGCATCAGGTCGATCGAGGCGGTGCCGCCAGCTGTCGTCATCCGGTTCCCGTCGACCACGAACACCGATTTCGTCAGCGTCACCTCCTCGAATTCCTCGCCGAAGCTGTCCTGATTTTCCCAGTGGATGGTGGCGCGCTTGCCATCCAGAAGACCCGCCATTGCCAGGGTATGCGCGGCGGTGCAAAGCCCGCCGATGGTTGCGCCGCGCCGTGCCTCGCGGCGCAGCCAGTTGATCACCTTCTTGGTCGATGCGCGCGCCACATCGATGCCGCCGCAAACCGCGATCGTGTCATCGCGCGAGGTTTCCGGAAGATCGCCATCCAGCGCGAAGGTGGTGCCGTTCGAACAGGTGATGCTTGTACCGCCTTCGCCGACCAGCACCCAGCTATAGGCGTCCTTGCCCAGCATCCGGTTCGCGATGCGCAGACTGTCGACCGCGCAGGCGAAGGACAGCATCGTGAACTGGTCCAGAAGGACGAAGACGAAGCGCCGCGCCTTGAGGGGAGAGGGGGCTTTTCTTGTCTTGTCTGCCAATTCGGGGTCCGTTTGCGTATGATCAGGAAGTGGTACCGAACCAGCTTTCGGAGGCTTAATCAAGAGTGGGTGAAAGCATTCCGGATCAAAAGAAACCCTCCGGAGCGCGATCCGGCGCCGCTGCGGCCTTGACCGTTTGCAGCGGCCCCGGCACTGGCCTATAAGCAATCGTCCAAGAACGAATGGCGGAGCAAGACGATGACTGACTGGGTGAAATCTGGCTGGCGCAACAAGCCTCGGGTGCAGATGCCCGACTATACGGATCAGGCCGCGCTGAATGCCGTCGAGGTGCAGCTTGGCAAATATCCGCCGCTCGTCTTTGCTGGCGAGGCGCGCAAGCTGAAGCGCGCGCTTGGCAAGGCCGGGACCGGCGAGGCGTTCCTGTTGCAGGGCGGCGATTGCGCCGAGAGTTTCAACGAGTTTTCCGCCGACAGCATCCGCGACACGTTCAAGGTGATGCTGCAGATGGCGATGGTTCTGACTTACGGCGCCAAGGTGCCGGTGATCAAGGTCGGCCGCATGGCGGGCCAGTTCGCCAAGCCGCGCTCGGCTGATACCGAAACGCTGAACGGCGTCGAACTGCCCAGCTACCGCGGCGACATCGTCAACGGGTTCGACTTCACGCCCGAGGCGCGGATCCCTGATCCCGCGCGGATGCTGCAGGCCTATACGCAGGCCGCCGCCTCGCTGAACCTTGTGCGCGCCTTCAGCCATGGCGGTTACGCCGATGTGCATCAGGTGCATGCCTGGACGCTTGGCTTCACCGATCAGGACGAGGCCGAGAAATACCGCGATCTGGCGAACCGGATCTCCGACACGCTTGATTTCATGCAGGCCGCCGGGGTCAATCAGGATACCGCGCATACGCTGCAATCGGTGGATTTCTACACCAGCCACGAGGCGCTGCTTCTGGAATATGAAGAGGCCTTGTGCCGGATCGATTCCACCACCGGTCTGCCGGTCGCGGGGTCCGGCCACATGCTGTGGATCGGCGACCGCACCCGGCAACCCGATGGCGCGCATGTCGAGTTCCTGCGCGGTGTGCAGAATCCGATCGGCCTTAAATGTGGTCCGACGATCACCACGGGCCACCTGAAGGTTCTGATGAACAAGCTGAACCCGAAGAACGAGCCCGGTCGCCTGACCCTGATCGCGCGCTTCGGCGCGGGGCAGGTCGGCGACCACCTGCCGCGGCTGATCAAGGCGGTCGAGGAAGAGGGTGCCAATGTTGTCTGGTCCTGCGATCCGATGCACGGCAACACCATCAAGTCATCCTCGGGCTACAAGACCCGGCCGTTCGATTCGGTGCTGCGCGAGGTCCACGAGTTCTTCGCTGTGCACAATGCGGAAGGCACGGTTCCGGGCGGCGTGCATTTCGAGATGACCGGCAAGGACGTGACCGAATGCACCGGCGGCGTGCGCGCCGTGACGGACGAGGACCTGTCGGACCGCTACCACACCGCTTGCGATCCGCGGCTGAACGCGAGTCAGGCTCTGGAACTGGCATTCCTTGTGGCCGAAGAGCTTGGCAACCGGCGCACGAAATCGGTTCAGGCGGCGGCTGTCTGATCAGTCGTTGCTGGAAACCAGGCGAAGGGCCGGGCGCGTGTCGTCCGGCCTTTTGCTGTCGGCGGGATGGCTAAAGACGTGTTCGGCCTCTGCAAAGCTCGGTTGCAGCGCGTCGACCGGTTTGCCCGGCTCTATCGGCGCAATCGAAAGATGCCGCGTCACCACATCCGCGACATTGAACCGGCGCGGCTGCCGGCCGATCTTGCCGTCGCTTTGAATGCAGCCAAGTATCCTGTTCACCTCGCCGAAATCGTCGGTCAGCGGTGCCAGCAGCATCCGCGCCTCCAGCGCCGGGCGACCGATGCTGCGCTCTGCCTTGAGGACCAGTTGCGAGACTTGCGGCGCCGCGCAGACCGCGCTGATCACTTTGCTGACACTCTGGCGCGCCTCGGGCGTGAACATCGCGGTGACCGGCATGCCGCGCACCTCCATGCCCATCAGGTCGTTCAGATGCATTCCCGACAGCCGGAACCGGGCCACGCCGGGGGCCACGCATTCCAGGATGAACGCATATTCCAACGCATCCTCGATACCGCGCGGATCGACGGCGGATCGGGCCGGCAGCGCCGCGTCGGGGCGCAGGCCCTCCCAATAGGCCTCGACCTGCGACAGGGCGGCAAAGATCACCGTCTTGCGCCGTGACAGCATCGACACGATGTTCGATCTTCCGACATTCCCGTCCTTCACCTCTGCCCCCCGCAGTTCGTGGGCATATGGCCGGATTGATTGTCCCGCCGCACACCGTCTGTTAACTCTACATCAACACTCGTTACCAATGTGTTAATATCGCACGTTTTGACTAAATGTGGAGGCGAAAAAGTCTTAAATGGTTAACCCTGATGACTAAATCCATGACCGGCTTCGCCGCCGCCACGGGACAGGTCCAGAGCTGGAGCTGGGCCTGGGACATCCGTTCGGTCAATGCGCGCGGCCTCGATATCCGGATGCGCCTGCCCGATTGGGTCGAGGGGCTGGAACCCGTCCTGCGACCGCTGATCCAGACGGCAGTTGCGCGCGGCAGCGTCAGCCTTGCACTGAAGGTGCAGTCTGAAAGCATGGAGGCCGCCGGCAACATCAACCCGGCGGCGCTGGAACATGCCCTGTCGATGCTCGCGGCGGTCGAACAGGCCGCCCAGCATCGCGGTATCTCGCTCAGACCCGCCGCCCCTGGCGATCTGCTGATGCTGCGCGGCGTCATCGACACCGCCACCGTCGATGCCGATACCGGGCCTCTCCGCGACGCGCTTGCCGCCGCCCTGCCGGATCTTCTGAGCGCCTTCAACGAGATGCGGGCCGTCGAAGGTGCGGCGCTGGAAGCCGTGCTGCGGGACCAGATCGACCAGATCGACAGCCTGACCGAAGCCGCCGCCGAAGCGACCGCGACCCGCCGCGACCAGATGGTCGCGACCTTGCGCGACAACCTTGCTCGGGTGCTGGAAAACGCCGAGGGTGCCGATCCCGACAGGGTGGCACAGGAACTGGCGCTGATCGCGGTCAAGACCGACGTGACCGAGGAACTCGACCGCCTGCGCGCCCATGTCAAAGCCGCCCGGGATCTGCTGACAGCGAAGTCTCCGGTGGGTCGGAAACTTGATTTCCTGACGCAGGAGTTCAACCGCGAGGCCAATACGCTTTGTTCAAAATCGCAATCGGCAGAGCTGACCCGGATCGGGCTTGACCTCAAGCATGTGATCGACCAGATGCGCGAGCAGGTCCAGAACGTGGAGTAGGGCATGGCCGACCGGCGCGGATTGCTGCTGATCATTTCCTCGCCGTCGGGGGCGGGCAAATCGACGCTGTCGAAGCGATTGCGGGTCTGGGATCCGACGATCCGCTTCTCGGTCTCGGCAACGACCCGCAGCCCGCGTGCCGGCGAGATGGATGGCCGCGAATACTGGTTCCGCAGCCGCGCCGAATTCGAGCGGATGGTCGCCACTGGCGAAATGCTGGAGCATGCCGAGGTCTTCGGCAATTTCTACGGCACGCCGAAAGCGCCGGTCGAGGCGAACATGGCCGCAGGCGTCGACACGCTCTTTGATATCGACTGGCAGGGTGGCCAGCAGATCCGCAACTCGAGCCTGGGCAAGGATGTCGTGTCGATCTTCATCCTGCCGCCCTCGATCGCGGAACTGGAACAGCGGTTGCGCAGTCGCGGGCAGGACAGTAACGAGGTGATCGCGGCGCGGATGGCGAAATCACAATCCGAGATCAGCCATTGGGCCGAATATGATTATGTGCTGATCAATGACGATCTTGATCGCGCCGAAGACCAGCTTCGCACGATCCTGACCGCCGAACGGATGCGCCGAGACCGCCAGCCGGGGCTGACCGGCTTCGTCAGGGCGCTCAACAAGGAATTCGAGGACCGGCAATGACACTTTATGCTCTGGATGGGATCGCGCCGACGGTGCCGGACGACGGCGACTACTGGATCGCGCCCGACGCCAACGTGATTGGCAAGGTCACTCTGGAAAAGGGCGCGTCTGTCTGGTTCGGCTCGACCCTGCGCGGCGACAATGAACGCATCACGGTCGGGGCGCGCAGCAACCTGCAGGAACATTGCGTGCTGCATACCGACATGGGTTTTCCGCTGACCATCGGTGCCGATTGCACCATCGGCCACAAGGCAATGCTGCACGGGTGCACGATCGGCGAGGGCAGCCTGATCGGCATGGGTGCCACCGTGCTGAACGGCGCGGTGATCGGCAAGGGCTGCCTGATCGGGGCAGGGGCGCTGATCACCGAGGGCAAGACGATCCCGGACGGATCGCTGGTGATGGGCGCGCCCGGCAAGGTCGTGCGGCAGCTTGACCAGGAAGCGATCGAGGGCTTGCTGCGGGCCGCCGAGCACTATCAGCAGAATTTCCGCCGCTATCGCCAGGGCCTGAAGGAGATCGCGCGATGACGCCGCCGAAATCGCTGATCCGGCGGACACCCTGGCCGGAAAGCTCCAGCCGCCCGGTCGTGACGCCACTGCAGCCATCGGTGGTTTATGCCTCGGCCAGCCCCGACGCGCTGGACGCGCAGTATGACGGCCGCGCCAAGGGCTATACCTATGCCCGCGAAGGCCATCCGAACGCCGATGTGCTGGCCACCAAGATCGACGCGATGGAGGGCGGATCGGGCGGCATCATCACCGGATCGGGCATGTCGGCGGTCGCCGCCGTCTTCTTCGGTCTGCTCAAGGCCGGCGACCACGTGATCGGCGCGGATCAGCTTTACGGCCGCTCGTTGCGGATGATGAGAGAGGACCTGCCGCGTCTCGGCATCGAGACCTCGCTGGCCGATCCGACCGATGCCGGCGCCTTCGCCGCCGCGATCCGGCCCCAGACGCGGATGATCCTGCTGGAAGTGGTGTCGAACCCGACGCTGCGGGTCGCCGATATCGGCGGGATCAGCGCCTTGGCGCGTGCGCACGGCATCTTGCTGGTCGTCGACAATACCTTCACCACGCCGCGCGGTTTTCGCCCGTTCGAACATGGCGCCGATATCGTTCTGCATTCCGTCACCAAGCTTCTGGCCGGGCATTCCGACGTGACGCTAGGCTATGTGGTGGCGCGCGATCCCGAATTGCAGGCGCAGATCACCGTCACCGCCGTGACGCTTGGCCTGACCGCCAGCCCGTTCGACTGCTGGCTGGCCGAGCGCGGGCTCTATTCCTTCGAACTGCGCTATGACCGGGCCGAAGAGAATGCGGCGCGGCTGGCGGACGCGCTGTCCGGTCAGCCGAACATTGATCAGGTGCTTTACCCGATGCGTGCCGACCATCCCGACCACAATCGCGCCGTGGCGCTGCTGGGCGGGCGCGGCGGCAACATGGTCAGTTTCAGGATCAAGGGAGATCGCGGGGCGGCCAATCGACTGGTCGAGGCGGCGCCCAATATCGCCTTCGCGCCGACGCTTGGCGATATCGGCACGACACTGTCACACCCGGCCAGCTCATCGCATCGCGCGCTGACCGCGCAGGGCAGGGCGGCGCTTGGCATTTCCGAGGGTTTCTTTCGCGTCTCGGTGGGGGTCGAGGATGTCGGCCTGCTGATCGACGAATTCACCGCCGCTATCGCCGCGGCAGGTTAGTGCAGATGACGCATCGTCGTTCGGTTGCAAAAGATGAACGCCACATCGAGTCCGGGGCAAAGGCCACGGATCTCGGACTGGATGACGCGCGGGTTGGGCAAATCGGGAGCGACGATGCGCAACCGACCGCGAAATCCCTTCTGGTGCAACGTCTGCGCCAAGTCGAGGCAATCGAAGGCGCGCGTCAGCATCGGCGACATCACGATGTCGGGCGTCAGGGCCTGCAGGAGCTCGTCGGTGATCTCGTGAAATTCGGCAAAGGCGATCTGCGAATCGACAGGCAGCGCCCGCCCCGCACCAATCCACTGCCGGACATCTCCGACAGCCAGGATGACCGGCCTCAGCCGGGTGTTTTCTTCCGTTGCTTCCGCAGTCGGCTCCAGACCGAAAGCAGTTCCGTTATCCAACCGCCCCATATGGCATTCTTCCCCCGACAGTTCGCGTCTGTATGGTTCGCCCCTACATCACGTTGGCAAATTGCATCTGGGATTGCAATGATCATCCGGAAGTTGCATGCGATAATATTGCGCTGGATATTTTCCGGAAACAAATCAGCTCTGTTGCAAGATGTCATGACGGTTTCATAAGGTGTTTCGCGTATGACTTCCGATCTGTTGGCCGGGATCATGGGGGCGGTGCCGCTGCCACTGCTTCTGGTCACGCCCGACGAACGCATCGCCTTCGCCAACGATCTTGCTGTCGCGATTTTTGCCAAGGCGTTGACGAATCGCAATTATATCGTGGTTTTGCGTCAGCCCGGATTGCTGGATGCAATCGAATCCGTGCTGAATTCGGGTCAGCCGCAAGTCGCGACCTACCTTGGAAGCGAGGCGTCGAGAGAGACGACCTACCGCGCCCGCGCGGTCCCGGTTCCGACCGAATCCGGCACCGCGGTGCTGGTCAGTTTCGAGGATCAGACCGCGATGCAGGACGCCGGCAACATGCGCCGTGACTTTGTTGCAAATGTCAGCCACGAGCTTCGAACGCCCCTGACCGCCCTTTTGGGCTTCATCGAAACGATTCGCGGTGCCGCTCGGGATGATTCGGAAGCCCGCGAGCGATTCCTTTTGATCATGAAGAACGAGGCGGAGCGGATGAACCGCCTGGTGCAGGATCTGCTGTCGCTTTCGCGTGTCGAAGCCAGCGAGCGGCTGCGCCCGACCGATCCGGTCGATGTCGCCGGATTGCTGCGGTCTGCCGCCACCCGCCTGCGCCCCGCTGCCAGCCAGAATGGCGTCACCATCGAGACATTTGTGGCAGGCACGCCAGCGCCGGTGCCGGGCGATGCCGATCAATTGATGCAGGTGTTTTCCAACCTGCTGGAGAATGCTGTCAAATACGGCCGCAAACCCGGCACTGTCACGGCAACCCTGTCGGAAACCGATGCCGAGCCCTCCCTGCGCGGGCCTGCCTTGCGCATCGATGTGCAAGACGAGGGCGACGGCATCGACCCGCTGCACATCCCGCGTCTGACCGAGCGGTTTTACCGCGTCGACAGCCACCGCTCGCGCGAGATGGGCGGGACCGGGCTGGGTCTTGCAATCGTCAAGCACATCGTCAATCGACACCGGGGACGACTGCGGATCTCGAGCCAGCCGGGCAAGGGCAGCACGTTCTCGGTGATCTTGCCGAAATCCTGACGAGCCGGCCGGTCCAAAGTCGGGATATGTCATGAAACTGTTACGCAACCGTCACAAAACAACAACCTGATGCCACTACGACGCAGTCACGGACATCCGGCGACCGGTCGCCGCATACCACCTCAGGAGATCTTTCCATGACACTGACCGCCTTGATCGTCGACGGCGGCGTCCCGGCCCGGAACCCGGCATTGCCCGCGCAAATCTGCGAATGGGCTGGCCCCGCCGATCTGGTCTATGCTGATTGCGGCCTGGGCGGAACCATCCTGCCCGCGCCGCTCTGGTGGCAATGAAAATCGTTGCCATCCTCTTGCGCTGCAAACCCGAACGTCGTTGGTAGGGGCCATGATGAAAGACATGCTGATCGAAGAAAGTGCCGTGATGGAAAATGTAAAGATCTCGGCAAGGGACGTGAACGTCTGGTACGGCGACACCCATGCCCTCAAGGATGTCAGCGTTGACATTGAGGACAAGACCGTGACCGCCTTCATCGGGCCGTCCGGCTGCGGTAAGTCAACTTTCCTGAGATGTATCAACAGGATGAATGACACAATTGATGTGTGCCGAGTCGAGGGGAAGATCACGCTTGACGGCAAGGATATCTACGACCCCAAGGTCGACCCGGTGCAATTGCGCGCCGCGGTCGGGATGGTGTTCCAGAAGCCCAATCCGTTCCCGAAGTCGATCTATGACAATGTCGCCTATGGCCCCCGAATCCACGGACTGGCGCGCAACAAGGCGGAACTCGATGAGATCGTTGAAAGATCACTGCGCCGCGCCGCGCTCTGGACAGAGGCGAAGGATCGGTTGACCGCCCCCGGCACCAGCCTTTCAGGCGGCCAGCAGCAGCGCCTTTGCATCGCGCGTGCGGTCGCCACGGAACCCGAGGTCTTGCTGATGGACGAGCCGTGTTCGGCGCTCGACCCGATCGCCACCGCGCAAGTCGAGGAACTGATCGACGAATTGCGCGCCAGCTACTCGGTCATCATCGTCACCCATTCGATGCAGCAGGCCGCACGCGTCAGCCAGCGCACCGCCTTCTTTCACCTCGGTAATCTCGTCGAATTCGGCGAGACTGACCGCATTTTCACCAATCCGAGCGACCCGCGCACGGAAAGCTACATCACCGGACGGATCGGGTAGGGGGCATGACCATGCAAGAGCAACATATCGCCTCGGCCTTCGATCGTGATCTGGAAGCCATACAGGCGCTGATCATGAAGATGGGCGGGCTCGTCGAAACCGCGATCAGTCAGGCCAGCCGTGCCCTGGAAGAGCGCGACATCGAACTGGCCGGGCAGATCCGCGCCGCGGACAAGCAGATCGACCGGCTGGAAGAGCGTGTCAACGAAGAGGTGGCGCGCGTCATCGCCTTGCGCGCCCCCACCGCGTCGGACCTGCGCACGGTGCTGTCGGTGCTGAAGATCAGCGGTAATCTGGAGCGCTGCGGCGACTATGCGAAGAACCTCGCCAAGCGGACCTCTGTGCTGGTCGAGATGCAGCCCGTTGGCGGCACTGCCAAATCCATCCGCCGTATGGCGCGAGAGGTCGAGTTGATGCTGAAGGACGTGCTGGATGCCTATATTCAGCGCGATGTCGAACTGGCCGAACAGGTGCGACAGCGCGATCAGGATGTCGATCAGATGTACAATGCGCTGTTCCGCGAGTTCCTGACCCATATGATGGAAGACCCGCGCAACATAACCGCCACGATGCATCTGCATTTCATCGCCAAGAACCTCGAACGCACCGGCGATCACATCACCAGCATCGCTGAACAGGTCATCTACCTCGTGACCGGCAAGATCCCTGAGGAGAGCCGCCCGAAGGGTGACCAGACCGCCTTTGTGCAGGATATCGGAGACGCGGGTTGATGAGCAGCCAGAAGCCGCACGTTCTTGTTGTCGAGGATGAGCCGGCGCAGCGCGAGGTTCTGGTTTACAACCTGACCGCCGAAGGCTTCATAGTGGACAAGGCCGCCAGCGGCGATGAAGCCCTTGCCCTGGTCGAAGAGGCCACGCCGGATCTGATCCTGCTCGACTGGATGTTGCCCGGAGTCTCGGGGATCGAGATCTGCCGCCAACTCAAGACCCGTCCAGCGACCCGGCAGGTGCCGATCATCATGATGTCGGCGCGGACGGAGGAAGTCGACCGCGTCCGAGGTTTGGAAACCGGTGCCGACGACTATGTCGTGAAACCGTATTCCGTGGCGGAACTGATCGCCCGGATCCGGACGCAGCTGCGCCGAACCCGTCCTGCGGCGGTCGGCGAGCGGCTGGAGCATGGTGACATCACGCTTGATGCCGCAACCCACAAGGTCTACCGCGCCGGAAACGAGCTGAAACTCGGCCCGACCGAATTCCGCTTGCTGGCGACCTTCATGGAAAGACCCGGTCGGGTTTTCAGCCGCGACCAGTTGCTTGACCGCGTTTGGGGCCGCGACATCTATGTCGATACGCGGACCGTGGACGTGCACGTTGGCCGTCTGCGCAAGGCGCTTTTGCGCGACGGCGGGGAAGACCCTTTGAGAACCGTGCGCGGCGCGGGATATGCGCTGAGGTAGCAGGCTCAAGGGTCGTTGCGACGGTTTCCGCTATCTCAGTTTCATCAGTTCAGTCTTGAAGGCTTCGGTTGGCGTACTCCATCCCCGGCACTTTCTGGGCGTGCCGTTCAAGCAAATCCAGCTCTGTGGGGGCCATCTTCATTCTCCTTGCTTTCCAGCAAGATAGGGGAAGTGTCACAACCCAGTTTAGAATGTGCCCCCGACACAGCCGTTTATCTTATAAGCAGAATTATGTTAAACTAATATGCGTATTCAATTCAAACAAGTTACCAATCTGTTTGAACGTAGATGGATCGCCATGGCCGGTTGACCTTCCTCGAAACGCCCGACCCCCGCATGGGACCTCAGGCACGATGCCGGCATCGAGGTGGCCATTGCCAGCGCCTGTTCCAGCCCGATGCCGACCTTGGTCGCCATGACCTCGATCGCCGTCGGCATATCGAGGACGGCGCCGGCAAGCGTTCCGTCCACCAGCGTCAGCCGACCGTCGCGGCGCAAGACCCGGCGGCCGTTCAGCGTGAATTCGGTGATGTCCGATCCGATCGTCGCCATCGCATCGGTCACCAGAAAGATCCGGCCCGGCCCGCGTTTCGCCGCCAGGGCCGCGCGGATGCTTGCTGCGTGGACATGGATATCGTCAGCGATCAGTCCAGCCGAGACGCGGCCGTCATCCAGCGCCGCGCCGACAAGTCCCGGTTCGCGATTTCCAAGCGGACTCATCGCGTTGAAGAGATGCGTCACACATCTCGCACCACTGTCAAAGGCGGACATGGCGATGTCGTAGCTGGCGTTCGTATGGCCAAGCGACACGACGATTCCGGCTTGCGTCAGCGTCGCGATCTGTTCCGGCGTCGCGTTTTCCGGTGCGACGGTGGTCATGACGTTCGGCAGTCGCTTGGCGGCATCGCACAACATCGCCAGATCGCTGTCGGTCATCGGGCGGATCAACGCCGGATCATGCGCGCCCTTGCGGGCCACGGACAGATGCGGACCTTCCAGGTGGATGCCGATGATCCCCGGAACACCCTGATCGATCGCCGCTTCAACCGCGTCGATCGCCGCCATCGTGCGCCTGGGCGTGTCGGTGATGAGCGTCGGCAGCAGCGCCCGCGTTCCGACTCTGGCATGCGCCCGTGCGATCGCCGACAGCGTCTCGACCGACTGGTCGTCATTGAACATCACGCCGCCGCCGCCATTGACCTGCAGGTCGACGAACCCAGGCAGGATCGTCCCGCCTTCGATCCGCTGGATCTCGCAGTCCGAAGGGAGCTCCCAGCCGGCGAGGATGCCGCGGACAAGTCCGTCCTCCACCAGCAGCGCCTTGTCGGGGTGCAGGACCTCGCCATCAAAGATGTCCGGGCCGGTAAAGGCAATCAGGCTCATACCGTTTCCGTCACTTTCTTCAGGTGCCGCGGCGCGTCGGGATTGATGCCCCGGCTGACAGCGACCTTTTCGACCATCGCATAGAACGATACGATCAGCGCGATCGGGTCGGTCAGCGGATGCGCGGTTCGCGCGGTTGGCAAGGATGTGGCCGCGCTGGCTTTCGCCGAGGTGACAAAGACCGCCGCCCCCTTTGCAGCAAGTTCATCGGCCACGCCGATCAGCAGATCCTCTGCCGCGTCCGCCGCCGCCAGCGCGATTACCGGAAAACCCTGATCGACGATCGAGACCGGGCCGTGCAGCACTTCGGCAGAGGAATAGGATTCGGCGTGCAACTGGCAGGTTTCCTTGAATTTAAGCGCGGCCTCGTTCGAAATGGCATAGGCCGGACCCCGCCCAAGGCAGTAGAGCGAGTTGCGGTTTTCCAGCGCCGCACGCACCTCGCCCCAATCCTCTTTTGCCGCCGCCTCAAGTGCCCGCGGCAAGGCGTGGATCGCGGCCAGCAGATCGGCGTCTGCGGTCAGCTCGGCCAGAAGCCAGATCGCCGAAACCGCCGAAGTGACGAAAGTCTTGGTCGCCGCCACACTCTGTTCGACACCGGCATGCAGGTCCAGGGTGTGGTCGCTCACCCGCGCGAGATCCGAGTCCGGATGGTTGGTCAACGCGATGGACAACGCTCCCGAGGCGCGCGCGGCCCGCGCCATCTCGACGATATCGGGGCTTTTGCCGGATTGCGACACCGACAGGCAGGCGCTGCCCTTCAACCGCAGCGGACGCTTGTAAACCGACGCGACCGAGGGTCCGACGGAGGCGACGGGAATGCCGGTCAGAAGCTCGCTGGCATATTTGAAATAGGTCGCGACATGGTCCGACGACCCGCGCGCGACCGACACCATGAAGGCTGGATCCCGCGCCGCCAGGGCGCTGGCGGCGGCGCGGACATCTGCACCGCCCGCGGTCAACAGCCGGTCGACGACCTCGGGGATTTCAAGAACTTCGCGGCGCATGAACGTTTCGGATTGGGCCATGGTCTAATCCTTTGAAAGACGCAGTTCAGCCACGAAATTATAGGCGTCTCCGCGGTAGATGGACTGTGTGAATTCGACCACCCGGCCATCCGCGAGGTACGAGGTTCGCTCTATCTGCAATCCCGCCGCCCCTGCTTCGACCTCCAGCATCGCGGCGTCATTCGCGGAAAGATTGATCGCAGAGATCTTCTGCAACGCACGGACCGGCCGCATGCCGGTTTTCTCCAGAACATCATAAAGCGAGGTTTCGACGATCAGCGGATTGGGCAGGATGTCGGTCGGAAGCGAGGCGCGCTCGATCGCCATCGGCCGCCCGTCCGCCGTCCGCAGTCGCGCGATCCGCGCGACCGAGCTTTCCGGCGACAGCGCCAGCGCCAGCACTTCGTCCGGCGAAGGCATGAACAACCCGCGCTCCAGCCACCGCGAGGTCGAGCTTTTGCCGCGCCGCGCCATATCCTCGGTGAACGAGGTCAGCCGCGACAGGGATTGCTCGATCCGCGCCGGCACGTTCGAGATGAAAGACCCCGACCCCTGTTTCTGAACGATGACGCCATCCTCGGCCAGCGCCTGGATTGCCTTGCGCACGGTGACGCGGGAAAGATCGGTGATCGCCGCGATCTCGCGTTCGGGGGGCAACGGTGTTCCGGGTTTCAGAACCCCCTGCTCTACCCCCTCGGTCAATCTGTGGCGCAACTGCACGTAAAGCGGTCCGCCATCGGACTGCAGCCAGAGCGCGGGGTTTAGGAACTCGACCACGGTCATGTCAGGGCCCGTCGCGTTTGTGCCGCCAGACGCAGAGCGCCGTCCAGCGCAGATCCAAGCGGTGCGGATATGTCCACTTGGCAGGCAGGATCGAGATAGGCAGAGTAGTGCGGCCCGATCCCACCCGACAGGCACAGGATATCGCCCGACCGGCGCTCAAGCCGCGACAGGACGCGGTTGATATGGTCCGCCCCGCGCTGCATCAGTGCGCGGCCGTTAAGGTCGGCGGCCGTGGCGGCAGCGACCAAGGCGGGGGCCAGTGCTGCATAGTCGATGGGCCGCGCGGCGACAGCGAAACTGACGATCCGGTTCGGGTCATCGTCGAATTTGGCCAGCGTCGACCGCGTCAGGTCGCTATGCGCCTCGATCCCGTCATGGCAGAGCAGCGTTCGCTCCAGCAGCGCCCGGCCGAGCCAGCCGCCAGAGGCCTGATCCGCGACCTCCAGCCCCCAGCCGCCGACATAGCGGACCCTGCCGCTCCTGCGAGCCGCGATGATCGTCCCGGTGCCGACCGAAATCAGGATGCCGTCCCGATCGCCAAGCGCGCCCGCAACCGAAGTGGGTCGGTCATCGGTCACCACGCAAGCGGCAAAGCGGAACGCACCCGCCACCCGTGCGGCATCCGCAGCGGTCAGCACGCCGGCCAACCCGATATGCGTCGAGGCTTCTGCCAACCGATCCTCGGCCATTCCGGCCTTGGCGGCAGCCAGCGCGATCGCCTGCCGGACATTCTCTATCGCCTCGTCGCAATTGGTGGTGACATTTGCCGGACCGCCAGCGGCCTTTGCCAGCACTGTGCCCGAAGCATCGGCAATCGCGGCGCGACAGCCAGTGCCGCCGCCATCGACGCCAATCAAGAGAGTCGGGTCTTCGCTGTCCATGTAAAACCTATATGCTACCTATGGCGATTTTAAAAGACCTAAAACATACCAATAGTTGCTTTTCGGACAGATATTGCCCCATTGAAAGAAATGGTAGACAAAAGGTATCTAAAAGGTATTAAATGATATCGAGGGGAATCAGATGCCGCCACGCTCGCAACAACAGTCTGCCCAGGCCGCTTCGGTTGACGCGTTGCCGCCGCTCAAGGCGCTGGACGCAATGCTGGCGGGTCACCTTGGGGCGGCGCAGGCGGTCGCCACCGCCCTGCCCCAGATCGACGCCGCGGCCAGGCTGGTGGCGCACACGATCCGTCAGGGCGGCACGCTTCACTATGCCGCTGCCGGCAGTTCCGGGCTGATGGCGCTGGCCGATGGCTGCGAACTGCCCGGCACATTCCGCATTCCGCAAGAGCAGATCCGCATCGCGATGGCCGGCGGCGTTCCGGCTGACGGACGGATGCCGGGCGATACCGAGGATGACACCGTCGCCGCAACGGCCGTGGCGGCGGCCTTTGAGGCTGGCGACATTGCCATCGTGCTCAGCGCCAGCGGCACCACGCCCTATGCCTGCGCCATCGCCGAACAGGTGAGCGCCAAGGGCAACAAGGTCATCGCCATCGCCAATGTCGCGGGCAGTGCGCTGTTGTCCCATGCCGAGATCGCCATCGCGATCCCGACCCCGCCAGAGGTCGTGTCGGGTTCGACCCGGCTGGGGGCCGGCACTGCGCAGAAGATCGCGTTGAACATGATCTCGACCATGGCGGGCGTATATCTGGGCCATGTCCATGACGGGCTGATGGTCAACCTTCATCCCGACAACGCCAAGCTGCGCGACCGCGCGAAATCCATCGTGATGCAGATCACGGGGGTCTCGGAAGAGGCCGCCGTGACGGCTTTGGACGATGCACGGAACGACACCAAAAACGCCACGCTGATCGCGCTCGGTGCGACGCCCGAGCACGCCCGGGCGCTGCTGGCCAAGAACGACCACCGGCTTGCGCCCTGCCTTGCGGCCTTGCGCAATGACCGGTCAACGAGTGACTGATTTTCAACCAGGGAGAAGACCATGCAAGTATCGACACTGACCAAGGCCCTACTGGCCACCACCCTGCTGGGCGGAACCGCCGCCTTCGCGCAGGACGTCACGCTGACCATCGAAAGCTGGCGCAACGACGATCTGACGCTCTGGCAGGACAAGATCATCCCGGCATTCGAGGCAGCCAATCCGGGCATCAAGGTGCAGTTCACCCCCTCGGCTCCCGCAGAATACAACGCGGTGCTGAACTCCAAGCTCGATGCGGGCTCTGCAGGCGATCTGATCACCTGCCGTCCCTTCGACGCCTCGCTGGCGCTCTACGAGGCTGGCCATCTGGCCGATCTCTCCGATCTCGAAGGCATGGCGAATTTCTCGGATGTCGCCAAATCCGCATGGCAGACCGATGACGGCTCGGCCACGTTCTGCATGCCGATGGCAAGCGTCATTCACGGCTTCATCTACAACAAGGATGCGTTCGCGGAACTCGGCCTGGAAGTGCCCGAAACCGAAGCAGAGTTCTTTGCCGTTCTCGACAAGATCAAGGAAGACGGCACCTATATTCCGATGGCGATGGGGACCAATGACCAGTGGGAAGCCGCCACGATGGGCTACAACAATATCGGCCCGAACTACTGGAAGGGCGAGGAAGGCCGACTGGCACTGATCGCGGGCGAGCAGAAGCTGACCGACGAGCCATGGGTCGCCCCCTATCGCCAACTTGCCAAATGGGGGGCGTATCTGGGCGACGGATACGAGGCGCAGACCTATCCCGACAGCCAGAACATCTTCACCCTCGGCCGCGCCGCGATCTATCCGGCGGGCAGCTGGGAAATCTCGGGCTTCAACAACCTTGTCGAATTCGAGATGGGCGCGTTCAAGCCGCCGGTCGAGGCCGCGGGCGATACCTGCTATATCTCGGATCACACCGACATCGCCGTCGGCATGAACACCAAGACCGAGCATCCCGAAGCGGCCAGGACCTTCCTCGACTGGGTCGGCTCTGAAGAATTCGCCAAGCTCTACGCCAATGCCCTGCCCGGCTTCTTCTCGCTCTCGGAGCACACGGTCGAGATGGAGGACCCGCTGGCGCAGGAATTCGTCAGCTGGCGCGACCAGTGTGAATCGACGATCCGCTCGACCTACCAGATCCTGTCGCGCGGCACGCCGAACCTGGAAAACGAGACCTGGAACGCCTCGGTCGCGGTGATCCGCGGCAATGAAAGCGCGGAAGAGGCGGGCGCCCGACTGCAGGAAGGTCTTTCCAGCTGGTACGCGCCGCAGCAATAGACTGCCTGCCCGTACCACACCAAAACCCCGGGCGACGCTCCCCGCCCGGGGCCTTCCCCGCCGCGAGGAGAGACCGATGCCCAGCCCGATCCGGAAACCCCAAATCAGATGGCATATCGCGGTTTTTCTGGCCCCGGCCGTGCTGGTCTATACCGCGGTCATGATCTATCCGCTTTTCAACACCTTGCGACTGTCGCTTTATACCGAGGTCGGGCAGGAACGGATCTTTGTCGGGCTGGAGAATTTTCGCACCTTGTTCGGTGACGCGAACTGGTCCAGGCAGTTCTGGAACGCGCTGGGAAACAATTTCTGGTTCTTTGCAATTCACATGCTGGTGCAGAACCCGATCGGCGTGGCGCTCGCCGCGATCCTGTCCTCGCCGCGGCTGCGATTCTCGAATTTCTACCGCTCGGCGATCTTCATCCCGACGATCCTGTCCTTCGTCATCGTCGGCTTCGCATGGAAGCTGATCCTGTCGCCGATCTGGGGCATCGCCCCGTCAATGCTTGATGCCATCGGCCTGAAATCGCTTTACGCGCCCTGGCTGGGCCGAGAGGCTTATGCCTTGACCACGCTGTCGCTGGTCTCGGTCTGGCAATTCGTCGGCATCCCGATGATGTTGATCTATGCAGCACTTCTGTCGATCCCGGATGAGATCCTTGAGGCTGGCGAATGCGACGGGATCACCGGGATGGCCGCCTTCTGGAAGATCAAGCTGCCGCTTGTCCTGCCCTCGATCGGGATCATCTCGATCCTGACATTCGTCGCCAACTTCAACGCCTTCGATCTGATCTATGCCGCGCAAGGCGCGCTGGCGGGGCCGGATTTCTCGACCGATATCCTTGGCACGTTCATGTACCGCACCTTCTTTGGCTTCCAGTTGCAACTCGGCGACCCACATATGGGATCGGCCATTGCCAGCGCGATGTTCGGCATCATCCTGATCGGCGTCTGTCTGTATCTCTTCGGCATCCAGCGCCGCCTGCGCAACTACCAGTTCTAGGACGGAGTCAGAGATGAGCAAAGCCCGCCAGAGCACCGGCGCCACGATCGCCGCGCATGCCGTTCTGATCGTCTATACGATCATCGCACTGTTTCCGGTCTTCGTGATCGTCATCAACAGTTTCAAGACCCGCCAGGCGATCTTCCGCGAGCCGCTGACGCTGCCCGACAGCGACAGCTTCAGCCTGATCGGTTATCAGACGGTTCTGAAACAGGGCGATTTCTTTCTCTATTTCCAGAACTCGATGATCGTCACCGTCGGGTCGCTGTTCTTCATCCTGCTGTTCGGTGCGATGGCGGCCTTCGCGCTGGCCGAATACCGGTTCAGAGGCAACATGCTGATGGGCCTCTACCTTGCGCTCGGGATCATGATCCCGATCCGCATCGGCACTGTCGCGATCCTCGAGATGATGGTCCAGACCGGCCTTGTGAACACGCTCTGGGCGCTGATCCTTGTCTATACCGCGCAGGGCTTGCCCCTGGCTGTCTTCATCCTCAGCGCGTTCATGAAACAGGTCTCGGACGATCTCAAGAATGCCGGCCGGATCGATGGCCTCAGCGAGTACAAGATCTTCTTCCGCCTCGTCCTGCCTTTGGTGCGCCCGGCGATGGCCACGGTCGCGGTGTTCAACATGATCCCGATCTGGAACGACCTCTGGTTCCCGTTGATCCTGGCCCCATCCGAGCAAACCAAGACCCTGACGCTTGGCAGCCAGGTCTTCATCGGCCAGTTCGTGACCGACTGGAACGCCGTGCTGTCGGCGCTGTCGCTGGCGATCCTGCCCGTCATGGCGCTATACGTCGTCTTCTCGCGGCAACTGATCCGCGGCATCACGTCGGGCGCCGTCAAGTGATCGGCCCCGCCCAACCTGCCTGCCCCCAACCGGGAGATCCGACATGACTGCCCTGGAACTTGACAAGATCTGCAAATCCTTCGGATCGGTCGAGGTGCTGAAAGACATCAGCCTGACCGTCGAGGATGGCGAATTCGTGGTCTTCGTCGGCCCCTCTGGCTGCGGCAAATCCACGCTTTTGCGGATCATCGCCGGGCTGGAGGATCCGACCAGCGGCACCGTCGCCATCGGCGGCGACATGGTGAACACCGTGCCTCCCGCCAAGCGCGGCATCGCGATGGTGTTCCAGTCCTACGCGCTTTACCCGCACCTGAGCGTCAAGGACAACATGACGCTGGGGCTGAAGCAGGAAGGCCAGCCGAAGGCGGTGATCGAGGAGCGTGTAACAAAGGCCGTCAGGATGCTCGGCCTTGGCGCCTATATCGCCCGGCGCCCGTCCGACCTGTCGGGCGGCCAGCGCCAGCGGGTTGCCATCGGTCGCGCCATCGTGCGCGAACCGAAGCTCTTTCTGTTCGACGAACCGCTCTCGAACCTTGACGCGGCATTGCGGATGAACATGCGGGTCGAGATCGCCGATCTGCACCGCAAGCTCGGCGCCAGCATTATCTATGTCACCCACGACCAGACCGAGGCGATGACGCTGGCCGACAAGATCGTCGTCCTGCGCGACGGCCATGTCGAGCAGGTCGGTTCGCCGATGGAGCTTTACAACAACCCCGCCAACCAGTTCGTGGCCGGCTTCCTTGGCTCGCCCTCGATGAACTTCCTGGAGAAATCCGTCGCCGGCCAGACCGCTGGCACGATCCTTGGCATCCGTCCCGAACACCTGCGGCTGACCGAGAACGGCCGAATCCGCGGTACCATCACCCATGTCGAACGGCTGGGGGGCGATACCAACCTGCTGGTCATCACCGATGCCGACGAGAAGCTTACGGTGCGGCTTTTCGGCCAGTATGACAAATCGGTGGGCGAGGCGACGGCGCTCGATTTCGACGACAGTCACGCGTTTCACTTCGACCAGGATCGGCAGCGCATCTACCAGAGCGCCGCCTGAGCCCCAAGCCGAGAACGAGGCTGTGCGTCAGCCCGCTCGACAACGCTACCGCTGAGCGTGTAAAATACCCATAATGAATGGTAATTTGCTGGCTGCCACGGTGATCTTGGATCAGACTGCCGATGTGTGACCGCAATTGGTAGGATTGAATGCTGCTCGACTATCTGGAAAAACTGAACGAGTCGAATTCCATCCAGGAACTCTGGGACCTGCATACCCGAACGATGGCCGAATTCGGTTTCGACCGGCTGCTTTACGGCTTCACCCAGTTCCGCACCGCTCATTCCTTTGGCGACCGCGAGGACGTGCTGGTCCTGACCAACCACGATCCAAAATACTCGGATCCCTTCGTGAACGACCTCTATTTCCATGCGCCGATGGTGCGCTGGGCCACCGAGAATGTGGGCGCCTGCAGCTGGGGGTGGATGCGCGACAATGCCGAGATGCTGACCGACAGCGAACGCAAGGTCATCGAATTCAACCGCAAGATGGGCGTCACCGCGGGCTACACGATCAGCTTCCGCGAGGTTTCCGTACGCTCCAAGGGCGCGATCGCGCTGACCGCCAAGGCGGGCCGCGATCAGGCTGATGCCGATGCGATCTGGGCCAAACACGGCCGCATGATCGTGCAGATGAACAACGTCGCCCATCTGAAGATCACCAACCTGCCCTTCTCGACCGCGCGCAAGGAACTTACCCGGCGCCAGCGCGAGGCGCTGGAATGGGTCGGGGAAGGCAAGACCACCCAGGACATTGCCGTCATCATGGGGCTGACTCCGGCGACGGTTGAAAAGCATCTGCGGCTGGCCCGCGAGGCGCTGGACGTCGAGACCACCGCGCAGGCTGTGTTGAAGGCATCGTTCCAGAACCAGATCTTCGTTCTCGAAACGTAAACGGGCCATTTTCCCTTATGGATTGTCGCGATGTCATATCACATACGAAGACTGATATGCCGATCGCGCGGAAATGATGTTTTAATGCCTTGTTTTCAATACCCTTTATCATTCGTTACGAAGAAGTAAAATTTTGATCAAGCGGTCAGGTACGGAATCCCGTACTTTCATTACGCTGCGTAAGGTTGCAATCTACACATGTTCCGTGAGTGGTGGCTTTAAGCCAAGGAACAGCGGGCCGGGATAGCTGAGATTACAGCGTGAACGGTCCGCAACCGGGAAACCGGAGCCGGTATGGGGGGTGAATAGTCCCGCCTTCCATGCCGGCACCCAAGACCGCGTCTCGTCCTCATCCCCAAACTGATTGGGCGCGGAAAAAGGGAACGGTGCAGATCGCAAGATCTGCACCGTTTTCTTTCGTCGTCGGTGGTTGCGGATCGGTGAAGTGGTCAGCCGCGGGCGGTCTTGGCGACTTCGGCGGCGAAATCCTCGACCTTCTTCTCGATCCCTTCGCCGACTTCCATGCGGACGAAGGCCAACACCTCGACGCCAGCCTCTTTGGCGGCGTCGGCAACGGTGACATCGGGGTTGATCACGAATTGCTGACCCAACAGGGTGACCTCGGCCATGAATTTCTTCATCCGGCCCTCGATCATCTTCTCGATCACCGCTTCGGGCTTGCCCGATTCGCGGGCTTGCTCGGTCAGCACTGATTTCTCGCGTTCGACCACGGACGGATCAAGATCCTTCTCGCTGAGCGAGGCCGGATTCGCAGCCGCGACATGCATCGCAATCTGCTTGCCGATGCCGGTGTCGGCCCCTTTGAGCGCGACCAGCACGCCGATCTTGCCCATGCCTTCGGCAGCGGCATTGTGGACATAGGCCACAACCGTGTCGCCCTCGACGGCAGCCATGCGGCGCAGCGCCATGTTCTCGCCGATGATGGCGATTGCGTCGGTCACGGTGGTCTCGACGGTCTTGCCGTTGATCTCGGTCGCTTTCAGCGCGTCCAGGTCGGCAGCGCCAAGAGCGGCCTCGGCGATGGTGCCGACCATCTTCTGGAAATCGGCGTTCTTGGCGACGAAATCGGTTTCCGAGTTGACCTCGACCGCCACCCCGCGTCCATCCCTGACTGCGACGGCGACAAGGCCCTCGGCGGCGGTGCGGCCGGATTTCTTGGCGGCTTTCGCCAGACCCTTGGTGCGCAGCCAGTCGACGGCGGCTTCCATGTCGCCCTCGGTCTCGGTCAGCGCCTTTTTCGCATCCATCATGCCTGCGCCGGTCGTGTCACGCAGGTCTTTTACCATCGCGGCGGTGATAGCCATCTTAGGTCTCCTGAATTTCTATGGGTCCGGGCGCGATCCTGCCACGCCCGGAAAATCTGAGTGCCGGAAGCTGGATTACCGTTTGGTTTCAAGCTCGTAGGGCGCATCCTTGGCAATCGCGTCGTCATGTACGGCTTCCTCGGACGCGGCACCAACCTCGACGCCCGGCTCGACCTTCGGCTTTTCGGCCACGGCCTCTTCGGCGGGCGCCTCTTCCAGCGCGCCGACGTCGATACCGGCCGCACCCATCTGCGCCGACATGCCTTCAAGCGCCGCACGACTGATCAGATCGCAATAGAGGCTGATCGCGCGCGCCGCGTCATCGTTGCCGGGGATGATGTAATCGACACCATCGGGCGAGCAGTTGGTATCGACCACGGCCACGACCGGAATGCCCAGTTTCTTGGCTTCGAGGATCGCCAGGTCTTCCTTGTTGACGTCGATCACGAAGATCAGGTCGGGACGGCCGCCCATTTCGCGGATGCCGCCAAGCGAGGCTTGCAGCTTGGCCTGGTCGCGTTCCATCGAAAGACGCTCGCGCTTGGTCAGGCCCTCGGCGCCTTCGGCCAGCTTCTCGTCGATCATCTTCAGCCGCTTGATCGACTGCGAAACGGTTTGCCAATTGGTCAGCGTGCCGCCCAGCCAACGGTGGTTCATGTAGAACTGCGCGCATTTCTCGGCAGCTTCGGCAATCGGGCGCTGTGCCTGACGCTTGGTGCCGACAAACAGGATGCTGCCGCCCTTGGCGACGGTCTCGCGCACCACGTTCAGCGCCGCGTCCAGCATCGGGACGGTCTGCGTCAGGTCGAGAATGTGAATGCCGTTGCGGTCGCCGTAGATGAATTCACCCATCTTCGGGTTCCATCTTGCGGTCTGGTGACCGAAGTGAACGCCAGCTTCCAGAAGCTGACGCATAGAAAATTCAGGGAGCGCCATGTCCAATGTTCCTTTTCCGGTTTGCGCCTCGGCAGGGTCGTCAGAGCAGATGCTCAACCGGTGGACCGAACGGGATGTCTCCCCGCGCGGCCCGGACCCCGCCTGTGAAGTGAGGCGGCTTTACGGGCGATTCGGTGGAATTGCAAGTGATTTGCCGCTTGGTCATGTTAGGTTCGCGTCGCAAAACAAAGGAATCCTTCATGCCCCTGCCCGACCTCATCCGAAACTTCCCCGCGCTTGACCTGCCGTTCCCGGCTGATGTCGTTACCTCACACGCCATCCGCTCGGATGCCGGGCTGGTGGTCTTCTTCACCTTCGTCAAGGACATGGTGTTGCCGCCGCATTCGCACGGGGCACAATGGGGAACGGTGCTGGAAGGCGAGATCGAATTCACCATCGGCGGCGAAACCAGGACCTACCGGCCCGGCGACAGCTACTCGATCCCGGCCGGTGTCGAGCATGGCGCCAACATCAAGTCCGGCAGTGTCGTGATAGACGTCTTCGAGGAACCCGACCGCTACCGGATCAAGGCGCAAGCCAGCGGATGAACGGCAGATGCGCGCGGGTCAGGTCCATGATCCGGTCGCTGGCCTCGGGCGCCTTGATCCAGTCCGGCGACTTGACCCGTTCCAGCGTCCGCATCACGAACCCTTTGCGGCGCAGAAGATGCGTCCAGGCGCCCGAGGCGTCCTCGTAGCCTTTCGGCAGGGTCTTCATATCCGGCTCGCCCAACGCGCTTCCTGCCGCGCTGGCCGTGTCGATCGCCTTCAGCAGGCTGGCGCGGTCCTTCTGATCCATGATCCGGGTGCGAATCCTCTTCAGCGCAGGTCCCTCGTATCCCCAGGCCCCTGCCCCGTAACCGATGCCGTCGGGATGCAGCACCAGATGCATGCCGGGCGAGCGGTTCGGATGGTCGCCGGTCCAGAAGATCAGGTGCAGGCGCGGGCTGTAGGGCGACTTGTCCTTGGAAAAACGCACATCGCGGTTGATCCGCCGCACGCTGCCATTGAGCCGCGGCACCGCCTTCAACGGCGGCGTCAGTTCCGACATCGGCCCCGACACCGCGGCGATCAGATCCTGCGCCTCGCCCTTCCAGATCGCCTCGTAACGGCTGCGGTTGGCCTCGAACCAGTCCTTGGAATTGTTCGCCTTCAAGTCCCGCAGGAAGGCGAATGTCTCATCTGAAAAACCCTTGAACGTCGCTTCGGCCATTTCGGCACCCCTTGTTTGCCCGGACCCTATCACGCCCGCAGCCACTTGCCATCCTGCCGCGCCTTGGTCAGAAGATGTCGCATGACAGCGCCTGACATCCTTTGCATCGGTTCCGTCCTTTGGGACATCATCGGGCGGTCTTCAAGCCATATGAAACTGGGCGCGGACGTTCCGGGCCGGATCACCCGCCTGCCCGGCGGGGTGGCGATGAACATCGCGATGACGCTGCGCCGTTTCGGCCTGACCCCCGCGATCCTGACCGCAATCGGCACCGATGCCGAAGGGCAAGAGCTTCTGGCGGCCTGTCGGCGGATGGGGATCATGGCCGATCATGCCTATATCTCGCAGGACCTGCCGACAGACCGGTACATGGCGATCGAAGGCGGCAGCGGTCTGGTTGCCGCCATAGCCGATGCGCACTCGCTGGAGGCTGCTGGCGAAAAGATCCTGCGCCCGCTCACTGACGGCGCGCTTGGCACCGTCGATGCCCCCTATCGCGGTCTCATCGCGCTAGACGGCAACCTGACCGAGGCGCTGCTTGCCGATATCGCGAAAAGCCCCGCCTTTGCCCGCGCCGATCTGCGCATCGCGCCCGCCAGCCCGGGCAAGGCCGAGCGTCTGCTGCCGCTTTTGCGCCATCCCGGCGCGACGCTGTACGTCAATCTCGAAGAGGCCGGGCTACTGTGCCACCACCGCTTCGAGACTTCTGCCGAGGCCGCGGCCGAATTGCGGCGTCGCGGCGCGCATCGCGCCCTCGTCACCGATGGCGGCCGCCCTGCGACAGAGGCCAACGCCGACGGGCTGCTGTCCGCCCAGCCGCCCGAAGTGCTGGTCACGCGCGTCACTGGCGCGGGCGACACCTTCATGGCCGCCCATATCGCCGCAGAGGCTGGCGGTTCGACCCGTGATGCGGCGCTACAGGACGCCCTGCAAGCCGCAGCCGACTATGTTTCTGGAGATACCCGACTATGATCCCCCTCGTCTATTCACCGGAGGTGGCGACGGCCCGCGCCAATGGCGATCCGATTGTTGCGCTTGAATCGACAATCATCACACACGGCATGCCTTTTCCACAGAATATCGAAACAGCGCGCAAGGTCGAGGCAGAGGTCCGCGCCGCCGGGGCGACCCCCGCGACCATCGCGGTCCTTGACGGCACCATTTGCATCGGCCTGACCGACGCGCAGCTTGGCGCGCTTGGTCAGGCCGGCGATGTCGCGAAACTTTCGCGCGCCGACCTTGCCGCCTGCATCGCAGTCAGGGGAACCGGGGCCACCACTGTCGCAGCGACGATGATCGCGGCACATCTGGCGGGCATCGACATCTTCGCCACCGGCGGCATCGGTGGCGTGCATCGCGGCGCTGAAACCTCGTTCGACATTTCCGCCGACCTGCACGAACTTGCGCAAACCCCGGTCACCGTCGTTGCCGCCGGGCCGAAGGCGATCCTCGATATCCCCAAGACGCTGGAAGTCCTTGAAACCTTCGGTGTCCCGGTCATCGCCGTGGGACAGGACGAGGTTCCCGCTTTCTGGTCGCGCAGGTCGGGCCTCAAGGCTCCGCTACGGATTGACGATCCGGCCCGGATCGCTGCCGCCGGTCTGCTGCGTGCGCGGCTTGGCCTGCCGGGCGGGCAACTCGTGGTCAATCCGATTCCCGCCGATGCCGAGATTTCCCGCGAGACGCTTGGCCCGGCCATTGAACAGGCGCTTTGCGAAGCCGACACGAAGGGGATAGCCGCCAAGGAGGTCACACCGTTCCTGCTGCAGCGTATTCATGAACTGACCGAGGGACGCTCGCTGAGCGCAAACATCGCGCTTGTTCTCAACAATGCGCGACTGGCTGCCGCCATTGCGCGGGCGTTCGGCAATGCCCGCAGGTGACTCTGCGGGGATCTGTCGGTCTTGCTCGTCGCTGGATGCCTGCCCATAGCGACAGACAAGGATCTGAACATGGACGGACGACAGGATGACGACCTTCTCCGTCATGGCTCTGGCGATCACGCCGACGCTGCCGGATTTGACCTGACTGGCACTTGGGACTACGCCTTCGGCAACCCCACCGTTTCGGGCCGGCCATGTGAAGTCATCGGTGCGGGTCCCGCCTTCAGCGGCCTGCTGGAAATCACCCAGGATGGTGGCGCGATCGCGATGAGTTTTGGTTCGGGCGCCACCTGCAACCCGGAATCGATGTGCCACTGCACCGGCGAAATCGTCGATGGCTACCTGGTGGTCTTCAACCATGATACGTCGATGGCGAAGGCGGCACAGGCCGACGATTAGGCAGTAAACCGGCGCGTCTAGGGTTTCCGCAACCTTGTGGATCGTGGCAAAAAACACGAAAACTGGCGCTCGGAACCACGGAAATCATTGTGGCACAGCCCCGGACACCTTAAATTCATCCGGCATCAATTAGGCAGCGCCATGACCAATCCATTCGAAGACAAAACGCCGCGCCAGAAGCGGGCTCTGTTCGGCGGTCTGCGCGCCAGCTTTCTGACCGGCCTTGTCGTGGTCGCCCCGGTCGCGCTGACAGTGTACCTGATCTGGACAGTGGTCGGCTGGATCGACAGCTGGGTTCTGCCCTTCGTTCCCGCCCAGTACCGCCCCGATCAGTATATCGGCATCAACCTGCGCGGACTGGGCGTCATCGTCTTCCTGATCTTCACGATCTTGGTCGGCTGGGTCGCCAAGGGCTTCATCGGTCGCTCGCTGATCCGCTATGGCGAAAATGTGGTTGCACGGATGCCGGTTGTGCGCTCGGTCTATAGCGGTCTCAAGCAGATCGCCGAAACCGTCTTCGCGCAAAGTGAAACCTCGTTCGACACCGCCTGCCTGATCGAGTACCCGCGCAAGGACCTCTGGGCCATCGCCTTCATCTCGACCAACGCCAAGGGAGAGATCAACCGGCGCATCCCGAAGGATGAGCAGATGGTGACGGTGTTCCTGCCCACCACGCCGAACCCGACGTCTGGCTTTCTGCTGTTTGTGCCGGACTCCGATGTGATCCGCCTGGAAATGTCGGTCGAGGATGCCGCCAAACTGGTGATCTCGGCGGGTCTTGTCTATCCAAACCCGAAGGATCCCAGTCAACCCGCCGTCGCCGCGCGTTAGACCTTGCTGGGTCCCGCCGCTTCCGGATTCGCGACCTCGTTCGCGCTGATCCTCGCCATCGGGGCGCAGAACGCACTCGTGCTGCGTCAGGGGTTGCTGCGCGTCCACGTCTTCTGGCTCTGCCTGTTCTGTGCAGTTTCCGACGCCATCCTGATCGCTGCCGGGGTGACAGGCTTCGGGGCGCTGGTAACGCTTTACCCCGGCTTTCCCCGGATCATGGCGCTGGCCGGGGCCGCCTTCCTGCTGGTCTACGGCGCCATGCGGTTCCGCGCCGCGATCAGGGGCGACGATGCGCTGCATCTGGGCGGACTGGCTGCGCCGCTTTGGCCGACACTGGCCACGGCCGCAGCGTTCACCTGGCTCAATCCGCATGTCTATCTCGATACGCTTGGCCTGATCGGGGCCGTCTCGACGCAATTCGCCGGCGTCGCGAAACTGTCCTTCGGGTTTGGCGCCGTCGCCGCCAGCTTCGTCTTCTTCTTCAGCCTCGGCTATGGCGCGCGCCTGCTCGCCCCACTGATGCAGTCGGTCCGCGCCTGGCGGATTCTCGATCTCGGCATCGGCGCGACGATGTGGACGCTTGCCGCAGGGTTGATCCTGTCGCCCTGAGGCAGGCTGCCCAAACCGGGCATCCGCCGGCACCGGACCTCAACTTGTCCTAGCTGACGATCTGTTGAAGATTCAGCGTCGGGCGCGTGTTCAGATCGTCCTTGTGGTTGGCCAGGAAGGTGTCGGCGGCGGTCCAGCCGGGCCTTGCGCAACCGCTGCAAAAGCCCCGGTGTCGGGATCATCTTCGTCGCGACGGTCAGATCGTTCATCAGTGCATCATCGGCGATCATGTGCACCCGTACCGCCTTCATCTGCCCCTCTTCCATCCGCCCCTCGGCGATCAGGTCGCGCACGAACTGGATCGCCCGCAATTCCTGCAGCAGCGAGGCGTTGAAACTGATCTCGTTGATCCGGTTGTCGATCTCCTGCACCGTTCGCGGCACCGAGTCGCGGATCAGTGGGTTGATGTTGACGATCACGATGTCGTCCGGAAAGTCCGGCTCGTACAAGGGCCAGAGCGCCGGATTGCCGGTATAGCCGCCATCCCAGAACGCCTCGACCTTGCCGGTGGCGGGGTCCTCGAACTCGACTGCCCGGAACACGTTCGGCAAACAGGCCGAGGCCAGAATCACATCCGTGTGAACCTCTGCGCCGGTAAACACCCGGATCTTGCCGGTCCGCACATTGGTGGTCGAGATGAACAGCCGCGGCCCTTCCGTATGGCAGACCTGGTCATAGTGGAACCGGCGTACGATCCGCTCCAGCGGATTGCGGTAGAACGGCCCGTAATCATAGGGGCTGACGAACTGTGAAACCGCGTCCGCCGCGAAAAAGGCCGGGGACAGCGCAACACCCTGTGCCAGCGTCGCTGCCGAGGGCGCGAAACCGGCCATCCAGTGCGGAATCCGCATATCGCTGAGCGCGCCGAACTGGTCCCAGAGCCAAGCCAGATTGTCCTGCGCCGACTGCCGGTCGCCCCCGATAAGCCCGGCCTTCAGCGCCGCCCCGTTGAGCGCCCCCGCCGAGGTGCCCGAGACTGCGACAATCTCGATCTCGGGATCATCGAGCAACCGGTCGAGCACACCCCAGGTGAAGGCCCCATGCGCGCCGCCGCCCTGCAGCGCCAGGCTGATGCGTTTCTTGGCCATCCCGCTAACTGGCGGTCCAGCCGCCATCGGCGCTGATCGTCGTGCCGGTGATCTGGTCGGCGCTTGGTCCGCACAGGAAGACGGTGATCCCGGCAATCTGTGCGATCGTCGCGAATTGCTTCGACGGCTGCTTGGCAAGGATGACCTCTCGCATCACCGTCTCGCGGTCCATCTTGTGGGTCTTCATCTGGTCGGGAAGCTGCTTTTCCACGATCGGTGTCAGCACGTAGCCGGGACAGACCGCATTGCAGGTTATCCCCTGTCCCGCGGTTTCCAGCGCAATCGTCTTGGTCAATCCGATGACGCCGTGCTTGGCTGTAACATAGGCTGATTTGTAGGGCGATGCGCGCAGACCGTGGGCGCTGGCGATGTTGACCACCCGGCCCCAACCGGACTTGCGCATCATCGGCAACGCGGCGGCGGTGGTATGAAACGCCGAGGACATGTTGATCGCGATGATCGCGTCCCATTTCTCGGTCGGGAAGTCCTCGACCGGGGCGACATGCTGGATACCGGCATTGTTGACGAGGATGTCGCAGGCTCCGGCCTCTTCGATCAGCATGCGGCACTGGTCGGACTTCGACATGTCGGCGGCGATGTAGCGCGCCGTCACGCCGAATTCCTTGGCGATATCCTCGGCCAGCTTGTGATCGTCCTTGGTGTCGGTGAACGAGTTCAGGACAACATCCGCCCCGGCGCGCGCCATTTCCTGCACGATGCCAAGGCCGATCCCCGAATTCGATCCGGTTACAACCGCTGTCTTTCCCGCAAGTGTCATGAATCACCTCGTGATATGCATTCGCAGCAACCATATGCCGCAACCGCAGAAAGTGCGAGCGTGATCTGCCTCAGCCGGACCAGCTGAGCGCAGCGGCAAGCCGGCGCCGCACCTCTTCCGGCTCGGCCTCGACGGCCTGCAGCACGCGCCGCAACTCGTCCCGCGCCGCATGCAACTGGTCGATCAGAGAGATCACGATCACCAGCGCGTCTTCATCCAGGCTGAACTCCTCGGTCAACTCGCACAACAGTTCCATCCGGGCGATGTCGACCTGCCGGAAGACCATGCCTTCGTCGGTGCAAAGCGGCATCACGATCTCGGCCTCGATGAAGGTGGTCAGCCGGTGGCGGGTCAGCAGGGCGACCGCTTCGATCGCCTGTTCCTCGGAATAACGCTTTGTCATGCACTCATCCCCTTTCGCGGATCATACCGATGCGTCTTGCGCCACTGCTCCATGAAATCGGTCAGCTCGTCGTCGATCTTCGGCGGCGCCACGATGCGCAATTCGACGCGTTGATCGCCACGCGCCTTGCTGCCGCGCTTCTTCACGCCGCGACCGCGCAGCCGCAGCATCTGGCCGCTGCTGGCCCCTTTGGGTACCGTCAGGCTGACTGGCCCGTCGATTGTCGGGGCCTCGACCTTGCCGCCCAGGACGGCCTCGTCCAGAGTGATCGGCAGGCTCACCAAGATATCATCGCCGTCGCGCTGGAAGACCGGATGCTCGCGCACCGTCAGCGTCACCAGCGCATCGCCCGGTGGTCCGTCGCCAAACCCCGGCCCGCCCTTGCTGCGCAACCGAATCGTCTGGCCATCCGCCGTGCCTTCGGGGATCTTCACATCCAGTGTTCCGCCCGCCGGCAGGGTGATCCGGGTGGTCCCACCCTTGGCCGCATCCATGAACGGGACTTCCAGCGCATAGCGCAGGTCCGACCCACGGGCGCTGAACCCCTGCGATGACCACTCGCCGCCGCCCTGTCCGCGCTGGCGTAGGAACTCGGCGAAGATGTCCGACGCATCGCCGTGATCCTCGAAGCCCCGCTGGCCCCGATAGGGATTGTCGGCGGCACCCGCATAATCGCGGTAAAACTGCCGCTCGGGCCGCTCGGCGCCGGTCGCATCGATCTCGCCGCGGTCGAAACGCGCCCGCGTCTGGGGGTCGCGCAACAGATCGTAAGCCGCCGAGGCCGCCTTGAACCGCGCCTCGGAGGCCTTGTCGCCGGGGTTCAGATCAGGATGGCTTGTCCGCGCGATCTTGCGGTAGGCCTTCTTGATCTCTTCGGTTGTGGCGTCTTTGGTCAGCCCGAGGGCTGCATAGGGATCGTCGCTCATCCGTGCCTCACCGCTGATTGCCATTGCGTCCTAACATCGGCACGATCCGCTCTGCCGACAAGCCCCCGCGACACCCTGCCCCTTGATCATCCCAGCAATCATCCCCGCCAGCGCCCGCGTCCGGAGCCGGCGCGGGCGATCTCCTGACCCGCAGGGCCGCTATCCTTGACGAAAAACCGCGCGGCCCCAAAAAAAACGCCCGCACGAAGCGGGCGTTGAGTTATTGAGGCAGGTTTCATACAGGCAAGAAACCTATCGAGCAGTGAGCCCTTTATACGCGGTCCGTCGCCGGGGGCCAAGCTAAAAGTTTGAAAAGGTTGGATGTCCAGCCTAGTCTCGGCCTCAACAAAACAAGGGCGCAGAAGGAATACCGGCAAAATGACACTTTTTTTTCATCGAAAGATACGCTCTTTCACCACCGCGATTGCGCTGGTTCTGACCGCCACCATAGCCCCTGCAGAGCCGCAACACGCAATCGCTATGTATGGCGACCCGGCCCTGCCACCCGATTTTGTGTCTCTTCCTTACGTCAATCCCGACGCGCCCAAGGGTGGCCGTATCATCTTTGCCGAACCTGGTGGCTTTGACAGCCTCAATCCGCACATTCTCAAGGGCAACGCGCCCTATATCGTCAGTTCGCAGGTTTTCGAAAGCCTGATGGGGCGCAGTTGGGATGAGCCCTTCACCCTCTACGGTCTTTTGGCCGAATCAGTCGAGGTCGGTCCGAATCGCGAATGGGTGGAATTCACCCTGAATCCGGCGGCGAAATTCTCGGATGGCAGCCCGGTCACGGTCGAGGACGTGATCTGGTCCTACGAGACCCTCGGGACCGAGGGGCACCCGCGCTATGGCTCGGCCTGGGGTCAGGTGGAGCAGATCGAGGCGACAGGCGACCGCTCGGTCCGCCTCTCGTTCGGTTCCGACAACCGCGAACTTGCGCTCTTGATGGGCCTGCGCCCGATCCTGAAAAAGGCGCAGTGGGAGGGGCGCGATTTCGCCGCCAGCGGCATCGACGTGGTGCCGATCGGCTCTTCACCCTACATCGTCGACGCGTTCGAGCCGGGTCGCTTCATCACCCTCAGGCGCAACCCCGATTATTGGGGCAAGGATCTGCCGTTCATGCGCGGCCAGGCCAATTTCGATGAGATCCGCACCGAATTCTACGGCGACGGCGATGTCGTCTTCGAGGCGTTCAAGTCCGGCAATGCCAATACCTACCGCGAAGGCAATGCCGCGAAATGGGAAACCCAGTACGATTTCCCCGCCGTTCAGTCGGGAAAGGTCGTCAAATCCGAGATCCCGCATCAGCGCCCCTCGGGCATCATCGGTTATGTGATGAACACCCGCCGTCCAGTGTTCCGCGACTGGCGAGTGCGCGAAGCGATGATCCATGCCTTCAATTTCGAATATATCAACGAGACGCTGACCGGCGGCGACCAGCCCCGGATCACCAGCTACTTCTCGAACTCGGTTCTCGGCATGCAGCCGGGCCCGGCGACCGGCCTTGTCCGTGACTATCTCGAACCCTACGAGGACGGGCTTCTGCCCGGCGCATTGGAGGGGTACTCGCTGCCCGTCGGCGATGGCAGCGAACGCAACCGCGCCAATATTGCCAAGGCGCTGGACCTGATGGCAGAGGCTGGCTGGACCGTGCAAAACGGGGTGATGAAGAACGCGGTTGGCGAGCGTTTCACCTTCGAGATCGTGCTCAACCAAGGTGCGGGCGAGACGATCCAGACGATGGACATGTTCGCCGCCGCCCTGAACCGGATGGGCATCACGCCGCGGATCACGGCGGTGGACAGCGCGCAATATACCGAACGCACCGACCGCTACGATTTCGACATGGCCTATTACCTGCGCGGCCTGTCGCTGTCACCGGGCACCGAACAAAGGCTCTACTGGGGCGCCGAGGGTGTGCTGGAACCCGGAACCCGCAACTGGATGGGAATGGACAGCGACGCGGCCGAGGCGATGATCGACCGGATGCTGAATTCGCAAAGCCAGGAAGAATTCCGCGCCGCCGTCAAGGCGCTTGACCGTATCCTTACCAGCGGGCGATACGTGATCCCGATCTGGTATTCCAAGGACAGCCGGATCGCACATGCGCGGCAGCTTCACTATCCCGAACGTCTGCCGATGTACGGAGACTGGATCGGGTTCCAACCTGACGTTTGGTGGTGGGAGGATTGATGCGATTTGCACTCTTTGCTTTGATGCTGGCCTTGGCCGGATGCGCAACGGTTGCGGGCGTCGGGGAAGACATCTCTTCGGGCGCGCGCACTGTTCAGCGCATCTTCTGAGGCTGGCCGCTTTTTCCCCGTTATGAAACTGTTGCCAATGCGTCATCGACACCGGACTTGAACATTCTTGTGCTTGGCAACGGCAATTCCGCGCGGTCGATCCCAACCTGACCGCGCCGTTGACCCTTTCCGCCAAGCGACCAGACGCCGATGGCCTTCGGCGGCGCATATTCGCACGACGGTTACGCACACCGCAGAGCCTTGCATTCGCGCCGGACCGATCGTAGCGCTATGCGCATGAGTTCATTCTTCGATCAAGGCCCGCCACCGCCCTGCCCCGCGCCGTTCAATCTGGCCGCCCATGTGCTGGCCCGCGCGGCCGATGTGCCCGACAAGATCGCTCTTGCCGTGATCAGGCAGGCAGGTGCCGAACGCTGGAGCTATGGACGGCTCGAGGCCGCCATTCGCGGCACCGCCACCGGGTTCCTGTCGCGCGGGTTCGCCGCCGGCGACCGGATCCTGATGCGCCTTGGCAATACCGTCGATTTTCCGATCACTTATCTCGCCGCGATCGCGGCTGGGCTGATCCCGGTGCCAACCTCGGCCCAGCTGACCCGGCGCGAGATCGGCAAGATCGCCGCAGAGATCACCCCTGCCCTGATCGTTGCAGCCGAAGGCGTCGCCCTGCCCGAGGCGCCCGCCTGCCCGATCCTGACCCTGCACGAGCTGCAGGAGATGCGCGCCTTGCCGCCCGCCGATTATGCGCTGGGCGATCCGAATCGTCCGGCCTACATCATCTACACTTCCGGGACTGCCGGTCAGCCGCGCGCCGTGATGCACGCGCACCGGGCGATCTGGGCGCGGCGTATGATGTGGCAGGGCTGGTACGGCCTGACCGGGGCCGACCGGCTGCTGCATGCCGGCGCGTTCAACTGGACCTACACGCTGGGCACTGGGCTGATGGACCCCTGGGCCGCCGGCGCGACCGCGCTGATCCCCGGCGCCGACGTCGGGGCAGAGGCGCTGCCGCTCTTGCTGGGGCGCTTCGACGCGACCATCTTCGCCGCCGCACCGGGCGTCTATCGCCAGATGCTGAAGGCGCCGATCCCGGCATTGCCGATGCTGCGCCACGGTCTGTCGGCCGGGGAAAAGCTGCCCGACACCACCCGCGCTGCATGGCGGGCCGCTACCGGCACCGCGATCCACGAAGCGTTCGGCATGTCGGAATGCTCGACCTTCATCTCGTCGTCGCCCGACCGCCCCGCCCCGCCCCACAGCCTCGGCTTCCCGCAACCCGGACGCCGCGTCGCGATCCTCGGCCCGGATGGCCCGGTGCCGCTGGGCGAGCCCGGCACCATTGCCGTTCAAGCCAGCGATCCAGGCCTGATGCTGGGCTATTTGAACGCAGAGACGGAAACAAAGGCACGATATCAGGGCGACTGGTTCCTGACCGGCGACACCGGAGCGATGGATGCCGACCACGCCATCCGCTATCTCGGCCGCGCCGACGACATGATGAACGCCGGCGGATTCCGGGTCTCGCCGATCGAGGTCGAAACCGCCATGCGCCTGCACCCCGCAATCACCGATTGCGCCGTGGCTGAGGTCGCGATCAAGCCCGATGTCAGCGTCATCGCCGCCTTCTACACCGCCGACACGGCACTGCCGGACCCGGACCTGAAGGCCCATGCCGAGGCCACGCTGGCCCGCTACAAGCAGCCGCGCCTCTATCTGCACCGCACCGACCTGCCGCGCGGAGCCAACAACAAGGTGCTGCGCAAGGTCCTGCGCGACAGCTTCGACCCCGGCAGATCCGCACAGTGACCTTGCATTGGTCGGGCTGGTCATTTCGCGCCTGCGGACCTAGAAAACCCCATCCCGACGCGCGAACCCCCGGAGGCCGGCATGGTCAAACTCGACATCATTTCCGATCCGATCTGCCCGTGGTGCTATATCGGCAAGGCCAACCTCGATCGCGCCCTGGAAGCCCATCCAGAGCATCCGTTCACCATCGAATGGCACCCGTTCCAGCTGAATCCCGACATGCCGGAGGGTGGCATGGACCGGCGGTCCTATCTGGAAGCCAAGTTCGGCGGCAAGGAAAACGCCGCACGGGTCTATGGCCGCATCGATGAGGCCGCGAAACAGGCCGGATTGTCGATCAACTGGGAAGGCATCACCAAAACCCCGAACACGCTGAATGCGCATCGGCTTATCCACTGGGCCGGGATCGAACGGCGACAGAGCTTTGTCGTCGCCTCGCTGTTCAAGGCCTATTTCGTCGAGGGCCGCGACATCGGCGGGACCGATGTGCTGGTCGAAACCGCCGAAGCCTGCGGTCTTGACGGGGCGATGACGCGGACCTTGCTGGCAGGCGAGGCCGACCTTGACGATATCCGCGCCCGCGATGCTCATTCCCGCAAGATGGGCGTGACCGGCGTGCCGACCTTCATTCTCGCAGGCCAGCACGCCCTTTCGGGCGCCCAGCCGCCCGAGATTTGGGGCCAGGTGATCGAGGATATCGTCGCGCAATTGAAGGATGGCGCCGGATGAGACCCGTCAAGGCCCTCGGCCTGCCCGAATTCGTCGCCATGATGGCGGTTCTTTTCGCGACGCTCGCCTTTTCCATCGACGCGATGCTGCCCGCCCTGCCTGAAATCGCGGCGGAACTCAGCCCCGAGGCACCGAACAGGGCGCAGCTTATCGTGCTGTCTTTCGTGCTGGGCATGGGCGTCGGCACCATCCTGACCGGCCCGCTTTCCGATGCCTTCGGGCGCAAGCCAGTGATCAGCTTCGGGATCGCTCTTTATATCCTTGGGGCGGTTCTGGCCTATTTCGCGCAGACCCTCGAACTTGTGCTTGCGGCCCGCGTTTTGCAGGGGCTGGGGGCCGCCAGCCCGCGAATCGTGCCGATGGCGATGATGCGCGACATGTATGAAGGCCGCCGCATGGCGCAGATCACCTCTTTCGTGATGACGGTGTTCATGCTGGTGCCCGCAGTCGCGCCCTCCATCGGGGCGGTCATCATCCATGCCGCGGGCTGGCGCTACATCTTCGTCGCCTTCATCATTTTCGCGCTGATTGGCGGGACATGGATCAACCTGCGCCAGCCCGAAACCCTGCCACCCGAGGCGCGACGTCCGCTGAATTTCGGCACGCTGCGGCTTGCACTGGCAGAGGTTACCGGCAACCGGATGGTGATGCTCTACACTGCTGTGCTGACGCTGGGATTCACCCAGATGATGGCGCTGATCGCCTCGACCCAACCGATTTACGAGGTGGCCTATGGGCAGGGCGCGACCTTCCCGCTGTGGTTCGCGCTTTCTGCACTTATCGCGGCCACCGGGACGATCTTGAATGCGCGACTGGTGATGAAGGTTGGAATGCGCAGGCTGGCGCTGACGGCCTATCTGGTGCAGACGATCCTGGCCTCGTGCTTTCTCGTGGCCCATGAGCTTGCGCTGATCCCCGCGCCGCTTGCCTTCCCGATCTGGTTCACCTGGACGGTTTCGATCTTTTTCATGGCGGGCCTGACCTTTGGCAACCTCAACGCGCTGGCGCTGCAACCGATGGGCCATATCGCAGGTACCGCTGCCTCTGTCATCGCGGCAATCTCGACGGTCCTGTCGGTGATACTCGCGATGCCGATCAGTCAGGCGTTCAACGGCACACCGGTCCCGCTGTTGATCGGCACCGTGATCTGTTCGGGCCTGTGCTGGCTTATGATGCGCCGCTCGACCGAGATCGAGGACGGATTGGCGCAACACGCGGGTGCCGCGGAATGATTGCGCGACCCGTCATTCGCGGCAGACATAGACCGCCCCGCCGACGGCAACCACCGTCACCGCGGCGGCTGTGAGGGTCGCAGGCGCCGTAATGACCGACATCGCAGTCGCCCCGAGAGAACTCAGCGCAGTTGTGACGGAACCGGTCGTTCCGCTCAGGATGACCGCACCCGACGCGTGCCGGGTGACGGTCTCGGCAACCTCGGTCGCATCCTCCGCCTTGTCTGCGGCCAGTCCCGCGATCTGCAAAGCCGCTTCGGTCGAGGCATTCACACGACCGCAGAAGGCCTTGGACGGATCCTTGCAGGCCAGATAAGCACCGCGCTTGCCCAGCGCATATCCCAGGTACGTGCTCGCCTGGCTGTCATATTCCAGACAGAAGGGCTGGCGCTCGGGGTCGGTCAACCCCGGCGTCAGGTGGCGAAGGGTGACGTAGGCCGGACAGGTGATCTCTTTCCTGCCGCCAAAAACCCGCTCGCGCAGGGTCGTGTTCTGCGACACATTATTCCTGTCGTCATAGAACAGACTTACCGTTTCCCCGCCGATCGAGGTCTGGCAGGATTCAGACTTCGCAAGCGCTGCCGCGGGTGCCGCAAGTCCGATCAGAAAAAGGACGTTCTTCAGTGCTTTCAGTCCGGACATAACGGCTTTCTCGCTTTGACCCGCATTACCACCGTCCTAACGGGTGGACGCCCGGCTGCAACACACATCCGCGGCATCGGCCGACCTGCGCGCATCACGTCGGGGCCTTCTCCCTGGCTCTCACCGCCAGATCGCGGGCGATGGCATAGGCCCCCTTGATCTTGTCGCTTTCCTTTTTCCAGTCGCGCCGCACGACGATCTTGTTGTCCTTGACCTTGGCCATGCCGCGTTCACGCTGGATAAAGTCGACCAACCCCGCCGGGTTGGCGTATTTGTCGTTGTGAAACTGCACCGTCGCGCCCTTCGGACCGGCATCCAATCTCGCGATTCCGGCCTTCTTGCATTCCGACTTTATCCGCACCACCAGCAACAGCGTGTTCACCTCTTTCGGCAACTTGCCGAACCGGTCGATCAACTCGGCGGCGAAACCCTCCAGCTCGACCTTCTCATGCAACGATGACAGTCGCCGGTAAAGCCCCAGTCTTACATCAAGATCCGGGACGTAAGGTTCTGGTATCAATACCGGAACGCCAAGGTTGATCGTCGGCGCCCACTGGTCGTCGGCCTCGCTCAACCCTTCCAGTTCGCCCGCCTTGATCCGGGCAATCGCCTCTTCCAGCATCGACTGGTAAAGTTCGTAGCCGACCTCACGGACCTGACCGGACTGCTCCTCGCCAACCAGATTTCCTGCGCCGCGAATGTCCAGATCCTGGCTGGCCAGCGTGAACCCTGCCCCAAGCGTATCGAGTGACCCCAGCACCCGCAGCCGTTTTTCCGCCGCCGGGGTCAGCTTGGCGCGCGGCTTGGTGGTCAGATAGGCATAGGCCCGCGTCTTGGACCGCCCCACCCGGCCCCGGATCTGGTAAAGCTGCGCCAGACCGAACATGTCGGCGCGGTGCACGATCATCGTGTTGGCGGCCGGAATATCCAACCCTGATTCCACGATAGAGGTCGCCAGCAGAACATCGTACTTGCCGTCGTAGAATGCGTTCATCCGGTCATCCAGCTCTCCCGCCGCCATCTGCCCATGCGCGACCACGTAGCTGACTTCGGGCACCTGATCCTTCAGGAAAGCCTCGATCTCGGGCAGGTCCGAAATCCGCGGCGCGACGTAGAACGACTGCCCGCCGCGATAATGTTCGCGCAGCAGCGCCTCGCGCAGGGTGATCGAGTCGAACTCGCTGACATAGGTCCGAATCGACAACCGGTCCACGGGGGGAGTGCCGATGATCGACAGATCCCGCACCCCCGACAGCGACATCTGCAAGGTCCGCGGTATCGGCGTCGCGGTCAGCGTCAGCACATGCACGTCAGAGCGAAGCTGTTTCAGCCGCTCCTTGTGGTTGACGCCGAAATGCTGTTCTTCGTCGACGATCAGCAGGCCGAGGTTGCCGAACCTGACGCCCTTGGCCAGCAGCGCATGGGTGCCGATGACGATGTCGACCGTGCCGTCGGCCAACCCCTCGCGGGTCTGCGCGGCCTCTTTTGCACCAACGAAACGCGACAATTGCCGGACCTTGACCGGGAACCCCCGGAACCGCTCGTGAAAGCCCTTGAAATGCTGCCGCGCCAGCAGCGTCGTGGGGGCGATCACCGCCACCTGCACGCCCGACAGCGCCGCAACGAAGGCCGCGCGCATTGCCACTTCGGTCTTGCCGAAACCGACATCACCGCAAATCAGGCGGTCCATCGGACGGCCGGCGGCCAGATCGTCCAGCACCTCTTCGATGGCCTTCTGCTGATCGTCCGTCTCCTGATAGGGAAACCGGGCGCTGAACGCCTCCCACATGCCATGCGGCGGCTCCAGGATCGGCGCGCGGCGCAGGAGACGCTCGGCGGCAACCCGGATCAGCCGGTCGGCAATCGCGCGGATCCGTTCCTTGAGTTTCGCCTTCTTGGCCTGCCACGCGCCGCCACCCAGCCGGTCCAGCAGCCCCTCCTCATGGCCAAATCGCGACAACAACTCGATATTCTCGACCGGCAGGTACAACTTGTCGCCACCGGCATATTCGATCAGGATGCATTCATGCGCCGCGCCCAAAGCGGTCACCACTTCCAGTCCCCGATAGCGCCCGACGCCGTGATCGACATGCACCACCAGATCGCCGGGGGTCAGGCTTTGCGCCTCGGTCAGGAAATTCTCGGCGCGGCGCTTCTTCGGCGTGCGCCGGATCAGCCGGTCGCCCAGCACGTCCTGCTCCGAGATCACCGTGACGCCCTTGGCCTCGAACCCGTGTTCCAGCGCCCAGACCGCCAGATAGACGCCGCCCTTGCCCTCGGGCACGTCGCGGAAATCGCCGATTGGCCTGGCGCCGACCAGTCCCTGATCCTCCATCAGCCCTTGCAGGCGTTCGCGCGCGCCCTCGGAATAGCTTGCGACGACCACCTGGCCCAGCTTCCGCCTGGCTTCAATATGATCTTCCAGGGCGCCGAAAATACTGACGGATTCCATCAGCCGCTCGGGCGAGAAATTGCGACCGATCCGGCCTCCTGCGTCGATGACACCGGGTCCGGTCGGCCGTGGCAGCGGGTGAAACTGCATCACCCGATGGTCCTCGACAGCCGCCTCCCACCCGGCATCGTCCAGATACAACAAGCCCGGCGGCGCGGGCTTGTAGACCGTGTCCATCCGGCCCTTCTGGCCCATCGCGATTCGGCGAGTCTCGTATTGATCGACGATCCCCTCCCAACGCGACAACCGCTGTGGGGTGATCTGGTCATCAAGGCTGATCGTGGTTTCTGGAAGGTAGTCGAACAGCGTTTCCAGCCGGTCGTGAAAGAACGGCAGCCAGTGCTCGACGCCCTGATGCTTGCGCCCCGCGCTGACCGCCTCGTAAAGCGGGTCGTCGGTGCCGGCGGCGCCGAACTCGATCCGGTAATTCTGCCGGAACCGGGTGATCGCCGCCTCGTCCATGATGATCTCGCTGACCGGCGCCAGTTCGATAACCGAAAGGTTTTCAGTGGTGCGCTGTGTCACCGGGTCGAACCGTCGCGCGCCGTCCAGAACGTCGCCGAAGAGGTCCAGCCGCACCGGCCCCGACTGCCCGGGGGGATAAATGTCGATGATCCCGCCGCGCACCGCGAAATCACCCGGCTCCATAACCGTCGGCGCCTGGGTAAAGCCCATTCGCACCAGGAACGACCGCAAGCCCGCCTCGTCGATCCGGTGCCCCACGCTCGCCCCGAAGGCGGCATCGCGCAGCACCTCGCGCGCCGGAATGCGTTGAGTTGCCGATGACAGCGTTGTCAGCAGGATGAATTCCTTGGGCATCCCGTGCACCAGACCCGCCAAGGTCGCCATCCGCGCGGCGGAGATATTGGCATGCGGGCTGACCCGATCATAGGGCAGGCAATCCCATGCGGGGAAGCTGAAGACCGGAACATGGGGGGCGTGGAATTCCAGCGCAGCCTGCATCGCGGCCATGCGTTTGTCGTCCCGCGCGACATGCAACACGGGACGGCCGGATTTCTCCAGCTCGGCCAGCAAAAGGGGCGCGTCGAAACCTTCGGGCGCGCCGCCAACGGTGATATGTTTGGCATCGGACATGGAGCGCTCAGGTAAGGGTTGGGGGGCGCGTGTCAACTGCCAAGCGGGCCGATCGCAAGATTCTGGTACATCCCCCACATCGCCGTGACGAAGACCGAGAGCATGCCGATGACCTGTGTCGTTACCCGGTGCCGCGACAACTGCCGTTGTAGCCCCTCGCCCGCCGCACCCGAGGCGTGGAGCCTATGCGCCGTCCGAAGGCTGAGCACGGCGATGATCGACAGTGGAAAGGCCAGCAGGAAAAGCGCCTGCGCGAACTCGACGCCGTACCAGAACCCCAAGGTCCCCAGCGCGGTCAGCCCGGCGCAGCCAAAGGCCAGCAGCCACAACCCGGAGACCAGCCCGATATGCAGGATCCGGTTGGTGTTGATCCGTACCATATCCTCCAGATCGGTTTCGGCCTCGCCGCCATTGCGCCGCGCGCGCAGCACCATGTCATAGGGCACGCCCAGCACCCAGTGGCTGGTGGTGGACCACACCACGGCCAGCCCGATCCAGTACCACAGGTTCGAGAACGACCGCATGTCGATCACTTCGAAGACGATCTCGTACCAGTCCAATGGCAGTTTCCTAGCTGATGTCCGGCGCGACCCTAAGGGCGCGCGCCGCCGATTCCTACCCTTGAGATGAGGTGAAATCCATGCCAAGCGGTTTATCTGTGACCCAAGGATGACCGCCATGCCACAATCGGTAGCCCCGTATCCCGCCGCGCGCTTCCGCCGCCTGCGCCAAACCGCCGCCCTGCGCGGGCTGCAGCGCGAGAATAGCCTGAGCGCAGATGATCTTATCTGGCCGGTCTTCGTGCAGGACGGCACCGACACCGAAACCCCGATCGCCTCGATGCCCGGTGTCGCGCGGTTGACGATCGACCGCCTGATCCGCGCCGCCGAAACGGCGCACAAGGCGGGGGTCAACGCGATCTGCCTTTTTCCGTACATCGACCCGTCGCTGAAGACCGAGGATTGCGCCGATGCCTGGCATCCCGAAAACCTCGTCAACCGCGCGATCCGGGCGCTGAAGGCGGACCTGCCCGGGCTTGCGATCATGACCGATGTGGCACTCGACCCCTACAACATCAACGGCCATGACGGCTTCGTGGTCGGCGGCGAGGTCCTGAACGACGAAACCGTCGCCGCGCTGGTCAAGATGGCCCTGGCCCAGGCCGAGGCCGGGGCGGACATCCTTGGCCCTTCAGACATGATGGATGGTCGCATCGGCGCGATCCGTCGGGCGCTGGAAGCGGCCGGCCACCACAAGACCTGCATCATCTCCTACGCCGCCAAATACGCGTCGGCCTTTTACGGCCCGTTTCGCGACGCGGTCGGCGCCTCTGGCCTGCTGACCGGCGACAAGAATACCTACCAGATGGACCCGGCCAATTCCGACGAGGCGTTGCGGCTGGTCGCTCGCGACCTTGCGGAAGGCGCCGACATGGTGATGGTCAAGCCGGGCATGCCCTATCTCGATATCTGCCGCAGGGTAAAGGACCGCTTCGGCGCGCCAACCTTCGCCTACCAGGTTTCGGGTGAATACGCGATGTTGCGGGGCGCCGCGGATCAAGGCTGGCTCGATCATGACCGCGCCATGATGGAAAGCCTTTTGGCATTTAAAAGAGCAGGTTGCGACGGAATCCTCACCTACTTCGCGCCAGCTGCCGCAAGGCTGCTCGGCGACCGACGGGGCTGAACCGGCGAAGCCGTGCCAGATCGAGGGAGCCGGCGGCATCACAGGTGACAGCCCCGCATTAATCGCCTATAGTTCGCGCCAGATCGGCCGCATAAGGTCGGCATCCCAGAGGCATACCGGCAAGCAAGGGCAAATCCATGAACCATATCTCACGTCGTCTTCTCATCGCGGGTGCTGCCTCGGCGGCGCTTCTGACCACCGCCTGCAACAACGGCATCGGCAGCCGGGGCGGCGCGCAGATCGACGCCCGCGTCGATGAATCGCTGAACTACCTGTTCTCCAACTATCCCGGCACGCGAGAGTTGCGCGACAAATCCGCCGGGATGCTGGTCATGCCGCTGATGACAGAGGCCGGTTTCGGCATCGGCGGTTCCTACGGGCGCGGTGCGCTTCGGGTCGGCGGCACGACGGTCGACTACTATTCGGCGACGCAAGCCAGCTTCGGCCTGCAGATCGGCGCGCAGCAATATGCGCATGTGCTGTTCTTCATGACCGAAGACGCGCTGTCGGAATTCCGCCGCTCTTACGGCTGGGTTGCGGGCGCGGATGTGAAATACGCGGTCTCGAACAATGCCGAAACCCTGCTGGCCGACACCACGACAACGCTCTCGCCAGTGATCGCTGTGGTCTTCGGACAAGCCGGGCTGATCGTCGGCGCGACCGTCGAGGGCACCAAGTACAGCCGCATCATTCCCTAGGGAAACGCAAGGTCACAAAGGTTTCTCTGGCCTTTTCTGCACATGCAGTATAGGGCGCGGCAAACCCCTTAAAAGGCACGATCATGGACCTGCGCAATATTGCGATCATCGCTCACGTCGACCACGGCAAGACCACCTTGGTCGACGAACTGTTGAAACAATCCGGTGCCTTCCGCGAGAACCAGTCGGTCGCGGAACGTGCGATGGATTCCAATGACCTGGAGCGTGAACGCGGCATCACCATCCTTGCCAAGGCGACCTCGGTCGAATGGAAGGGCGGACGCATCAATATCGTCGACACCCCCGGCCACGCCGATTTCGGCGGCGAGGTCGAACGGATCCTGTCGATGGTCGATGGCGTGGTTCTGCTGGTGGATGCAGCCGAAGGCCCGATGCCACAGACCAAGTTCGTGACATCCAAGGCGCTGGCGCTTGGCCTGCGTCCGATCGTCGTGCTGAACAAGGTCGACAAGCCCGATGCCGAACCCGACCGCGCGCTCAACGAGGTCTTCGACCTCTTCGCCAATCTTGGGGCCGATGACGACCAACTCGATTTCCCGCATCTCTATGCCTCGGGCCGCTCTGGCTGGGCCGATACCGAACTGGACGGCCCACGCAAGGATCTAACGGCGCTGTTCGACCTCGTGGTGAAACACGTCCCCGCGCCGGCACAGATCTCGCGGCAGGACGAACCGTTCCAGATGCTGGCGACCACGCTTGGCGCCGATCCGTTCATCGGCCGCATCCTGACCGGCCGGGTCGAGGCCGGAAGGCTCAAAACCGGCGAAACCATCAAGGCGCTGTCGCGCACCGGCGATCGGCTGGAACAGTTCCGCGTCACCCGCATCATGGCGTTCCGCGGGCTTTCCCAGCAGGCCATCGACGAAGCCATGGCAGGCGACATCGTGACCATCGCCGGCATGTCCAAGGCCAACGTCGCCGATACGCTTTGCGCCCTTTCGGTCGACACCGCCCTGCCCGCCCAACCGATCGACCCGCCGACGATCTCGGTGACCTTCGGCATCAATGACAGCCCGCTGGCGGGCCGGGACGGATCCAAGGTACAAAGCCGCGTGATCCGCGCCCGGCTTATGAAAGAGGCCGAGTCGAACGTCGCCATCCACGTCAGCGACACCCCTGGCGGCGAAGCCTTCGAGGTGCACGGACGCGGCGAATTGCAGATGGGTGTCTTGATCGAGAACATGCGCCGCGAGGGGTTCGAGCTTTCGATCTCGCGGCCGCAGGTCATCTTCCGCGAGGTGGACGGCCAGCGCATGGAACCGATCGAGGAAGTCACCATCGACGTCGATGACGACTATTCCGGTGCGGTGATCGAGAAACTCACCGGCCCCCGCAAGGGCGAGCTGGTCGAGATGAAACCGGCGGGCGTCGGAAAGACACGGATCATTGCGCATGTGCCATCGCGCGGGTTGATCGGCTATCATGGCGAGTTTCTGACCGATACCCGCGGCAACGGCGTGCTGAACCGCGTGTTCCACACCTGGGCGCCGCACAAGGGCGAGATCCCGGGCCGCCGTCAGGGTGTGCTGATCTCGATGGAGGCCGGCACCTCGGTCGCCTATGCGCTCTGGAACCTCGAGGACCGCGGCAAGATGTTCATCGGTGCGCAGGAACCGGTCTATCAGGGCATGATCATCGGCGAACACTCCCGTGACAACGATCTGGAAGTGAACCCGCTGAAGGGCAAGAAGCTGACCAACGTGCGGGCGAGCGGAACTGATGAGGCCGTGCGCCTCACGACGCCGGTGCGGATGAGCCTTGAGGAATCGATCGCCTATATCGATACCGACGAGCTGGTCGAGGTGACGCCGAAATCCATTCGCCTGCGCAAGCGGCTTCTGGACCCGCACGAGCGCAAGCGGGCGTCACGCGCGGCCAGCTAGGGCATTTCAGCGGGTTGCGCCGCGGGCTTCGCCCGCGCCGCGATGCGCTCCGCGCGGGGATATTTTCGGACGAGCGATGCAGCAGGATCCGCGAATTCCGGTCGTGTCACCGATCTTGTCAGGGTCCTACGCCAACAAGCGGGTTCTGGAACAACCTATAGCGTTGCCTGGGGCGTCAAAGGACCGGCATCATTCGTCGGTTTCAACCACCAGCAGATCGCGTTCGCTCGCGCCCTTGGCGAATTCCAGCGCCTCCTGATAAGCAGGCGAGTTGTAACACGCGACCGCATCCTCTAGCGTGGGGAACCTTGCCACCACGTTGCGCGGCCGGTCATTGCCTTCGAGTTGCACATAGCGACCCGCCCGGGCGATGAATTTACCGCCATGATCCGCTATGGCATCACCCGCCAAGCTGGCGTATTTCATGTAGGAGTCCTCATCCGTGACTTTCACGTGAGCGATCCACAAAGCCCCCATCTTCAACCCTCCAAGATCTTCTCGGCCGCTTCGATCGCGGCCTTCGCATTCGAGACATCCACCCCGCCGCCCTGCGCCATATCGGGCCGACCGCCGCCACCCTTTCCGCCAAGCTCGGCCACCGCCGCGCGCAACAGGTCGACGGCCGACACCCTTGAAGTCAGGTCGTCCGTGACCCCCGCCGCGACCGCCGCCTTGCCGCCGGTATCGGCGATCAGCAGCACCGCGCCGGTTCCCAGGCGGGCCTTGTGATCGTCGATGAGGCTGGGCAGATCCTTTCCCGAGACCCCCGAAACAACTTGAGCAATGAAGTCTATTCCATTGATCGTCCTTGTATTATCTTCGATTGCTGTGGTCACGCCACCGCCCATGGCCAATTCTCGTCTTAGTTGCGCGACTTCGTTCTGCAGGGCCCTGCGGTCGTCCATCAACGCCCGCACCCGCTCTGTCAGTTCACCCGGCTGTGCCTTCAGCAGTCCCGAAACATCCGACAAAACCTTGGAATTCCTGGACAAGTATGCCAGCGCCGCCTCACCAGTCAGCGCCTCGATCCGACGGACGCCTGCAGAGGACGCACTGTCGCCCAGCACCACACAAAGCCCGATATCGCCCGTCTGCCGGACATGAGTGCCGCCGCAAAGCTCGATCGACCAGGTCTTGCCGTCGAGCCCCTTGCCGGTGTCGGCATGACCCATTGATACGACGCGAACCTCGTCCCCGTATTTCTCGCCGAAGAGAGCCTGCGCGCCGATCGCACGGGCGTCGTCGGGGGTCATGATGCGGGTCTCGACCGGACTGTTCTGGCGGATGAACCGATTCACATCGGCCTCGACCTCTGCCAGTTCCTGGGCCGTCAGTGCGCTTGTATGCGAGAAATCGAACCGCAAACGGTCCTCTGCATTCAGCGAACCGCGCTGTGCCACATGATCGCCCAGCCGATCCCGCAGCGACTCGTGCAGCAGGTGCGTGGCCGAATGGTTGGCCCGGATAGCGGTTCGCCGGGCATGATCCACTTCGAGCACGGCGCCCTCGCCCCGGGCGAGCGTGCCCTTGGTAACCTCGGCGAAATGGATGAACACGCCGGCAACTTTCCTTGTGTCGGTGATGCGCGCCGCGCCCGCATCTGTCGTCAGGGTTCCGCTATCGCCAACCTGTCCGCCCGCCTCGGCGTAGAATGGAGTCTGATTCACAACGATTTGCACCGTCTCACCGACCTTGGCGGTGTCGACAGTGTCGCCGTTGTGCACGATCGCCACAATCTGGGCCTCCGCTTTTTCGGTGTCGTAGCCGAGGAACTCTGTCACGCCCTTTGATTCGGCGATGTCGAACCAGACAGACGCATCCGCCGTTTCGCCCGAACCGGCCCAAGCGGCCCGCGCCTTGGCCTTTTGCTCGGCCATGGCGGTCTCGAAGCCGGCGGTATCGACACCCCGCCCCTGTTCGCGCAGCGCATCCTGCGTCAGGTCAAGCGGAAAACCGTAAGTGTCGTAAAGCTTGAAGGCGGCCCGGCCCGGCAACTCGGAGCCTTCCGGCAAGTCGGCAATTTCGTCCTCGAGCAGCTTGAGGCCACGATCGAGCGTTTGCTTGAAGCGGGTCTCCTCCAGCTTCAACGTTTCCTCGATCATCGACTGGCCGCGGCGCAATTCGGGATACGCCTGGCCCATCTGCGCAACCAGCGTCGGCACCAGGCGGTGCATCACCGGATCCTTCGCCCCCAAAAGATGCGCATGCCGCATCGCGCGGCGCATGATCCGGCGCAACACATAACCGCGGCCCTCGTTCGACGGCATCACACCATCGGCCATGAGAAACGAGGTAGAGCGCAGATGGTCGGCAATCACACGGTGATGCACGTTGCCCGGCCCGTCGGCATCCTGGCTGGTCGCATGCGCCGAAGCCTCGATCAAAGCCCGCATCGTGTCGGTGTCGTAATTGTCGTGCTTCCCTTGCAACAGCGCGCCGACACGTTCGAGACCCATGCCGGTATCGATCGACTGCATGTCGAGCGGCCGCATCGTGCCATCTTCGAACTGCTCGTTCTGCATGAAAACGAGGTTCCAGATCTCGATGAACCGGTCGCCATCCTCATTCGGGCTGCCCGGCGGGCCACCCCAGATATGATCACCATGATCGTAGAAAATCTCGGTACAGGGGCCACAGGGGCCGGTCGGACCCATCATCCAGAAATTGTCGTTGGTGGCGATGCGGATGATCCGATCGTCCGGCAATCCGGCGACCTTCTTCCAGATCGCCGCGGCTTCGTCATCGGTATGATAGATCGTGACCAGCAACCGGTCCTTGTCGATGCCAAATTCATTGGTCAGCAGCTCCCAGGCATAGGGAATGGCGTTTTCCTTGAAGTAATCCCCGAATGAGAAATTTCCCAGCATCTCGAAAAAGGTGTGGTGCCGCGCGGTATAGCCGACATTGTCGAGATCGTTGTGCTTGCCGCCGGCACGAACGCATTTCTGCGCCGTGGTCGCGCGTGTGTAATCGCGATGTTCGACACCTGTGAACAGGTTCTTGAATTGAACCATGCCCGAATTGGTGAACATCAGCGTCGGGTCGTTGCGCGGAACAAGCGGAGAGCTTTCGACGATGCGGTGATCGTTTCGCTCGAAATAGTTCAGAAATGTGGACCGGATATCGTTGAGGCTGGCCATGGATGCAATGGGCTTTCGGCTGGCGTTGCGAGGCGTCGATCCGGTTTATCGCCAAGGGTGAAGACTGTCTACACCAAGTCTAAAGGCCGGGTTGTGTCCCGGCCTTTCCACTTGACGTCATCCGGGTGTCAGCCTTCGAATACCTCGTCGTCGGCCCCAGTCTCGACCGGCCCTTCCGGATCGGCGAGGTCGAACTCCAGCCCGTGGGCGGCACGGATCTTGTCTTCGATCTCGTTCGCAATACCGCTGTTTTCCTTTAAGTAGGATTTGGCGTTTTCACGCCCCTGGCCAATACGCTCATCGCCATAGCTGAACCAGGCACCGGACTTCTCGACCACGCCTGCCTTCACGCCAAGGTCAAGCAGCTCTCCGGTCTTCGAGATACCCTCGCCGTACATGATGTCGAATTCGACCTGCTTGAAGGGTGGTGCCACCTTGTTCTTGACAACCTTGACGCGCGTCGTGTTGCCCACGACCTCATCGCGGTCCTTGATCGCACCGATGCGACGGATATCGAGGCGCACCGAGGAATAGAACTTCAGCGCGTTGCCGCCGGTCGTGGTTTCCGGGCTGCCGAACATGACGCCGATCTTCATGCGGATCTGATTGATGAAGATGACGGTGCATTTCGAACGGGAAATCGAACCGGTCAGCTTGCGCATCGCCTGGCTCATCAGCCTGGCGTGAACACCGACGCTGCTGTCGCCCATGTCGCCTTCAAGCTCGGATTTCGGCGTCAGCGCCGCGACCGAATCGACAACCACCATCGAAACCGCACCGGACCGCACCAGCGTATCGACGATCTCCAGCCCCTGCTCTCCGGTATCGGGCTGCGAGATCAGCAGTTCATCAAGATTGACGCCCAGTTTCCGGGCGTAGAGCGGATCGAGGGCGTGCTCGGCGTCAACGAACGCGCAGACCCCGCCCTTCTTCTGTTCCTCGGCCACGCAATGCAGCGTCAAAGTGGTCTTGCCAGAGCTTTCCGGGCCATAGACTTCAACGATCCGCCCCTTGGGGATGCCGCCGATGCCCAGAGCAATGTCCAGACCGAGCGACCCGGTCGACGTCGACTCGATCTCTTGCACCGGATTGTCGGCGCCGAGCCGCATGATCGAGCCCTTGCCAAACTGCCGCTCGATCTGCGCCAAAGCTGAATCGAGTGCTTTCTGCTTTTCGGTTTCGCGCTTGTCGGTCATGTTGAGAATACTTGCCGTGGCCATTGTTTCGCTTCCTTATTTCATACCCCGTCCGGGGCGGCAATCCTGCTGATGTTCGCCTCTTGTTCTCTAGGGACTTATGAGATCAAAAAGTGAACATTTCAAGCAAATTGTTCATGAGTCAGATTTGCATCCAGTGTTTAAGGAAACGTTGACGGCAACGGCCAACCGCCGAAATTTTTGGCAGTTCGGGTAATGGCTGAAACAGAAAGCATCGGAATTCGCACTCGAGCGCAGCGAGTGGCAGTCCAATTCCGATTCAACGTTTTCTTCCGAAACGCTCTAATGGATCTGGTTCTGTACCGTCGCCGTCAGTTCGCTCAACGAGAATGGCTTAGGCAGGAAGACAGAGTTTGGTATGCGGGCCTGCTGTTCGGCAAAACTCTCTTCGGCATAGCCCGACACGAAGACCACCTTGACGCCGGGCCGGTCCTCAAGCGCCTTGGCCACCCAGCTTGGGCCGTCCATGCCGGGCATGATGACATCGGTCACGAAAACGTCGATGTTCAGCGACAGGTCTTCCAGCGTCTTGAGCGCCTCCTCGGCATTCTCCGCTTCCAGAACGGTGTAGCCGCGCATCCGCAAGGCGCGCGAGGCGAAGGTTCGCACGGGGGCCTCGTCCTCGACGAGAAGGACAACACCGCCAGAGTGGGAATGCGTCGGTCTTGGCAGCACGTGCGGCATTTCGACGGGCACGGTCTCGACCGGCGTATGAGCCGGGAAGAACAGTGTGAATTCGGTGCCGTTCCCGACAACGCTGTCAGCAAAGATGAAGCCGCCGGTCTGCTTCACGATGCCGTAAGCCATCGACAGCCCAAGGCCGGTGCCCTCGCCCGTGCGCTTGGTGGTGTAAAACGGCTCGAATATCTTCTGCAGTTTGTCGGGGGCGATGCCGACACCTTGATCGGAAACCGAGACCACGACGTATTTGCCGGGCGGCACGGTGGCGCGATCGCGTTCATAGGGCTCTGCAAGAACTTCGACGCGGGTTTCGATCCTCACCTCGCCGCCGTCGGGCATCGCATCGCGCGCGTTGACGACAAGGTTCATGATCACCTGTTCCAATTGCCGCTTGTCGGCGCGAATGGTATGCGCCTCGGCATCATGGTTGAGCGACAAGGTGACCCGTTCCCCCACGAGCCGCCCCAGAAGGTGCGCGAGATCGTCCATGACCTCGCAAATCTCGATCACTTCGGGTTGTAGCGTCTGCTTGCGCGAGAATGCGAGCAATTGGCCGACGAGGCTTGCGGCGCGATTGGCGTTCTGATGGATCTGCACCAGATCGCCGAAGTCCTGATCACCCTGATCGTGACGCAGCAACAGCAGGTCGCAATGACCGCTGATCGCTGTCAACAGGTTGTTGAAATCATGTGCAACGCCGCCGGCCAACTGCCCGATGGCCTGCATCTTCTGGCTCTGGATGAACTGCGCCTCAAGCGTCTTGAGCTTGGTCGCGTCGTGCAGGACCGCGACAAGCAGGGTCGAGCCATTCTCCACGATCGGCGTCAGCGAGATCTGGAAATACACTTCCTTCGATTGCCGGGAAGCACGGACGAACTCGGATTTCTGCTCCCCGATGGAGTTCGCCGAGGCTGCGAGCCAGTCGACAACCGGGCGGCCAAGACCTTCGACGAGATCGCCAAGAAACGCGCCCTGAGCCTGGTCGAGTGCAAGAAGTTGCCGGGCCGGCCGGTTGCACAGCAATATCTCGCCGCTTGGCGCGACCTTGAGCAACGGCACAGGCAGTTCATCGAACAAGTCCCAGTCCTTGGGATTGCCGGTTGAGGTGCCGGTATGCGGCAGCAGATAGATTTCTCGCCGACCGACAATGCTTTCGAGTATGCAGACCTGGGCGAAAACCTTGCCGCCGATCCCGGCGATTTCGTGCACCTCTCCCGGCCGCAGCGGCAGGTCGTTGAAAATCCTGTCGAGCGTCGCTTCCCTGCCGCCCAGAAGTCGGCGCAGGGTGTCGTTCATGAACAAGACCGTCCCCGACTTGCTGACAGTCATCATCGGCAAGCTGATGCCTTCGGCATGACGACCAGGATTCGACCGCTCGACGATATCCTCGAGCCTCCAAAGGAACCCGTTTTCGCCGATCTGATGGACCGACAGCCGCAAATGGCCCCGCCGCATCACGACATCTTCGCGCGCTGCCCCTTTTGCCAGCGCCTTGTTTTGCAGCCGGTACAAAGTCGCCGCAGGTGACGCGAAGAGATCGCCGAGCGTGGCGACAAGCGTATCCCCCTCGGCCGAGGAGAACCGTTGCTTGGCGGCCTTGTTGCGATAACCGATCACGCCTTCCCGGTCGGTCGTGAAGCTGGGCGATGCATCGAGTTCGACAAAGTCCGAGATGGTCCTGTGCAATGACTTCTGCGCCCTGACGTTGCGATGACTGAGCATTTGCACCAGCAATGTCGCGGCCAGCAGCGTTGTTCCTGCTGCCAAAAGGAACAATCCCAGCGTGGTGTTCGGGCTGTAGAGGGCTGCAGCCAATACGCAGACAGACAGCGCCAGCAAATAGCCAAGCCGCGGCGCCAAAGTGATTGCCTTGGTTGTCAGCGGATGCCTGGACAGGGCCGGATGCGACACTGAAGCCTCCCAATTACGATTCTACACTTGGGCATTTCGCAGTGAAATCGTTAATCGGGGCTTAAGGTCCGCTCATGCACAACTAAAGGTTGTTTAATATTGTATTCATCCGCGCGTCAATAGAGCGATGTAGAAGCCGTCGCCCCCCTCAAGCGGCGTCAGCCGCCGATCGGCCGCCATCGACCAGTCCGGATGCCGCGACAGGAACTGCGCGATCTGCGTGTGGTTTTCGGAGGCCAGCAGCGAGCATGTCGCATAGGCAAGCAGACCCGACGGCGCGACCAGTGCGGCCGCGTCATCAAGGATCTGCGCCTGAACCGCCTGCAACTCGCCCAGCCGACCGGGTGTAAGCGTCCATTTTGCCTCGGGCGACCGCCGCCAGGCGCCGCTGCCGGAACAAGGGACATCGCAGAGGACAAGGTCGTTTTCCGCAGGCTCCAGCAGGGTCTTGTCTTCTGCCAGCGTGATCTCGACCCCGGCTCGACTGGCCCGTTCCGGCAGATCACGCATCCGCGCCGGGCTGGCATCATGGGCGGTGATCTCGATATCCGCCCGCGCCGCCATGGCAAGGCTCTTGCCGCCGCCGCCGGCACAATAATCCAGGACTTTCATGCCATTACGAAGCGGAATGAACTGCATGACCGCTTGCGAAGCGGCGTCTTGCAATTCGATCCGACCGTCGAGATATGCCGGGCTTGCCTGAACCCGCCGGGGGTTGCCTGTGACCTCGAGGGCGGTAGGCGAAAGCGGGTGCGGCCGGGTGATGATGTCGGCCGCGGCGAGTTCTTCGACAACCTCCGGGACCGTCGTCTTGCGCAGGTTCACGCGCAGAAAAACCGGCGCGCGCGATTGCAAGGCGGTCAGGACTGCGGTGGTCTGATCACCGAGGCTCGCGGAGAGCTCGGGCCAGAGCCAATCGGGGCAATCCAGCCGAACCGCCTCGGGCGCGGCCTCGATCGGGGCCGCGGTCCGCTCTTCCTCGGTCAGCGGCGCGGGGGCAAATCGGTCGCCGGTGAAGGTCGTGTCGGGATCGAGCCCGGCCGCGCGACATGCGCCGATCATCAGGCCGCGTCCGGTCTCGGCCCCGCCGCGCCAGGCGAAAGAGCGGCGACAGCGCTGCGCGTCGAACACATGATCGCGGATCGCGGCGCGGTCGCCCGAGCCTGCATAGCGATTTGACCGTGCCCATCGGGTCAGGACCTGTTCACTGGCGCCGCCCGCAAGGATCAGATCGAGGATCTCGATCGCCGCTGAGACGCGCGCAGAAGGCGTCATGCCCGGAAGTCTGGGCGTTGCTTCAATGTCGGCGCGTAATCCATTGTAAAGTCACATGGCTCTGTAATTCGGGCTTTCCCGCGTGATCTGCACGTCGTGGACATGGCTTTCCTTGAGTCCGGCGCCGGTGATCTTCACGAACTGGCACTTGCTGTGCATCTCGCTGACCGTGGCGCTGCCGGTATAGCCCATCGCGGCCCGCAAGCCGCCGACCATCTGATGGATCACCGCCGAGGCCGAGCCTTTGTAGGGCACCTGCCCCTCGATGCCTTCCGGCACAAGCTTGTCGCTGGCGGCATCCTTTTGGAAATACCGGTCGGCAGAGCCGCGCGCCATCGCGCCCAAGCTTCCCATGCCGCGATAGCTCTTGAAGCTGCGGCCCTGGTATAGAATGACCTCTCCGGGGGATTCGTCGGTTCCGGCGATCATGCTGCCGACCATGGCGCAAGATGCGCCGGCCGCGATCGCCTTGGCGAAATCGCCGGAAAACTTGATGCCGCCATCGGCGATGACCGGCGTGTGGCCCGCCGCTTCCGCGCAATCCATGATCGCCGTCAACTGGGGCACACCGACCCCGGCGACCATCCGCGTCGTGCAGATCGATCCCGGCCCGATGCCCACCTTGACGCCATCCGCCCCGGCCCCGATCAGCGCCCGCGTCGCCTCGCCGGTGGCGACGTTGCCCGCCAGTACCTGGACCTCGTTCGACAGCTTCTTGATGCGTTCCACGGCCCTGGAGACGCCTTCCGAATGACCATGCGCCGTGTCGATCACGATCAGGTCGCAGCCGGCGTCGATCAGCGCCTCGGACCGCTCGAAACCGGCATCGCCGACGGTCGTCGCGGCAGCCACGCGAAGACGGCCCAACTGGTCCTTGCAGGCATGCGGATTCAGCACCGCCTGCTCGGTATCCTTCAACGTCAATAGACCGGTCAGCTTGCCGCTGCCGTCCGTCACCAGCAGCTTTTCTATCCGCCGCGCTTTCATCAGGCTTTTCGCCTCGTCGAGGTCCGCAGGCTCGGTCAGCATGGCAAGGTTGCTGTTGGTCATCATCACCCGCACCGGCGTCTTGTCGTCGCTGGCAAAGCGCATGTCGCGGTTGGTGACGATGCCGACGACATGGCCATTTTCATCCACGACCGGAAATCCCGAAACATTGTAGCGTTCCTGCAGCGCCTTGGCGTCGGCCAGAGTCTGGTTGGAGGTCAGGGTGATCGGGTTGTAGACTATGCCGCTTTCGAACCGCTTCACGCGCCGGACCTGCTGCGCCTGCTCTTCGATCCCGAGGTTGCGGTGAATCACCCCGAGACCGCCCGCCTGCGCCATCGCGATGGCCATGCGCGCCTCTGTCACCGTGTCCATCGCCGAGGACAGAAGCGGGATATTCATCCGGATCGCCCGGGTGACGAAGGTCGAAGTGTCGGCGGTGGACGGAAGCACGCTCGACGCGCCCGGAACCAGCAAAACATCGTCGAAAGTAAGGGCCTCGCGAATCTCCATCTGGGTCTCCTCGGAGCTTTTCGTTTGGCGCTTCCCTATTTCACGGGTAGCCAAGAATGAAAAGGGCCAATGGCGGGATCGGACCGGTCCGATGCACTTGCCGCCGGCGTCAGATGCGCGCCGCGTTGGTCAGGGGTCCAAGCTTTCCCGCCGCCCACAGCTTCAGGACGCGGTAGGCGATGTAGGGAACGATCAGTGTCGCCGCGATCAGACCAAGACCGCCAAGGGTCTTGAACGGCGCGCCGACGATCGCCAGTAGCAGCATCAGGTTGGCGAATGCGGCAAGCGGAAAGGTGAATGATCCCCAAAGAGGGCTGAACCCCGCCGCCGTCAGGTATCGGGTGCGCACCACGAAGACCGCCATGATGACGATCGACAGCCAGCCGAACGCAGCAGCGATCCCGGTCAGCCCCAGCAGACCGGCGGTGGTTCCGAACAGGCAAAGCGGCGCAAGATGAATTGCCAGGAGCGGGCGAAGCGGTGCCGGCACCGTCTTGCGCCGCGTCATCCATGCGTGGCCGACCCATATGATCACCGCCATCGGCAGCGTGAGGACCAGTATGACCTGCGAGATCAGCGTCGCGCCCAGCGGTATGGCCGCAACCGGGGCGACGATGAACCCGACGAAGGTCAGATGCCAGACCGGCGTCACCCGTCGTTGTTCCAGTGGCGCGGACCAAAGCACGACAAGCACCGTCACCGCGACAACCGTGTGGCTGAGGACGGCGAGGAACAGCACGAGGGCCGCCAGGTTTGCGGCATAGGGCACAAGCGTCGCTGCCAGCAGCATCGCGGCAGTGGTCCCGGCCGACAAGCCGGAGCGTCCCGGCACGATCCGCAGATCCTGGACGAAAGCGCCGGGCTTGCGCAATACCTTTGCTAGATAAGCAAGCAAGGCGAACAGAAATAGCACCGAGACACCGCCCAGTATCAGTTCGCCAACCATGTCGGGCGCCGCGAAGGCATCCGCCGCGTGGCGCCAGGCCAGTCCCAGACCGAAAAGACCAAGGATAGACGGAAAGATTGCCGGAGGCGTCTGGCGAAAAAGCCCTGGCCGACCTGTCTGCTGCATCGATCACCCCTTAATTGTTTTGCCTGTTGTGCCAAGGATCGCCACGAATACAGGCGTCATCCTGCGCCAGAACCCCAACGCCACCGCCCTGTGGCCTTCGCGCCCTATCCCGGCACGGCGCGTTTCCGCGCCACAGCGGCGACCTGACGCATCCATGACGACAGCCCGAAAACATCCGATCCGGCGCCGATGAACCGGACGCCGGACCGGGCATGGCGGGCGATGTGATCCGGCTCGAAGACGATGATGCCGACCGCTTTTCCAGCCGCGCGAATGCGCGTCGTCATGTCGTCGATCGCCTCCAGAACCTCGGGCGCATCCGTCACTCCGCCAAATCCCATATCGGTGGAAAGATCCGCCGGACCGATGAAAACGCAATCGACGCCCTCTGTCGCGGCGATGGCGTCGATATTGTCGTGCGCGGCGCGGCTTTCGGCCTGAACGATCAGGCAGATCTCGTCGTTGGCGTTGGCGGGATAGTCCGGCTGGGCGTTGTAACCCGAGGCGCGCACCACCGCCGCCCCCATCCCCCGGATGCCGGCCGGGGCATAGCGCACGGCGCGCACCAGCCGCGCGGCATCCTCGGCGGTGTCGACCATCGGCACGAGGATGCTTTGCGCGCCAAGGTCGAGAACTTGCTTCAGCATCCAGACCTCGCCCGCCGGGACCCGGACGACCGGATGCGCCCCCTGCCCTTGCATCACCTGCAGTTGCGCCTCGATCGCCGTCGGGTCGTACGGCCCGTGCTCGCCGTCGATCAGGCACCAGTCAAATCCGGCACCGGCCGCGATCTCGGCCACCGTCCGGTCGCGCAGCCCAAGCCACATGCCGATCTGCATCTCGTCGCGCCGCAAGGCAGCCTTAAGCGGGTTCGTCGGAGCGGGCATATCCTCACCTCAATCGGAATGTTGCGTCACCATGGGTCCACCGTGCCGAAAGGTCAATTCGGCAAACCGACCGCCAGGACAATCCGCGCCCCGGCTTCTTTTCAGCCGAAATATCCCCGCCGGAGGCATCCGCACGCAGTGCGAAAAAGAGTAAATCCCGGCACCTTGTCGGGGTTTGCAATCGGTTGACGGTCCTCAGCGATAAAGCAGCGACCGGCCATCCGCGAAAAGGTGAACCTTTGCGGGCACCGCCCCCAGCCTTACATCCGTGTTGCGGAGTTCTCGGTGGATGCCGGGCAGCTTTGCGATCACCGGTTCGCGATCGCCCTCGGGGACGAAGTAAAGCTGCGTGACCTCACCCAGGGCCTCGGTGATGTTGACCTTGCCCGCATAGAGCGGCGTGCCCTCAGTGGCGGTCAGATCCTCGGGTCGGACGCCGACATTCACCTTCCGGCCCTTGTCGCTGTCGGTGGTGGGAACGTCCGACACCGCAGTGCCACCGCCCTCGAGCTTCACGGTGGTCTGCGTGCCGGTCCTGGAGACCTCGCCCGGAAGCAGGTTCATCGCGGGCGAGCCGATGAACTGGGCGACGAATTCATTCTCGGGACGCTCGTAAAGGTCCAGCGGGCTGCCGACTTGCGCGATCCCCTTGTTGGCCAGAACCACGATGCGGGTGGCAAGCGTCATCGCCTCGACCTGATCGTGGGTGACGTAGATCATCGTCGAGTCCGGCATCGACTCCTTGAGTTGCGCGATCTCGATCCGGGTAGCGACCCGCAAGGCCGCATCGAGGTTCGACAGCGGTTCGTCGAAGAGGTAGACCTTCGGGTCGCGCACGATCGACCGGCCGATCGCCACTCGCTGGCGCTGGCCGCCGGACAGGGCTTTCGGCAACCGGTCCAGATACGGCTCCAGCTGAAGGATCTTCGCGGCCTTGTCCACGGCGGCCTTGATCTCGGTCGGTGTTTTCTTGGCGATCTTCAGTGCGAAGGACATGTTGTCGCGCACTGTCATATGCGGGTAGAGCGCGTAGGACTGGAACACCATCGCGATGCCGCGCTGGCTGGGCGGCACGTCGTTCACCACCTGCCCGTCGATTTCCAGCGTGCCGCCGGTGATCTTTTCCAGCCCCGCAATCATCCGCAAAAGCGTGGACTTGCCGCATCCGGACGGCCCGACGAAGACGATCAGCTCGCCCGTCTCGATTTCGAGGTTGATGTCCTTCAGAACATCGACCGCGCCACCATAGGTCTTGGCGACATTGCTCAGTTTCAGGTTCGCCATGTATCCCTCCTGTTGATCCGACTATGACGCACGGAAAGCCAGACACGGCTGCCATGGCCCCAGATGGACCTTGCCGTCGGCACCCGGATGCGCGCTGTTCAGTTCCGCGCCGACAGGGTGCCAGTCGCCCTTCGGCAATGTGAGCTCGGCGGGTACATCGCTCATGTTGAAGGCGCAGAAGATGGTTTCGTCGTCGGTCCGGCGCAGGAACCGCAGAACGTCGCCCTCCGCGGACAGATCGACCATCTTGCCCTTCCGGAGCGCCGCATGCGAATGCCTGAACGCGATCGCCTTTCGGTAATGATGGATCAGCGCGGAAGGATCGGCCTCGGCACTGGCCACGGAATGGCGCAAGTGATCCGAGGGCACTGGCAGCCAGGTCCGCGGTGCCGTCGAGAAGCCGCCGTGCAGGTTGGAGTCTTCCCAGACCATCGGCGTGCGGCAGCCGTCCCGCCCCTTGTATTCGGGCCAGAACTCGATGCCATAGGGATCCTGCAGATCGGCGAAGTCCAGACTGGCCTCCTGGAGTCCAAGCTCTTCGCCCTGGTAGAGACAGGCCGACCCGCGCAGGCACATCATCAGCGTCGCGAAAGCCCGCTCCGCGGCCGGCGTCAGCTTCCATCTTGTGGTGTGGCGGGTCACGTCATGGTTGGAATAGGCCCAGCATGCCCAGCCTTCGGAAGCGACCTCGCCGACCCGTTTCATGATCCTTGCGACATCGCTTGCGCTTGGCTGATCGCCCGACAGCAGTTCGAACGCGTAGCACATCTGCATCAGGTCGTCGCCGGCGGTGTACTGCCCCATGATTTCCAGTCCGCGTTGGGCATCGCCCACTTCGCCCACGGCGGCGGCATTGTAGGGCTTCATCACGGCGCGCAGCTTTCGCAGGAAATCCAGATTCTCGGGGCGGTTCTTGGAATAGAGATGTTCCTGGTGATTGTACGGATTGACCGCAGGCGCGATCGTCGAATTCCGCTTTTCCGGCGCCAGTGGCGGGTTGTCGCGCAGGCTTGCATCATGAAAGTAGAAATTGATCGTATCGAGGCGGAACCCGTCCACCCCCCGATCCAGCCAGAATTGCGCAACATCCAGCAGCGCGGATTGCACAGCCGGCTCATGGAAATTCAGATCGGGTTGCGAGGTCAGGAAGTTGTGCAGGTAATACTGGCACCGTCGCGTCTCCCAGTGCCAGGCCGAGCCGCCGAAGATCGACAGCCAGTTATTCGGCGGCGTGCCGTCGGGTTTGGGATCGGCCCAGACATACCAGTTGGACTTGTCGCTTTCCCTGGACTGGCGGCTGGCCTGGAACCAGGGATGCTGATCCGACGTATGCGACAGCACAAGGTCGATCATCACCCTCAGACCCAGTGCATGCGCGGTGTCGATCACCGCATCGAAGTCGGCGAGGCTGCCGAACATCGGATCGATGTCGCAGTAATCGCTGACGTCGTAGCCGAAATCCTTCATCGGAGAGCTGAAAACCGGCGAGATCCAGATCGCATCGACCCCGAGCGAGGCGATATAGGGGAGCCGTTGCACGATCCCCAGCAGATCGCCGATTCCGTCACCGTTGCTGTCCTGGTAGCTGCGCGGGTAGATCTGATAGATTACCGCGCCGCGCCACCAGTCGGAGTCGATGGATAGGCCGTGCTGGATGTCCATGGCCTGAGATGCCGTCATTTCGTTCCGTTTCCCTACTTGACCGAGCCGGCGAGCAAGCCGCGCACGAGGTATTTCTGCATCGCGAAGAAGACCAGAAGCGGCACCGCGATGGAGACGAAGGCCGAGGTGGCCAGAATCTCCCAGTTGCCGCCACGGGTGCCCAGAAGTTCGACGATCTGTTTCGTCATCACCGTGGTCTCTCCGGTGGCGTCGATCAGGAAGACAAGCGCCACCAGAAGGTCATTCCATGTCCACAGGAACTGGAAGATCGCGAAAGAGGCCAGGGCGGGAAACGACAGCGGCAGGATGATCTTGACGAAGATCTGGAAGTCCGAAGCGCCGTCCACCCGCGCATTCTCGATGATATCGCGCGGCAACCCGACCATGTAGTTCCGCAAGAGGTAGATCGCCAGCGGCAATCCGAACCCGGTATGGGCCAGCCAGACCCCCAGATAGCCCTTGCCGATACCAATTGTGTTATGAAATTTCAAAAGCGGGATCAGCGCCAGTTGCAGCGGCACCACGAGCAGCGCGACCACCGCGGCAATCAGCAAGGCCCGACCCGGAAAATCCATCCAGGCCAGCGCATAGGCCGCGAAAGCCGCCACCAGGATCGGGATGATCGTGGCCGGGATGGTCACGGTGAGGGTATTGAAGAACGCCTTGGCCATCCCTTCCCTGTTCGACGGATCGAACAGCACGTTGCGATAGTTCTCGAATGTGAATTCCGGCGGAGTCGTCGCGGTCGAGAAAATCCGCGGCAGGCGCTGGCCTTCGAAACTGTCAGGACCGGTCAGCACATAGGAACCGTCCGCCGTCACCGTCAACGCCTCGCCATCGCCCAGATCGGCGGTCGCATCGGGATCATAGGCGTTCGGTTCGCGCGAAGACGTGCCCCAGGCACTGACCTCGACGTCCTCAGCCTCGAACAGCCGGCCTTCGATCACGAACATCCCGTCGCGCGCGTCCTCGTCGCCTTCGACCCGAATGGCCGGCAACTGACGCTCTTGCGCCGACAGCGACGACCACCACCCCGAAGCGGCGATCTGGTCCGCCGTGCGGAACGACGAGACGAACAGGCCGACGGTCGGGAACAGCCAGAGTGCGACCAGCAGGAAGACCGAGATATGCACTGTCCATGTCAGGCCGGATTTGGTTCCTGCGATATTATCCATGACGTGCTCCTGTCCAGTCGCGGGTCATCAGCGCATCTCCTTGCGGGCGTTGTAGACGTTCCAGACCAGGATCGGCGTCACCAGCAGCATGATGATCATCGCACTGGCCGAGCCCACGCCCCAGTCATTGGCGCGGAACAACTTGTCATACATGTAGTTGGCCAGTACCTGGGTCTCCCATTGCCCGTTGGTCATTGCGAAGACGATGTCGAAGACCTTCAATACGACGATCGTGATCGTCGTCCAGACCACGACGATGGTGCCTGCAATTTGCGGGATCTTGATCTTGAAGAAGATCTGGAACGGGTTCGCGCCATCGACAATGGCGGCCTCGATGGTTTCTTCGGGAATGCCGCGCAGGGCGGCCGAAAGAATCACCATGGCAAAGCCGGTCTGGATCCAGATCAGCACCGCCATCAGGAAGAAATTGTTCCAGAACGGGATGGTCAGCCAGGTCTGCGGCTGCCCGTAGGGCAAAGTCGCGGTCAGGACATCGAAGACCGAACCCAGCGACATCCAGATCAGCCAGACCGCGGCCAGCCCGACCAGAACCCGCAGCGGCATCACGGCGATGCCGGTCGGTGAGCCCTCTGGCCGAACGAGCGGCCTAACGAAAACCCAGCCAATCAGCCCGACGACGCCGGCAAAGGCAAGCAGCACCAGCGACGGCAGCAGTTGAAGCGTCAGCACCGAGCCGATGCCGCCATCGAACGCCATCCACACCGCGTTCAGCACCCCGATCTGTTCCTTCTCCGCTGGCCGCGTATCGTAAACCAGTTTCCAGATCACCGCCGCGCCGACGAAGGAAATCGCCATCGGCATGAAGATCAGCGACTTGGCAAGACTGCCCCACCTGATTCGGTCGGTCAGTTGCGCCGCCAGCAGCCCGAACGCGGTGGACATCGCCGGCACAACGATCAGCCAGACCATGTTGTTGCGCATCGCTTCCCAGAATTTCGGCTCGTTGAACATCTGGTTGTAATTGTCCAGACCAACCCATCGCGATCCTCCCCCCGGCACCCGTTCGGTCAGCGACAACCGCAATGTCTCGTAGACCGGATAGGCAAGGTAGAGGCCAAGCGCACAGAGCGCGGGAAACAGGAACAGCCATGGCCGGATCATGTTCGCCCGGTTGATGTTCCGTCCGGCATTCGGTCCCTTCGGGGGATAGAGCACCTTGTCCAGAAACTGATTGGAGAAGTAGAAGTAGCCGATGCAGCCACCGACGCCGATGATGATCGTCAGCAGGCCCTGAAATGCCGGATTCATTATCCCCTCCCGAAGCTATGGTCCGGCCGCGCCGCCGGTCCTTGGCGGGAAAACCGGCCGAGACCGGATTTCCCCAATGCTGATCCGCCGGGTTACTTCAAGGCGTCCCAGGAGGATTGGATCTCGGCCGCCACCGCCGCCGCATCCTTGCCGCCGACGTAATCGACCATGCCGGTCCAGAACGACCCCGCGCCGACACCGCCCGGCATCAGATCCGAGCCGTCAAAGCGAAAGGTCGTCGCATTCAACAGGATCTCGCCAAGCGCCTTGCGGGTATCATCTACATAGAGGTCGGTGTTGACGCCGGTATGCGGTGTCAGGAAGCCGCCCGCCTGCTGCGCCATGAAGACTTCGTGCGCGATCTCTGTCTGCAGGAAATCGATCAGAGCGTGCGCGCCGGGGCTGTCCGAGGTGATTGCGAACAACGTGCCCGCACCCAGAACCGGGCTGCCAAGATCCTTGCCCTCGTAGGACGGGAAATAGAAGAAATCGACGTCGCCATTCGCGCCGACCTCGGTTCCCTCGGGGAAGAAGGCCGGTATGAAGCTTGCCTGCCGATGCATGTAGCATTGCGGCGGCGAACTGAACAGACCCTTGGGGCTGTCGCGGAAATCGGTCGAGGCCGCGGTGGCGGCACCGCCGGCGACATAGTCATCGTTTCGGGCGAATGCTCCGAAATCCTCGATCGCGGCGACGACACGCTCGTCGGTGAACGGGATCTCGTTCGTGACCCACTGGTCATAGACCTCGGGCGGTTGCGTGCGCAGCATCATGTCCTCGACCCAGTCGGTCGCGGGCCATCCGGTCGCGCCCCCTGACCCCAGGCCGATGCACCAGGGCGTGTCGCCGTCGGCCACGATCTGATCGGACAGCGCCTTCAACTCTTCCATTGTCTGCGGCACTTCATAGCCGGCATCCTCGAAATTCTCGGGAATGTACCAGACAAGCGATTTGACGTCGGCCTTGTAGGGAAAGGCGTAGAAGCTTTGCGACCCATCCGGACCGGTATAGCTGCCAAGGTCGACCCAGGACTGGCCTGCGGCATAATTCTCGGCCATCCAGGCGGCGGTGCCTTCGGCAAGTGGCGTAAGGAAGCCGCGCCGCGCCATGTCAGCGGCAAGACCGGGTTGCGGGAACACGGCCACATTCGGGGCAGAACCGGCCTCGGCGTCGATGACGATTTGCTGCTCGAATCCATCCGAGCCGACATATTTGACATCCGCACCGCTGGCCTCGCCGAAATAAGCCAGCACGCTCTCGATCACCACCTGGTCGGGGCCAAGCCAGGGCCCGAAGACAGTGACCTGCTCGCCGCCCAGATCGGTGGCTGCGGCATAGGCTTCGTAGCTTTCCCAGTTGAAGTCGCCCTCGCCCGGATTGAACGGCAGGTGGCTGCCGGCATTTGCAAGTCCCGCCGTCAGCGCCGCCACGGCAACTCCGGCAAAAAGCACATGTTTCATTGATGTCCTCCCAATTGATTGCCCTTACGGCAACTTAACAGCTAGGCCAAATTCATTTGGAATCAATCCAAAGCGCTTTGGGTACTGAAAGGTCCATCATTTTCCTTGGTCTGTCAAATTATATCTCTGCATCTGCCGATGATTATAATGGGTTTCTTCAATACTGCGCGTATCAGGCGACCGAAATCTACCTTTGACCAAAGACACCATTCTACCCTACCTTGAAGTCGATTCAAATCGCTTTGGTAAACCTTTAGATGAATTTAAAAGAACTTTCTGCAATCTTGGGGTTATCCCAGACAACGGTCAGCCGAGCGCTGAACGACTATCCCGAAGTCAACGAAGCCACCCGCCAGCGGGTCAAGGCGGTGGCCCGCAAGAACAACTATCGTCCGAACACCCGCGCCAAGGGCCTGGCGACCGGGCGAACGCTGACCATCGGCCACGTCATTCCTGTCTCGACCCGGCACGAGATCGTCAATCCGATCTTCGCCGATTTCATCGCCGGTGCTGGGGAAATCTACTCTCGCAACGATTATGACATGCTGCTGTCGGTGGTCGCGGATGTCGATGAGGAACGCGTCTACCGCGAACTCGCTTCGCGACGGTCTGTCGATGGGGTGATCGTGCATGGCCCCAGAGAGAATGATCCCCGCATCGCCTTGCTGCAGGAAGTTGGCCTGCCCTTTGTCGTGCATGGACGTGCCGGCACCGGCGATTCCGGGTACAGTTGGGTGGATGTGAACAACCGGCGCGCCTTTGAACGCGCCACGAACTTCCTTCTTGATCTCGGGCACCGGCGCGTCGCGTTGATCAATGGGGTCGAGACAATGCATTTCGCCAACCGCCGCCGCGCCGGATTTGTCACGGCACTGGAAAACCGCGGCCTGCGGCCCGACCCGGCCCTGATGCGATCCGAAGAGATGACCGAGTATTTCGGTTTTCGGGCCGCGCACGAGATGCTGAGCGGTCCAACACCGCCAAGCGCCTTTCTGATCTCGTCGATGATTACCGCGATCGGCGTTCGACGGGCAATCGGCGACCTTGGACTGAAACTCGGGCGCGACGTCTCGGCGATCATCCATGACGATGAGCTTTCCTATCTGAGAAACGGCGAGGAAGTTCCGATCTTCACCGCAACCCGGTCCTCGGTGCGCCATGCCGGACAGCTTTGCGCCGAGATGCTTCTTGACATCATCCGGCATCCCGGCCAGCCACCTGCACAGAAACTGCTGGAGGCGGATCTGACGGTCGGCATGTCCACCGGCCCCGCTGCAACCCCGGACTGATCCATGAGCAAATACGCCAAAGACACCTATTCGCTGGTTGCCGATATCGGTGGCACCAACACCCGCGTCGCTCTGGCACAGGGCACCCGGCTGCTGCCCGAAACCGTCCGGAAGTACTCGAACGCCGAGTTCCCCGGTCTGGAAACCGTTCTGCGGCGATATGTCGAGCAGGAGGACGATGTCGATTGCATCGGGGCATGCGTCGCTGTCGCTGGTCCGGTTCGCGAAAGCGTGGGTGAATTGACAAACCTCGACTGGACGATCGACAAGGATGCGATGGTGCGTGCCACCCGCGCAGAGCATGTCGCCATACTGAACGATCTTCAGGCCCAGGGCCATGCCCTGGGTCATCTCGATCCGGCCAATGTGCGCCAGATCATTGCCGGGGCGCCGCCCAGGCCGAATGCCGCCCAGTTGGTGATCGGTGTTGGAACCGGCTTCAACGCGGCCACGGTGTTCGACAGCGAACTGGGCCGGCTGGTACCGCCTTCGGAGGCCGGCCACGCCAATCTTCCAATCCGGACCGAGGCCGAATTGCGGCTGTGTCAATATGTCGAGACCGCGCACGGCTTTCCGGCGGTCGAGGATGTACTGTCCGGGCGCGGGCTGGAGCGGGTCTATCGCTGGCTCGGCCATGAAGCGGGGGATGAACGGGAACTGACCGCCGCCGACATCATGGACGCGGTCGATTCCGGAAGCGACCCGCGCGCCGAAGAGGCGGCGCGGGTCTTCGTGCGCATTCTCGGAACCGTGGTGGGAAACCTTTCGCTGATCCAATTGCCCTTTGGCGGGGTCTATCTGATCGGCGGCGTGGCGCGGGCGATCACACCGCATCTGGACCGGTTCGGCTTTTCCGATACCTTCCGCGACAAGGGTCGCTTCGCCGGATTCATGGGGAATTTCAGCGTCTCTGTGATCGAGGATGACTATGCGGCGCTGATCGGGTGCGCCGGCCATCTGGCGGCAACGGCCTAGCTTCACCTGTCCTTAACCGTGATACGCCTAGGCTGACCCCGGCCTTGATGACGCCCCTGGACCGTCCGGGGCACCGGCCGCCAGCGAGGTGCGCCATGGCACTACGAAAAGATCTGCGGCTGCTCATCGTGGATGACATGGCGGTCAGCCGCCAGATTCTGACCCAGCTTCTGGAACAACTCGGGCTTGTCGATGTGCGCTCGGCACAGAACGGATCCGAGGCGCTGATGCGGCTCGAACAGCATCCGGCCGACATCGTGATCGCCGATCTCGGCATGCCCGGTATGGACAGCATCGAACTCTTGCAGCGGATGCGATCGGGTCGGCGAAGCCATGCGACCCGGTTCGTTCTGACCAGCGGCGATGATACTGATCCCCGGATTGACGAGGAGCGGCTTGGCGGGATGGACCGGTTCCTGCCTAAACCGTTCTCTAGCGACCGTCTGATCCGGGTTCTCGAAGCCGTCGCGGGCCGCCTCTGAGCAGGGCGCGCGCGACGCTGCCGTTGGCAGATATAATGGTGCTCGAAGCGTTGCGGCAAAACCGTGACCGAGGGTTGCGCTGCCTCCTGCGGCGACCGAACCCGATTTTTGGTGTCTTTTGTCTCAGGTTTGTCCCGAAACGTCCTCGTCCAGCCGGATCGCACGCTCCTCCCTGATGCTTTGCTCTGCCGCAAGCACAATCCGCAGGCTGTCCACGGCCGCCTCCATAGACTCGCTCAGATCCAGATCCTCAAGGATGGCTTTCAGGAAAAACGCCTGTTCGCGATCGCAGAGGTCCTGATGGCCCGGCTCGTCCTCCATCGACAGCGTCTCATCCTTTCGGGCGAAGGTCTTGTCCGGTTTTACCGCGGCATAGTGGATCTTGAGCGCATCGGTCCTGGTGTGCCTGTCGATGTCGGCGCTGTCCGAAGGCCCCTCCGCGTCGTGATCCGCACCTTGAGCGGCGACGATCGATACGGCGCCCTTCGGCCCCACGACATCCTTCACGAAAAACGCCGTCTCGCTCATCATCGGGCCCCATCCGGCCTCGTACCACCCGACCGAGCCATCATCGAAGGTGACATGCAGATGGCCGTAATTCTGCCTGTCAGCCTCGGCCCACAATTTTGCTCCGATTCCATGTACACGAACCGGCTTGGCCCCGGTCAGCTGGCACATCACGTCGACGTAATGGACGCCGCAATCAACGATCGGGATCAGGCTGTCGATCAGGTTCTTGTGCCAGTGCCAGGCCTCGCCCGAGGATTGCTGGTTGAGGTTCATCCGCATCACCAGCGGCTTGCCAAGCGTCCTGCCGAGTTCGATGAATTTCACCCATGACGGATGCACCCGCAGGATGTAGCCCAGCACCAGCTTGCGGTTTGCGGCCCGCGCGGCGTCGACGACCTTTCGGGCATCCGCGTTATTCGTCGCGATCGGTTTTTCCATGAACACATGGCAATTCGCCGCGATCGCCTTCAAGGCATATCGGGCATGGCTGTTCGGCCAGGTACTGATCGAAACCGCATCAGGTCGGGTATCGGCCAGAGCCGCGTCGAAATCCTCGAAAAGCGGATACTCCCCAAGCTCTGCGGGAATCTCCGCCGATCTGATCGAGCGGCTCATCAGGCCGACAATCTCGAATCCCTCCATGCGGTGATAGGCGCTGGCATGGGAGGCCCCCATATGGCCAAGGCCAACCACGAGGATCCGAACGGGTTTGGTCATTGAATCTGTCCTTTGTTAGCAGTGTCTTCATTTCAGCATCTTGGACGGATTGATGGCTGGTCATCTGCCGTCTCCTGGCGTCATTCTGTAGACTGACACCGACAACGGCCCAAGAATCAAGGATGGATCCATGCGCATCGAAGATCTGGACACCCCCGCAATCGTGATCGACCTGCCGAAGGCGGAGGCGAACCTGCAGCGCGCTCAGGCCCATGCCGGCAAGATCGGCATGCAACTGCGCCCGCACATCAAGACCCACAAGCTGCCCTATTTCGCCAAGCGGCAACTGGCCCTTGGCGCAGCCGGTATCGCTTGCCAGAAACTGGGCGAGGCAGAGGTGATGGCAGAGGCCGGGATCGACGACATCCTGATCCCCTACAATATACTCGGCACTGCCAAGCTCGACCGGTTGAATAAACTGCACCAGCATATCCGCGTCGCCGTTTCCGCCGACAGCACGGTGACAGTGCAAGGCTACCGTGACCGGTTCCAGTTTCCGGACCGGCCGCTGCAGGTGCTGATCGAATGCGACACCGGTGCCGGGCGGTGCGGCGTGCAGACGCCGGACGAGGTGCTTGATCTGGCACGGATGATCCGGACTTCGCCAGGCCTGACATTCGGCGGATTGATGACTTATCCTCCGCAAGCCAAACGCGACAAGGTGCAGGCCTGGCTGTCGGAGGCAAAGCGCAAGCTCGCAGCCGAAGCCATCAGCATTCCTGTGATCAGCAGTGGCGGCACACCGGACCTTTATCACGCCCATGATGTTCCCGCCGCGACCGAATACCGCCCCGGCACCTATATCTATTCCGACCGGATGCAGGTCGCGTGGGGCCACGGCACGCTGGATGATTGCGCACTCACGGTGCGCACAACGGTGGTCAGCCGCCCGACGGCCGATCGCGCCATCCTAGATGCCGGGTCCAAGGCTTTGGCCGCCGATCTCTGCGCCCTGCCCGGCCACGGCCATATCGTTGAATATCCCGATGCCCTGATCACGAAGCTCAGCGAGGAACACGCGACGGTCGACCTGGCCGGGTCCGACACCGGCCCGAAGATCGGCGAGGCGGTCCACGTTATCCCGAACCACGTTTGCGTCGTCACCAACCTCTTCGACGAGGTCCACCTGACGCGTGATGGCAAGGTCGTCGAGACGCTTCCGGTCAAGGCCCGCGGACGCATGGCCTGACCCGCGGCGGGCGGCATCCATGCGCTGAATGCCGACCCGAACCTCGCGGATGTTCATCGGTCGGATCGGTCCGTTGACACTGGGGACTTTCCTGACCCCGCGTTCCAAGCCCCGCATCGGCTATCCGGCGAGCAGGTTCGACGCGATCGCGACACAGGCGTCTAGAGGCCCAGCCACAGGCTTGCACCGCCGGTAAGGATCACCGCGGCATAGACCGCGATGACGCGAAGCCCCAGCCGGCTGTCGCCCGCGACCAGGGAAATTCCCCCCTTCACCGCCGTGTTGACCGATACGGCGATGAAAATCGCGATTGCGCCGGCAGTTGCAGGCAGGTCCTGACCGACCAGTCGCGACACCGAAATCGTCAGCGCATCCACATCGGTGACGCCGGAAAGCGCCGCGGCGACATGGACGCCTCCTGTACCGAACCACGCCCTGAGGTAGTAAACCGCGACAAGCACCACCGCCAGCACCGCGCCGAACACCAGTGCCGTGGTCAATTCGAGAGGGTTCGCGATGCCATCGATCGGGCCCCTGGGATCCTTCGCGCCATCGGCGAAGACGTGCAAAAGCGCTGCTCCCGCCAGACCGGTTGCTGCCATGACCCCCATCGGCAGGGCCAGCGGGGCGAAGAGCCCCGGTTCGAATAGCGCCACGAGCGCAAGTATTCTCAGGAAGGTCACCGACCCGGCCACGACGATACCTGTCGCCGCGAGAGGTGCCAGGGTGCGGTGTGCCCGAACGAAGCGCGCGAGCGCCAAGGTCGTCGAGGTCGATGACGCCAGACCGCCGAATAGCCCCGTCGCAAGAACCCCGACGCGGGCCCCCGCAAGCCGGATGGCGAGGTATCCGATGAACGACAGACCCGCCACGATAACGACCGCCCACCACAATTCGTACGGGTTGAGCACCGCTCCGGGTCCATAACCCTGATCCGGCAACAGCGGCAGGATCACCACCGAGATAACCGCAAGCTTGAACAGGGCTTCCAGCTCCAGCCGCTCGATCTGTTTGACCCACCTGTGAAGCCTGGGTTTCATCGACAAAAGCAGGGCCGCAACGACCGCCGCCGCCGCCGCCGGAGCCATCTCTCCCAGCACCGAAGCGGTTCCCAGTGCGAAGGTGAGCAGAAGGGCGATCTCGGTCGTTAGGCCCAGATCGTCGTTCTCTCGCATCCGGACCCAGTAGCTGACCGCCAGAAGGCCCCCGACCGCAAGAATGGTCAGCGCCGGCAAGATCGGTGTCGTCAGACCGGCCAGCCAGCCACAGACGCCGCCCAGAATCCCGGTCAGCGCGAAGGTGCGAATCCCGGCGATCCGGCCGCCTTCGGATTCCTTCCGACCGTGCCAGCCGCGTTCCAGCCCCAGAAGCAGACCGATGGCCAGCGCCAGGCCGAGTCGCAAGAAGAGTTCAGGTTCTCCCATGATTGCCATTCTTGCCGAGGATGTTCCCGAACTTCCAGCGGCTCGTTTTGGTCCGTGCAATCGAGTGGCCATGCAGGCAGAGCAGCAAGCCTGCGTCACGAGATGCCCAACTGGCATCGGCCTGTTCAAGCTTCGACATGCGGTCTGACCGGCAGCAAGGTCGTATCAGCGCCGACCACAATCAGGCTGAGCCGGGACATGGCCCGCGAGCAGGCCGCCTCCAGCAGGTCGAGGTCCATCTGGTTCGTGAACACTTTCTGCGCTGGTATCGGGGGGATTGCCCGGACGGATTCCAGGCCCTTGGCCCGATACGGGATGTAGATCACGACAGCGGTCGAAACTCGGCGAGATGATCGGGATCTCGGACGAGATGAACATTTCCTTGAAGCCGTAGAGCAGGAAGTCAGTCCGGTGCGGCGCGACCGCAGGATAGCGTCTGTCCCGCTGGTGTGAATTTCGGGATGGGTCTTCGGGATCATCGGTCGAGCGGCCTGGGTTTCAAGGCGTGAAAGCCGGTCGATCTGGGCGGCATCGAGCAGGCTGTAGCCTTCAATCATCATGGAGCGGTGCTGGACCATGGGCAGTGAGCCATTGGTGCGCCATTGGTCCGAGCACGATGGCGAACGCCAACGCCTGACGGATCCAGTCAAAGCGGCACCGCTGCCGGATCTGTTCTGACCCCTGCGGGGTCGGCGAACAGGCAGAGCGCGAGGGCACGGCGCCATCCTGCATGACCCGGAATTGCGGCTCGCGCTGCTTGCCAGGGGCCGACATCAGCGAAACGCGCGGAATTTCACTGGCTCAACTCACCCTAGGTTGCTGTCATTGCGACTATTTCCTGTGGCTCAATCAACAGAACTGGACGATCTGGCATCCGCTCCAGTTTGAAGTCGCAGGGACAAACGTCCTCATGCCCCAAGCAGTCGTTCCGGAACAACGCCGACCGCAATATCTCTTGCTTGTTCGCGCAGGACGAACTTCTGAATCTTTCCGGTCGACGTCCTTGGAATCGACATGAACACGAACCTGCCGGGAACCTTGTAAGGCGCAAGCTGATCGCGGCACCACCGTCGAAGCGTATCGGCATCAGCCTGCTGGTCCGAAGCAAGTTCGATGAAGGCGCATGGCGTTTCGCCCCATTTTTCATCTGGCATTGCAACGACGGCGGCAACGCCGACAGCCGGATGCCGATAAAGCACTTCCTCGACTTCGATGGAGGAAATGTTCTCTCCGCCTGAAATGATGATGTCCTTTGACCTGTCCTTGAGCTGGATGTAGCCGTCGGGATGCATGACACCGAGATCGCCAGAGTGAAACCAGCCACCTGCAAATGCATCCTGCGTCGCCTTGGGATTGCGGAAATAGCCCTTCATCACCACATTTCCGCGAAACATGACCTCTCCCATGGTTTTGCCGTCACGCGGCACCGGAACCATCGTGTCAGGGTCAAGAACGTCCAATTGCTCCAACGCCAGGTAACGCACGCCCTGGCGGGATTTGAGCGCGGCCTGCTCGGCCGGGGGCAGATCGGACCAGCCCTCATGCCAATCATTGACGACTGCTGGGCCATAGGTTTCCGTCAACCCATAGAGATGGGTCACGTTGAAGCCTGCGGTCCTCATGTCCGCAAGAAGCTTTTCCGGTGGCGGGGCGGCGGCGGTGAAGAACTGCACGATGTTGTCAAGATCGCGTTTGACCGTTTCGGGTGCCGAGATCATCAGCGACATGACAATCGGGGCACCGCACAAGTGTGTCACGGCTTCGTCGGCAAGAGCGTTCCAGATCGGCTCTGCCCGTACCTGGCGCAGGCAGACATGGGTGCCGATGATGGCGGACATCGTCCAGGGGAAACACCAGCCATTGCAGTGAAACATCGGCAAGGTCCACAGATAGACCGCGTGTTTTTGCATTGAGGTCGTCAGCGCATTGCCCTGCGCAAGCAGGTAAGCCCCTCGGTGGTGTGAGACCACGCCCTTGGGGTCACCAGTCGTGCCGGACGTGTAATTGATCGAGATCGCGTCCCATTCGTCCTCGGGCATCAGCCACGCGAAATCCGGATCACCATCGGACAGAAACGCGTTGTAATCAGCCGCTTCAATAGGGTCTTCCGACCCGGTCCATTCCGGGTCATCATATTGGATCAAAACGGGTTTCACAGAGGCAAGCGCGAGCGCCTCTTTCATCAGTGGAGCGAACTCCCGATCCACGATCACAATCCTGGAGTTGGCGTGATCGAGTTGAAACGCGATGATTGCCGCGTCCAGACGGGTGTTGATCGAATGCAGGACACCGCCGCACATCGGCACCCCATAGTGGCATTCCAGCATGGCAGGGGTGTTCGCCAGCAACACTGATACCGTATCACCGCGTCCGATGCCGTTTTGTGCCAGCGCCGAGGCCAGTTGCCGCGACCGCATGTAGAACTCTGAATAGGTTTGCCGCAGCGCCCCGTGAACAATCGCGGTATGGTCGGGAAAGACGCCGGCGGCGCGTTCAAGAAAGGTAAGCGGTGTCAGCGGCTGGTAATTCGCGGGTGTGCGATCAAGCCCGGTGTTGTATGGGTTCGTTTCCATCAGATCAGGCGTCCTGCCACTGCGGGGCACGTTTTTCGATGAAGGCACCGATACCCTCTTCGGCATCCCGTGCGAGCATGTTCTCGACCATCACGCTGGAGGCGAAATCATAGGCCTCGGGCAGGGTCATTTCCCGCTGCCCATAGAATGCACGTTTCCCGGTGGCGAGGGTCATGGTGGATTTGGACGCGATCTTGCGGGCCATCTCCATCACGGTCTCCTGCAACAGGTCCGGGGCAACGGCATGGTTGATCAGCGCGATCTCCGCCGCGCGGTTGGCCGATGTCATGTCTCCGGTCAGCAGCATTTCCATCGCGTGTTTGCCGGCCACGTTGCGCGACAGGGCCACCATCGGGGTCGAGCAGAACAAACCGATATGAACACCCGGTGTACTGAACTTCGCCGTGTTCGCGGCAATCGCCAGATCGCAGCTGGCCACCAACTGGCAGCCCGCTGCAGTGGCAATTCCGGTGACTTCGGCGATGACCGGCTTCGGGCAATTCACGATTGCCTTCATGACGCCGGAGCACTGCCCCATGACTTTGGAGAAATAAGCCTTTCCACGGTCGGGACCTGCCCGGCCAGCGGTCATTTCCTTCAAGTCGTGACCCGCGCAAAATGCCGGTCCGTTCGCCGCCAGAATGATAACCCGCACAGACGCATTGGATCCAGCCTCGGCAAAGGCGGCGCCCAGCTCTGCCAGCATCGCTTCGGACAGCGCGTTGCGCCGACCGGGATCATTCAGGGTCAGACGCAGGATGCCGTCTCCGTCCAGATCAAACAGAAGAATATGGCTTTTTTGCAAGAGTTTAGATCCTTCTGCTGCTTTTACAGGACGTTGATTTCCACGCTGTCGGCAAGCGTGTTGGCGATAAAGCAATAACGATGCGCGCGGTGATGCATCTTTTCCAGCTCTGCGGCCTCGATGGCAAACCCAGTGTCAAAGCGCACAACCGGACGCAGATCAATACGGGTCACCGACATCTGACCCTTGGAGTTCTTGCCAAGGCGGGCCTCGGCGTAGTCATGGTAGCTGGCCACCGGCCAACCCGCCTTGGCGCAAAGTGCAAGGAATGTCATCATGTGACAGCTGGACATGGCTGCAGCCAGCGCCTGTTCGGGGTTGGTGTTGGCCGGATCTCCGCCCCAGTCAGGGGCAGAGTCCACTTCGATTTCGTGGCTGCTGTTGAACTGGACGGTATGCGCGTTCGAATACTTGCCAGTGTGCAGTACGGGTTCGGCGCGCTGCCAGTGCAGCTCGATTGCAAGGTCGGACATATGTCTGGTCTCTGTCTTGGCCGGGCCGCTCAGGCCGCGGCGATTTTCTTTTGGGGATCGTAGAACGGGCGCGCCACGATGGTGGCGCTGGACGTTCCGATATCGTTCACAACTCCCGATCTGTTCACAACATCGACCTCTGCACCCAGATTGGCATGCTCTACCGTGACCATCGCAAGTGCGATATTCTTTTCAAGACGCGGCGAATAGACGGCAGAGGTGACCTTGCCGATGGTTACGCCGTTCTTCTTGACGGGCCAGAAAGCGGTGTTCGGACCATTCAGCGGGTCGCCATCGATGATCAGACCGACCTGTTTGCGGCTCACACCAGCCTCTCGAACGCGGCGCAGCGCGGCCTTGCCGATGAAATCGGCCTCCATGTCGAGATTCACCAGCCGGTCAAGCCCAAGCTCGTAGGGGTTGGTGCTGCTATCCGCATCCGCGTGGTAGGACAGCATCCCCCCTTCGATACGGCGAATGGTCGACGTGTGGCCGGGCTTCAGGTCAAAGGGCATGCCTGCCGCCATGATCCGTTCCCACAACGCATCACCATGCGCACTGTCCCGGAGATAGATCTCATAGCCCAGTTCGCTTGACCAGCCGGTGCGCGAAACGATCAGCGGAATGCCGTCAAGGTCGAGTTCGCGCAGCCAGTAATAGCGCAGGTCCATGATGCTGTCGCCAAACAGCGCCCACATGATCTCGCCCGATTTGGGGCCCTGCAATTGCAGCGGGGACACATCCGGTTCGCCGATCGTGACATCGAGTCCGGAATTCAACGCCACGCCCTGCGCCCATAGCAGGATGTCGTTATCCGCCAGTGAAATCCAGAAGTGGTTTTCCGCCAAACGCAGCAGGATCGGATCATTCAATAGGCCGCCATCGGCATTGGTGATCAGGATATATTTGCACTGTCCGACCGCCATGTTCGACAGGTCGCGCGAGGTCAGCATCTGGGTGAATTTTGCAGCATCCGGTCCGGTGATCTCGACCTGGCGTTCAACACCCACATCGCACAGGATTGCGTCGTTGACGAGGTTCCAGAAATTCTGTTCCGGATCACCGAAGTCGCGCGGAATATACATATGATTATAAACCGAAAAGCCCCGTGCGCCCCAGCGAATTGTTGCCTCGAAATAGGGGGATTTCCGGATCTGTGTCCCGAACCCGAAGTCATCTGCTTGCATCATGTTTTTTCGCCCTTTCTTGCCAGCGGCTCATCCGGCCACGGATTGTCTGAACCCAGCGATTGTCTAGTCCTGGATGCATCAAGAAAGCGGACTGAAAAACTTCAGGTGGCAGACTGAACAGACCATTTTTTCGGCGTCTAACGGACTGTTCGGGCGCGACGGGTCATATACCTCTCTTTGCGGCCAGTTTCGCAAGGTTGGGCTGGCCGGTCTTGACACTCCGGGTTGCGATGTAGGTAAGGTAACGGTCAATCCCCAACTCAGCGGCCAGGAGCGACTCCATCAAGCTTTGAAACGCGGCCAGGTTGGGGCTGACGGCCTTCATCACATAGTCCATGCCGCCACCTGTGGCGATGCATTCGGTGATCTCGTCCTGATTTCTGACAAAAGCCTCGAAGCGATCGAAATTTGACTTGCGGTGATGTGTAAGCGAGATCGTCACGATGACTTGGGTAAAATCACCAATTCGATCAAGCGCTATATCCGCGTGATATCCCCGAATGAAGCCCGCCGCCTTGAGCCGGTCCAACCGGGCCCAGCAAGGCGTCGGGGAGATATTGGCAATCTCAGCCAACTTCGTCTTGCTCAACTGTCCGTGCTGCTGCACCGCGCTGAGAATACGGATATCCGTCGCATCAAGGCCAACACGTTTCATTCGTTCGTAACTTTCATTGCGTCTCACCACGACAACGGGCAACAGCAAGTGGTTGGTTGCCCGATCATAGCATCCTTAGTGTTCAAAGCAGGAGACGGTGATCTGTTTTGCGACAACTTCTGTAACAACCGCGCCGATAGATCCTCGATCCAAGAACCAGAAGGGCGCTGATGCCAACGACACCCGCTGTTTTGACGTTGGCACGGCAGCTACGGATGAGCATTCTGAAGGGCAGATCGCGCAAGTTTCTGGGTGCGATTTGGTCTCAATGGCGTATGCCCGTATCGCGCCCTGATTGCCCAACATCTGGCCGGACGTAGTTCGCCGGTTCCGGTGGCGGGCTCGAAGACTTTACGATTGCCCCTGCCCGCCTGAAGCACAATTCCTTTTGCAAGAACCCTGGGGATTGCAGGCGAATCCCGACGGTGTCTGGGAGCGGATGACAGTTGACGTCATCCTTGCCTCGAAAACAGACGCACCACTTGCCGCAGAAGCATGTTGTTCGAAGTCAATGTATCCGGACGCACCGATACGCTAGGAATAAATCGCATCAACAAGAAAGCAGCAGATGAAGGATCGCGATTCGCATATCGGGAAGATTGTCAGACTGGGTGGAGGCATCGCCGACATCCGGTTCGAGGGAGCGTTGCCGGCGATCTCGAACCGGCTTGTCACGCTGACCGACCCCGAGATTGTCATCGAGGTCGCCGGGCTTCCGGGCAAGGGCCTCGCCCGCGGGCTCGTCATGAACCCCTCTTCCGACCTGCGCATCGGTCTGGCTGTGCGCGATACCGGCAGTCCCATCGACGTGCCTGTGGGGGAGGCGGTGCTTGGCCGGATGTTCAACCTGTTCGGAGAGACGATCGACGACGGTCCTCCTTTGGCCGACCTGCCCCGCCGGCCGATCCTGCGCGCGCCTGTGCCGTTGTCAGAACGGCGGGTCGAGGGCGGCGTGTTCGAGACCGGGATCAAGGCGATCGATCTGCTCAGCCCGCTGGAGCAGGGCGGCAAGGCCGGGCTCTTCGGGGGGGCGGGCGTGGGCAAGACGGTCCTGATCACCGAGATGATCCACAACATGGTCGCCGAATACGATGGGGTCAGCCTGTTCTGCGGGATCGGCGAACGCTCGCGCGAGGCCGAGGAGCTTTACCGCGTGATGGGCGAAGCGGGCGTTATGGACAACACTGTGATGATGTTCGGCCAGATGAACGAAAGCCCCGGCGTGCGGTTCCGCGTTGGCCATGCGGCGCTGACAATGGCGGAATATTTTCGCGACGACCTGCGTCGGAACGTGCTGGTGCTGATCGACAACATTTTCCGCTTCGTGCAGGCGGGCTCCGAGGTGTCGGGCCTTCTGGGTCGCATTCCAAGCCGTGTGGGCTATCAACCGACTCTGGGCACCGAACTGGCTGATCTGGAGGAACGGATCTGTTCGACCGACCGGGGCACGATGACCTCGATCCAGGCGGTCTATGTGCCGGCCGATGACTTTACCGACCCCGCCGCCACCCACACCTTCGCCCATCTCTCTGCCTCGATCGTCCTCTCGCGCAAGAAGGCGTCCGAGGGGCTGTATCCCGCCATCGACCCGCTGCGCTCTTATTCGCGGATGCTAACGCCCGTCACGGTCAGCCCGCGCCATTACCGCATCGCGCGCGCTGTCCGCACGACGCTGGCCGAATATGAGGATCTCAAGGACATCATCGCCATGCTGGGCTTCGAGGAACTGTCGGAGCATGACCGCGCCACCGTCCGACAGGCCCGTCAGCTTGAGCGCTTCCTGACACAACCCTTCTTTTCCACTGAAGCGATGACCGGCAATCCGGGCCGCTTCGTCACGCTTGAGGAGACACTCGAAAGTTGCGAGCAGATCCTTTCGGGAAAATTCACCGACCGGGATGAAGGCGATTTCTACATGATCGGGTCGATCACGGACCTTGCCGCGCAAGCCGAGGCCCCCGATGCGGCTTGAGGTCATTACCCCCATGTCGGTTTGTGTGGATCGCCTTGTGCGGCGCATCGTAGCCGAGGCCCCCGACGGGCATTTCGGGATGTTGCCGGGCCACGTCGACTTCGTCAGTGAACTGGTGCCGGGTATCCTGCTTTACGAAACCGAGGACGGGACCGAACGATTCGTCGCGGTCAATTCGGGCACGCTGGTGAAATGCGGCGACGAGGTGCGTGTGGCGGTGCGCGGCGCGGTGGAGGGTGACGATCTGCAAAAGCTGCGCGCAAGGGTGAAGGCCGAATTCCGCCAGCACGACGAGGAAGAGCGCGAAAGCCGCGCGGCGCTGGCACGCCTCGAAGCCAGCATGATCCGCCGCTTCCGCGAACTGGGGGTGCAGTCATCATGACCGTTGACCGCGAAAGCAAGACCGAGACGGAAACCATCGCGCGAAAGGCACAGCGGATGGAAGAGGCGCGAAAACGCCATCGCGAGAGCGCCTGGTATGGCTTGGGCATGTTCGGGCTGGTGGGCTGGTCCGTCGCGGTGCCGGTCGTTGCGGGTATAGCCCTGGGGCTATGGATCGACAGGCGCTGGCCGGGCGAAGTGTCGTGGACACTGACACTGCTGATCGCCGGCGCGATGCTCGGCGCACTCAATGCATGGTACTGGGTGCAGCGGGAGGGACGCGATGACTGAGCGGGACCGACAGACGAACAGGGGCGCGCGATGAGCGCGACCGCTTTCGTCCTGTTCGCCGGCGCGCTGGCAGGCGCTGTGATAGGCGGGCTCTATCTCGGCCTGCTCTGGGCAGCCGTGCGGCATCTGCCGCAGAACCGGGGGGGCGTGTTGGTCTTTGTCGGGCTTGCGCTGGCGCGGATGGTGTTGCTGCTGGGCGCATTGGCAGCGGCAGCCGCGCTGGCGGTGCCGGCGATGGGTCTTGTCGCCGCGCTGGCCGGCTTTGTCGTCGTGCGGCTCGCCGCGACGCGCCTGCTGGGGCGCGCAACGCAGGGAGATGACGCATGGAAATAAGCCCCGACGCATGGGTTCTTTACGAATGGCAAGGCCTTCGGCTCAACGCCACCATCGTTTTCACCTGGGCGGTGATGGCGTTTCTTGTCCTTGGCTCCTGGGCGATCACGGCACGGCTGAGCGAAGGGGAAACCGTTTCCCGCTGGCAGGTGATGCTGGAGGTGATCGTCGCGGCCATCCGTGACCAGATCGCCGAGGTCGGTGCCGACAGCCCCGGCCGCTACCTGCCCTTCATCGGCACTCTCTTCCTGTTCATCGCCACGGCGAACGTGCTGGCTGTGGTGCCGGGCTACCAACCGCCCACCGGCTCACTCTCGACCACAGTTGCGCTGGCAATCTGCGTTCTGGTGGCCGTGCCTCTGTTTTCCATCGGCGAGCGCGGACTGGGCGGCTACCTGCGCACCTATCTGCAGCCAACCCCGCTGATGCTTCCATTCAACCTGGTCGCCGAGGCGTCGCGCACCATTGCGCTGGCTGTCCGGCTTTACGGCAACGTGATGAGCGGGACGGTGATCGTCGGCATCCTGATTTCCGTGGCGCCCTTCTTCTTCCCGGTCGTGATGCAGGTTCTGGGCCTTTTGACCGGGCTGATCCAGGCCTACATCTTCGCCATCCTCGCGATGGTCTATATCGGGTCGGCCAGCCGGACCCGCCGCAGGACGGGCAATGCAACCGCGTCACAAGACATCACAGAAACAGGAGACTGACCATGGATGGAGCAACTTGGATTGCCGTTATCTCGATCTTTACCGCCGGACTGACCATCGCCATCGGCTCGATCGGCCCGGCCCTCGCCGAAGGGCGCGCCGCATCGCAGGCGCTGCAGGCCATCGCGCAGCAGCCCGATGCCGCAAATACGATCACCCGGACCCTGTTCGTCAGCCTCGCGATGATCGAATCTACAGCGATCTACTGCTTCGTGGTGGCGATGATCCTGATCTTCGCCAACCCATTCACCAACCTCGCCGCTGAAACCGCCGCGCAGGCAGCCGGAGGCTGATGCCATGCAGATCGACTGGCTGACCGTCGCGGCCCAGATCGTCAACTTCCTGGTCCTGGTGTGGCTGCTGCAACGGTTTCTCTACCGTCCAATCACCAACGCCATGGCCAGGCGCGAAGTACGGATCGAAAGCCGACTGGCCGAGGCGAAGGACGCGCGCGCAGAGGTCGAGGCAGAGGCAGAGCGACTGCGCGAGAAACGCGAAGAGACAGAGGCCAGCCGGGAAGAGATGCTGAGCGAGGCGCGGCAGGAGGCCGCCGACCTGCGCAAGGAATTGGAGGACGATCTTCGCAAGGCGATGGAGGCCCGGCGCAAGACATGGGAGGACCACCTGGAGGACGAGCGGGACGACTTCGCCGCCAGATTGCGGCAGCGCGCCGGCCATCAGGTAGTCGACATCGTCGGACGGGTGCTGAAGGATTACGCGGGCAGCGACCTCGCCGGCCAGGTGGCGGGCACCTTCGCGGACCGTCTGGCCGACCTGGACGATGGGGCACGCGACAAGCTGACGACCGCGGCCGAGCGCGCGGATGGCCCCGTCCGGGTGGAAAGCAGTCTTACGCTCAAGCCCGGTGCGCGCAGCAAGATCACCCGCGCGATCCACGAGTTCATCGCCCCGGATCTCGAGGTCGAGTATCAGGAAGATGACGACCTGCTGCTCGGGGTCCGGCTGACCATCGGCGAACAGACCGTCGAATGGTCCGCCACGCGGTTCCTGAGCCGTCTGGAAACGACGCTCGACGAAGTGATCGAGGGCAGCGGCCGGCACCGCCCCGATCGCGCGGCGTCCTCCGGCTGAGGTGCGCGTGTCATGACCTTCGATGATCTGTACGACGATCTCTTCGCGCCGCTTGAGGACGCGCTGAAAAGGGTTGGCTCGGTAATGGAGACGGCAGAGATCGCGCGCATCCTGTCTGTGGGCAATGGCGTGGCCGAGGTCGCGGGCTTTACCGACCTGCACGCGGACGAATTGCTGATCTTCTCGGGCGGCGTGATGGGGATCGCCTCGAACCTCAGCGAGGATCGCGCGGGTGTCATCGTCCTGGGCGAGACCGAGCGCCTTCGGCCGGGTGATCCGGTGCGCCGCACGGGCCGCGTTGTCGATGTGCCGGTCGGCACAGGTCTGATCGGACGGGTGGTGGATGCGCTTGGCCGCCCGCTGGATGGAGGAGATCCCATCGAGGCGGAGGATCTCCTGCCCATAGAGCAGCCCGCGCCGCCGATCATGCACCGCGCGCCGGTACAAGTGCCGCTGCAAACCGGGATAAAGGCCGTGGATGCCGCCGTTCCCATCGGCCGCGGGCAGCGCGAACTAATCCTTGGCGACCGGCAAACCGGAAAGACCGCCATCGCCGTCGATACGATCCTCAACCAGCGGGACAGCGGCGTTCTGTCGATCTACTGCGCCATCGGCCAGCGCGCCTCGGCGGTGGCGCGGGTGATCCAGAGTCTGCGCGAGGCCGGCGCGTTGGACCGCACCATCGTTGTCGTGGCCAGCGGCGAGGATGCGCCAGGGCTGCAATTCGTCGCCCCCTACGCCGCAACTTCGATGGCCGAGCACTTCATGGCCGAAGGGCGTGACGTGCTGATCGTCTACGACGACCTGACGCGCCACGCCCGCGCCTACCGCGAATTGTCGCTCCTGCTGCGCCGCCCGCCGGGGCGCGAGGCCTATCCCGGCGACATCTTCTACATCCATTCCCGCCTGCTGGAACGCGCGACGCAGCTGCGCGAAGAACATGGCGGCGGCTCGCTGACCGCGCTGCCGGTGGTCGAGACGCAGGCGCAGAACATATCGGCCTACATTCCCACGAACCTGATCTCGATTACCGACGGGCAGATCTATCTCTCGCCCTCGCTGTTCGAGAAGGGGCACCTGCCGGCCATTGACATCGGAACCTCGGTCAGCCGCGTCGGCGGCAAGGTGCAGCTGCCCGCCTTCCGAGCTGTCGCGGGAAATCTGCGGCTGATGTATGCGCAGTTCGAGGAGTTGGAGACCTTCGCCCGTTTCGGCACACAGCTCGATTCTGAAACACGGCGCAAGCTGACCCGAGGACTGCGGGTCCGCGAGGTGCTCAAGCAGCACGAGCATGACCACATTGACGTCCCCGAGCAGATCGCCGCGCTGCTGGCGGCGACGGAAGGACTATTCGACGAGCTGGAGCCTGACGGTGTGGTCGAAGCCGAACGGACGGTGCGCAAGGCCGTGTGTGCGCAGGTCCCTGATATCTGCGACCGGATTGCGGCGGGCGAAGAGCTGAACGACGAGGACCGCAAGACGCTGATCGAGGCTATGCGCGGCGCGCTGTCCGACGCGCAAACGGAGGCGGAGAATGGACACGCTTGAAAGCCTCTCCGACGCGCTTGAGACCACGGGCGACATCCAGTCGATCGTGCGCACGATGAAGGCGCTGTCGTCGGTGAGTATCCGGCAATACGAACACGCTGAATCGGCGATGGCTGATTATGCCCGCACCGTCGAACTGGGTTTGATGGCGGTTTTGCACCAGCGGCGGGCCGCAGGTCTGGCATTGCCGGGGACCGACAGGGCAAGCGGGCGCGAGGCGTTGATCGTGATCGGCTCGGACCGGGGACTTTGCGGGGGGTACAACGACAAGATCACCCGCTTTGCCCGATCCCGGATGGACAGCCGACCGATCATGCTGGGCGTCATCGGAGCGCGTGTCGCAGCCCGTCTCGCGGCGGACGGGCGACGTTTGGATGCCGTTCATTCCCTGCCGGGCTCGGTCGAGGGAGTGACCAGACTGGTTCAGTCCGTGATCGTGGATATCGACCGCTGGACGCGGATCGAAGGGGTCGGGCAGGTCTGGCTTGTACACAACCGCCGCGAGGGCCGCATCACGGCAAAGCCGCAGTCGCACCGGCTGCTGCCGCTGCCGGACAGCTATCTGCAAAAGCTGTCCGAGGCAGACTGGCCGGGGCGGTCCCTGCCGCTCTTGCGAATGGATTCCGGCCGGTTGATGTCCTGGCTCGTGCAGCAGCGACTGTTCGTGGTGATCTATCGCGCCCTGGCCGAGGCGCTGGCAAGCGAACACGCGTCCCGGCTGGCCGCCATGCAGGCCGCCGAGCGCAACATAGAAGAACGGCGCGACGATCTCCGCCAGCGTTACCGGCAACGGCGGCAAGAAACGATCACCCGCGAAATGCTGGATGTGGTGTCGGGGTACGAGGCCGTCAGCGGGGCCGACTGACCGGCGCGCGCGCAGCCGCTCGGTCCTGGCAGCTTGGTCAGTTCCGAAATCACGCGTGATCGCGCCTCGACCCCGGCCTTGGCGGGCCAGGTCGATCCTTCCAGCGCGCTGGTCATTGACGGCTGACGCCAGGTATCGTGGCGGCACGACCGTTGCGCGCATCCGAATTCGCGAGGATTGCGCGAAGGTATGTGGCGTATAGCCGGTCGACGCCGTCACGGTTCAGGTGATCTGTGTCGAAATAAAGGGCCGGGTCGTCCAGCGCGCCTGCGAGGTCGTGAAAGATCACCCCCCGCGACGCCATCAAGGCGCGCAATTCGGCCAGAAGGTCTTCGCTTGGCGGCAGAGCCTCGCGAAAATGCGCGGGCAACGGAAGGCGCATCGCGACAACTTCGCTGCCCGCCTCCCGCAACTCGTCGATCATGCTGGCGAATGCGTCGATCGCTGGACGCGATTGCGCCATGCCGCTGCCATCGGGATAAAGATACTCTGTGCGGCTTGCCACTGCATGGCGGGAGGGCCGCGCCGCGCGGTCGAAGGCGGCCGCGCCCTCCCACCCCCCCGGGATCGAAGCGGCGCGGGTTGTTCAATTTGGAAAATAGCGTCAGGTAATCGAGAAGCGCGCGGGCATCGACACCGTCGCTCACGACCATCGCCGCCATCAGCCGCGCGGTCGAGGGGCGCAGCGGCGTGGTGCGCAGCAGGCCGCGATCCTCCACGCGGTCCGCGTTCCACGCGCGCGACTGGAAGGTGAAGGGATCAAGGATCCAGAGCACTCGCCGTGGTCGCAGATCCCGCAGGGCCTGCCGCGCAACGAAGCCGGCATAGACGGGTCCCGCACCGGGCTCGGCCAGCACCAGCATCGTCTCGCCCGTCGCCGCCGCATGGCGCGCGGGCACGTCGCCATAGGCCAGCGGCAAGGCATGCGAGGCGCCAAGCACGATCCAGTCAACCTCGCTTCCTCGTGCGGCGAGGATCTTCTGGAACGCGCTGTCTGCGCCGCCGCGCCCGACACGGAACTCCGCAATCGCCGCAAGCGCAGCGTAGAGCGCGAGGAAAAGAGCCAGGAAAAACGCCGCCCCGCGCCATCCTGCGTCCCCCTCGGTTGTTGCATCGGTTGCCATACCTGCCCCTCAGAACTGCATGTAGACAAAGGCTTCGCCCTGCCAGCGGCCGAGCAGAATCAGCGCAAGGCCGACGGAATACCACCCGGCCCAATGCAGCGGGCGCGGCGCGGCCATGATGCGGCCCCAAAGCGCAGGGCTTTCCTGCAAGGCCTCGATCAGCATCAGCCCCGCGATCAGCGCGAACAAGACTCCATGTTCGGCCGTGAATGGATACTTGCCGACCAACGCGGGCATATCTGGCAGCGCGGCACCTATTCGAAGCAGTATGGTGATCGCGTCCCCGACCTCTCCAGCCCGGAAAAACACCCAGCTGACCAATACGAGGTGAAAGACCAGCAGACCGGCGAGGATGGCATGGACCCTTCCTTTCCAGGTCCCCTGCCAGTGCCGGTCCACTTGCCGTCGCCACGGACGCAGGCCGCGTTCGCCCCAGATATAAAGGCCGTTCAACCCGGCCCAAGCGACGAACCCCCAGCCGAAGCCATAGCCGAGCCCGGCGTGCCACAGCCCGCTGATCAGGAACACCAGCATCAGTCCGAGATACATGCGCAGTACTGAATCGCTTTCGTTCAGGAACGGGAGATAGACGTAGTCGCGGAACCATTCCGACAGCGAGATATGCCAGCGCCGCGCCCAGAATTCGCCGATGGAGGTGGCGAAATAGGCGCGGCGGAAGTTCTCGTGCAATTCGATGCCGAACAGCCGCGAACTGCCGCGTGCGATATCCGTGTAACCCGAGAAGTCGCAATAAATCTGGAAAGCGAAGGCATAGGTTGCCAGCACCAGCTCCATCGGCACGGCATAGTCGGGCATGGCATATGTCCGGTCCACGAAAGGCGCGAGGTTGTCTGCAACCACCACCTTCTTGACCAATCCCCAGAGGATGAGTTGCCCCGCCGAGGCAAGCAGGCGCGGATCGAGGCGGGGGGGATTCCCTTGCTGGGCTGAAAACGGTTCGATACGCTCGATCGGCCCGGCGAGTATCTTGGGAAACCAGACGAGGAACAGCAGGTCTTGCCCGGCGCTCGCGCGGCTGTCGCGCGGCTGCCGGTAGCGGTCGGCCAGAAGCGCGATGGCCGTGAATGCGTAGAAGGAAAACCCTGCCGGCGCCTCGACCCCGATCAGTGGCAGGGACGGCAAAGCCCCGGCCACCGGATCATGGTATTTCAATGCATACATCAGCCCCAGGATCGCAGCCGTCCCGCCCCAGAAGGCCAGATGCCGAAACCCGGCCTCCGGCCGCAGCAGCCAGCGCCCGGCGGTCAGTGCGATCACCGCCACCGCGCCAAGCGCCAGAAGATTGCTTGCGCCATAGCTTGCGTAGAACAGCAGGCTTGCGGTCAGGATGACCGGCAGCCGCGCGGTGGCAGGCACCAGACGGAACAGGATCGCGACAACGGGCAGAAACAGCAGGTAGTCGAGCGAATTGAACAGCATCGCCTGCCCTTTCCTGTCAGTAGGAAGCGCCCCCTGCCCTCAGCTCCCGCGGGATCTGGTCGATCGGGATGCCGGCATTCAGCACCAGATAATCGGCCAACTGGCCGCGCTCGGTCTCGGTCATCTTGATCTCGACATGGCTGGGCGAGTTCAGCGTGCCGAGCCAGGCCTCGCGGCTGCGGTCCTGCGTCACTGTCACCGTGATGATGTGGCAGGACTGGCAGAGCGCAAGCGCCAGATCGCGGCCGTCGCGGGGCAGTTCGCCCGCCGGATCGAGCGGGGCATAGCTGGCGAGATACTGCGCCAGCGTCGCGACATCCCACGCATCCAGCCCGGTTTCTGCCAGTTGGGTCTGCCAGTCCTCAACCGGCGCCTCCTGTGACGCAATGGCTTCTGACAGCGCGACCGGCATATCCCCGGCCCGCAGCCGCTCCAGGATCGTGCGTCCGCCATCGGGGATGAAATCGAAGAGTTCGTCCTGCGCCAGCGCGAGGCTGCCCAGGATGATGCAAGCGGAAGTCAGGGCAAATCGTCTCATCGCATCTCTCTCCTTTTCGCGTGATCAGAATCGCAGTTCGGGTGGGACATCCTGAATGGCCAGCGGCAGGTTGAGCGCCGAATAGCTGGCGAACGTGTCGCGTTCGATCTCGGTCATCGATATCTCCGCGTGAAAGGGTGTCTTGAACGTGCCTTTCCAGCCAATTTCGTCACGGTCATGCGCCAGGTAGCCGGTAAAGAACGAATGACAGAACTGGCATTGCTGGATCGCCAGTTCCTTGCCATCGGGCGGCAACAGGCCCGGATCGCCATTTTCGGAAAGCTGCGCAATCACGTCGCCTGAAAGTGGCAGGTTCAATGCGGCATAGGCTGCGAAGGTTTCAATCTGCGTGTCGTCCAGATCCGGCGCCAGAGCGCGTGCCCAGTCGGCCCAGCCCACGCGGTCGTCCGCCCGCGCTGCAGCCTGGCCCAGCTTGCCGGGATCGCCTTCCGCCAGCGTGGCAAGGATATCCCGCCCCCCTGGCGGCATGAAATCAAAGGCATTCCCCTGGGCCAGTGCCGCCCCAGCCAGCAGTGCGGCGATGCATATCGCGATTCCGCGGCCCTCAACCATCTCCGCTCGATCCCGGTTCAGGCAGGCGGAACACCTCGACATTCATCTGTCGCGCCGCGCGACCTGCCGGAAAGCCGGTGCCGCGCAGCATGTCCAGACGGATCGCCGTCTCGTCGTCATAGAAGCGTTCGCCGCACCCCCGACAGACCAGCGCGGGGATGTCCTCGACCACCACTAGGCGCTCTCCTTCCCAAAAGGCACTCTGGACAAGCATCTCTTCAAGGCCCGCCTTGCGACAGATCTGGCAGGCCGGTTTGTCCATGGTGTCTTGTACAACGACCTCAGAGGATTGCACGGGCGGCCTCCACTACTTGCTGCGGTCCGGGGCGCATCCACAGGAACATCTCGGGCGATGCCGGCGGCGGCGCATCGGGAAAGGCCACACGTTTGACCTTGACGCCATCGACATTCTCGACCGCGCGAGCGATGACCTCGGCACCGGGACAGAGCGTGTAATAGGACTGGTCCACCGTCAGAAGGCGCTTGGTCTTGGCCACCGAATTGACGATGGTCTCGGTATCCATTTCCTTGAGCACACGCAGGTCGATCACCTCGACGCTCGCGCCCTCGCCCGCCAGAGTTTCGGCGGCCTCCAGCGCCACAGGCATGCCTGCGCCGGAACTCACGATGGTCAGGTCGCTGCCTTCGATCCGTACCGCAGCCTTGTCGAGCGGCACTTCATAAGCCTCGTCCGGCACATCTTCGGTCAGGGTCCGCAGGCCGGCCGGATAGAGATAGACCACCGGATCCGGCGAGCGGATCGCCGCATGCATCAGTCCCTTTGCATCGTAAGGCGTCGACGGGATCACCGTGCGGACGCCGGGAATGTGCATGTAGTAACTGTCCTCCTCGTAGCAGGAATGCTGACCGCCGAAGCCCGGCGTCTGGCCGGTCATCTCGATGATCCAAACGACAGGCATCGACGCCTTGCCGCCGGTCATGCTGCGCAGTTTGCCGGCGACGTTCTGGATCACCTCGAACGGCATGCAGGCGCCCTGATAGGGAATGTAGGTCGCCGATTTCGACCCGGCGAGCCCCGCGCCCAGCACCGCCGAGGCCATCCAGTTCTCGTCGATGCCGGTATTGACCACGCGCTTGCGGCCGAACTCGGTTTCCAGGTTGATGACCGGCCTGCCGGGATTCGAAGCGACCGGCGGGGTCAATTCGAAGATCCAGGTCATTGCCGGGTCTTCTTGCATTTCGTGCTGTACGGCCTCCAGCACCGAATACATCCAGCTTTTCATTGCCATCTGTCTGTCCTTTCGATCATGTGGGCTGCGTCAGCCGAATTGGCGCGCGGGTACGGTACCTTCAGCGAAGACGTGGCGCAGTCCGTCCTCGGGCGTGCAGAGCGGTTGCGAGAGCGCCCATTCGAAAGCGGCCTCGATCTCGGCCTTCACTTCGTCCTCGATCTCGGCGGCGCGGGCGGCGTCCATGACGCCCCAGTCCGCCAGGATCCTGCGGGAGATGTCCACCGGGTCGCGCTGCATCCATGCGCGCAATTCCTTCTCGGGGCGGAAATGCGTGATCGCCAGGGGATCGTAGCCGAACGCGCCAAGCTCTCCGACCTTGGCGCCGGGTGCGCCCCAATGGTTGTAGTAGCGATAGGTCTTGGCCTCGATGAAGGTGGGCCCATTACCCGCGCGGGCGCGATCCACTGCCCGTTTCGCAGCGTTGTAAACCTGAACCACGTCCTGTCCGTCCACAGTTTCGGCCGTGATGCCATAGGCCGCTGCCGCCGAGGCGATATCCTCATGCGGACACGACAGCGAGTAATGTGCATATTGATGGTAGAGGTTGTTCTCGCAGACATAGATCAGCGGCAGGTCCAGCAACTTGGCGTTGTTCAGCGTCGAATGGAAATGCGGCGCGGCATAGTTGCCGTCGCCAGCGAAGACAACCGCCACCTGATCCGATCCGCGGGCACGGAAGGCGAAGGCCGAGCCGGAGGCGATCACTGGTGCGGGGCCGATCATGCCGTCTGCGCCAATAAAGCCGACATCGGGGTCGGAGATATGCATCTCTGCCCCATAGCCGCCATTCATGCCGGTGGCCCGAAAGTCCATCTCGGCCACCATCTTGGGGATGTCCACGCCCTTGGCGATGGCATGGCCCGACGGCCGGTGCGAGGAATAGACGAGGTCGAGCTGTTCGCGCGGACCAGAGTTCCGCAGGGCCGCGCAAACTCCGGTCGCGACTGCCTCCTGGCCTGCGTAGAAGTGGTTGTAGCCACGATAATCGGGGTTCGACAACATCTCGTCGGCCTGCCGCCGCTCGTGCCAGCGGATCTGCAGGATCGTGCGATACATGCCGATCAGGCTGTCATCGTCCAGATCGGCCGCAGCGAAGGGCACATCGGTAAATGCCGCGGCACTGCGCCCGACGGATATGGCAGCGCCCGAAGCGGCGGCGAGCATCAAGAAGCCCCGCCGCGCAGGCGACACCGGGGTGTCTTCGGTTTCCCACTGCGGGATCGTCCTGTCATGTTCCATGAAATTCCTCCCAGTCTGACGCATGTCCGCGCTGTCCTCCGCCTGGCACCGCAGGCTCGACACATCAAAGTCTAGGGCAGGAGTCGCCGCCCTTCATTGACGGCGCGCAATCAGGCGATGCGAAGAGGCGCCAGGTCCAGCGGCCCTGGCATCAAGCCGCAAGCCGCGCCATCCGCGCGAGCCGCTTTGGATCGGCGATCCGATAGCGCGCGCGCTGCAGCGGCTGGACTTCGCCGCGCGCGGCGAGCCAGGTCATCGTCCGGCTGACCGTCTCGACCGTGGTGTCCGCCAGATCCGCCCAGTCGCTCCGGGGCAGGCAGATTTCGACGATCACGCTGCCATCCGGCTGGTCTTCGCTCAGCATGATCTGCGTTGATCGGACAATGAAATCGACAACCCGCTCGCGGCTGGTCAACTGGCCCCGACGCCAGATCAACTCCTGCGCACGCGAAAGCTGCTCGGTGATGTTGCGAACGATCTCGTGCCGCATCACGGGATCGGCTCGCATGCCCCGCTCGAATTCGGCGGCGTCGACCTGACACAGGTGCACTGGGGTGATGCTCTCTGCCATGTGGTCAAGCGGTCGTTCCAGCATGCCGCCGATCAGGTCACCCGATTGGGCAAGACCCAAACCGATCCGCCGACCTTCGTCATTGAAGCGAACCAGCCGCATATATCCCTTGCGCAGCACGCCAACAGCTTGCGGGGGGTCGCCTTGGTGATAGACGGTGGCTCCACCCGGCAAGCGGCGATACCGCAGGCGTGACCGGGTGCCAAGGCGGCAGCGGTGGCCTTGCCAAAGCGGGCACTCGACGCATTGCGGGTCCATAAAGGGGATCGTGTTGGCCATCCTGTTTCCCAACAGTGCGGAACATGCAAAGGCTCAGATACCGGCAATCCTGCCGTGGATGAGCGCGCGCAGTTCTGTTTCACCAAGTCCCGTCAAATCGCATGCCACCATCAGAAAAACCGAGGCATGCAGGGCCGCCGGCATCTCCGGGACAAGAACGCGGAGCAGTCGTTCGGGCGCCCATAGTGCCAGCCGCACGAAATCCCCGGCCAGCCGGTGCGCGTTCAGAAACGTCGCGAGTTCGCGTGCGAACTGTCCCCGATCGGCGTTGATCGCCGCGACTTCGGTTTCCGCCGTGACATCTGCCTGATCCCGGCAGAGGCAGGCCAGCAGCCTCGCAGAACCCGCCCGGTACACCAGTTCGGTAGGCGGGCAAGCCGGATCGAGGGGCTGTTCGAGGCCCCGCAAGATCCGGGCGCGCGCCTGATTTGCCACAAGCGACCATGTCGGAAGCTTTTGCATCGCACTCCGCTCCTTTGCTGGACCGCAAGGCACCTGACTGCAAGAAAAGACCAATCGTGTCGCCGCGTCATTGATGATCGTCAATCGGTCGCCGACAACTGCCCTGTGGGACGACTGGCGCCCGTCCTGATGAAAGCCCGGATAGGCCTTGTCCGATGTCGATACCGTGCTAGGCTTTGCCCTGCCATGATGCGGGGGGCGGCGAGCGGAATGGACAAGAGCTTGGATGACCGCGTCGGCGGTGACAGGAAGGTCACGTGCTTCGGACGGTCGGAATCGCTGCCCTTCCAGACGCTCTCTCCCGAATTGCTTGTCGCGCTCGGAGCCATCGGCCGTCCAAAGACATTGGCCTGCGACGAGGTACTCGTAGCCGCGGGCGAGCAGCCCGGCATTGTGGGATTCGTCATGGACGGCGTGCTGCGGATGGAAAAGACGCTTATCGACGGGCAGCGGCAGATCGTCGGCCTTCTGGTTGCGGGCGACATGTTCGGTCGGGTCTTCGATGGTGCCTTCCCCTTTTCGGTAGAGGCTGCGACAGAATGCGAAATCTGCAGTTTTCCCAAGACCCGGTTCGAAACCCTGCTGGAAGGCTCGCCCGAACTGGAGCGTGTCTTGCTTCTTAACCAGCTCAACGAGCTGGACAGCGCGCGCGAATGGCTCGGGCTGCTTGCCAATCATCGCACCATCGACAAGGTGGCGGGCTTTCTGGTCTTCCTGCATCGCCGTTGGGCGCATCTGGCAGAAACACGCAAGCAACCCGAGCTTGGCACACTGATCGACCTGCCGATCAGCCGTCTTGATATGGCCGAAGCCCTCGGAACCCGGACCGAGGGGATCAGCCGCGCGTTTCATGCCCTGCAGGATCGGAAGCTCATCACGATCGTGACGCCCTACCGGTTCGTGATCCATGATTTCGACGAACTCGAACGCATGTCCGGGCTGAGCGAGAGCGAGAGCGAAATCGACGCCCGCGCGGCCATGCGGGCGGCCCATACGTTGCGCTGACCCGCAGAGTTGACGACCTCGTGCAGTTGATCGGGCTTGGCGGCACAACGCAGTGCACGGTGTCCAAGCCTCGCGAGGAATGGACCGCGCCCGAAAGCGATCCACGGGATCGTGCTGTCCTGTTCGAACGACTTGACGATTGACAGGTCCAGCACCGCCGCATGAGGGTGGAAACCTTCGGCCAGATCGACCCGCTTCCGGGCATCACGACACAGGCCGCCAGGCCCATGACCTCGACTGAGCATCCCTTGAATTCACACCAGATCGAAAGACGCTACCTTTGGCATCTGCCCCCACCAGGAAGTCTGTCAGTCAGCGGGTTGCCTGTCTGGTGTCTGTCATCAAGTCGGGTCGTCCCGTCCCGGAATACTTGCTTCATGCCGCATGCATGCGCGGGTCTGCTCCGGTTCTTTCGAATACAGCCATCTGGCTGGCGCCGCCAAGCTCTGGATGATTGCCAGCGATGTCGTGGAACCGGGCGACATATCCGGTGGAGTCCGCCACGCGCTCACACCAGAGGCGAAATCTGGCCCGGTCCCATTCGAACCGATGATCGGGGTGGCGCATCCGATGCGGCGGAACGCCGAGCAGCCGATTGAACTCGGCGTTCGGCGTCGTGATCACGACCGTCCGCGGGCGCATCACCCGAAACAAGGCGCGCTCCAGTTTCGACAGCCGGTCAGGGTCGATATGCTCGATCGTCTCGATGAGGATGGCGCAATCGAACCCGGTCAGATCCGGTGCGGGGTCGGTCATCGAGGCTTCGCGCAGGTCGATGCGCGGCACTTGCGTATCGCACGCCGCCAGCCTCGCGTGCAGAAGGGCGAGCGACGCGCGGCAGATATCCACCCCGACGAGTTCCTTGAAACGGGGATCTGCCGCCAGCCGGACAAACAGATCGCCGTCGCCACAGCCCAGATCAAGCACACGGGCGGCACCGCTCTTGCGTACCATATCATGCACGGCCTTCAGCCGCTCTTCGTGATGCCAGCTGGTCATGCGCGGGGCTCGGAATTTGGGCTCTGCAACAGCACGACGTCTTTCACGGGCACTTCGCAGACCCAGCCCCAGACGGCCGCCAGACAGCGGAACGTCTCGGCACGGTAAAACACCACATGCGTCGGGTCCTTGCGGTAGTGCCAGTCCGCAAAGCGGGCGTCTTCGGTTTGAAAGCAGGTCATGATCGCCAGCCAGCCGCCGGGTCGGACCAATCGGCGCAGGCGGTCGAATTCCTGCGCGGGGCGGTGGAAATGCTCGGCAACTTCCGTGCAGGTGACGAAATCATAGGTGCCGCTCAACGGCGCCGAATCCGGCGCGAAGAATGGATCATAAAGCGCCACGTCATGCCCCGCCTCGCGCAGCATCGCCGCCAGTGCCGGACCGGGCCCGCAGCCATAGTCGAGCCCGCGAGAGGCGGGCGAAAGCCGCGCCATCAGCGGACATGCGAGCTTTGATAGGAAATGGCGATACCCTGGGTCATCAGGACCGTTCTCATGGTTGAGATAGTGCGCCTGTTCCTCATCATGGGTGGGGTGCTGCGCCGGATCGAGGAAGCGCGCCTGACAGGCCGGGCAGCGAAAGTATTCGCGCCCTGCGATCGACAGGAAATGGTGGGACGCTGCGGCGCAGACCGGGCAGGCATGGGCGCGTACATCAGCGACCGACGAGACGTCCGGCTGTGCGGAAATCATTCGACCTCGGCCCGCGCAAGATCGACCATCTGGGTGAAGGGCCGGCCTGCAAGCCGGGTGTCAAGGATCACAGGCTCGGCCCAGGTCTCCGGATACGCATCGCCCCGCCGGTCCGGAAAGGAGAAGCTGTCGTTGCGGTCGTTGAGAATGTGGTCGGGCGCATCACCGTTGCAGGCACCTACGCCCCGCCCTCCGATGGCCATGTCGAAATCGGCGAAAAGGCCAGTCATCAGACGATCCTGACCGAGCAAGATCTCGTATGCGTCCACGCCAAACGGCAGATCGGTGCGGCGACGCTGGCCGAGCGCACCGATCGGCGACGGGCAGCAGCCGAAGCTATTAAACAAATGGCCCATGTCATTAACCGTCCGCGACTGGCACGATTGCCCTAATGCGGCATTTCAAGAATGGCCGCTTATCGAGCAAATCGCATCGAGACTCAATGCTCTGCGCACCTGCCTGCTCGAAGCCGCTGCGGGCATGTCCTGCCAAGTCCCCTTCACTCGCCGGTTTCGGGTCGCCGAGGACCAGACGGGTCGTGGCCCTTCACGCGGTTGATAACGGCGGTCTTTTCGGCAACCGAATCGCGTGTCCGGTTGCGGGTGTGGCCAGGGCCGCACTGCCGGGCTTCAGCAAGTGATCCTGGCTGGAGTTTCCCGGATCGCGGCGCACATATCGCGACACACCGACACAAGCAGCCGCAGCACCTTTCATCCGGCGCATAATGGCATTACCTGTGCAGGTGATCAAAGGGCCCGTACCCGAGGACGCCATGACCGAACCGCAGAACACTGACCTTCCGCTTGAAGTGGTTGATCGCGAGCCTGCATCTGCAATCGAGAAACGTCGGTGGTTTCGGTTTCGCGCACGCTACCTGCTGATCCTTCTTCTGCCGCTCTTCCTGTTCAGTGGCGGTGTGATCGGGATGTATTTCCAGCCCCCCGCCCTGCAAAAGTTCTATGCGCTCACCGGGCTGCAACCCGGTGGCGGATCGGAAACCCCCATTGCCCTGCCCCCCGAGATCGACTTGCCGCCGGATATGATGGAAACCATGCAGGTCAGTGATGTCGTGGGGCTGGCGCGCCTCATGCCGCGCGGCGATGTGTCGATCGTCGCCCCGCCCTATGGAGCAGGCGATGCACGGATCGCCGAGATCCTGGTCGCAACCGGCGATCGTGTGGCCAAGGGGACCATCGTGGCGCGGCTGGACAATCAGAGCCAGCTGGAAAGCGCGGTGCGATTGGCAGAGGCCAATGTCGCTGTTCGGCAGGCGGCGCTGATGCAGACGCGGGCGGGGGTGCAGAATTCCCTGGATGAGGCGCGGGCAGCCCTCGAGCAGGCGCAGACCGCTGCAACCGAGGCCGCGGCGGAACACGCCCGGGCGCTGGAACTCCATCAGCGTGGAGTGACAACCAAGACGGCGCTGGATGCCATTGCCGCCGCTGATCGGCAAGCCGCGCTCGCCGTGGACAAGGCGCAGGCGACACTGGCGCGCTTTACCGCCGAAGTCGTTGACATGCAGCCTGATGTGATTGTCGCCGCTCGAAACCTTGACGCGGCGAAAGCCGATCTTGACCGCGCCCGGCTTGACCTGAGCCGCGCCGCCGTTCGCGCCCCGATCACCGGTGTGGTGCTGGACATCCACGCCCGTGCCGGCGAACGCCCGCCCGCCATCGGCATCATGGAGATGGGCGATACCGATCAGATGATGGCCGAGGTCGAGGTCTATCAGGATCGGATCGTCGCGGTTCGTGTGGACCAACCGGTTGAACTGGTGGCCGGCGCCATCGGTCAGACCCTGCACGGCCGTGTTCAGTCGATCGGCCTGACCGTGGGCAGGCAAGGACTGATATCGGATGACACCGCCGCAAATACCGACGCGCGGGTGATCACGGTGATGGTCGGTCTGGACGCCGCATCATCGGCTATCGCTTCGCGATTTACCAACCTTGAAGTCATTGCGCGTATCGACACGCGGGCACCGGCGCGGGCACCGCAATGAGCGGGCTGCTGCAATGGCTGTTCGGGCGACTGCCGATCGGCTGGCTGCAGCTGACCCACAGCCGCCCCCGCTTTGCCGCTGCCCTGGCAGGCGTGGCGTTTGCCAATGTGCTGGTCTTTGTCCAGATCGGCATCATGAATTCGATGGCCACGGCGACTTTGAAACCTTACGGCTTCTTTCAGTCCGACATCATGATTTCGGCCTCGGACGCCAATTCCTTGTCCGAAGGTGGCAATGTCGCGCGGCAATGGCTGTTCCAGGCGCTGGCCGACCCGGAGGTGATCAGCGGCACCGGTTTGTTCATCGCAACCGTCAACTGGGCGCGTGCGCCCAGCAGCCTGGCGCTGACCACCTATGGCATCGACCCAACCCTGCGACAGTTTCTGTCGCCTGAACTGGCGCGTAAAAGCGCGTCACTGCAATTGCCGAACTCGGGTATTCTTGACATGTTCTCCCGCGGCTTGCCGCGCGACGAAGCCGCGGCGATCCGACCGCAGACTCCGACCTCGTTCGAAGCCGCAGGAACCACGCTGACACTGTATGACACGTTTCAGGGCGGCGGCGGATTTGGCGTCGACGGGTATCTGTTGGTCTCGGACCAGACCTTCCTGACGCTTTTTCCCAAGCGCAGTTCGGCGGCTCCCAACCACATTATACTTCAGGTCGCACGCGGTGCCGACGCTGATGCGGTAGCGGCCCGACTGAGGGAGGCGATCACCGACAAGAGCTTGCGCATCCGCAGCTTCGCGCAGGCCGCTGCAGAGGATCAGAGCTATCAGCAGACCCAGCGCCCCACCGGGATCATCTTTGGTTTTGGCGTGATCATCGGTCTTCTGGTGGGGGTTGTGATCGTCTATCAGGTTCTGTCCACCGATGTGGCCGATCACCTGAGCGAATACGCCACGTTCAAGGCCATGGGTTATCCCCAGAGCTTCTTTCTTGGCATCGTGCTTGAAGAGGCGCTGATCCTTGCCGTTCTGGGCTTTGTTCCCGGCTTTCTTGTCGCCAGCGGACTGCTGGTCGGCATGAAGGCCGCGACCGGTCTGCCCCTGGCGATGACGGCGGGCATGGCCGTGATCGTGTTCATCGGGACTCTGGTCGCCTGTTCGGTATCGGGTGCAATCGCAACGCGGCGTCTGGCACTGGCAGATCCCGCCGACCTTTTCTGAGGGCCGCCGATGTCAGAGGATACCCCGATTGCTGTGACCGGACTGAACCATTGGTTCGGCACCGGTGAAGCGCGCAAACAGGCGATCTTCGATGTGAACCTACAGGTGAAACGCGGCAGCCTGACCACACTGATGGGCCCGTCAGGGTCGGGCAAGACCACGCTGCTGACGCTTATGGGATGCCTGCGCGATGTGCAGGACGGCTCGGTCATCCTCTTGGGCCATGAATTGAACGGCGCGGACCGCACTCTGAACGAGGCGCTGCGGCGCAGACTGGGCTTCATCTTTCAGGCCCATAACCTGCATGACAGCCTTACGGCATTGCAGAACGTGCTGATGGGTCTGCAGGTCCACGGCCCGACCGACCGGCAGGCACAATACGGTGCCGCCCGCCACGCCTTGTCGCTTGTCGGGCTGGCGGACCGGATGGACTACCTGCCCGCAAACTTGTCGGGCGGCCAGAAGCAACGAGTCGCAGTGGCGCGCGCGCTTGTCGGAAACCCCGACGTGGTCCTTGCGGACGAGCCGACGGCAGCGCTGGACCGCGAAAGCGGCATGGGGGTGGTCAGGATGCTCAAGAAACTGGGCGCGGCGCGCGGCACGACCACGGTAATGGTGACGCATGACAACCGGATTCTCGAACTGGCCGACCGGATCGTGACACTTGAGGACGGTCGGATCGTCCGCGACCACGCGCAGCCCCCCGACTGACGGGCCACGCGGGCAGTCACTGCAATTGCCACGCCGCCTCACCGCACCCAATGCGTATCTGCCGTCTGCCGACAGACCTCTGGGGCTGTCGTTCACTGAGCGTATGCCGCCGCCTCTCCACTTCCAAACCTGTTTTCCGGATGTCATATCCGGTGACGGCTATCAGGTCTTCAACAACCGGTAGATTGCCGGGATCACCAGAACCGTCAGCGCTGTCGACGACAGCAACCCGAACAGAAGCGAGATCGCGAGTCCCTGGAAGATCGGGTCGGCCAGGATCACCGCGGCGCCGATCATCGCCGCGATCGCGGTCAGCAGGATCGGCTTGAATCGGGTCGCGCCGGCCTCGATCAGGATCTCGACGGTGACGTGTTGGTCCGGATCGGCATGGCGGATGAAATCGACCAGCAGGATCGAGTTTCGCACGATGATGCCGGCAAGCGCGATAAAGCCGATCATCGAGGTGGCCGAGAACGGCGCACCGAACAGCCAATGCCCTCCCACGATGCCAAGGAAGGTCAGCGGCACCGGCGTCAGGATCACCAGCGGCAGCCGGAAAGAGCCGAACTGCGCCACCACGAGGATATAGATACCCAGAAGCGCCACTGCAAAAGCTGCGCCCATGTCGCGGAACGTCACCCAGGTAACTTCCCACTCGCCGTCCCAGAGCAGTACGGGCTCGGCCACGCTCTCGGGCTGGCCGTTCAGCCGGATAACGGGTTTGAGACCTTCTGGCCAATCCATCAGGTCAAGCCGGTCGGCGACAGCCAGCATGCCGTAGAGCGGCGCCTCGAATTCGCCCGCAAGCTCGCCGGTGACCATCACGGCGTTGTACCCGTTATGGCGGAAGATCGGGTAGGAGGCCCGCTCCTCCTCGATGGCGATCACGTCGCCAAGCTCCACCACGCCGCGACCTCCCGGCAGCGCATTCGCCGGCACCGGCGTCGAGAGGGCGGTTTCGTCCATCACCCGGTCGCCCCGCGCCCGCGCCATGACGATCGCGATCGGGCGGCGGCCCTCGCCACGATGAGAGTAGCCCACCGTGGTCGCGGTGTTCAGCAGCCGAAGCGTTTCGAGCGCGTCGCGCTCCTGCACCTGGAGGAAATCCAGATCGCTTGGCTTCAGCGCAGCCCGCAGCCGGCGCGGCCTTTCGCCGAAACTGTCATCGACATCGACAATGTAGGGCACGTCGTCGAAAGCCGCGCGAACCTTGCGCGCGACCTCGCGGCGGGTTTCGGCGTCGGGCCCGTAGATCTCGGCCAGCAGGGTCGAGATCACCGGCGGTCCCGGCGGCGGCTCCACCACTTTCAGCACGGTGCCGTCGGGGCTGTCGATACCGCGCAGCTTCTCCCGCAGTTCAAGGGCGATCTCGTGGCTGGTCCGTTCTCTATGGGTCTTGGCCTCCAGATTGACCTGCACCTCGCCCTGCTCGGGCATCTGGCGAAGGTAATAATGGCGCACCAGCCCATTGAAATTGAATGGCGCGGCCGTGCCGGCATGGGTCTGGGCCGATACGACATCTGGCAACGTAAGCGCGGCGCGCGCGGCGCGTTGCACGACCGTATCCGTCGCCTCGACCGAGGCCCCTTCGGGCAGGTCGACCATGATCGACAGCTCGGACTTGTTGTCGAAGGGCAGCAGCTTCACCGTCACATCGCGGGTGTAGAGCGCGCCAAGCGAGCCGAACGACAGCACCGCCACAATCAGAAGGAAGAGCAGGCTGCGCCCCTTGCTTTTCAGAAGCGGTCTGGCGATTGAGGCATAGAAACGACCGAGCCGACCGCCGGGAAAGCTGCCCTCGGGGTGATGCGCGGCATGGGCCGGACCCGCGATCCTCAGCATCAGCCAGGGCGTGACCATCACCGCTACGAAAAAGGAAAAGATCATCGCCGCGGACGCGTTGGCCGGGATCGGACTCATATAGGGGCCCATCAGCCCCGACACGAAAAGCATCGGCAGCAGCGCCACGACCACCGTAAGCGTTGCCACGATGGTCGGGTTGCCGACCTCGGCCACGGCGGCAATCGCGGCGCCCAACGGGCTGCGGCCCTCGCGCTTGCCGGCCCAGTGGCGTGCGATGTTCTCGATCACGACGATGGCGTCATCGACCAGGATCCCGATGGAAAAGATCAGCGCGAAAAGCGAAACCCGGTTCAGTGTGTAACCCATGATCCAGGCTGCGAAGAGGGTCAGCAGGATGGTGACCGGAATGACGATGGCGACCACCATCGCCTCGCGCCAGCCGATGGCGATCAGTACAAGCCCGACGATCGAGACCGTCGCGAGACCGAGGTGGAACAGCAACTCGTTGGCCTTCTCGTTGGCGGTCTCGCCATAGTCGCGGGTGACTTCGATAGCCACGCTATCGGGGATAAGCTCGCCTTCCATCTCGTGGACCCGGTGAAGGATCTTCTCGGCAACAGTCACGGCGTTGGCACCGGCCCGCTTGGCAAGCGCGAGGGTCACCGCCGGACGCCGCGCAATCCCGCCGTCCTCGACCCGGACCAGGGTGGCGACGTGGTGTTCATCGATGTCGGTGACGAAGGCGACATCGGCCACGTCGCGCAGATATACGGTGCGCCCGTCGCGCGTGGTCAATTCCAGGTTGCCGATCTGCTCCGGCGTGGACAGGGTCTTGCCGATCACCAGCCCGATCTGGTCTCGACCGTCGCGCAGGTCGCCGGCCGGCGCTGCGCTGTTGGCTCCCTGCACCTTGGCCGCAAGCTGCTGCAGCGTCACACCGTAGAGCGCAAGCCGCTGCGGGTCCGGGGCGACGCGCAGAACCTCGTCGGTTGCCCCGACAAGATATGTCAGCCCGACATCCTCGATCTTGGCCAGTTCCACCTCTACCTCGCGGGCGATGCGGGTAAGATCGGCGGCCGTGATCGTGTCCTGCCCGTCTATCGGCGCGAAGGTCAGCGAGACGATCGCCACATCGTTGATCCCGCGGCCCACGACCAGCGGTTCGGGAATACCCACCGGAATCCGATCCAGGTTGGCGAGGATCTTGTCGCGCACACGCAAGATCGCCGTATCCGAGGACAGGCCCACCTCGAAGCGCGCGGTGACCATTACCTGGTCGTCGCGGGTGTCCGAATAGACATGCTCGACCTGGTCGATGCCCTTCACGATGGACTCGAGCGGTTCGGTCACCAGCTTGACCGCGTCCTCGGCCCGCAGACCGTCGGCGCGGACATGAATGTCCACCAGCGGCACGGATATCTGCGGCTCCTCCTCGCGCGGAAGGCTGACCAGCGCGATCATCCCCACCGCCAGCGCGGCCAGCAGCAGAAGTGGCGTCAGCGGCGAAACGATGAACACACGGGTCAGATGCCCTGCAATGCCTAACGGGCCGCCCGGTTCCTGCTCGTGCTCACTCATCGCCGATCACAACCCGATCGCCGCTGGAAAGGCCGGTCAGGATCTCGCGCCAGACCGCACCGTCCCGCGTGATCGGGCCCCCAGGTACCACCGCCCGTCGCAGCGGTTCGCCCGACCCCGTCTCGACCGTGACGAAATCGAGCCCGCCCCGCCTGCCAAGCGCGGTCTCGGGGACGAGTATCGCCAGACGGCTGGCCACCGGCAGGCGCACCGGCACACGGCGGCCGATGAACTGGCCGTCCAGGCCCTCAACCTCGACATCCGCCTCTACCCGGCCGCCTTCGATCTGCGGATAGAGTTTCACAAGCCGCCCGGTGCGGGTCTCGCCGTCGGCGCCGGCGGCGATCTCGATCGGATCGCCCTCGGTCAGGCTGCCAGCGTGGCGCTCGGGCACAGCCAGACGAAGGAACACACCACCACCGGCGACGACGGCGACGGTCTCTCCGGGGGTGATGACCGACCCGCGAGAGACCGGCACAGAGATCACGACCCCGTCATCAGGCGACAGTACCGCACCCTCGGCCACTTGCTGTTCGACCACCAGCCGCTCTGACTCCAGGCTTTGCATCTCGCCCTCGACAACGTCGACGTCGGTGCGCAACTGGTCCAGCCGCTGGTTGGCGATGACGCCACGTTCCAGAAGCGTTTCGCCGCGCTGGAGCTCAGAGCGTGCGGTTGCCAGGCGTGCGTTCAACGAGGCAAGCCGGGCGTCGATCGAATCGAGCTGGAAGGCGAGCTTGTCATCTTCGACAACCGCGATGCGCGCACCGGCTGACACGCTGTCGCCCTCGCTCACTTCGAGCGAAATCACGGTTCCGCCGATCCGGGCCCGCGCGGGCACCCGATCACGGGTCTCGACCCGACCATAAACGGCCTTCCATTCGACAATTTCCTGCAGCGAAACGACCAAGGTCTCGCCCTGCACGGCCTGACCCGACGCGGCCACCAGTCCTGCGGCCAGCAGCATCCAGACTCGCATGTTCTTCTCCCAAGTCAAAAGCACGCTTCTTGGAGCGCCGTCCCAGTCATAAAGACCGAATGGAAAATCAGGTCGTTGATCGAGGTCAAGAAAAATCCTGTCTCTTCGTGTCGGCAAACAATTCCGCGAACCGGAAATCGATTTGCCTGGCCGCAAATTTATGTCCTCCCCGCAGCGATCGCGAGGCGGAAACTGGCAGCGTCCGCGGGTCCAGATGACGACGACCGGGACGACCGCGCGTCATGCCTATGGCAAGGTCCATCGGCAGCACCTGGATCAGCTGATGGCAAACCTGTCCGAGGTTATCGCCGCTGCCATGCCGCTGGTCGCTGTGGTCACTTGCTGACTTTCGTTGTGAGTCGCGGGTCCAGCGCGCCGCCGGATGCAGGGCCGCGCACCGGCTGGACCAGCATCCGGTCAAGCCAGAGATCGCGGCGTGTGCGGAATTGCTCGATCCCGATCTCCATGCCCGTGTGCCCCTTGGCGGGCTGGGCGATGTAGGTGCCCAAAAGCCGATCCCACCAGGGCAGATTGAAGCCGTAGTTCGAGTTGGTCTCGCGCGGATCGACGGAATGGTGGACGCGGTGCATATCGGGCGTCACCACGAACAAGCGCAGGACCCTGTCCACCGGGCGTGGCAGTTCGATGTTTGCGTGGTTGAAAAGTGCTGTTGCGTTCAGCAGCACCTCGAACAGCAGCACCGCGACGGCGGGCGGCCCGAGGGCGGCGACCGCCGCCAGCTTGATCCCCATCGAGATCAGGATCTCGACGGGATGAAAGCGCAGGCCGGTCGTCGCGTCGAAGTCGAGATCGGCATGATGCATCCGGTGCAGCCGCCAGAGCCCCGGCACCGCGTGAAACATGACGTGTTGCAGGTATATCGCAAGGTCCAGCAGCAGCATCGAGACGATGACTGCAACCCAAACGGGCGCGTCGATATTGTTGAAAAGGCCCCAGCCCCGATCTTCGGCCAGCACGGCCAGCCCGACCGCGAGGATCGGAAACGACAGCCGCAGTATCACGGTGTCAAGCACGACTAGTCCAAGATTGTTCGTCCAGCGGATCACTCGCGGAATCTCGCGCCGGCGGCGCGGCGCGGCGACCTCCCACAGCGCCATCGCCGCCAGTACGCCCAGAAAGGCGGCAAGGCGGATCGTCGGTTCTGCTGCGAGGATCATCTCGGACATGGGCTGCGACTTCTAGGTTGCGGAAAGCAGTTGTTTCACTATTATTCAAGTAACCACTTGAATGATATATCGTGCGGAGGCACCCGGTGTCAACCAGTCCCAAGACCGCCCTTTTGGAGGAATACGCGCTCGTAGCTCGTGCGCTGTCCGCCCCGGCGCGCCTGATGCTCCTCGAGCAACTGGCGCAAGGCGAGCGCGGCGTAGAGGCATTGGCCGAGAAAACCGGCCTGACCATCGCCAACTGTTCGCAGCACTTGCAGCAGCTGCGCCGCGCGGCCCTTGTCACCAGCCGTCGCGACGGCAAGGCGGTGATCTACCGGCTGACCGACGCCAAGACGCTCTCGCTTATGGACCTCTTGCGCATGGTCGCCGAGCGCAACCTAGTGCAAGTCGAGCGCATCCTGCGCGGGTTGTCGGGAGACGAAGACGCCCCCGAACCTGTCCGCCGGCAGGATCTGGCCGCGCGGCTTGCCGAGGGATCGGTCACCGTGCTCGATGTCCGGCCAGCAGACGAATTCGCCGCCGGGCACATTCCGGGCGCTCTGAACGCGACACTGGCAGAACTCGACCGGATCGTTGCCGTGCTCGACCCCGATGCCGAGATCGTTGCCTATTGCCGGGGCCCCTACTGCATCTACGCCTATCAGGCGGTCGCCGCCCTGCGCGGACATGGCTTCAATGCCCGGCGCCTCGAGGGAGGATTGCCGGAATGGCGCGAGGACGGGCGAGAGGTGCAAACGATCACGGGCTGAACGCCACTGTTGCCGGACAACCGCCTGTGCGCTCAGCTGTCCGCGTCGCGTTCCCGCTCCGACGCCGTGGCCTGACGGCCGCCAGAACCGGCGGCGGACCTGATATCAGCCAGATCGGATGGCGGCAGCGACGCGGCCTCGGCCCGTCCCAGCGCAGCACGCGCCATATCTTTGCAGGGCTGCTCGAGAATCTCAGGTGCGACCTGGGACAGCGATGCCAGCGCCTTCTGCAATCGGACCTGAACCTCTACCAGCGACACTCCGTCCCGAGCGATGGGCCGGAACGCATCCTCGATCGCGTCCCGCACCGCGATGGCCGGCACGAAAACGCCTTCGAACCGAACCTCGGCATCCCTGGCCTCGCGCCATTGCGAGAGGATCCGGACATGCCGCCCCAGGATGTCGATGGCTGTGCCGGGATCGTTCACCGCCGGCGAAAGCGCCCGCGAGGCGATTTCCGACAACACGATCAGACCAAAGCGCGGATCCTCATCGAAAGTGCGCCGTTTGCCGATCGTGAAGGCGCGGCGCATCGCCTGCACCTGTTTTTCCGTGGCCTTGGTGGTCTCGACAGAGAGTAGCGGCTCGCCGAGCGCGACAAACTTGCCGGGCAATCGGCGCACGAAGAGGCGAACGTCCAACTCTTCGGCGCAGTCCTGCAGCGCAGGCATGTCGATATGCTGTATGTAGCCGGTCTTCGTCGACGCAACGTCAACTAAGTCGTGAGGCAAAGCACCGATCAGCGGCTGCCCGCCGAGCCAGGGGTTTTCCAGACGCTTGCGCAGCGCGTCCGACGACGCCCGCTCCACCCGGTCAAGCGTGTCGCCCATCCGCCCGAAATCCATCAAATGGCCAATCCAGCGGATCAGCGCCACCACGACCAACCCGATCACGACGATCGTGAAGAGGAACACGACCACTTTGCCAGAGTCGTCGTAGAACCTGCCATTGAGAGCGATCAATCCGACGAGGCCGAACAGGAATGCGCCAAGGAAGGTGGCCAAAACGTTCTGCGTCGTCCGATCTTGCTGCAAAAGGGCCACGGCTCGGGGCGTACCTGTCGTGGCAGCACCGGCGAAGGCGGCGACGGCGATGGACAATGAAAAGATCGTCACCGCCAGCATCGACGAGGTCAGGATCCTGAGAAGCTCCGAGACAGCCTCGGATCCGGTCCGCAGCGCGATGTTGTCGGGCAGGTATGGCGATACGACCCGGGCAAGGACGGCGGCAATGATCGCGAGAATCGCAAAGCCGATGACGCGCAGCCAGACTTTCTCCAGAAGCTCCTGAAAATACCATGCGTATCTGGAAATCATGCTTTCGTTGTCCCCGACGTCCGGTCGTTTCGCCGCTTAGTCCAGCGCATCATGCCCGATCTTTTCGCAGTCTGAAAGATCAGAGCCGCCGGTGCCGGCAACTGCCTTTGAAAGATCGCGCAGGGCGTTGCGCAGACCTTCTTCCAGCACCGGATGATAGAACGGCATGGCCAGCATGTCGGCGACCGTCATCTTTTGCTCTACCGCGAGGGCCAGCAGATGTGCCAGATGCTCGGCCGCGGGCAGGCACATCTCGGCGCCCAGAACTCGTCCGGTTTCGGGGTCGGCATGGATGCGCAGCAGTCCGGCGGCGGTTTGCGCCATGCGGGCACGCGTCTGTTTCGAGAAATCCGCGCTGCCCGAGGCGATCTTGCCATCGCGCAACTCTGACAGCGGCGGTCCCACCCGCGCCACCTGCGGCGAGGAAAACACGATCGACAGCGGCGTGCGCCGGCAAAGCCCGTCACCTTCGGCATCCGGTGCGGCCATGCGGCCCGCGATATGTCCTTCGTCGGCGGCCTCATGCATGAGCGGACGATAACCGTTGGCGTCGCCGGCAAGAAACACCGGCAGATCGGCGATGCGAAGGGACGCCGGATCGACCTCGGGCAGCCCATCCTCGTCGAGCGGCACATCAAGCGTGTCCAGTCCCAGATCGTCGATATTGGGCCGCCGCCCGATCGCGGCCAGTACCGCGTCGGCGATGAAACTGCCGCCTGCGCCGGTCACCCGGATCGCATCGCCCGCCGCTTCGAGTTCAGCGGCCGCGCCCATATAAAGCGCGACCTCGGCCTCGAGAAGTGGTCGGAACGCGGCCAGCACCTTGGCGTCGTCGATGCCCGCAAGCGCCTCGATCGCGTCGAAACCAGCCACCTCCAGCCCCAGCCGGGCCAGTGCCTGGGCGATCTCGACACCGATCGCTCCCATGCCGATCACCGCGATGCGGCGCGGCAGGTCCTTCTGTTCGAACACGCTGTCCGTGGTCAGGATCCGGTCGCCGAAATCGCGCCAGGGTTCTGGCACAACCGGACTGCTGCCGGGCGCGAGGAGGATGGCGCGCGCCTCGATCTCGTTATCGTTCACCTGCAGCCGTCCGGGCCCCAGCAGCCGGGCGCGGCCCGAAATGGCGCGCTTGCCCAGCTTGCCCGGCACCGCCTCCGGCCCCTCGACGAAACCGTCGCGCATCTTGCGCACCCGTGCGAGAACTGCCGGAATGTCGGCGCGCAAGCCGTCTGCGCCACGTATACCGAATGCGTCGAAACTGCCGCGCCGGTGAAATGCGTTGACAGCCTCGATCAGCGCCTTGGAAGGCATGCAGCCCACCGCGGCACAGGTCGTGCCCCAGTGCCCGGCATTGACCAGCAGGAAATCGTCGGTATAGCGGCGCACCTCACGCAATGCCGAAAGACCGGCGGTGCCCGCGCCGACAATGACGGTGTCGACCTTCATGGCTTACTCGTCCGCTTCCGCCTCGTCCTTGGTGGCGTGTTCGGTGCCGGGCGCATGCTCGGGCGGGCTGTAGGTTGTGAAGAGCTTCAGCATCCCCGACCCGGTGTTGCGAAAGTTGTGAAATGTGCCCGAGGGCACGATGCTGACATCACCATCGCCGATGTCGCTTTCGACCTCGCCGATCCTTGCCACGCCCTTGCCTGCGACGAAATATAGCAGCTGGTCATGACCCTCGTGTACCTCGCCGCCGATCTCGCCGCCCTCGGGGATCGCCATCAACACCAACTGAGTTTTGTCGCCGGTCCACAGGACCTTGCGGAACTCGTCGTTCTTGCGGGCAAGATCGACAACAGGCAATGAAAGTTTCTTGGTTTCCGACATGCTTTGAACTCCTTGTTCATGCGATTTGCGGTCTCATTCAGAGTTTCGCATGCTTTCCAACTTGCGAACAATCGAATATGTTCCGAGATGTATCAACCTCAAGCTTCATCCTCGAAGGGAAAAACCGATGTCCGATAAGGAATTGTATATCGAAAAGGCCAAGGCGAAGATCGACCAGTGGAACGCCGAGATCGACAAGATGAAGGCGAAGGTCGACGAGGCCGAAGCCGACTCGAAGATCAAGTACCAGAAGCAGTTGGACGAACTTCGCGAACAGCGTGACGAAGCCGAGGCCAAGATCAAAGAGGCCGCTGAGTCTGGCGATGTTGCCTGGGCCGATATGAAGGCTGGTTTCGACAATGCGTGGGACAACATCTCGAGCGCTTTCGAAAAGGCCATGTCGCGATTCAAGTAGGGAAACGCCATCGATGAACATTCTCGGAGTCTTTCGGGGGGTCGTGGCTGCGGCGGCAATTGCGGTTGTCGCCGTTCCTGCGCTCGCGCAGGACAACGCCGGGCTGACCACGACCGATGATGTGCGTTCCGAAATCTCGCAAGCAATGGACGCCATCGCCAACTACACCGAGCAGGAACGCGACGAGGCACTGACCAAGGCGCGAGAGGCGATGATCCGCCTCGACGCCGAGATCGAGCGCCGCGAGCAGGCGCTGCGTGACAACTGGGCGGAAATGTCCGACGCGGCGCGCAATACCGCTCGCGCCCGTTTGCAGGATCTGCGCACGGCGCGCAACACTCTGGGGGAGCGACTTGGCGCGCTTGATGCGGGGGCCGGCAGCGCCTGGGAAGAGCTGAAGTCCGGTTTCTCTGAGGCTTGGATGGCCTTCTCGGACGCGTGGAATGCCGCGGACGAAGAGGCACCGGCCAACTGAAGGGCCTGGCGGTTGCCCGCGAAATTCCACAGGCAACCGCTGCACCTCCCGACACCCTATTTCTTTTCAGAGGAGCGTTTCATGGAGACATTCGTCTGGGCCGCCGCTGCGGCGGCGCTTTTCACAGCGATCATGACCCGCGCCGGCGCGCTGCCCGCCGATTTCGTAAAGAGCCTCGGCCAACGCACGATCGGTCGGTCAACCGTCGTCGTTTGCAGGCTGATGCTGCCCCTTTCCCACTGAGAAACCGAATTCAGGAGAACACCATGTCCCCTATCATCCGCGCATTTTTCGACAGACCGACGGGCAGCCTGCAATATGTCTTTCATTGTCCGACCACCCGAAAGGCCGCGATCGTCGATCCGGTCTGGAATTTTCACCCCCAGGCTGGCGCAGTCACAACCGAAAGCGCCGACGAAATCCTGGATTATGTCCGGTCCGAAAAGCTGACGGTGGTCTGGGTGCTCGATACCCATCCCCACGCCGACCACTTCACCGCCGCCCGCTATCTGTCCGACAAGCTTGGCGCACCCGCCGCGATCGGCGAAAAGGTTACCGGGGTCCAGAAGCTCTGGAAGGACCTTTATCACCTTGGCGACGAAATGCCGACCGATGGATCGCAGTGGGATCGGCTGTTTGCCGAGGGCGACGAGTTCATGGTCGGCGAGATCCCGGTGCGCGTGATGTTCTCGCCGGGTCACACGATGGCCTCGATCACTTATGTCGCCGGTGACGCGGCCTTTGTTCACGACACGCTGATGATGCCCGAAAGTGGCACCAGCCGGGCCGATTTTCCGGGCGGCAGCGCAGAGGATCTGTGGAATTCGATCCGCGCGATCCTCGATCTGCCCGGTCCGACCCGGCTTTACATCGGCCACGATTACCCGGCCAAGGGAACCGCTCCGGACTACATGGCGACGGTTGCCGAGAATCGGCTGCGCAACCGGCATGTGAAGGACGGCATCGGCAAGGCCGAGTTCATCGCCACGCGGACCGCCCGCGATGCGACCCTGACCTTGCCCGACCGGATGCTGGCCGCGCTTCAGGTCAATATCCGCGGCGGTCGCCTGCCTGCGGCCGAGGCCGACGGGCACAGCTATCTGAAGATCCCCGTCGGCAAGCTGGATCCGCTATGAACCGACCGATCAAAGGCGCCTTCGCCTGGATCACCGGCACCGACACCGACAAGGTACGCGCCGGCGAGGCCCTCAATGGCGTGATCCACGTCGCGTCGCTTGCCTTGACCAAGACGGCAGACGCCCTGATCGACCCCAAGCTGGTGCTGTCCTGGCTGTTGACCGCGCTCGGGGCGCCGGGCGCGATGATCGGGGCGCTGGTGCCTGTGCGCGAGGCCGGCGCGTTGCTGCCGCAGCTTGCGCTGGCCCGATGGGTCGAAGCCAGTCCGCAGCGCAAGCGGTTCTGGGCGGCGGGCAGCGCGGTGCAGGGCCTTGCGGCGATAGGCATCGCCGCTGCTGCGGCGCTGCTGGAGGGCGCGCTTGCGGGCGGGGTGATCGTGGCCTGCCTCGCGGTGCTGGCCGTGGCGCGCTCGGCCTCGTCTGTCAGCTACAAGGACGCGCTGGCGCGGACCATAACCAAGCGCCGGCGCGGCGCGATCACCGGACTTGCGGCATCGGTCGCCTCGGTCTCGGTCTTCGGCGTCGGCCTTCTGATGGCGGCTGGGCTGTTCGAGGTGGCCGTCATCCCACTGGCCGCGATCATCGCGATCGCCGGTGCGGCCTTCCTGATCGCTTCGGCTGTCTTCATGACCCTGCGCGAACCCGAGAACGGCGCGGATACCAGGGACGACGATGGTACGCTTGCCGCGCTGATCGACCCGATCCTGACCGATGAGCAACTGCGGCTGTTCGTGCTGTCGCGCGCCGCGCTGGCGGTTACCGCGCTCGCGCCTCCCTTCATCGTCATGCTCTCGGCGGCGTCTGGGCGTACGGCGCTTGACCAACTCGGACCGCTGGTGATGTCGTCCACCGCGGCCTCGGTGCTGGCCTCCTATGTCTGGGGGCGGCTTTCGGACCATTCCAGCCGGCAAACCCTGATGGCGGCGGGGGCGCTTGGCGGGCTGGTCTTCGCCATTGTCGGCATTATCGGCTTGAGATTTGGCGGTCTGGGCGGCGCGCTTGGGGCGGCGGCGGCGATCTTCGCCGCGCAGATCGCCTATGAGGGTGTGCGCGCGGGCCGCAAGCTGCACCTGACCGACATGGCCGAGGATTCGTTCCGTGCCCGATACACCGCCTTGTCCAATACGCTGATCGGCCTTGCGCTGCTTGCGGGGGGCCTCTTCGGGCTGATGGCCGACCGGTTCGGTCCATCATCGGTGCTGCTGGCCTTCGCGGTCATCGCGGGTCTTGGTGCGCTGTTGGCACGCGGTCTGAACGAGGTACAGCAGGACTGACCGGTGGCCGACCGCGTCGGTCAGATTTCCTCGCGCACCTGTGCATAGACCAGAGCCGCGAAGATGCCGGTGCCGCCCAGCACGTTGCCTGCCAGGGCGGGCAGGATGCCGCCAAACACCGCCGCAACGGGCCCAAGTTCGCCGCGCGCGACGAGGATGAACAATTCGGTCGACCCCGCCACCACATGCGACATGCCGCCGACGCCGATCACATAGGTCACGATCACGATCATCAGCACCTCGCCCGCACCGTCCATCCGCGGCAGGATCCAGACCAGCGCGGCGATAAGAAAACCGGCCGGAATACCCCAGGCGAAATGCTCGAACGCCGTCGCTGCTGCATAATGGCGCGACACGGCGAGGACGCCCTCGAACCGCGCCTCGGGCAGGATATTGACATAGACCAGAACCAGCGCGGCAGCGGCGCAGCCCACCAGGTTGGCGGTAAACACGATGCCCCAAAGCCGCGCGGTCTGCAGCAACTTCGCCCGGCTCCCATCAAGAAAAAGCGGCAGGATCGGGGTGATCGTGTTTTCCGTGAACAGCTGCATCCGCCCGAGGATCACGATCAGGAAACCCACCGTGTAACCGAGGTTCGAGACACCCGCAGCCCAGTCGGCATCGGGAAGGATCGACGTGAGGATCCCCTTGCCCAACACCGAGGTGCTGATTGCCAATCCCGCTGCGACGCCGGACCACCAGAGTGAGCTGAACGGCCGGGACAGCTCGTTTTCTCCATCCCGGCGAATGGCCTCGAAATGGACCGAGGCGGGGGGCTTTTCAAACTCGTCCGCCTGCTCTTCTTCGTCGCGATCGAGCTTGGCTTTTTTCGACATGGCCATTAACCCTCCAAGCCCCCGCGATCAGATACGTCAGGGGGTGTTTGTTTTTGTCCGATGACAAATCGCGCGGGCATCGAACCCTTGCAGAGCGCCTGCTTGCGTTCAGTCGCTTCCTTGTGTCTCGATCTTCAGCGGTTCGCCGCAATGCTTGCAATGAATCGCGTCGGGGTCGTGCCGGTTCAATCCGCATTCGGGGCATTTATACTTGATCTTGGACGGTTGGAAGATGGCGCGCGCCAATTGCACGAACAGCGCCACGCCCACCACCATGATGAAGACCGCCAGCAGCTTGCCCCCCGGCGTCGTCATCGTGATGTCGCCGAAGCCGGTGGTGGTCAGCGTCGCCACCGTGAAGTAAAGCGCATCGATATACCCCTCGACACCGTCCTGTTCGTCGAAGGCGAGGACGAAGACCAAAGAGGTCGTGACGAAGATGAACACCAACAGGTTCACCGCGGCGAGGATGGCATCCTCGTGCCGGCGGAAGAACAAACTCTCTCGCCTGAGATCATGCAGCAGGTGATAGGATCGGATCAGCCGCAACCCCCGGAGAACCCGAAGAACGCCAAGGCTTTCGGTGAAAAGCGGCGCCAGAATAAGTGAGGCGACGACGATCAGGTCTGCCAACACGTAGATCCGGGTCAGTTCTCGACGGCGGTTCTCGCAAATCCAAAGCCGTGCTGCGAAATCCAGCAGGATCATCACGCCCAAAATGATGTTCAGCGCCGTGGTGAATGGCGTCGGGGACAAGGCGGCTGTCGCGATGAAATAGATGATACTCAGGGCATCGAAGACGATCAGCGCGTAGCGGAACCGCCGCGCGCGCTGATTTTGCCCGGTGTAAAGCAGCCGGATGTTTCGGTGTAGTTCCTTCATCACGAGACGATAATGCAAAAACGACGGACAAGGCAGACACAAATTGTCGGTGAAAGGCGCAGGCGGGCAGGACGCGTGCGGCCGCCATCGCACGGATAGGCAACGTAGTCGGGGCGGCGCGGGGCCGCCCCGACCGGGTGTATCAACGCGGTTCGCTCATCAGGCCGCGCACGATGGCGTAGCAGGCCCCGAGCAACACGATGGTGAACGGCAGGCCAGTGGACACGGCCATGGCCTGCAGCGCGGCCAACCCGCCGCCAAGCAGCAGCGCGATTGCGACGAGGCCCTCGAAGCTGGCCCAGAACACCCGCTGGGGTGTCGGTGCGTTCACTTTGCCGCCCGCCGCGATCGTGTCGATCACAAGGCTGCCAGAGTCCGACGAGGTGACGAAGAACACCACCACCAGTACGATACCGACCAACGAGGTCAGGCCGGTCAGCGGTAGTTGCGTCAGCATCTCGAACATCTTGAGTTCCAGCGCAGCATCCTGAACCCCGGTGAAGCCGTCATTGACCACCTGGCCGATGGCGGTGCCGCCCAGTGCGGTCATCCACAATACCGAAAGGATGGTGGGAACGATCAGAACCGCAATCAGGAATTCGCGCACCGTGCGGCCGCGGCTGACACGGGCGATGAACATGCCGACGAACGGTGACCAGCTGATCCACCAGGCCCAGTAGAAGGCGGTCCAGCCCGAGGCAAAGTTGGCGTCTTCGCGCCCAAAGGGCATCGACAGGGCCGGCAGATATTCACCGTAGGCCAGGAGGTTCGAGAAGAAGCCCTTGGCGATTTCCATCGTCGGGCCGAATGCGACCACGAAGACCAGCAGGATCGCTGCCAGCGCCATGTTGATTTCGGACAGACGCTTGACCCCGGCATCAAGGCCCGCCACCACCGAGACGAGCGCGATGATGGTGATCACGATGATCAGGGTGATCAAGGCGGTGTTGGATGTCGGGAGGCCGAAGAGAAAGTTCAGGCCGGCTGCGGATTGCTGCGCACCGATGCCCAACGAGGTAGCCAATCCGAAGATCGTCGAGAAGATCGCGAGAATATCGATCACGTTGCCCGGCCAACCCCAGACGCGCTCTCCGAAAATCGGATAGAAGCACGACCGAAGCGTCAGCGGCAGACCCTTGTTGTAGGAAAACAGCGCCAGCGCCAGCGCCACGACAGCATAGATCGCCCAGGGGTGCAGACCCCAGTGGAAGATCGTCGCCGCCATGCCAAGACGCATCGACTCGGCCACGTCACCCTCGGCGCCGCCAAGCGGTGCCCAGTCGGTCCGGACGCCGTCCTCGCCGACCGATATTCCGCCCATCGACGTGCCGAAATGGCTCATCGGCTCTGATACACCGTAGAACATGAGTCCGATGCCCATGCCTGCGGCGAAGAGCATCGAGAACCAGCCGATATAGCTGTAGGATGGTGCCGCGTCAGGGCCGCCAAGGCGCACCTTGCCAAGCGGCGAAACGATCAGGAACAGGCAAAGAAGCACGAAGATGTTGCCGGACAGCAGGAAGAACCAGTCGAGGTTGCCGGTCAGCCAGTCGCGAAGCGCCAAGAACATCGGCTCGAGCGCGGACTGATAGGCCATCGTGAGGAACGTGAAGGCGACGATCCCCAGCGCCGACACGGTGAACACGACCTGGTGGATGTCGAATTCCAGCTTCCACGAGCTTGCGACGTTGTCCTGACCGATTTCGTATTCGGTCTCGATGATCTGGGTATCGCCCTCGGGTTCGGGGATGGGCTCGACTTCCGTCTGGTCCTCCAGCTCGGAGTCGGGATTGTTGTTATCCTGGTTCATAATTTTCTCCGGGTTAATGACTGATTCAGCGCACGACGAAGACAGAGACATCCGCGTGCGATGCCATCTTGCCGCCATGAGAAGGCCAGACCGCGTTCAGCACATTGGGAACATGTGACGCCATCACGACAAGGTCGGCGCCGATTTCCTCGATCGCATCATGCAAGATGCCGTCGATCTGGACGGCAGGGTCATGCGCGACATAGCTTTTCGAGGCGACGCCTCCGGACAACCCTTCGCCCTGGCTCTGCGCGAAGGCCGCCAGTTTCTTGTCGAACTCCGCCGGAGTGTGCGCGGCGCCTCCGGGCAGTTCCGAGGTGACGGCGACGAACGTAAGCTTTGCACCGAACTGGGTTGCCAGGGACTTCGCCGTTTCGATCGCTTTTCCAAGTCGGTCTGCATGTTCCAGATCGACCGGGACCATGATGTGCGAATAGGTCATCCGGGTATCCTTTTTCAATGGTATCTCAATCTATTGAACAAAGGGTCTTAGACTTTGATACGGTCAATTGCTACCCGACCGCCGAAAAAGTTTGGGGGCACCGCCCAGGCAAACCTCGTTTTGCATTCCCCCTTTCAAGCCGCAATCCGGATGCGGATCGGGCCGGACCGCGAAACGGCCACGCAGCCGCTCCAGGGGCCCCGAATGCAGACAGCGCGGGTCGCCATGGCCGTTGATAAAAAGGGCAATGGCGGCGTCAGTCTGCCTGGCTGTCTGCCGGGTTCCGTGCCAGATCAGCTCTGCCTTTATTGTTCCGCAGGACGTCCGGTCCGACCAGTGTTTCGGTCCGATTTTTGCTGGGGATGCGCACCGGAAAGCAGACCGGAACCGGCAACGACAGACCGCGCCGTATCCAGCCTCAAGCGTCATCGCTACGCGCTCACCAGCCCACTGACGGGGCGGCAGGCGGCATTCGATTCGGGTATAGGTTTCGAAGCTTTCGCTTTCGATCAATGGCGCAGGGGCGCAAAGCGCATATGAGGCTCGGACGGCAATCCTTGGCGGGCCGGAAACCCCGTCCCTGCCCCTGCCCCTACCCCGGCGAGGCACGCAACAATTCGGCATCCCTGGCCTTCAACGCCGCTGGTTTCGGCAGTGCTAGCGCCCGTAGAGCTGCCGCGCTTCGGCATGGCTCAGAAGCCGGCGCTGCCGTTCGTCCCATAGCTGCAGCTTGACGCAAGCGAAGCTTTCCATCACGCTCAGCCGCTGCGCCTCTGCCAGTGCCGGATGGTCGTGTAGCACCTCGGTCAGCCGATAGAACGGGATCCGCGCGTAAAGGTGGTGCACGTGGTGGACCCCGATATTGCCGGTCAGCCAGCGCAGCACACCCGGCAGCACGTAATGCGAACTGCCATGCAGCGCCGCATCATGAAGTTGCCAGTCGGTAGCGTGGTCCCACTGGGTCTCCTCGAATTGGTGCTGCACATAGAACAGCCAGACACCGACCGAGGCGGCGACCATGCTGGTCGGCAGAAACACCAGCAGGAACGGCATCAATCCGCCAAACCAGATGATCAGCGCCAGCGCCAGCCCGATCGCGGCATTGGTGCCCATCGCGCTGACCCAGTATTTCGCACCCGCTCGCATCAACCCGATCGGCAGCCGGTTCTGCAACATGAACAGATAGGCCGGTCCCAGCCCGAACAACACCAGCGGATGCCGGTAGAGCCTGTATACCAGCCGACCCCAAGGCGACAGTTCCCGGTATTCCTCGACCGTCAGCGTATGCACGTCGCCCATGCCGCGTTTGTCGAGATTGCCCGATGCCGAGTGGTGGATCGAGTGCGTCCGCTTCCAGACATCGTAAGGCGTCAGGGTCAGAACCCCCAGCGCTCGGCCAATCCAGTCCCCGACATGACGATTGTTGAAAAAGGCACTGTGACCGCAATCATGCTGGATGATGAAAAGCCGCAGCAGAAAGCCGCCGTTGACAACCGCGATCACCGCGGCCAGCCAGTAACTGATCGACAGCGCCAGCCAAGCCGCCACCCAAAGCGCCAGAAACGCCGCCATGGTGACACCCAATTCAAAAGTGCTTCGCAGTTGGTTGGGGCTGCGATAACGCGCCAGGATGTTGACCCAGTCCCGCGCATCGCCGGTTACAGACGCCGATGCCTGCCGCCCAGAAGTATCGTCCATTACCCGCCTGTCGGTTTCTTGTTGTTGACCCTGTTCCTACAGCATCCATGAAACCACACAAGGCTTAACACTTCATGATGTTGCGTCAAATCAGCCACCTGCCTGCCTGCGAAACGCAAAAGGGCCGCCCCAAAGCGGCCCCCTGTGCTGTGACGAAACCAAGGCATTATTCGTCCTCTAGCGCCTCGATGGCCTTTTGCAGCGCTTCCTTCGTGACGGTCTTTTCATTCACCTCGGCCTGCTCGAAAACATAGTCGACGACCTTGTCCTCGAAAATCGGCGCCTGGATCTGCTGGCGCATCTGCGGATTCTTCTGCACGAATTCGAAGAACTGCCGCTCCTGACCGGGATATTGCCGGGCCTGGGTCATCACCGCCTGGGTCATCTCGGCGTCAGAGACCTCGACCTTCTGCGCGCGCCCCAGTTCGGCCAGCAACAGGCCCAGCCGCACCCGGCGCTCGGCCAGCTTAACATGCTCTTCGCTCGGGGTGATCTCGGGGTGATCATGTCCCTTGTGATCCGGGTTTTCCTCGTGCCACAGCTGATGCGCGATCTGGCCCGCCTCGGCATCGACCAGCGTCTTGGGCAGATCGAACGATACCAGCTTGTCCAGCGCATCAAGCAATCCGCGCTTCATGACCTGACGCGAAGCACCCTGATATTCGGCCTCCAGCCGCTCGGCGATCTGCGCCTTCAGCGCAGCCAGATCCTCGGCGCCGAACTGCTTGGCCAGGTCGTCGTTGATCTCGGCGGGCTTCGGTTCCTTGACCGCTTTTACCGTGCAGGCAAAGACCGCGTCCTTGCCGGCCAGATTGGCGGCGCCGTATTCCTTCGGGAAGGCGACCTTGACCTCGACCTCGTCACCGGCCTTGACACCTATCAGCTGCTCTTCAAATCCGGGGATGAAGGAATTGGAGCCCAGCACCAGCGGATAATCTTCGGCCGCCCCGCCTTCAAAGGCTTCGCCGTCGACCTTGCCGACGAAATCGATCACCACCTGATCGCCGTCCTTCGACTTGGCGCCCTTCTTGCGGTCCTCGAAATTCTGCGCGTTCTTGGCGAGGTTTTCCAGCGCCTCGTCGATATCCTTGTCTTCGGCCTTCACCACAAGCTTTTCCAGCTTGACCTTCGACAGATCGACCTCGGGGATCTCGGGCAGCGCCTCATAGCTCATCTCGACCTGAACGTCGTCGCCTTCCTTCCAGTCATCGTTGGTCATCTTGACCTCGGGCTGCATCGCAGGGCGGTCGCCGGTATCCTCGAAATGCTTCGACATCGCACCGTCGATGCTTTCCTGCATCGCGTCGCCCAGAACCCGCGGGCCGAACTGCTTCTTGAGAAGCGCCATCGGCACCTTTCCCTTGCGAAAGCCCTTCATTTCCACGTCAGGCTGCGCCTCGACCAGCTTTTCGTTGACCTTTGCATCCAACTCGGCCGCCGTCACGGTGATCTGGTAGCCGCGCTTCAATCCGTCCTTCTGGGTCTCGGTGACCTGCATGTCTCGTCCTTTTCAACGTCAACAGGGCCGCTGGCGCAGCCCCTCAAGAATTCAGCCGCCCTTCTAGGGGCGAGAGGGCTTGGGCGCAAGGCGAAAAGGGGCGGTTCAGCGGTGCCTAGCGCAGCCGGAACCGGGTTCGCAGACCGAGGCCGAGGAAGAACAGCAGCAGGACGCCGAAGACCGATTGAAATCCCGCCGCACGCTTGATCGGCCAGTCCAGTGCGGCAAGAAACCCCCGGTCGCTACAGGTTCTTCCGAACGCAAAGCCCGACATTGTGCTGGAGATGCTTAGACCTGCCGCCGCTACCCAGCGATTCTCAACGCTTTGTCCGGTCTCGGCGAAATCGGACGACCCGAAATAACCTGCGTAAAGTATCGTTCCCGCAATCAGGTCCGGTGGAAGAAACGTCGGCACTGGTTCAGGGTACCTACCGTCAAGGGACCTGTCGCACTCCGCACACAGCACGAAGGTCCGGTTGCAGCGGCTAGCCCCAACTTTGCAAAAGCCCCTTCCTGCGTTTGGCCCGAGAGCAACAGTCTGCCCACCACAGCACAAGTAGGGGATCATCTGGAGGATAACAAACCAACTAAGGTCGTTAAGTATTTATTTTATATAGATTTTGGAAACTTCATTGGTGCGGGTGGAGGGACTTGAACCCCCACGCCTTGCGGCGCCAGAACCTAAATCTGGTGCGTCTACCAATTTCGCCACACCCGCATGTACGGTCGCCTTCTAGCAAAGCCGCCACAGGGATGCGAGTGGAAATCACGGCCGCCAAAAAACGCTATGCGCAAGGGAATTTTTACCCTAACCTGACAAAAAAAGACGAGGCAGAACAAGGGGCAGCCCAATGTCAGTGATGACTGCAGGGCGGAACACGGGGGCAATGCCCGTGCGCCGCCGATTTCCATCAAGTGGCGGACTTTGCGAAGGCACGCATGTGAGAACGCTGGAAGGCGATCTTCCGGTCGAGTATCTTTGCGAAGGTGACATGATCGTGACCCGTGTGGGCGCACGCGCTTTGCGGCGCATCACCACCAGGCCATTGCAAGACAAGCATATTCTGGTGTTGCGCTCGGCGATCGGCCGCGGTCGCCCGGCGCGAGATCTCTACCTTGCGCCCGGACAGGCGGTACATCTGGCCGACTGGCGCGGCAGTCGGATCTTCGGTTCTGACCAGCGCTCGATCGCGTTGGCGCAACTGGTCGATCATGACTTCATCCAGTGGTCCGAGCACCCCGAGGACCTGCTGGTCTACGAGCTGGAATTCCTTACCCAGCAGGTGTTCTACGCCGAAGGTCTGGAAGTGATGAGCGCCGACCAGCCATTCCGCGTCATCGAGGGCATGGCCGCCGCCTAGAGGGCGTTGCGCTGAACTGCGTTCAGCTCTCCCGTTCTATCCGTTCGTCTTGTCGCATGTTTTGCGTGAAAGACTGGTCCGCACTATTTCGCGACATGCTTCAAAGCCCCAGATCCCTGAAAACCAGCGGCAGCTGCTCGGGCAGATCCTCGGCGATCAGGCCGGGGCCAAATTTCATCGCGCATTCGACATGCAGCCAAGCCGCCGCTTCGACGAAGGGATGAGGTGATCCCCATGCATGGCGCGAAGCAAGCAGACCCGCGATCATTCCGGCCAATACGTCGCCCGCTCCTGCCGTTCCCAGCCATCCCGCCTCACGGTCATACAGGGCGGCGTGAATAGAAGCCGCGCCGCCGGGGCTGCAGATCACTGTCGAAGACCCTTTGAGCAAAACCGTGCAGCCCGCCCGATCTGCTGCGATCCGCACGGCATCAACCTTGGACATACTGGATTTGTCCCCGAAAGCTGAACGGTTCGTTTGCCCAAGATCCGGAAACAGCCGCGCGAACTCGCCTTCATGGGGCGTGAGAACGCAGTTCCGGTGAAGAACAGAAAACAGAGCGTCCGGATCATCCTGAAAGCTTGTGAGCGCGTCGGCATCGAGGATCACCCGCCGGCGAAAGTCATCGCCCTCGGACTCTGGGTGGGATTGGCGCTCTTGATCTTCGGGCAACGCGGTCGCAACCGCGACAAGGGCGCGGGTTTCGCCACCAACGCCAAGTCCGGGGCCGAGACAAACGGATGTCAGCCGCTCGTCTTTCAGCATCTCTGCCAGAGCGTCCGCACCGGACAAGGGTCGGAGCATGACTGCCGTCAGTTGCGCAGCGTTCTCGGGGATCGCGGCAGGCGGACAAGCGACCGTCACCAGCCCTGCCCCGACCCGCAATGCCCCGCGTGCGGCAAGACGCGCAGCACCCCCATGCCCTGATCCACCGCACAGGATCAGCGCGTGACCCCGGTCGTATTTGTGTCGGGCCGGACCTCGTGCGTTCAAAAGCTGACCTGGCCACATCCGGCCAGGCATCTCGTGTCCATGCTGCCAGCGATCGACAATTCGAATTCGATCAGGATCCGGGGCGCAAAGCATGATCGTCTCCGGCTTGTCCCATTTGCCGATACCGATATCCACGATGGACAGCTTTCCGGAGGGCATTGGAGACGTTCCGAGATAATGGCCTACCTTCGCAGAGTGAAACATGACCGTGAGATCGGAAAGGTTGATCCACATCTGAGCACGCCGCCACCACTCGGAATGCGCGTTAAGCGCCGCATCCTCATCGTCGAGCACCTCCGGGCGCGGGGGAAGAATGAATTCGCCGGTGTCGCAGTCCAACCCCGAGGGGCAATCGACCGCCACACGCCGACAGCGAGAGCGGCGCGAATTCTCGGCCTTGCGCTGCCTGACGGCAATCAGACCCAAGGCGGCCTCTTGCGGAATTGCCCGCGTCAGGCCGGTCCCGAAAAGCGCATCCACAAGCAGATCGGGGCGATGGCCGGCTTCCAGTTCGCCGATCGTCAGGGCGCGAACCTCTGCCATATCGGACCAGATTTGATGATTGCGTTTGGCATCGGGTGGCAGCTTCTCGGGATCGCCAAGCAAAAAAACCTCCACCTCCCACCCCTTGTCCCGAAGCCGTCGCGCAACCACGAACCCGTCGCCGCCATTGTTGCCCGGTCCACACAGGACCACCGCGCGGTGCGAGGTCGCGCGCAGCTCCGGCCACTCCTCGAAAACCGCCTCGACCACGCCGCGTCCGGCGCGTTCCATCAACTCCAGCCCGGTAACCTCTCCGCTGTCTATCGCGGCCTTCTCGATGGCACGCATCTGCGCGGCAGTCAGCAACTCGGTCATCGCAAAACCCTCATCGTTCGCAAACCGCCCTGCACACGGGCTGTTCGCACAAAAATTAGGCACGAGCCTCGGATTCGCCGCCAAGCCCTGCCCTCAACCACCCTAGCGAATTGTGGCCCGCGAAGAGAAGTGGTGAGACAACCCCGAACCGCAAATCCCGGAGAGCGCCCATGAAAAAGATCGAGGCCATCATCAAACCGTTCAAGCTGGACGAAGTGAAAGAGGCATTGCAAGAGGTCGGCGTACAGGGTCTCAGCGTGATCGAAGTCAAGGGCTTCGGCCGCCAGAAGGGCCATACCGAACTTTATCGCGGTGCTGAGTATGTCGTGGATTTCCTGCCCAAGGTGAAGATCGAGGTCGTTCTGGTAGACGATCAGGTCGATGCCGCCATCGAGGCCATCGTGGGCGCCGCCAAGACCGACAAGATCGGCGACGGCAAGATCTTCGTCTCGAGCATCGAGCAGGCGGTCCGTATCCGCACCGGAGAAACCGGCGACGACGCCATCTGACAACCGGCGCGGGGTCCAGGACCTCGTCGCCAGCCCAAATCTCAAGCAAAGGGGGCAGGCCCACCATGAAGAACTCTGACATTTTGAAGAAGATCAAAGACGATGAAGTCGAATACGTCGATATTCGGTTCACCGACCCGCGCGGCAAGTTGCAACACGTCACCGTGGTCGCGGATCTGGTGGACGAGGATTTCCTTGAAGAAGGATTCATGTTCGACGGCTCCTCGATCGCCGGCTGGAAGTCGATCGACCAGTCCGACATGAAGCTGCTGCCGGATGCCAAGAGCGCCTACATGGACCCGTTCTATGCCGAAAAGACATTGTGCATCCATTGCACCGTGGTCGAGCCGGATACCGGCGAAAGCTATGATCGAGATCCGCGCGGCACCGCCGAACGTGCCGAGGCCTACCTGAAATCAACAGGTATCGGCGACACGTCCTATTTCGGACCCGAAGCCGAGTTCTTCCTGTTCGATGACGTGCGCTTTTCGGTGGCGATGAACAAGGTTTCGTTCCAGGTCGACGCGCTGGATGCGGCATGGAACACCGATACCGAATACGAGATGGGCAATACCGGCCACCGGCCCGGCGTCAAGGGCGGCTATTTCCCGGTCAACCCGATCGACGATGCCCAGGACATCCGGGGCGAGATGCTCTCGACCATGAAGCGGATGGGCATGAAAGTGGACAAGCACCACCATGAGGTGGCGTCCTGCCAGCACGAGCTGGGATTGATCTTCGGCACCCTGACGCATCAGGCCGACGAGATCCAGAAGTACAAGTACGTTATTCATAACGTCGCGCAAGCCTATGGAAAGTCGGCGACTTTTATGCCCAAGCCGATTTCCGGCGACAACGGGACGGGAATGCATGTGAACATGTCGATCTTCAAGGACGGCAAGCCGCTGTTCTCGGGCGACAAGTATGCCGATCTCAGCCAGGAGGCGCTCTGGTTCATCGGCGGCATCCTCAAGCACGCCAAGGCCCTGAACGCGATCACCAACCCGACCACCAACAGCTACAAGCGCCTGATCCCCGGCTTTGAAGCGCCGGTGCTGCGCGCCTATTCCGCCCGCAACCGGTCGGGCTGCGTCCGGATCCCGTGGGCCGAAAGCCCGAAGGCCAAGCGCGTCGAGGCCCGCTTCCCCGACCCGGCGGCGAACCCCTACCTGGCATTTTCGGCGCTGTTGATGGCCGGCCTTGACGGCATCAAGAACAAGATCGACCCCGGCCCGTCTTCCGACAAGGACCTTTACGATCTGCCGCCGGAAGAGCTGGCCTCGATCCCGACTGTTTGCGGCAGCCTGCGCGAGGCGCTGGAGGAGCTGGAGAAAGACCACGACTTCCTGCTGCATGGTGACGTCTTCTCGAAGGGTCAGCTGGAAGGCTACATGGCGCTGAAATGGGAAGAGGTTTACGCCTACGAACACACGCCGCACCCTATCGAATACAAGATGTATTACAGCTGCTGATCCAGCCTGGGGATCTGCAAGGGAAAGGGCGCCTTCGGGCGCCCTTTTTGCCGATGCGGCAACAATGAACGACTCTACTAATGATTGTTGTGAAAGTAATCACTGATGACACCATGTTGACCCGCTTATTTGCGTCTTTTCGACCCAAAAACGCCTGAATCCGATCCAAAGCTGAGTCGTCGACTCGAGAGGATCCCCGCAAATGCCGACGATCAGGACTACACTGCTATACACTGGCCGCGCCCTGCCCGATCTCGACGCGATCTCGACCGCGCTGAATGCCCGCGTGCACCGCCTTGGCGTGCGGCTGCAAGACGACGGCAATCCAGATCCGCATCACGCAATCTTTTGCAGCCCTGATTGGCAGATCTCTGTCACTGCGGCCGCGGCGCCGCTTCCCGCCGAAACCTTCCACGGCGCGATGGATTCGATCCTGTCGCAGACCGTCATCGGCGGTCTCGGTCCGATCCTTCTGGACCATCGCGCGCATGTGCAGATCGACGTCGTATCGGTGCGGCAGGCCGCAACCCCGGCCACTTGGCTGGATGCACAGCGCCTGGCCCACGCCGCAGCAACTGTCGTGGCCGAGGCGGAGGGCCCCGCCGCGATACACTGGGAACCATCGCACCAATTGCTCACCGGCCAGCAATATGCCCAGATGGCATCCGAACAGACACCTTGGCCATTGTTTGCCAATACCACCATTGCGCGATCCGCGGACGCCACGAAAACCAGCCTGCGGATCGACAATGCCGCCGATTTCATCGGCCGCCCGATCCTGTTTCCCGATACCGACCTGTCGCTGGATCTGGCTTATGCGGCGGCACTCTCGTTCCTGCGCCACGCGGTTGAAACCGGTGCCCCGATCCCCGATGGTCACAGCTTCGGGCCAGAGGACGGCTATGTTGTTCAGGTCACCCATGCCACCGCAACGGCGGCCCTGCCGCAAGGCAGCTTCGTACTGCGCACCGTCAGTTCGCCCCGCAAGCACACAGGCAGCCGCGCCGGCGCGATGCCGCTGCCGACCGCTGTCGGACTAGGCCGTGAGGTGGTGCTGGACCAGACCCGTGAACGCACACGCAGTCTTGCGATCAGTTTCATGATGCTGGTGCTGCTGCCGCCGGTCGGTCTTGTGCTGCTGTTCTCGAACGGCCTTCTTCGCCCGAGTTCCGGTCGCACCGGGTTCGTCGCGATGACGGCTCTGGCGATCGTCATGGTGATCGGGGGCTACACTTTTCTGAACGTCGTCGCCGAGGATACCGCCACGCTGAACCGTACTGCCGCCATCGAGGTGCAGTCGCTGGCCGACTAGGCGGGTTGCCGATCCATCAGGCTTTGCACCTGCGCGGGCGTCAGATCCTGCCACCGCACCATGAAGGTATGGATCGAGAATACCACGGCGCCGCTTTGCGGCAATCGCAGCAGGCATTGCCGCTCGGAGCGCAGGAACCGGGCCGGCGGTGCAACAGGTTCGCGCGGATCGGCCTCGGTGCGCGGGGCAAAAAGGGTGGCAGCGTTCCAGCAATGCGCATTCGCCCGCCAGAGAGGCCGCTCTGGCCGGATCGCGTCGAACAGCCGCTGCACCCGCCGCGCGACATCCCCGTCATAAGACCGGATCGGCGCGTGAATACGGATCAATGGTCGCATGAACTTCTCGGCCAGCATCCAGCTTGCCGGAAAACACAATACCGCGCCGGTCAGCAGATGCTCGTCATGGCCTTGTTGCAGCAGGCACAGATCCTCCTGTACCAGCCGCCCTGCGACAGCCAGCGGATCGCCCTGATCCAGCCTCACAACCACACCATCAGGCCTGCGCACGGCATCGCGGCCAACCTCGAACCCCGACAGCGCCGAAACCGTCTTCAGGACCACGGCCAGCAACTCGCGCGCCGCCGGCATGGCACGCTCGTCGATCCGCAACACCTCGTCGCGCCGCTCGGCGATCAGCACGTCACGCAGGGCCATCTGGCCGGCATAGGCGTCATCGACCAGAATCCACTCTGCCGGATCGAGCGGCAGAATGCCCGGCAGCCGCGACAGTCGCGGATCGGACCAGAGTGTGATCGGCAGCGAGGATTGCACAACATCCGTCATCCCCGGACCCTATCCCGCCACTACCGACAATCGAAGTCGAAAATGACCACTTTCGCTGTCGGAAACAGGCACGACTCCGGGTTCCCCGCCCGCGATGCTGTGACAACAGCGAGGCCCAGCCATGGACACCCACTACAGCACGACCCGCAAGATCGACCCGACTCGCGGCACCACTTTGGGCGACGGCACCCCGAACGACGCAGACCGGATCGAGATCGGTCCGACCCAACTGGCGTTCCGCGAATGGGAGGCTGCCGGCCTGACCCTGCCCAATCTCGAAAAGATGCGCGAGTTTCGCTGGCAGCGACTGACCCAGTCGGTGGTCGCCCGCGATTATGGCGGCGTGCTGATGTTCGACCCGCTCAATATCCGCTATGCCACCGACAGCACCAACATGCAGCTCTGGAATGCGCATAACCCGTTCCGTGCGGTTCTGGTCTGCGCCGATGGCTACATGGTGATCTGGGACTACAAGAACTCGCCGTTCCTCTCGACCTTCAACCCTCTGGTGCGTGAACAGCGCTCCGGGGCGTCGATGTATTACTTCGGTACCGGCGATCGCGGGGCCGATGCCGCCGTGGAATTCGTGGCCGAAGTCAAGGATTTGATCCAGAACCACGGTGGCGGCAACATGCGGCTGGGCGTCGACAAGATCCAGATCCACGGCTTCCGCGCGCTGCAGGATGCTGGCTTCGATGTCAGGGACGGCGAGGAACTGACCGAGCATACCCGCGCGGTCAAGGGTCCAGACGAGATTCACGCCATGCGCTGCGCCAGTCATGCCTGCGAAGTCGCGGTGGCCGAAATGGAAGTCACCTGCCTGCCGGGCAGGTCCGAGGATGACATCTGGGCGGTGCTGCATGCCGAAAACATCAAGCGTGGGGGCGAATGGATCGAAACCCGGCTGCTGGCTTCTGGTCCGCGCACCAATCCGTGGTTTCAGGAATGCGGGCCGCGGATCGTTCAGAACAACGAGATCGTTGCCTTCGACACCGACCTGATCGGCAGCTACGGCATCTGCGTCGATATCAGTCGCACTTGGTGGGTGGGCGACCAGAAACCCCGCCCCGACATGATCGAGGCGATGCAGATCGCGCATGAGCACATCACGACCAACATGCAGATGCTCAAACCCGGTATGGCGATCAGGGATCTGACCTTCAACACTCACGTGCTGCCCGACAAGTACCAAAAGCAGAAATACAGCTGCCTGATGCATGGCGTCGGGCTTTGTGACGAATGGCCTCATGTCAGCTACCCCGACCAATACAACCCCGGCGCCTTCGACTACCACCTGCAGGCCGGCATGGTTCTATGCGTCGAGGCGCTGGTCAGCCCGGAAGGCGGCGATTTCTCGATCAAGTTGGAAGATCAGGTTCTGATCACAGAAACGGGCCATGAGAACCTGACGAAATACCCGTTCGATGCGCGGTTGATGGGGTTGGCCTAAAGGCTGAACCGCGCCAGAATGCCCAGGTGATCGGACCCTGCCGCCGGTCGCGCCTCGGCGCGGCCAGTGCTGCCTTCGGGCAGAAACACTCCATCGATCGGCAGCGGCAGCCAAGGCTGGGACGGCACGAAGGTTCCGAAATATGGGCCGACGCGCTTGGCCCCCGCCACACCGGCTATCGTGCGGACGCTGCTGGACCATGGCACTATATTGAAGTCACCGCCGATCAGCACCGGACCCGCGAACCCGCGGATGACATTGGCCATGATCACGGCTTGGGCGGCTTGGTCGGCTGGATACGGCCAGCCAAGATGGATCGAGACCAGCCAAGGCTCGCTTCCGTCCGGCAGGCGCAGCCGCGCTGCGGCAAGACGCTGCTTGTCCAGACAGAACCCGGTTCCCTCGACCAGCGGAAACCGGCTGAGGATACCGACCGTCGACTCCGACTTGGCGTCACATATCAGCTTGTGCTCGTAGGCATCGAAAAGCTTGCCCAGCCATCTGCGGTCGTGCGACGTGATCTCTTGCAGCGTGACGAAATCCGGATCCTGCGACAGGATCTCGTCCATCACTTCCATCCGCGACAACTGCTTTCTGTACAGGTTCTTCTGGTAGAGCGTATAGGGCCCTGGCTGTCCCGCCGAGAGTCCTGCAAAGCCGGCCGCGATCGGCGCAACAGACCATAGTCCAAAGACGATGCTCGCCAGTGCAAACCATCGGTAACCGCCCAAAACCCCATAAATGGCCGCCGCCGCAAACACTGCCGCGCCGATCTGCAATCGGAACACCGCAACGGAATCGCCGATCGGGTGGATCGGCCCCAGATAGCTGACCCCGAGCAGCACCGCCGCCTGCACCGTCAGCGTCGCCAGAACGACGCGCATCGCTGCCCTCACTGCGCCACCCCGCCGACCGTCTGGGGGCACCTTTCCGCATCGCTCATCCTGTCGTATCCCTCGCTACCTTGCCGTTCCGCCTAGCACGCCGGCAAAGCCACGTCCAAGGCCGTTCGCATCCGCCTTGGATCCCCTTCACCAAGGCGTGACGCAGCACCGCAATGGGTTGCACGGCCCTGCCCTGCCCGCCACTCTGACCGGACGCACAGACAGGAGCATTCCATGCCAACCGAACGCATCACATTCGCCGGCCATGACGGCAGCGAGCTTGCCGCCCGGCTCGACCTGCCCGATGGCCCGCAACTGGGTACGGCTCTGTTCGCGCATTGCTTTACCTGCTCCAAGGATATCCCCGCTGCGCGCCGCATCGCCTCTCGGCTTGCCGCGATGGGCATTGCGGTGCTGCGCTTCGATTTTACCGGCCTTGGCCATTCCGGCGGAGAGTTCGAGAACACATCGTTCACCACCAATGTCGATGATCTTGTCGCCGCCTGCGATTATCTGGCGTCACGCGACATGCCGCCCGGCCTTCTGATCGGCCACTCGCTGGGAGGGGCGGCGGTGCTGAAAGCGGCGGGGCGGCTGAAATCGGTAAAGGCGGTCGCCACTATCGGAGCGCCCTTCGATCCGGGCCATGTCGCCCAGAATTTCGCCGACGCTTTGCCAATGATCAAGGAACAGGGTGCCGCAGAGGTCGAACTGGCCGGCCGAACGATCCGCATCGGCCAGAAGTTCATCGAGGATATCTCGCAGGAAAGCCTGAAACCAGCCATTGCCGGCTTGCGCCGCGCTTTGCTGGTGCTTCATGCTCCGCGCGACGAAATCGTCGGGGTCGAAAATGCCAGCGAGATCTTCCACGCGGCGAAGCACCCGAAAAGTTTCGTCACCCTCGATCGGGCCGACCACCTGATCACAAGACCCGAAGACGCGGAATATGCTGCCGAGGTGATTGCCGCCTGGTCCGGTCGTTATCTTCCGCTGCGGCCTCCTGCGCCGCCCAAGGGCGCACCGGAGGGCGTCGTGCGGGTGTCAGAGGTCGATCCCGACGGCTTCCTGCAGGATATCAATGCCGGCCCCCGCCACCATGTCCTGGCGGACGAGCCAGAGGCCTATGGCGGCACCAATCGCGGCATGACCCCTTACGGATTTCTCGCCGCAGGTTTGGGCGCCTGCACCTCGATGACGATCCGGATGTATGCGCGCCGCAAGAAATGGCCGCTGACCCATGTCAGCGTCGATGTGACCCATGACAAGGTCCACGCCCAGGATGCCGAACGGGGCGACGCCAAGGCCGACCACTTCTTCCGCAAGATCCGGTTGGAGGGTGATCTGGACCAGGAACAGCGCACGAAGCTTATGGAAATCGCCAAGAAATGCCCTGTCCACAGGACACTGCAACAGAGCGCAGTCGTGAAGACAGACCTGGTGGAACCGTCCGCTTGACGCCGTTGCGGACCAATTGAATGAAGCCTCGGGATCATGTTCGTGGTCGCCAAGGGACGGAATTCCGGTCCTTCGGCAAGATACTGAAACGCGAGATGTGGCGGGTTGCGGGATGGATGACTCAGCCGGGGAGAGGCGACCAAAGTTGATCGATTTTCGGCGCCGGCACGCCCGGCAGCGGCCCCACAAACCGCTATCGCGGCCCGTCGTTCCATCGCCAGCCTAATGACGGTCGCCTTCGGCGCAGAGGCTTGGGGGAATCAAGGATGGCAGGATGGCCTTGGATGAGATCATTGCCCGTCTGCGCCTTGTGCCGGATCCCGAGGGCGGCTGGTTTCGCCAGACATGGGTCGCCGATGGGCTAGGGGGGCCCTGCTGCGGTACCTGCATCTGCTTCCTGCTGAAGGCAGGAGAGCGCAGCCGGTGGCACCGGGCCGATGCCACCGGGATCTGGCAGTACTAGGGCGAGGCGCCTTTTTGCGCTGGTCGGCTGCTCGGTATCGCCGGGCTTTAGGTTCGAGGGATTATGCGAGTAGCCTGATCTTGCGGTCGGCCTTGAACGTGCAGGCAATGTTCGCGCGTCGTCTTCGACGGCAAAGTCCACCTTGGTCAGACGGTGGCGCGACGCACTTTGACCTCATGCAACCTGTTTGTTCTCTTTCGCGAACGGACTGAGACCCAGCCATTGCTGCATTTTCGCGGCGATGGCGCGGTCGCCGGTCAGCGTCAGGTCACCCCGGTCAAGCGCCGCGGCGATGCGGTCGAGTCCCAGCCAAACCGCTGTCATCACGCGCAAGGCGCATTCGGCATACAGATCGACCTCGAAGCCGGGATCGACATAGCAGGCTTCGGCGCCGGTTTCGGGGTCGACGATCAGCCAGTTGTTGCGTTTCTCCGGTGCAAGATCCTGAAAGACGAACTGGATGCAGATGCGCTGCGCCGGCAGCGGCGTGGGATCGAGGCTGCGGTGCATGTCCCACATCAGGAGCTCGGGGTCGAGATTGTCGAGCGTCGGCCCGGTTTCGACCCAGCGCTGCCCCCAGACCCCCAGGCCGGTGACGATCGGGCGCAACTCTTCGCCAGCCTCGGTCAGGCGGTATTCCTTGGCGCCCTTGGCATCCTGCCTTGCACTGATAATACCGGCCGCTTCCAGTTCGCCCAGCCGCTTCGACAGAAGCGTCGGAGACATCCGCGGCACGCCACGGCGAAGGTCGTTGAACCGCGTGCTGCCGCACATGAGTTCCCGGATCACAAGCGGCGTCCAGCGCGCGCACATCACTTCGGATGCCATCGCGACCGGGCAGAATTGTCCGTAACTTCCGCGCATACGATCCACCTCTTGCATCCGTTGAATTGCTTGTCCTTCAGCCTAGCGGCAACTGCACCGGGCATCCAGTACAGTTTGTGGACTGGATGGATAATCTGCCGTCTGCGATCGTCATGACAGATTGAACAGGAGGGTAGACCAATGGACGATGTGGCAGCAAGAACAAGACCGGCAGCGCCGACAACGCTTCTGGAGACCGCGCGGCGGCTTGCCGGCGAAATTTCCGGCCGTGCCGCGGAGCATGATGAAACCGACGGATTCATCGCGGAAAACTACAAGGCGCTGAAGGCTGCCGGGCTGGTCGCGGCGGGCGTACCGGCCGAGCTTGGCGGCGGCGGCGCTTCCTTGCGCGATCTGTGCGAGGTGCTGCGGATCATCGCCGGGGCTTGCGGCTCGACCGGGCTGGCGCTGTCGATGCACACCCATCAGGTGGCTATTCCGGCATGGCGCTGGCGCCACCAAGAGGCCGCCCGGCCGCTGGTCGAGCCGCTTCTGCGCCGCGTTGCCGCTGAAAACATCGTTCTGCTGAGTTCCGGCGGGTCGGACTGGATCGGCGGGTCCGGCAAGGCGGAAAAGGTCGACGGCGGCTACCGGATCACTGCCCGCAAGGTGTTCTCTTCAGGCGCCCCAATGGGGGACATCCTGATGACCAGCGCAATCTGCGAAGAAGGCGACGAACGCACGGTCCTGCATTTTGGCGCCCCGATGGCAGCAGAGGAAATCACCGTTCTGGATACCTGGCAGACGCTTGGGATGCGCGGCACCGGATCGCACGATATCATGATCGAAGGGCTTTTCGTCGCCGACGACAAGATACCGCTCAGACGCAAGGCGGGCGAATGGCACCCTGGATTCCAGCTTATCGCCACCATCGCCTTCCCGCTGATCTACTCAACGTATCTGGGCGTGGCCGAAAGCGCGCGCGACATCGCCATCGGCATTGCCGGGATGAAGCCGGTCTCGCACCGGTTGCAATCGCTGGCCGGGCGGATGGATACGGCGCTGGCGGCCGCGCGAATGGCGCGCGAGCACATGATCGCGGCGGCAGAGCGCAATGCCCCCTCGGCAGAAAGCGTCAACGACGTCATGATCGGTCGCAGGCTGGTCGAGGAAAACGCCATTCACACGGTCGAACTGGCGATGGAACTGGCCGGCGGCGCGGGCTTTTACCGCAAGGTCGGGCTGGAGCGGCGGTTCCGTGACATCCAGGCGGCACGATATCACCCGCTGCAAAAAGAGGCGCAGTCCGAATATGCCGGCGCCATGGCGCTAGACCAGCCGACGTCGACAATCTTCTGATCCTGAAAGAGCCAGAAGGCGGTACATCGGGGCTTGCGCTGAATCACCATCGCCAACAACTGTTCGGGAATATCTCATGACCAAGATTGCCATCATCCAACACCCGCCCGTCTATCTGGATCTTCCAAAGACCATGGCGCGCGCGGTCCAACTGATCGAAGAGGCCGCGCGTGACGGCGCCGCGATGGTGGTCTTCCCCGAGGCTTGGTTTCCCGGATATCCCACCTTCGTCTGGCGCCTGCCGCCCGGCGCGGGGATGGGCAAGACCGACGCCTTGTTCGCGCGGCTGCAAGCCAATGCGATCGACCTCAGCCGGGGCGGCATGGCGCCCCTGCAGGAAGCGGCGAAGGATAACGGTGTGGTCATCGTGGCCGGATATCAGGAGCTTGACGGTGCGGTCAGCGGCAGCACGCTTTACAACAGCTGCATCATCATCGACGCAGACGGAACCATCGCGAACAACCACCGCAAGCTGATGCCGACCAACCCCGAGCGCATGGTCTGGGGGTTTGGCGACGGCTCTGGCCTCAATGTGGTGGACACCGCGGTCGGGCGCGTCGGCGCCCTGCTGTGCTGGGAAAACTACATGCCGCTGGCGCGTTATGCCCTCTATGCACAGAATATCGATATCTACGTGGCGCCCACATGGGACAGTGGCGACACCTGGCTGGCGACGATGCAGCATATCGCCCGCGAAGGCGGCTGCTGGGTGATCGGCTGCGCAACCGCGCTTGAAGCTTCGGACATTCCGACCGACATCCCCTATTTTGACGAGTTGTTTCCGAACAGGGACGAATGGGTCAATCCCGGCGACGCGGTGATCTACAAGCCCTTTGGCGGCATTCACGCGGGACCAATGCATCAGGAAAAGGGACTGCTCTTGTCCGAGATCGACGTCGGGGCCGCCCGGTCCTCGCGCCGCAAATTCGACGCCAGCGGTCACTATGCGCGCCCGGATGTCTTTGCCTTGAGCGTCAATCGCATGAGGCAGGCGCCTGTGACATTCGATTGATCGGCTCTGCGACGCCAACGGCAGGACCTCCGTGAACCCAAGGGTCAGCATCCACGTTTCCGGCCCCCCGCCCACAGCCCCCATAGGCGGCCTGAACGTCGCGCCGCATGCCGGAACTAAAAAAGGCGGTGCCTCTTGCACCGCCTTTCCCGTTTGATTGCGGGCAGTGGATCAGGCGCGGGCCTTGCCGACCAGCTTCCAGACCGCCGGCAGCAGCAGCGCCGCCAGCGCCAGCTTCATCGCGTCGCCGATCAGGTAGGGGGTAACCCCCCAGGCCATCGTCTGATTCCAGAGCGAGCCGTAGGTCGCCGCGTCCAGCTTTGCGCCTGCGGTGATCCAGTAGGAAAGCCAGGCCAGCCCCGGCACATAAAGAATGATATTGCCGATCAGCATCGCTGCCGCCATCAGCAAAACCGAACGGTCCCAGCCGCGCCGCGCCAGAAGTCCCAGAGCCAGGGTCGCCAGCACGTAGCCGAAAAGGTAGCCGCCAGTCGATCCCATCATGTAGCTGACGCCGTTCAGTTCTGCGGTCGAGCCGACGAAAACATCAAAGCCCAGAGCGCCGATCAGCATGTAGCCGAGGATCGTCGTCAGCCCCAGCCGAGGGCCATAGGCCGCGGCGATGGTCAAGACAGCGAAGGTGCCCAGATTCACCGGCACCGGCGACGGCGGAACCATGATCCTGATTTTAGCCGCGACCGTCAAAAGCAGGATCCCCGCCACGACCAGAACCGCCTGCTTGATCCGCAGCGCGGTGGCCTCGCGGGGGCCAAAGGCCTCGGCCAGAACGCGATCCGTCATAGAAACACTCATGTCCCGTCTCTCCTGTCCAGGTATTGTTGCCCGCTTTTCTGCACCAGCGGCAGCCCCCGCGCAAGGCCCGTCGATGTTAGCGCAGATAGCAAGAGCGCATCACGTAGTCCTTGCGCGGCCCGGTCACATGCCATTCTGAAGACCATTCCGGCCAGCGTGAAAAGTCGTAGCGCACATGATAGCGGTCGGGTTCGCAAAGATGCGTCGCCTCGGCCTGCGCCGCGCGCAATGGAAAACCGTGAAACGGCCGGCCGTCGGAAAACCGGATCGCCACCCATCCCGCGCGTTCCTGCCAGACATAGCGCTGCGTCGCGGTCAGCGGCGCCTGGCCGGGGATCAGCAGCGTGCCGGTCTCGGTATAGACCAGCCGCAGGCCGGATCGCGCCAGCATCGCCTCGCCCGTCAGGTGCATCGCGCCGCGTGCGGCGTCCTCGATCTGTCGGTCAAGCCGCCAATGCCCCTCGAACTGGGCCAGCGAACGTGGCCGCTCTACCGGGGTATTCACGCGAACCCCCGCACCGAACGACTTCGCAAGGATCCCGCGCTGTCGCGCATGCGACCACCCTTCTCTTGTGACCTGCCGCCCGCCAGTCTATGACCGCGCCGAACCGCTTGCAAACACGAAGGCGCCCCGATGATCCCTCGCTATTCCCGCCCCGAAATGGTGGCCATCTGGTCGCCCGAGACCAAATTCCGCATCTGGTACGAGATCGAGGCGCATGCCTGCGATGCGATGGCCGAACTCGGCGTGATCCCGCGGGAAAATGCCGAGGCGCTGTGGAAGGCGAAGGATGCGGAATTCGACGTCGCCCGGATCGACGAGATCGAGGCGGTGACCAGGCATGACGTGATCGCCTTCCTGACCCATCTGTCCGAGATCGTCGGGGCCGATGCGGCCCGCTTCGTACACCAGGGCATGACCTCTTCGGATGTGCTCGACACAACGCTCAACGTCCAGTTGACCCGCGCCGCCGATATCCTTTTGGTCGACATGGACAGGCTTCTGGCAGCGCTGAAGCGCCGCGCGCTGGAGCACAAGGACACCGTGCGGATCGGCCGCAGCCACGGCATCCATGCCGAACCAACGACGTTCGGCCTGACCCTTGCGCGGTTCTATGCCGAGATGAACCGCAACAAGCGCCGCCTGGAAAACGCGCGCACCGAGATCGCCACAGGCGCAATCTCTGGTGCGGTCGGCAGCTTCGCCAACATCGATCCGGCGGTCGAGGCGCATGTCTGCGAAAAACTCGGCCTGACCCCCGAACCGATCAGCACCCAGGTCATCCCCCGCGACCGCCATGCGATGTTCTTCGCCACGCTCGGCGTCATCGCCAGTTCGATCGAGAACATCGCCACCGAGATCCGCCACATGCAGCGCACCGAGGTGCTGGAGGCCGAGGAGTTCTTCTCTCCCGGCCAGAAGGGATCAAGCGCCATGCCGCACAAGCGAAACCCGGTGCTGACCGAGAACCTGACCGGCCTCGCCCGCCTTGTCCGCATGGCAGTGATCCCGGCGATGGAAAACGTGGCGCTCTGGCATGAACGCGATATCAGCCATTCCAGCGTCGAGCGCAGCATCGCGCCGGATGCCACCATCACCCTCGACTTTGCCCTGAACCGGCTGGCGGGCGTGATCGACAAGCTCGTCGTCTACCCCGAATCGATGCTGGCCAACATGAACAAGTTCCGGGGCCTGGTAATGAGCCAGCGGGTGCTGCTGGCGTTGACCCAGGCCGGCGTCAGCCGCGAGGACGCCTATCGTCTGGTGCAACGGAACGCGATGAAGGTCTGGGAACAGGGCAAGGACTTCAAGACCGAGCTTCTGGCCGATCCAGACGTCACCGCCGCCCTCACCGCCGCCGAAATCGAAGAGAAATTCGATCTCGGCTATCACACCAAACATGTCGACACGATCTTCGCCCGGGTCTTTGGCGAGACCTGACGCTAGGGAATCGCCGGAAATCGTGTTAGTATCGCCCATCCTTGAACGGAGGTGCCCATGAAGACCCTCGCGATTCTGACAGTTCTGGTGCTGGCTGCAACGCCGACGCTGGCGCGTGGAATGTGCGGCGATCACGCCGAACAAACCACCAGTTCCTGTACCGGAGGCTATGTCTGGGATACGACCGCCCAGACCTGCGTGGAAAAAGCCACCAGTTAGTCAGCGAGTCCGCCGACAGGTCACGGCCTGTTAACCGCTGCTGTGGCATCACCCCTCCAGACGACTTCAGAATGGAGGGTTCGGTGAGTTCGGCGCTGCCCACACAGATCAACCGCTCCGGCGGCGCGGCGTCGGCTGCGCCCGGTCCGATACGCAAACTCAGCAAACGGCAAAAAGCAGCCATCGTCGTGCGCCTGCTGATGGCCGAAGGTGCGGACCTGTCGCTTGCCGGCATGTCCGAGGCGACGCTGGCCGAACTCACCCGCCAGATGACGACGTTGCGCTATATCGACCGACCGACGCTGCAGCAGGTGATCGAAGAGTTTCTGGCAGAGATTGACGGGATCGGCCTGTCGTTCCCCGGCGGTGTAGACGAGGCGCTGTCGATCCTCGAAAGCACGATGAGTTCCGAAATGGCCACCCGGCTGCGCAAGCAGGCCGGGGTGTCGGCGCAGGGCGATCCCTGGGACCGGATCGGCGCGCTCGGCCTCGAAACGCTTCAGCCGGTCCTGGAAGAGGAAAGCGTCGAGGTCTGCGCGGTTCTCTTGTCGAAACTGAAGGTGTCGAAAGCCGCGGAACTTCTGGGCGCGCTGCCCGGCGCCCGTGCCCGTCGCATTGCCTATGCGATTTCTCTGACCGGCAATATCGCGCCGGACGTGGTACGCCGGATCGGCCTGTCGCTGGCCAGTCAGCTTGACGCGCAACCGATGAAGGCCTTCGCCGAGGGCCCTGTCGAACGGGTCGGCGCGATCCTCAACTTCTCGCCCGCCGCGACGCGCGAAGATGTGCTGGAAGGACTGCACCAGCAAGATGAAGGCTTTGCTACCGAAGTGCGACGCGCGATTTTCACCTTCGCCAATATCCCATCCCGGATCGACCCGCGCGACATCCCGAAGATCACCCGCGATGTCGACCCGGCCAAGCTCATCACCGCCCTCGCCTCGGCCAGCGGCGCGGCGGCGAAGGCAACCGAGTTCATCTTGGCGAACATGTCGCAGCGCATGGCCGGTTCGATGCGCGAAGAGATGGAGGCGCTCGGCAAGGTCAGGGATCGCGACGGCGAAGAGGCTCAGAACGCCGTCGTCGCGGTGATCCGCGACCTCGAAGAGGCCGGAGAGATCTTCCTGGTCGCCGAAGAAGACTAGCCGGGCGCCGCGCCCACCTGGCCCGAGGCAGCGCAACGCCGCCAGATCCGCGGCATCATTCGTCCACAAATATCCCCGCGCGGAGCGCAATCGCACGCAGTTCTGGAAGTCCTGACGACGCAAGGCGTCTCAATTCCGCGCAAAGGGTCGGACGCTCTGGACAGCCTCCCTCGATCCACCTACCGTCTCGGTCATGACCGACACCACCGGACGCCGCTGGCACGATATGGGTGGCCTCGATGCAGGCCCGCTTGATCCCGCCGAACACGATTTCGCGCTTTGGGAAAAGCGCGTCGATGCGCTGATGGTGCTGGCCTCGGCCAAGGGGCTTTTCACCGTCGACGGCTTGCGCCGCGCGCTTGAAGACATGGGCGAAGAGGCGTTCGAGTCGATGAGCTACTACGAACGCTGGATCGCCTCGGTGAACCAGAACCTGCTGGAGGCCGGCGTCTATTCGATCGAAGAACTCGGCGCCAGGATGGAGGATATCAGCAAGCGCGGCACCACCTATTCCGAGGCCGCCAATGGCTGACCGGGTCCGCGTCCGTGCCATGATGCCGCCCGGCCATGTCCGCACACCGGCCTATCTGCGCGGCAAGACCGGAATCATCGAACGCAGCCTCGGTGATTACCCCAACCCCGAACAACTTGCCTACCGGCAACGCGCCGAACCGCGCGCCCTCTACCGCGTCCGCTTTTCCATGGCCGAGATATGGGGCGCGGCGGCCGAGAACCCCGATGACACGCTCGATGCCGAGATTTTCGCGCATTGGCTTGAACCGCTCGAGTCCTGACATGCCGCACGACCACACCGACCACCTGTCGCCTTCTGGCCACCCTTTCCGGCCCGACAATGACGCCCCGCTGACCTACTGGCAGGTGATGGAGATCGCGATACGCGAGTTGCTGATCGTGAAAGGGATAACCACGGCGGCCGACATCGCCGCCCAGATCGACGCGATGGATGCGCGATCTCCGGCGGATGGCGCAAAGGTCGTCGCCCGCGCCTGGACCGACCCCGCGTTCAAGGCGCGCCTGCTGGCGAATGGCTCCGCAGCCAGCCGCGAGATGGGGTTCGATATCGGCAGCCTGCGGCTGATCGTCGTCGAGAACACGCCCCATATCCACAATGTCATCGTCTGCACGCTCTGCTCGTGTTACCCACGCAACCTTCTGGGCCTGCCGCCCGACTGGTACAAGACCCGCGCCTACCGCAGCCGTGTGGTGCGCGAGCCGCGCAAGGTGCTGGCGGAATTCGGCCTCGTCCTGCCCGATAGCATCCGCATCCGGGTGCACGATTCGACCGCCGACATGCGCTACATCGTGCTGCCCGCCAGGCCCGCAGGCACCGAAGAGCTGAGCGAAGCAGACCTCGCCGACCTCGTCACCCGCGATGCGATGATCGGAACCGGATTGCCGAAAGCCGCCGCGTGACATGGTTCCGCGGACTGGCGCCTACGGCACAGGGCATCGTGATGATGGTCATCGCGGTCGCCACATTCTCGGCGATGGACGCCATCGCCAAGGGTCTTGCACAACGCTACGAGCCGATGCAGGTGCTCTGGGCGCGCTATACCTGCCATACGGTGGTCGTGTTCGTGTGGTTTGCGCCGCGCCTCGCCGCGCTCTTGCGCACCCGGCATCTCGGCGTTCAGATGCTGCGCTCGGCCTTCGTCTTCGGGGCGACATTCTGTTTTTTCACCTCGATCGCGCATATCGGGCTGGCGCAGGCGACGGCGGTGTTCGACACCAATCCCCTGCTGGTGACGCTTCTGGCGTTTCTGGTACTGAAGGAACGCGCCGGCCCGCGCCGGATCTTCGGCATCATGGCCGGGCTTGTCGGTGCGCTGATCATCATCCGCCCGGGCACGGAAATCTTCTCGCTCTATGCCGTGCTGCCGCTTCTGGGGGCCTGTTTCTATGCGTCCTATGTCATCTCGACCCGCCTGCTGGGACGTGATGAAAACAGCCTTACAAGCCTTCTCTACACCACGCTGATCGGCACGCTGGTCGCAACGATCCTGGTGCCGGGCGTCTGGCGGACCCCGACCCTGCCCGATGCCGCGCTGATGCTGGCGCTGGGGGTGATCGGCGGCACCGGCCAGTATTTCTTGATCCGCGCCTTCACCCTGTCAGAGGCCGCGGTCGTCGCCCCCTTCACCTATGTCGGGCTGATCTTCGCTGTCGTGTTCGGCTACCTGTTCTTCGATGAGATCCCGGACGCCATGACCTTCCTCGGCGCGCTTGTGATCGTCGGGTCGGGGCTTTATGTCTGGCATCGTGAACGGCAGCAGCAAAGCGAACAGCCCGCCTGAATGACCTCCAGCGCCGAAGACCCCGAAGGCCGGAGCCTGACCGACTGGGCCACCGACCGCGCCCTGCGGTCGGTCATCTCGGCGTTGCGGCTACTGCCATATGACCGGCGGGTGCCGGCGATGGGCTGGTTCACCCGCCGGGTGATCGCGCCGCTGGCGGGCTATAACCGCCGCTCGGCGATCAATCTGAGCTATGTCTTTCCCGACATGGACCGCGCCGAACGCGCCGCCATTATCGCCCAGGTCGCCGACAATGCCGGCCGCACGATGATCGAGAACTATTCACCCGACGAATTCCTGGCGCGCAGCGCCAATGCCGAGATCACCGGCCCCGGCTTTGCCGCATTGCAAGAGGCGCAAGCCGAAAAGCGCCCGGTGATCCTGGTGACCGGCCATTTCGGCAACTACGAGGCGCCCCGAGCCGCACTCGTCGGGCTTGGCTACGCAGTCGGCGGGCTCTACCGCCCGGCCGCCAACAAGTTCTTCAACGATCATTATGCCGGTACCTTCACCGCGTATGGTGGACCGATCTTCGCGCAGGGCCGGCGCGGTACCGCGGGATTCGTCCGCCACCTCAAGGCCGGCGGCATATTGGTGTTGCTGTTCGACCAACATGTCAGCAAGGGCAAGCGGATGAAATTCCTCGGCCGTCCCGCCCGCACAGCGCTCTCGGCCAGCGAGCTGGCGCTGCGCTACGGCGCCGAGCTGATCCCGTTCTATGGCACCCGCCGCGCCGATGGCATGAGCTTCGACATCGACCTCGAGGCGCCGATCCCGCACAGCGATCCGGTGACCATGACCGCCGCGATGAATGCAAGCCTCGAGGCGCGCATCCTTGCCGATCCCGGCCAGTGGTTCTGGATTCACCGCCGCTGGAAGGTCGGCGAGATGGGCAAGATGCTGAAGGGGAAACGCTGAAAAACCGTTGGATGCAGATTTGAAACTTCATTGACAGGCCATAAACCGGGACGATGCAAAAGACAGAGCGCGAAAAGATGCAAGCAGGCCGCTGGTACACCTGCATCGACCCAGAGCTTGAGGACCTGCGCAACCGCGCCCGCCACGCGGTGCACCAGCACAACAGCCTGCCGCCGGACCGGCGTGGCAGAATCGCCGCCGAACTTGCGCAGCTTTTCGCGGCCGTGGCAGAGGATGCCTATATCGAGGCGCCGTTCCACTGCGCCTACGGGTTCAACATCACTCTGGAGCGGGGCGTCTACCTCAATGCCGGCTGCACGATCCTCGATACAGCGCCGGTTCGAATCGGCGCCGGCTCGCTGCTTGGTCCTTCTGTGCAGATCTACTGCGCCGAGCATCACAAGGACCCGGCGAAGCGAATCGTGGGTCTGGAACGGGCGCGGACCGTAACCGTCGGTGATCGGGTCTGGATCGGGGGCGGCGCGATCCTTTTGCCCGGCATCAGCATCGGGGACAGGGCAATCATCGGTGCGGGAAGCGTCGTCACGCGCGATGTTCCCGCCGGGGCGACTGTGGCGGGCAACCCGGCGCGGAGTCTGCCGCAGGGCCAACCGACCGGCGCCGGGTGACGGGCCTGAGCGCCGCTACTTCATCTGCGCCGCCGCCAGAATCGGCCCGTGCCCCGAAGTCTGCACCAGAACCGCGACCGGCGAGGTATCGCCGCGCAAGTCGATCGACAGTTTCAGCGCCTCTTTGCCATCCCATTTGGCGACCGGATCCCACGAGGTCACGATGTTGGCATAGGAAATCTTCCGGCCGGCATTCTCGCCGCGCCTGATCTCGACTTCGCGCAAGGGATCGAACCGCACCAGATGCACCATCATCTTCTCGGGCAATGCGGCAGAGCCGTTGCGCTCGGCGATCACGGCCAGTACGTCACCATCCCGCGTCAGCCGCATGGTGACTGCCGGCTTCGCCCGATAATGCGCACTGATCAGTTCGGCCAGCTTCATCGGCTTGGCGCCGACCAGATGGTCACGGCCGCCGACGATCATCTGCGGGGTATAGACCATCCCCTTCCCGGCCCGGCGCGCATAGGCGCGCTGTCGTTGGGCATGGTCGGGGCTGCCGAACTGATCCTTCCAGCCCAGATAGTCCCAGTAATCGACGTGCAGCGCCAGCGCGATCACGTCATCGCGCTTCGCCAGTTCGGCCAAGATCGCATCGGCCGGAGGGCAGGACGAGCATCCCTGCGAGGTGTACAGTTCGACGACGACGGGCTGAGACTGCGCCGACGCGGCACTTGGCGCAGCGATCGCGAAGGCCAGCGAACACGCCACCGCGAAAGCCATCGAAATGGCTGCAAGAGATGCTTTCATTGACCGTCCTTTATCCGTCCCCATCATGTTCCTAGACCACTCGCGCCGCGACTGCCAATCAACCAATTGCGATAAGTCCGTAATATCACGGTTCTGTCACTCCGGAATTGCAGAACGGTACACAATGGTATACAGTTATTTCGTCACCCCCCTTGAATGCCGCGCGCCATTGCGGCAAACCCTGATCGACATGAACCCTCGCCCAAACTGAAGGGACCCCCAGATGACCGTTACCGTTGGCCATGACAGTTCGAAAACCCGCAAGACCCTGAAGATCGGCGATCGCTCCGTCGATTACTACTCGATCGCCGCGGCAGAGGCGGCGGGGCTGGGCGACTTTTCGCGCCTGCCTGCCGCGCTCAAGGTCGTGCTGGAGAACATGCTGCGGTTCGAGGATGGCAAGACCGTCTCGACCGACGATATCAGGGCCTTCGCCGAATGGGCGGAAAAGGGCGGTCAGAACCCGCGCGAGATCGCCTATCGCCCGGCCCGTGTGCTGATGCAGGATTTCACCGGCGTTCCGGCGGTTGTTGACCTGGCGGCGATGCGCGACGGGATCGTGGCGCTTGGCGGCGATGCCGAAAAGATCAACCCGCTGAACCCGGTTGACCTGGTGATCGACCACTCGGTGATGATCGACGAATTCGGCAATCCCCGCGCCTTCCAGATGAATGTCGACCGCGAATATGAACGCAACATGGAACGCTACACCTTCCTGAAATGGGGCCAGTCGGCGTTCAACAATTTCCGCGTCGTGCCGCCCGGAACGGGCATCTGCCACCAGGTCAACCTTGAATACCTTGCGCAGACCGTCTGGACCGACAAGGACCAGAACGGCACCGAAATCGCCTATCCCGACACGCTTGTCGGCACCGACAGCCACACCACAATGGTCAACGGCCTCGCCGTACTGGGCTGGGGCGTCGGCGGGATCGAGGCCGAGGCCGCGATGCTGGGCCAGCCGATCTCGATGCTGATCCCCGAGGTCGTGGGCTTCAAGCTGACCGGCAGGATGGTCGAAGGCACCACCGCCACAGATCTCGTGCTGCGCGTGGTCGAGATGCTGCGCAAGAAGGGCGTGGTCAGCAAATTCGTGGAATTCTACGGCGAGGGGCTGGATTACCTGCCGCTGGCCGACCGCGCCACCATCGCCAACATGGCGCCGGAATACGGCGCCACCTGCGGCTTTTTCCCGGTCGACAACGAAACCCTGCGCTATCTCGAACAGACCGGCCGCGACAACGACCGCATCGCGCTGGTCGAGGCCTATGCCCGCGAAAACGGCTTGTGGCGCGGCAAGGACTATGATCCGATCTATACCGACACGCTGGAACTTGACATGGGCACGGTCGTGCCCGCGATCTCCGGCCCGAAGCGACCGCAAGACCATATCGCGCTCGACAGGGCCGGAAGCGCTTTCGCCGAATACATCAAGGGTGCCCGCGACGGCGATCCGACGAAACGCGAAGAGGTCCGCTGGGAAGGCGAGGGCGGCCAGCCTGAACCGCAGGACATTCCCGGCGACATCGGACACCACCAGCGCGCCTACGTGATGACCGATGATGGACATTACCAGTTACATGACGGCTCGATCGTGATCGCCTCGATCACCTCCTGCACCAACACCTCGAACCCCTACGTGATGATCGGCGCGGGCTTGGTCGCCCGCAAGGCACGAGAGCTTGGCCTGAACCGCAAGCCCTGGGTCAAGACCTCGCTGGCCCCCGGTTCGCAGGTGGTCAGCGAATACCTCGAGGCCGCCGGCCTGCAGGAAGATCTCGACGCCATCGGTTTCAACCTCGTCGGTTATGGCTGCACCACCTGCATCGGCAACTCCGGCCCGCTGGAACCCGCGATCTCGAAGGCGATCAACGACTATGACCTGATCGCCACGAGCGTTCTGTCGGGCAACCGCAATTTCGAGGGTCGGATCTCCCCCGATGTCCGTGCCAACTACCTCGCCTCGCCGCCGCTCGTGGTGGCCTATGCGCTGGTCGGCGACATGAATGTCGATATCGCCAATGACCCGATCGGACAGGACAAGAACGGCAAGGATGTCTACCTCAAAGACATCTGGCCCTCGACCAAGGAAATCGCCGATCTGGTGGAGAAAACCGTAACCCGCGATGCCTTCCAGTCGAAATATGCGGATGTCTTCAAGGGCGACGAGAAATGGCGCGGCGTCGAGACCACCGACAGCCTGACCTATGACTGGCCGCCGACCTCGACCTACATCCAGAACCCACCCTATTTCCAGGGCATGTCGAAAGAGGCCGGCACGATCCACGATATCAAGGATGCCAAGGTTCTGGCGATCCTTGGCGACATGGTCACCACCGACCACATCTCTCCAGCCGGTTCGTTCAAGGACACCACGCCGGCCGGCAAATACCTGATCGAACGTCAGGTACAGCCGCGCGAATTCAACTCCTACGGTTCGCGGCGCGGCAATCACGAGGTGATGATGCGCGGTACGTTCGCCAATATCCGCGTTCGCAACGAGATGCTGGACAACGTCGAAGGCGGGTACACGCTTGGACCGGACGGCAAGCAGTCCTCGATCTTCGACGCTGCAATGGCGCATCAGGAAGCCGGTACTCCGCTGGTTATCTTCGCGGGCGAACAATACGGCGCCGGCTCCTCGCGAGACTGGGCCGCCAAGGGCACCGCGCTTCTGGGGGTCAAGGCGGTGATCGCCGAGAATTTCGAGCGGATCCACCGCTCCAACCTCGTCGGCATGGGCGTGATCCCGTTCGAGTTCACCGGCGGCGATACCCGCAAGTCGCTGAATCTGAAGGGCGATGAAACCGTCTCGATCACCGGTCTCGAAGGTGACCTCAAGCCGCTCTCGACCTTGCCCTGCACCATCACTTATGGTGATGGCAGCACCAGGGAGATCCAGATCAAGTGCCGGATCGATACCGCGGTCGAGATCGAGTATGTCGAGAACGGCGGCGTACTGCATTACGTCCTGCGCAACCTCGCCAAGGCGTGACGGTGGCGCGGCCGGATGCGCGGACATGCAGCCCTCGGGCGGGCCTGTCCGCGCCAACGCCCCTTCTCAAAGCAGGGAATCCCCTCGCATCATTCGTCGCCAAATATCCTCGCGCGAAGCGCAGCGCGGCGCGGGCGCAGCCCGCGGCGCAAAATATCTGGCCATCAATGCGGCAAACGGAAACGCATTGTTTCCGATTGGAACCAGACCGGCCATGCCGCGTTAACCTTCTTTCGCTAGAGGTGACACATGACCCGTGAACCAAAATTCTCCCGGCCGCGCACCCGCGTCATCAATCTGCCGATGCCGGTGGTCGAAGCGTTCGGCCTGACCCTGATGGTCGTCATCGCGGCCTATTTCGGCTAGTTGCGGCCCCTAGTTGCGGCCCAGTGCCGCGTCCAGTTCTGGCAAGAACGTTCGCTCGTAGTGGCTTCCGACGAGCGGCCCGATGAATTTGTAGAGAACGGTCCCGTCGCCATCGACGATGAACGTTTCCGGAGGCGCGGCGATACCCCAATCGACAGCATTACGCCCACTCGGATCGAATGAAATTCCGAAAAACGGATTACCCTCTTTGTCAAGATATTCGATGGCATCCGCCTGAGCGTCCTTGAAGTTCGCCCCTGCTACGCGAATGCCATCTCTTGCCATCTGCATCAATACAGGATGCTCCGCCCGGCATGGGGGACACCAGCTGGCCCAGAAATTCACGATTGTCACCTCGCCCGTCCGTAAATCCTGATCGGTGAGGCGTGCAAAACCGGGCAATCCGGCGGGCGCCACCGGCGGTGCAGGCTTTCCCACGAAGGCAGAGGGCAGCGCATTCGGATCCTCGCGCTGCATCCCCACCCAGAACATCGCCGCCAAAGCCGCAAAGATCAGCGGCGGCGCGATCATCAGGGGCGATACCTTAGCCATCCGCACGCCGCGCCTCCGCCCGCTCAAGCGCTCGGCGCACCCGGCGCGACCGCGCCCATGTCGCCAAAATCAGCCCCGCCACCAGAACCAGCGTCAGACCATAGGCCGAGAGCACCTCGGCGGCATATTTCCCCAGATCCGGCATCACCCCATCCTCTCGCGCAGCGCGATCGCATGCAGCCGCCGCGCCCGAATCTCGGTCCGGGTCCGCACCAGGACCAGCGCGAGAAAAAGCAGCACGAAACCGGCCAGCACCACCAGCAACGGCAGCCAGAACACATCGTGCACGTTCTCCTCGGAATCCAGTGACAGCGACGCGCCCTGATGCAGTCCCTGGTTCCAGAAATTCACTGCGTAACGCGACAGGACCGCAAAGACCGAACCGACAAGGCACAGCACCGAGGTGAGGTCGGCAGCGGTATCTGGATCGTCGATCGCGGCCCACATCGCCATATAGCCAAGGTAGAACAGAAACAGGATCAGGAACGAGGTCAGCCGCGGATCCCAGGCCCACCATGTGCCCCACATAGGTTGACCCCAGATCGCGCCCGAAATCAGCGCAACCACCGTCATGATCATCCCCACCGGCGCCGCCGCCTTGGCCGCAAGCGCCGAAACGTGATGCCGTCTTATCAGCCAGATCAGCGAGGTCACCAGCATCATCACCCAGGCATTGATCGCCATCATCGCCGAAGGTACGTGGATGTAGATGATCTTGACGGTCGCGCCCATGCGGTAATCATCGGGCGTCAGGAAGAACCCCCAGATCAGCCCGACCGTCAGGGCGATGCCCGAAAGCACCCACAGCACCGGCACCAGCGGCGCCGTCCAGCCCATGAATTTCAGCGGATTTGCATATTCCCAGATCGACATGACCGCCTTCTAGCCGTTCCCGCCGCGGCGTACCACACACATCGCCGTCAGCCCCTAGCGCAGATTGACGCGGAGCGCAGCTGCCGCCGCGAACGGCAGCAACGCCACGGCGGCCAGCGTGATTCCCGCCAGAAGCGCCAGCGGCGTGGCCACTGCCAGCCCCTCGGCTCCGCGCCGCGCCACTTCGGTACCGTAGATCAGCGTCGGCACGTAAAGCGGCAGGACCAGCAACGACAGCAGCAGCCCGCCCCGCTTCAGCCCCACCGTCAGCGCCGCGCCGAACGCGCCGATCATCGACAGGGCCGGCGTTCCCAGCACCAGCGACAGCACCAGCCAGGCGTAGCCCGGTCCCGGCAAGTTCAGCATTACGCCCAGAAAAGGTGCCGCCATGACCAACGGCAGTCCGGTAGTCAGCCAATGCGCCAGTGCTTTCACCGCCACCACGCCCTCCATCGGTATCGGCGCGGTGGCCAGAAGGTCCAGCGAGCCATCCTCGAAATCCAGCTGAAAGATCCGGTCGAGAGACAGCAGGCAGGCCAGCAACGCCCCGATCCACAATATCCCCGGCGCGATCCGCGCCAGCAAGACGGTTTCGGGCCCGACCCCGAACGGCACCAACACTATCACTATCAGGAAAAACGCAAGACCCAGCCCAAAGCCACCGCCCGCACGCACCGCCAGTGCCAGATCGCGGATCAGCAGCCGGATCACCGGAACGCCTCGTCGAACACGCCCTGCGCGGTCGTCGCGATCGCCCGGCAGGGCGTCACGTCTAACTCCGCCGCGTCGATCCCCAGATCGATATGGGTCGCGATCAGCGCCGCGCCACCCGCCGCCAGATGCGCCTGCACTGCCGATGCGAACAACCCCACCGCGGCCCGGTCGAGCGACACCGTCGGCTCGTCCAGCACCCAGACCGGCCGCCCGGTCACGATCAGCCGCGCCAGCCCCAGTCGGCGTTTCTGCCCGGCCGAAAGCGCCTGCGCCGGGCGCTCCGCCAATCCGCCCAAATCGAACGCCGCCAAGGCGTCCTCGATCGCGACGGACCCGTAGACCCCGGCCCAGAAGCGCAGGTTCTCGGCAACCGTCAGAACCGCCTTCACCCCGTCCGCATGGGCGGCATAGGCGATAGCGTCGGGCGCCACCCGCACCGTTCCGGCCATGGGCGGCTGCAAGCCCGCTACGGTTCGCAGCAGCGTCGTCTTGCCCGACCCGTTCGCACCGCGCAGGATCAGCGCCGCGCCCGCGTCCAGCGTGAAGCCGACGCCGGACAGCACCGCGATCCCGCCGCGCTGCACCGTCAGATCCTTGACTTCAAGCAAACCGCCCAATCCCTGCCCCTGCCCTTCTTCCTGGCCAGAATATCGCCGCCGGAGTCGTCCCCTGCCTCACACCGGCAGCAGCGCCAGTCCGACGCGCCGCCCCTCGGACAGCAGGATATTGTAGGTCCGGCAGGCCGCGGGGCTGGCCATCGGTTCAACGCCGATCCCCGCCGCGTCCAGCGCTTCGCGGAAACGTGCCGGCAGATGCGCAATCTCGGCCCCGGTTCCAACGAAGATGACGTCCACCGCCGCACTCGCCGCAACCAGCGCGGCCATGTCGGCAAACCCGCCCCACGCCGTCACACCCGATGGCAGAACCAGCACGGCGCCGTGATGCACCTCGCCGCCGATCCGGAAGAAACCCGGTCCGTAGCCATCGACCGGCAGACCGTCGGTAAAGCGGATCTCGTTCAGACGCATCGCATACCTCCTTCAGCCCGCCCGTCGACAGGCGACCGGGTCAGGCATCTATATCGGCGTATTGGTTGCCCGCATTGGGTTTTGCCTTGTCGCGGTCGATGCCGAGGAACAGGACGATGTTCTTGGCCACGAAGACCGAAGAATAGGTGCCCACCACCACACCCCAGGTCATTGCGAACACAAAGCCCCGAATCACGTCACCGCCAAGCACCAGAAGCGCGATCAGCGCGATCAGCGTGGTGCCGGATGTCATAACCGTCCGGCTCAACGTCTCGTTGACCGAAATGTTCATCACGTCGCGCAAGGGCATCTTCTTGTACTTGATCAGGTTCTCGCGCAGCCGGTCGAACACGACCACCGTGTCGTTGATCGAATAGCCAAGGATCGTCAGCAGTGCCGCGATGATCGACAGATCGAACCGAAGCCCGAATATCGCGAAAATCCCGATCGTCAACGCCACATCATGCACAAGGGCCGCAACCGCGCCCACGGCGAACTGCCACTCGAACCGCAGCCAGATATAGATCAGGATCGCCAACGTCGCCAGCAGCACCGAGATCACCGCTTTCTGGATCAACTCGCCCGACACTTTCGGCCCGACGCTTTCGACCGAAGGAAAGGTTATCGACGGATCAACCCCTTGCAACGTCGCCTCGACCGCCTGGATGGTCTCGGGCGTGATTGCCTCTTCGCCGTCCTGCGCCTCGATCCGCACCATCGCGACGTTCTGGTTGTCGGCAAAGGTTGCGTCAAAAACCTCGGTGATCGAGACATCGCCCAGGTCCAGCGGAGCAATCGCCGCGCGATAGGCACCGACATCGACCGGCTGTGCCGATTCCGTGCGGATCGTCGTGCCGCCACGGAAATCGATGCCGTAGTTCAGCCCGATCAGGAAGAAGACGACGATCGACAGGATCACCGCCACGACCGAGGCACCGAAGGTCAGCCGCGCCTGGGCAAAAAAGTCGATCTTGGTGACATCGGGGACAAGTCTCAGGCGCATGACATCAGACCTCTATCGTCTTTGGACGGCGGTATTCGAACCACGTCACGATCAGAAGCCGCGTGACGAAGATCGCGGTGAATACCGAGGTCAGGATGCCGATCCCCAACGTCACCGCGAAGCCGCGGACCGGCCCCGATCCCATGGCGAAGAGGATCGTCGCGGTGATCAGCGTGGTGATGTTGGCATCGAGAATCGCACTCAACGCTTTTTCATAGCCCAGCTCGATTGCCCGCGCCGGGCCGCGCGCAGTCTTCAGTTCCTCGCGAATCCGTTCATAGACCAGCACGTTGGCATCGACCGCCATGCCGATGGTCAACACGATCCCGGCAATGCCCGGCAGCGTCAGCGTCGCACCGATCATGCTGAGGACGCCGAAGATCATGCCGACATTCAGGATCAGCGCGACATTGGCGATGATCCCGAACCAGCCATAGCTCAGCGCCATGAAGACCAGCACCGCCATCCCCGCCACCGCACAGGCGATCTTGCCCGCGTCGATGCTGTCCTGCCCCAGTTCCGGCCCGATGGTGCGCTCCTCCAGGAACGTCATCTCGGCCGGCAAGGCCCCGGCACGCAACAAAACCGCCAGTTTCGTCGATTCCTCGACCGTGAAATTGCCGGTGATGATCCCGGACCCGCCGGGAATGTGGCTCTGGATCACGGGTGCGGAAATGACCTCTTCGTCCAGCACGATGGCGAACGGGCTGCCAATATTCTCGGCCGTGTAGTCACCGAACTTCCGCGCGCCGGTGGGGTTGAACCGGAAATTCACTGCCGGTCGGCCGTTCTGGTCAAAGGCCGGCTGCGCATCGACCAGTTCCTCGCCGGTTACGACGGGGGTCTGCTCGAGGATGTAATAGGTGCCTTCTTCGTCCAACGACGGGTACACCACGTTGCGACCGCCAGGATCGGCGTTCCGATCCGAGGTGCGGCTGATCACAGGATGAAACGTCAACTGCGCAGTGGTTCCGATCAGCGCCTTCAATTCTGCCGCGCTGCCGATCCCTGGCACCTGAATCAGGATCCGTCGGTCGCCCTGCCGCTGGATCGTCGGCTCGCGTGTGCCGACCTCGTCAACCCGGCGGCGGATGATTTCAAGCGATTGCTGGATCGTCCGGTCGTCGGTGGCCAGCTTCTCGGCGTCCGACAGCGTCACGATGATCGTCTCGCCTTCGGCCCGTGCCTGGTAATCCGACGCCCCGACGCCGGTCAGCGAGACCACCGGGCTGGCCAGCCCGCGCACCACTTCCAGCGCCCGCGCCATGCCTCCCGGTTCCGAGATCCGCACCCGCAGTTCATCGAGCGGCGAAGGCAGCCGCCGCACGGTGCCCACCACGCCGCGTTCATCGCGCAAGGCATCGCGAACCTCGGGCCAGAACGAATCCATCCGGCTTTCGTAAACGTCCTCGACCTTCACTTCGGCCAGAAGATGCGCGCCGCCGCGCAGATCGAGCCCCAGATTGACCAGCGAGGATGGCATCCAGGATGGCCAGCCATCGCGCGCCTCGGCCAGTTCCGGCGTCTCGCCCTGCACGTCGATCAGCTGGACGGCGTCGTTATGGCCCTCGACGCGGGTGTAGAACCCGTTCGGGACAGCAAAGACTACTCCAAGGGCAACTAGCCCCCAGATCAGGATCCGCTTCCAGATTGCGATTTGCAGCATGGTGCCTGCCCGTCCAGCCGAGGTCTAGTCGTTCGCGGGTTCGGTTTTAGACATGACCTGCGCAAGCGTCGACTTGACCACCCGGACCTTCACGCCGGTCGCGATCTCAAGCTCGATCTCGTTGTCGTCCTTGACCTTGGCGATCTTGCCGATGATGCCGCCCTGGGTGACCACCTGGTCGCCGCGCCGGACATTGGCCACCATCTTCTGGTGATCCTTAAGCTTCTTTTGCTGCGGCCGGATCAGCAGGAAATACATGATCGCGAAGATCAGGAGCAGCGGAACGAAGCTGCCGAACGCGGCTAAACCGCCCCCGGCCGACTGCGCATAGGCAGGAGTTGCAAACATGAGGTCGTCCTTCTTGGTCTTTGGCCCGGAACTCAACCCGCCCCCGGCAATTCGCGCGCACCCTATATGTGGCCCTTTTGCTTGGCAAGCGAAGGGCGACGCAATTCGTGGTTCACCTTGTCGTCACCTTGCGGCATATGGGGGCGGCACTCCGACGATCAACCAAGGACCGGACATATGCACGATATCCGCGCGATTCGCGACAATCCCGCCGCCTTCGATGCCGAAATGGCACGGCGTGGCCTGCCGGCGCAATCGCCCGCGATACTGGCCATCGACAAGGCCCGCCGACTCGCCATTCATACTGCCGAAAAGATGCAGGCAGAGATGAATGTCGCCGCGAAGCAGGCCGGCCAAGCAAAAGCGAGAGGCGACGACGAGCTTTTCCAGGAACTTCGCAAAAGTCTTGCAAAGAAGAAGGAAGCAATCGCTGAGAATGAAGCGATGGCTAAGGATGAAGATTCCCGCCTGCGCGACATCCTGATGTCCCTGCCCAACACGCTTTACGACGACGTCCCCACCGGCACCGACGAGTCCGACAACAAGGAAATTCACCGCTGGGGCAGTCCACGCGATTTCGCCTTCACGCCGCTGGAACATTACCAGATCCCCGCCGCAAAGGGGCTCGACTTCGACACGGCCGCGAAACTCTCGGGGTCGCGCTTCGTGGTGCTGCGCGGCGCGATGGCACGGGTCCACCGCGCGTTGGCGCAGTTCATGCTGGACCTGCACACCGAAGAGCACGGCCTGACCGAGATGATTACCCCGGTACTGGTCCGCGACGAGGCGATGTACGGCACCAACCAGTTGCCGAAATTCGCCGAGGACAGCTATCAGACCACCAATGGCTGGTGGCTGATCCCGACCTCGGAAGTCACGCTGACCAACACGGTGTCGGGCGACATCCTCGATGCCGATCAATTGCCGCTGCGGATGACCGCCCACACCAACTGCTTCCGCTCCGAGGCCGGTTCGGCGGGCAAGGACACGGCCGGCATGCTGCGTCAGCACCAGTTCGAAAAGGTCGAGATGGTTTCGATCACCCATCCCGATCAGTCCGACGCCGAGCATCGTCGCATGACCGACTGCGCCCAAGCGGTCCTGGAACGCCTTGACCTGCCCTACCGGACGGTTGTGCTCTGCACCGGCGATATCGGCTTCGGCGCGAAACGCACGCATGACATTGAGGTCTGGCTGCCCGGCCAGAACACCTACCGCGAAATAAGCTCGGTCTCGACTTGCGGCGATTTTCAAGCCCGTCGGATGAATGCCAGGTACCGCCCCGAACCCGGCGGCAAGCCCGATTTCGTCCACACGCTGAACGGCTCCGGCCTTGCGGTCGGGCGCTGCCTGATCGCGGTGCTTGAGAACGGCCAGCAGGAGGACGGCTCGGTCATCCTGCCCGAGGTACTGAACGCCTACCTTGCCGGCCGATCGAAGATCACCGCCGAGGGCGTGCTGGTCTGAGAGCCGCGGCTTCGGCCCCGCAGGATCAGCACGGCGTTATCCCAACAATTGAAACGACGCGCCGATCTCGACCGGTATTCCGAACCGACCACAAAAAAAGACAAGGGGGCCGGTCGCACGGCGGCATTGTTCCACCGTGACTGGCCTGCCGTTCTTGCCGGCGCTGGCCTGCGGAAATTCGGCCAAAGCGGAGGCGGCAGGCCGCGGGCGATGCGGCAAACTCGTCGGGCCTGCCACGCAAGCCTGCGAGTTTCCTACCGGCAGAGTGAACCAAACCGCGACCTGACACGTTCAAGAGACATGCACCGCATGAAAGCCATCCTCACCCTCACCGCCGCTCTGGCCTTCGCCGCTTCACCGTTCTTCGTGCCCGGTTTCAGCGGCTTCGATCCGGAACTCTACCCGGTTCCGCAAGTCGATCCGCCGGTGCAGCCCGCCGGATATGCGTTTGCGATCTGGGGGCTGATCTATGCCTGGCTGATCCTGCATGCCGGTTTCGGCCTTCTCAAACGCGATACCGACCCCGCCTGGGACGCGCCGCGCTGGCCACTGTTCCTGTCCTTGGCGATCGGCGCATCATGGCTTGCTGTAGCGATGCGTGACCCGGTCCTTGCGACGGTCCTGATCTGGGTCATGCTGGCCGGCGCGCTGGCCGCGCTTTTTCAAAGCCGCGCCGATCCCGACCGATGGCTGCTGCAGGCGCCGCTTGCGATTTACGCCGGCTGGCTGACCGCCGCCAGTTCCGCCTCGCTAGGCCTTCTTGGTGCTGGATACGGGATCCTTACCGATGCGACCGGCTGGGCCTATATCGGTCTTGGCGTGGCGCTTGGCCTTGCCGCAGCCGTCCAGACCTTCCTCGGTCGCGCGCCTGAATACGGGTTGACTGTCGCCTGGGCTCTGGTCGCGATCGCGGTGCAGAACTGGATCAGCAACATGCCCGTCGCACTGACAGCCTGCGCCGGTACGCTTGTGATGCTGGGCCTCGCCGCCCGCACGTTGCGCCGGCCCGCTTGAATATCCGTTCCCGATCCAAGGCACCTTGAAGGTCTGATCCCTGCTGTCAGGACTGCCTCAGACGTTCAAGCAAACCGCACAGGCACACCGGACGTCGGCCTCACTCGTCGGCCCGACCCTTGCCCAGATGCTTGCGCAATCGCGACGGCACGGATTTCTTCCGTCCCTTATAGGGGTTCTGCTCTGACTGGCTGCGGAACGTCAGCCGGATCGGCGTTCCGGGCATGTTAAAGTCGGCTCGCAACCCATTGACAAGATATCGCGAATAGCTTTCAGGCATCTTGTCGGGATAAGAGGTCATCACGACGAACCCCGGTGGCCGGGTCTTGACTTGGGTCATGTAGCGCAGCTTGATCCGTCTGCCGCCCGGCGCGGGCGGAGGGTGCGCCTCCAGCATGCCGCTTAGCCATTGATTCAACTTGGCTGTTGTGATCCGCCGGTTCCAGACTTCATGCGCCTGCATGACCGCCGACTGCAACCGGTCCAGACCCTTGCCGGTCTTGGCGGACACAGTGACCAAAGGCGCGCCGCGCAGTTGTGGCAGTAGTCGTTCAAACTCCTCTCGCAACTCTTTGATCTTGTGACTTTTATCGTCTTCCAGATCCCACTTGTTGACGGCAATCACCACCGCCCGCCCTTCGCGCTCGGCAAGGTCCGCGATGCGCAGATCCTGCTGCTCGAACGGGATATCCACATCCAGCAGAACCACCACCACCTCGGCGAACTTAACTGCCCGCAATCCATCGGAAACGCTCAGTTTTTCCAGCTTGTCCTGGATTTTCGCCTTCTTGCGCATGCCAGCGGTGTCAAAGATCCGCACCGGCACCCCGTCCCAGTCCGTCATGACCGAGATTGCATCCCGCGTGATCCCGGCCTCGGGTCCGGTCAGTAACCGTTCCTCGCCCAATATCTTGTTGATGAGTGTGGATTTTCCGGCATTCGGCCGGCCGACGACAGCGATCTGCAGGGGCTTGGCCCTGGTCGGCACCCTAGGACCGTCCTCCGCGTCGATGTCCACATCCACTTCGGGCGCGTCCGCCGCCGCGCGGTCGGCGAACTCCGCCTCGATCGGCACCAGTACAGTGTAAAGGTCGTTCATTCCCTCGCCATGCTCTGCCGACAGCCGGATCGGCTCGCCCAATCCGAGGCTGTAGGCATCAAGCACACCGGCATCGGCGGCGGCGCCTTCGGCCTTGTTCGCCGCCAGCAGAACATGTGCGTTCTTCTTGCGCAAAATCTCGGCAAAGACCTGATCGGCTGGCAGAATTCCGGTTCGTGCATCGACGAGGAACAGGCAGACATCGGCCAATTCGACCGCCCGTTCGGTCAGCTTGCGCATTCGCCCCTGCAGCGACTCGTCGGTGGCCTCTTCCAATCCCGCCGTATCGATCACGGTGAACCGGAGATCGGCCAGCCGCGCCTCGCCCTCGCGCAGGTCACGGGTGACGCCGGGCTGGTCGTCAACCAGCGCCAGGCGCTTGCCCACAAGGCGGTTGAACAGCGTCGACTTGCCCACATTCGGGCGCCCGACGATGGCGAGAGTGAAGGTCATGCGGCCTCTCCGGCGAAACTTAAGCCGCCCGCATACACGCTTCGCGCGTCAGCGGAAAGCCAGAAGCTGCCCGTTCTGCCCGACAATATAAAGCGTACCGTTCACGACGATCGGTCGCGTCGCGGCGGCAGCCCCCAAGTCGACCGAGGCCGTCAGCGCGCCATTGACCGGATCGAATCCGCGCAACTGCCCGTCGCCCGACGCGACCCAAAGCCGGCCGCCCGCAAGCACCGGACCATAATGCGCAAACACATCGCGGGTCCGGGCTGGGCGCCGGACAGGCACGAAATAGGGCAGCCTCACCGACCAGATCGGCTCGCCGGTTGCCGCATCACGCCGCAGCAATTCGGCCTTGTCGGTCACCATGAACACCGATCCGCCGTCCACCAGCATCGGGCTGACGGCGCCCTGCGCGATGGTCCAGATCGCCTGGCCGTCGCCGGCGTCCAGCGCGGCTGTCCGGCCCGCCGGAGTGCCGGTATAGATCACGTCGCCGACAATGATCGGATCGCCGGTGATGTCGCTGACATTCGCATAGGCCCGGCCCGACCGCGAACCGGCGACGACACTGTTCCAGACCTGCAAGCCGCCCTGCGGCAGCGCCGCCAGAACTTCCGTCGAGGCCATCGGGAAAACGACAACTCTGCCGCCGACCGCCGGGCTTGCACCGCCCACCACGCCAGTGACAGAGGGCGTGCCCTGAACCTGCCATTTGACGCGGCCGTCATTGGCATCTATCGCCCAGCCACGGCTGTCGCGCGATACCGCATAGACCAGTCCATTCGATACGGTCGGCGCGCCCGAGGCCGGGGCGGGCAGCCGTTGACGCCAGCGAACCGCGCCGTCGCGGGCATCCAGCGCAACGATCTCGCCGAATCCGGTTGTCGCGAAGACCTGCCCCGCCACGACTGCCAGCCCACCGCCAGAGGCATCGTCGGCGCGGTCGGAGGGAGGTGTAAGATCACGCGACCATGCGGTTGTGCCATTGGCCGAAGTCGCGGTAACCGTCGCCCGGCTGTCGAGCGTGAAGATCAGGCCGCCCGACGCCACCGGATCCGCGGTGATGCGGTGCTTGCGATCATTGCCGCTGCCGATCGAAGCCCGCCAAAGCGGCGCGATCGAAGAGGCCAGGGCGGGATGCCGGATCGTATGGCTGGCCGATCCTGCGCGATGTGTCCATTCACTGTGATTGGTCTGGGCGGGAATGCTGATCGGCTGCGCCCGATCCTGCACCTCGTCAGCCTCCGCAATCCCGACGGCCTCGCGCAGATCGGTCCGCTCTCCGGGCAACAATATCTCACGTTCGGTGCAGCCGGCCACCAACAGGCAAACCGCAAACAATGCGCTGTGGAATGGTTTCACACTACTGCTCCCTCGGCCAGTCCCTGACGGTCTGGAAATGTTGGCGTTGCGCATGTCACGCCGGTTCCAGCTCGCCACCCAGGGCCACAATCAACTGAGACACTCTCCGACGCAAGTCCGCAGTCACCTCACCATCCGCAAGGATCGCCTGAAGGCGGGTCATGGCGGCCTGGTTCTTGCCGGCATTGATTTCAGCCAGCGCCATCTGCTCTTCTGCCAGCAGCCGGAACGGCGCGCCCGGCGCCGCCAGCGATTCCAACCGGGTCAGACGCTCTGCCGGCGGCAGCGCATCGCCCTGGATCAGGATCAGTTTAAACTCTGCCAGATGCCGGTAGATCGTGGGTTGCGTGGCATCGACCGCAATCTGGCTCAGGCTTGCAGCGGCAGCCTTGGCATCCTTTGCATTCAGCTCTTCATTCGCCTGAAGCACGGCCAGAATTGCGGCCTGATCGCCCTGCGCCTCTACCGACCTCAGGGCGGCGGCGCGCGCCTGCGGATCGTTCTTCAGAAGGCTCGACAGGATGGCGTCTCCGAACGCCTGAGCTGCAGAGGCTGCTCGCGCCTTGCGAATCTCGTTGATCGCGGCGCCGCCGACCAAAAGCACGACGAGCAGGATTGCGATCCAGCCGTATTTGCGGATCATGCGGGATAGCTGATCTCGACGCAGCTCGTCCGTGACTTCTTCGATGAAACTGTCAGTATTGCTCACGCCTGCCTCCGACCTTGGATCGGCTTGTCTTACCCCAACCTTTTCCCTATTGCCAAGAGCACCTTGTGAAACAAGGCAAAACAGTGCTTCGGCGGACCATGTTCGGTGGCGCAAAAAATGCTAAAGCAAATTCGACAGTTTTGTGTATGTTGCCACCGAAACACTTAACAAACCGCGTCGATGGTATATATCGTCGGCTGACCGCGCGCTCAGTCGTCGAGGACGATAAGAGGTATTGATGCGACTATTCCCGATCGTGACGGCCCTGTTGGTTATGGCCGCGCTTTACCTTTTCGTGTTCGAACGTGAGCGGATCGTGACCTTCGCTGGCGGCGACGCAGGTGCGCGCCCTGCTGATGACGGGACCGGCGGCACCGCTGCCGCTGCCGCAACAACCGGACAGACGGACGAGGTCGGCCTGGTTTCGGTCGTGGTGCAGAAATCGAGCGCGCGGTCCGTCGACAGCGGCGTTTTGGTACGAGGCCGGACGGAAGCCGCCCGGCAGGTCGAGATGCGCGCAGAAACCAGCGGCCAAGTGATCTCTGCGCCATTGCGAAAGGGCGCGCGAGTGACCGAGGGGCAGCTTCTTTGCCAACTTGATCCAGGCACCAGAGAGGCCGCCTTGACCGAGGCGCAAGCACGGCTGCCAGAGGCGATGTCGCGCATTCCCGAGGCGAAAGCCCGCTTGCCGGAAGCCCAGGCGCGACTGTCAGAGGCGAAATCCCGGCTGATAGAGGCCGAAATCAATCAGCGCGCGGCGAAGCGGCTTTCAAAGGATGGTTTTGCATCGGAAACCCGCGTCGCGGCCGCAGACGCGGCCTTCGAGGCTGCGCTGGCCGCCGTGCAGACGGCGACCGCCGGCGTTGCCGCGGCGCAATCGGGTGTCAAGGCGGCCGAAGCCGGCGTTCAGGCCGCAGAGGCCGGCATCGCGGCGGCGCGCAAGGAGATCGACCGCCTGTCGGTGACCGCGCCCTTCGGCGGCTTGCTGGAATCCGATACCGCCGAGCTTGGGACATTGTTGCAGCCCGGCGCGCTGTGCGCCACGATCATCCAGCTCGACCCGATCAAGCTGGTCGGCTTCATCCCCGAGACGGTGGTCGCGAAGGTCAGCGTCGGCGCGATGGCGGGCGCCCGGCTGGCCACCGGCGACGAGGTCTCGGGCAAGGTAACGTTTCTTTCGCGCTCGGCCGACCCGGCAACGCGCACCTTCCGTGTCGAGATCGAAGTGCCGAACCGGGATCAGGCCATACGCGACGGCCAGACCGCAGAGATCGCGATTTCCTCGGCGGGTGAGGCGGCGCACCTTTTGCCGTCCTCGGCGCTGACGCTTGACGATGACGGCGCGATCGGCATCCGCACGGTAAATCCCGAGCGCAAGGTAGAGTTCATGCCGGTCGACATCCTGCGCGACACGGTGGACGGCATCTGGGTGAAGGGGCTTCCCGAAACTGTCGACGTGATCGTGGTCGGGCAGGAATATGTCACCCAAGGCGTCCTCGTGGCCGTCACCTACCGCGAGTTGCTGCAATGACCGGAATTGTCGACTGGGCCGGCCAGCATGCCCGCATGGTCATCGCGTTCATTGCCCTGACGCTGCTAGCCGGCGCGATGGCCTATGTCGGGCTGCCCAAGGAAGGCGAACCGGACATCGAGATTCCGGCGCTCTTCGTCTCGGTTCCGTTTCCCGGTATCTCGGCCGAGGACGCCGAAGAGATGATTCTCAAGCCGATGGAAACCAAATTGGCCGATCTCGACGGTCTGAAGGTGATGTCTGGCACCGCGGCAGAGGGCTATGCCGGCGTCGCCCTTGAATTCGAATTCGGCTGGGACAAGACCAAGATCATCGCCGATGTCCGCGACCGGATGAACACCGTCGAGGCCAACCTTCCCGACGGCGCCGACAAGTACAGTATCAACGAAATCAACTTCTCCGAATTCCCGATCATCATCGTGAACCTGACCGGGGCGGTTCCGGAACGCACGCTGATCCGCGTCGCAAAAGAGCTTCAGGACCGGTTGGAGGGTCTGGAACCGGTGTTGCAGGCCTCGCTGGCCGGCAACCGTGACGAGATGCTGGAAGTCGTGATCGATCCGCTGAAGCTGGAAAGCTACAACGTGACCGCTGGAGAGTTGATCAGCGTCGTACGAAACAACAACCAACTGATTGCAGCGGGTGAGGTCGAGACGGCCCAGGGCGCGATTTCGGTCAAGATCCCGTCCTCGTTCGATGATCAACGCGACATATACGATCTGCCGGTGAAGGTGAACGGCGACCGGGTTGTGACATTGGGCGATCTGGCCGATATCCGCCTTACGTTCGAGGACCGCACCGGCACCGCAAGGTACAATGGCGACACCACTGTTGCGTTGCAGGTGGTCAAGCGCAAGGGGTTCAACCTGATCGACACCGCCGCCCTGATCCGCCAAGAGGTTGCCGCAGAGCAGGCCGGCTGGCCGCAGGATCTGCAGGACGCCGTTGCCATCGGCATTTCCAACGATCAGTCCACGCAGGTGGAGAGCATGGTGCAACAGCTCGAAGGGTCGGTCCTGACGGCGATCTCGCTGGTGATGATCGTGGTTCTGGCCTCGCTCGGTATCCGGTCCGCGCTGCTGGTCGGTTTCGCCATACCGACCTCGTTCCTGCTTTTCTTCATCCTTCTGGGGGTGATGGGCATCACGATCTCCAACATCGTGATGTTCGGTCTCATCCTGGCGGTCGGCATGCTTGTCGATGGCGCCATCGTCGTCGTCGAAAGTGCCGATCGCAGGATCAGCGAAGGCTCAGGGCCGATGCACGCCTTCACCGAATCCGCCAAGCGGATGTTCTGGCCGATCGTCTCGTCCACCGCGACGACCCTGTGCGCCTTCCTGCCGATGCTGTTCTGGCCGGGCGTGGCGGGCGAGTTCATGGGCATGCTGCCGGTGACGCTGATCTTCGTTCTGTCGGCCTCGCTCGTCGTTGCGCTGATCTACCTGCCGGTGATGGGCGGGGTCGCGGGCCGGATGTCACGGCTGTTCGAGGGGGCGTCGAACGCGCTGCGCCGCGCGCTGCCATGGCTGGTTCGGGCAATTCTCGTGCCGCCGTCGCTGTACCTGGTGTTCCTGGGGGCGATGCAGTCGCTCAACCCCGGTTACCTCTTTCGCGGTGTGCCGCCCTTGTCGGGCGGCCTCGCAGTTCTGCCGGGGGGGCTGATGATGGTCGCGGGCGCCGTCGCATCCTCGGTGACGCTCGGCTCTGTCCGGATCGAACGAGCGCCGCAAGAGGTCCGCGCCGGCTATCGGCGCAAACCCTTCGGCTGGTTCACCTACTTCATTGTCGGAAACCCGGTGATGCCGCTGGTCACCATCGGCGCGGTCGGCTTTCTGGTCGTGTCGGTTTTCGGCTATTACGGCGCCAACAACAACGGGACCGAGTTCTTTGCGCCGTCCGAACCCGAACAGGCGATCATCTATGTCCGCGCCCGCGGCAACCTTTCGCTGGCCGAGAAGGATGCCATGGTCCGGCAGGTCGAAGACGTCGTCATCGGGATGGAGGGGGTTGAAAGCGCGTTTGCCTTTGCCGGGTCAGGCGGTCTGAACCAGAATACCGGCGGCGCGTCCGGCCCGCGCGACACGATCGGGCAGATGCAGATCGAAATGACCCCGTGGGCGGACCGCAAAGATCGCCCAGAGCTCAACGGTGATGCAATACTCGACCGGATCCAGCAAAGGCTGGACCGTATCCCAGGAATCAAGTCAGAGGCCTTGCCGCTGTCTTTCGGACCCGCCTCGGCCAAACCGGTTCACCTGCGGCTGAAGGGCGACAACTGGCAAGATCTTCTGCAGGCCGTCGACGACGTCCGCCAGCGGTTCGAAACCACGCCGGCGCTGACCGACATCGAGGACACGACCCCCCTGCTCGGCATCGACTGGCAGATTGACGTCGATGTCGAGAAAGCCGGCCGGTTCGGCGCCGATGTCGCGACCGTCGGCGGCATGGTCCAACTGGTCACGCGCGGCCTTTTGCTGGATACGATGCGTGTCGACAGTTCCGACGAGGAAATCGAGATCCGCGTGCGGTTGCCCGAGAAGGACCGCGTGCTGTCCACGCTGGACAGTCTGAAGGTTCGCACCCCCGGCGGTCTGGTCCCGCTGTCGAATTTCGTCACCTATCAGCCGGTTCGCAAGCTGGGCCAGATCGACCGGGTCGACCAGTCGCGGTACTTCGATGTCAAGGCGGCGGTCTCGGCCGATCAAGTCAACGACGACGGCAAGGCGATCAATGCCAACGAACGGATCGAGCTTCTGACCACCTGGCTGCAGACCGATGCGGATCTGCCCGCCGGCATCAGTTGGGAATGGACCGGCGATCAGGAGGACGAACAGGAATCGCAGGCGTTCCTGCAGACGGCTTTCGCGGGCGCGCTTGGGCTCATGTTCGTGATCCTGCTGGCGCAATTCAACAGCTTCTACAATGCGGTGCTGGTTCTGATGGCGGTGGTCATGTCGACGACCGGGGTGCTTGTCGGCATGCTGGTCATGGGCCAGAGTTTCGGCGTCATCATGACCGGCACCGGCATCGTGGCGCTGGCGGGGATCGTGGTAAACAACAACATCGTTCTGATCGACATCTATCAGGAATATGCGCAATACATGCCGCGCCTTCAGGCGATCGTGCGCACCGCCGAGGAACGCCTGCGCCCGGTCCTGCTGACCACGATCACCACAATGGCGGGTCTGACGCCGATGATGTTCGGTCTGTCGCTCGATTTCATCGGCGGCGGATATTCGATCAACAGCCCCACCGCGTCGTTCTGGAAACAGCTGGCAACCGCCGTGGTGTTCGGGCTTGGAACCGCCACCGTTCTGACCCTTGTCATGACGCCCGCGATGCTGGCGTTGCGCGTCTGGATCAGCGCCGGGGCCTATCGTTCGGTCGCGACGCTCACGGCGCTGTCGAAGGGGCGCGACAGCCAGCTTGCGCGCGACCTTGCCTTGCAGCGGGCCGCGAACCGCGTCATGTCGCCGGAAATCCTGTGGCAGAGCGACGCGGATCTGGGGCACGCCCCACTGCCGCTAAAGGACGAGGAGAAGGCTGACAGCGAAGCCGCGGCCGAGGCTACCGCTGACGCGCCAGCGCCCCGGCGGAAACCGCGCCCCAAGACGCCGCCCCTGCGCGCGGCCGAGTAGCGCCCCGCCCTAGGCCGCCGCATCCTCTTCGCTGGCCTGACGCAGCCACATGGCGGCATAGCGCCCGCCACGCACCAACAGATCCTCATGCCGGCCGCGCTCGACGATCTGGCCGTTGTCGAGCACGACGATCTGGTCGGCATCGGCAATCGTCGAAAGCCTGTGCGCGATGGTGATCACAGTCCGACCCTGGGACATTTCGGCGAGGCTTTGCTGGATGTCGCGCTCGGTCTGGCTGTCGAGCGCCGAGGTGGCCTCGTCCAGCAACAGGATCGGCGGGTCTTTCAGCAACGTCCGCGCGATACCGACGCGCTGCTTTTCGCCGCCCGACAATTTCAGGCCGCGTTCCCCCACCCGGGTCTGATATCCGTCCGGCAGGCTGACGATGAAGTCATGGATCTTCGCCGCCTTCGCGGCCGCCTCGATCTCGGCCTTGGTGGCCTCTGGCCGGCCATAGGCGATGTTGTATAGCACGGTGTCGTTGAACAGCACCGTATCCTGCGGCACCACGCCGACATTGTCATGCAGACTGCTTTGCGTCACGTCGCGGACATCTTGTCCGTCGATCCGCAGCGCGCCGTCGACCACATCGTAAAACCGGAACAGCAACCGGCCGATGGTCGACTTGCCCGACCCCGACGGCCCGACGATGGCAACCGTCTGGCCGGGCGGCACCGTCAGGCTGACGCCCTTGAGGATCGGTCGTTCCTTGTCATAGCCGAAATAGACATTGTCGAGCTCGATCTCTCCGCCATTCACCTTGAGGGCCACGGCGTCGGGCTTGTCCTCGACCTCGGCCGGCTGTTCCAGCAGGTCGAACATGTCAGCCATGTCGATGAGCGCCTGACGGATCTCGCGATAGACGGTGCCCAGAAAGTTCAGCGGCATGGTGATCTGGATCATGTAGGCGTTGACCATGACGAAATCGCCCACCGTCAGATCGCCGCGACCGACCCCCAGCGCAGCCAGCACCATCACGATCACCAGACCGGCGGTGATCAGGAACGACTGGCCGAAATTGAGAAAGGCGAGGGAATAGTTGGTCTTCAGCGCGGCATCGACATACCGCTCCATCGCACCGTCATAGCGGTCGGCCTCGCGCGCTTCGGCACCGAAGTATTTTACCGTCTCGAAGTTCAGCAGGCTGTCGATCGCCTTCTGGTTGGCGTCGGTATCCTGATCGTTCATCACCTTGCGGATCTTCACCCGCCATTCGGTAATCGCAAAGGTGAACCAGACATAGGCGGCGATCGTCACGACCACGACGGCCAGGTACCAGACATCGAACAGCACGAAGAGCACCACGGCGATCATCAGAAGTTCCAGCACCAGCGGCCCGATGCTGAACAGCAAGAAGCGCAGCAGGAAATCGACGCCCTTCACGCCCCGCTCGATGATCCGGCTGAGACCGCCGGTCTTGCGGGTGATATGATAGCGCATCGATAGGCGGTGGATGTGCTGGAAGGTCTCAAGCGCGAGCATCCGCAGCGCGCGCTGTCCGACCTGCGCGAAGACCACATCGCGAAGCTGCTGAAACCCGACATTCATCAGCCGCGCCATGCCGTAAGCCACGGTCAGCCCGACCGCGCCGATACCCAGCATCAGATCGGCACTGGTCGACTCGCCGGCCAGCGCATCAACGGCAGCCTTGTAGAAGAATGGCGTTCCGACCGCGATCAGCTTGGCGATCAGCAGCAGCAGCAGCGCGATGACTACCCGGCGCTTTACCCAAGGCTGATCGTCGGGCCAGAGATAGGGAATGACCTTGCGGACCGTCCGCATGTTGCCGGATTGATCGGCGCGTAGTGGACGCGCATCACTGACCTTGGATTTCTTCACCCGATGCCTCCGAAGCTGAACGGCATAACTAGGGTCAGTGATCGGCAATTGCCAGTCCGCTTATTGCGGCACCTCGAAGACCTGGCCGGGATAGATCAGATCGGGATCGCGGATGCGGTCCCGGTTGGCCTCGAAAACCCGAACGTAGAGAATGCCCTCGCCGTAGTTCCTGCTGGCGATCCCCCAAAGCGTGTTGCCGGGTTGCACGGTCACCAGCGACAGTCTTATTCCGGTCTCTGGTGCCGCCCCGGAATTCAGCGCCGCAAGCGCTTCCGGCTCCTCTCGCTTGAACGGCGTCTCGACGCGCGAAACGACAACGCCTTCAGAGTTCACCTCGTCGATCCGAAGCGTATAAATACCCGTCTCGACTTGCGGCAACGGTGCGCGCCACTTGCCCGAGTCGGCGATCTTCTCGGTCTGCACGGGCTTGTTGTCGAGATAGACCCTGACAAAGCCCTCTCCTGTTCCGCGTCCCGACAGGGTGACCTCGCCGCCCGGATCATAGCTGATCGAGTCGAGCGCGATTTCTTCCAGCAATTCGGGTGCGCCCCCGCCCGGCTGCAGGACATCCACACCGTCCTGCGTGGCCAGCAATACCGTTGGCGCGGCGGCGGTTTCGGCATCCGGCACGTCAGGGCCGGTCTCGGCATCGGCCGACGGTTCGGGTGGCGCCGGACTGCCCGCATCAGCGATTTGCGCCGTTTCCGGCGCATCATCGGCTGTCTCGGGGTCCGCTGGCTCTGCTGCGGTCGTCCGGGTTGTTCGCGCCGCGTCGTCCGCGCTCGCGAATGGAGCGATGATCACGCTTTCGGCCGAACCAAGCCCGGCACCGTTGTCATCTGTCGTTGCCAGACTCAGAACCCGGGCAGAGCCGGAGGGATCTACCGACAGGAGCGATGTGAAGGCCCCCGCCGCATCTGCCTCGGCGGTTGCGATCACCTTTTCATCAAGGATGATCTCGATCGTCGACGAGGGCTCTGCCCGCCCCGCGATGACGGTGTTGCCCGCCGGATCGACGCGCACCACATCGAAGCTCGGCGTCTGCTCGGTGGCCTGGATTGCGGGCTCGTTGTCGGCCGCCTCCGCATCCGCAGTCTCTGACCCGGTTGTGCCGTCAGCGATTTGCACGCCCTCTTCGCCTTCCATGACGGCGGTGGCGGCATCTTCGGTCGGCCGGGCGGCCGCATCGCCGTCGCCGGTCACCGGCTGAGAGATCTCGGCATCCTGCTGATCACCGACGTCCGCGGCGCGGTTCAGATCATAAAGAAAATATGCACCAACAGCCAATATGCCCGCCAAGGCGATGCCTGCCAGCGCCTGCCCGCTTGCCCCGAGATTGGACCAGATCGACATCCCCAGATCCTCATTGCTCGGACCGTTCCGGACCCGAGCTTGAGCCACCATAGCAATCCCGCTATCAGGGGTCAAAAGAGAACGAGCAAGAGGCGATCATGGCAGACCTATCCCGATCAGTATGTGTCTATTGCGGATCACGCGATGGCGCACGTCCGGCTTACGCAGAGGATGCCCGCTTGCTGGGCGAGGTTATCGCGGCCGAAGGCTGGCGGCTGGTCTACGGTGCCGGGGATGTCGGCCTGATGGGCGCGGTTGCTCGATCGGCGCATCAGGCCGGGGCCGACACGTTCGGCGTGATCCCTGCGCATCTTTTGGTCCGCGAAGCCGGCAAGCGCGATCTGCGCCAGTTCATCGTCACCGAGAACATGCACGAGCGCAAGAAGGTCATGTACATGAATTCCGACGCGATCGTGGTGCTTCCGGGCGGCGCCGGTTCTCTGGACGAGTTTTTCGAAGTGCTGACCTGGCGCCAGCTCGGCCTGCACAGCAAGCCGATCTTTCTGCTGAATACCGAAGGCTACTGGGACCCGTTGATCGCGCTTGTTGATCACGTCATTGCAGAAGGTTTCGCCGATGCCAGCCTGAAGCCCTATATGACGCCTGTCGCCGACGTCGAGGCCTTGGCCGGCGCCCTGCGCATCGCCCTGTCCTGACGGATCGCCTCGGCCGAGTAGATCGCGAGCGCCAGCCAGATCAAGCCAAAGGCGATGCCATGCCAGGTCGTGAACGGTTCCTGGAAGACCAGGACGGCGCAGAAAAACTGCAATGTCGGATTGAGGTATTGCACTAGCCCCAGCGTCGCCATGGTGATCCGCCGCGAGGCGTAAGAGAACAGGATCAGCGGCCCCGCCGTGAGCGGTCCCGACAGCATCAGGATCAGACTGTCGCCAAGATCATGCCCGAACACGCCGCCGCTGCGCCCGGTCAGACCCGTCCATCCTGCCTGATGCACGCCGACGAGCCAGACCAGCGCCAGCGGCGCCAGCACCAGAACCTCGACCGTTACCGAAACCACCGGGCCGGCGGCGGTGCGTTTCTTGATCAGGCCGTAAAGTCCGAAGGTGGTCGCCAGCGCCAGTGATATCCACGGCGCCGCTCCCAGTCCCACGGTCAGAACAAGCACGGCGAGACCGGCAAGCCCGACCGACAGCCATTTGACCGCGCTCAGACGCTCGTGAAACGCCACGAGGCCCAGAAGAACCGCAACCAGCGGAAAGATGTAATAGCCGAGGCTGGCCTCGACAGTATGTCCGATCTGGATGGACAGTATGTAGAGGAACCAGTTGATCGAGATCATCACCGCCGCAAAAACCACCGGGATCAATACCCGGTGATCGCGGACCAGCACCTCGACCTCCCGCACCCGTTTCTGCACCAACAGCACCACGCCGAAGAACACCAACGACCAGAGCGTGCGGTGGCTGAGTACCTCCAAAGGCGGCACATGCGCGATCAGCTTGTAATAAAGCGGTGAAAGACCCCAGGTCGTGCAAGCCCCCACCATCGCTGCTATGCCCCGCGCCGCCGGCTGCATCGTCATCCTCCACATCTCTGCGGCAGAGCTATGCCGGGGTCGGCGGGGATGTGCAAATGCGAAAGCTTCAGTGGTAGGGTTTTGGGCCTCGTGCCGGGGGGCGAGGTCTTGGCTGCGGGCTGGTGGGACGGCGCTGCCATGTCTGGCGCGCAGAATTCGCCACAAGCCGGGAAGTTTGCAATGGACACGCGCCGGAAATATCGACCCGGAAGCAGACAGCGGACCTCGAATGGATGAAAGAATACCGCGGGACCGACGATCACCAGCGATCCTTTGGCGTCAGTCCGGACAGTTTTGGAGGCGGATTGCTGAAAACCCAGGTCGGTCACGATGAAACCCAACCGCACCAGGCCCTTGCCCATCTCCCCAAAATAAAAAGGCGCCCAAGGGGGCGCCTCTTTCGATCATATCCGCGGCCGGATCAGGCGTTCGAGAGCCGTTCGGCCACGTTTTCCCAGTTCACCAGCTTGTTCAGGAAATTCTCAAGGTAGGCGGGGCGCTTGTTGCGGAAGTCGATGTAGTAGGAATGTTCCCACACATCGCAGCCCAGAAGTGTGGTCTGGTCATAGCAGAGCGGGTTCACGCCGTTCTCGGTCTTGGTCACCTTCAGCGACCCGTCAGTGTCGACCACCAGCCACGCCCAGCCAGAACCGAACTGCCCGGCACCCGCTTCCGAGAACTTCTTCTTGAACTCGTCGACCGATCCGAACGCGTCCTTGATCCGGCTTTCCAACTCGCCCGGCATGGCGCCGCTCTTGGGGCCCATCATCTCCCAGAACTGGGAGTGATTCCAGTGCTGCGAGGCGTTGTTGAAGATGCCGCTTTGCGCCACGGCGCCTTTCTGAAAGGTGCCCTTGACGATTTCCTCGACCGACTTGCCGGCCCATTCCGTGCCGTCGATCAGCTTGTTGCCGTTGTCGACATAGGCCTTGTGGTGAATGTCGTGGTGGTACTCCAGAGTCTCTTTCGACATGCCGGCATCGGCCAGTGCGTCGTGGGAATACGGAAGATCGGGAAGTGTGAAAGCCATGTAAAGCACCCCTTTTCGCGTTGCAATCAATCGGGTCATACCTGTGCCGCTACGCCTGCGGCGTCAACCCCTGACTGCGCAACGCGGCGCCATTGGCAATGGTTCCTGCAGGTTCAGGAATATTCCACCTCGGACCCGGTGCGTGAGGAATGCTCGAGCAATCCGAACACATAGGCTGCAACCGAACGGAAACAGACGACCTCGGCGGTTTCATCGTCGGTCAGCCAGAATGCGCCGGCCACCTGCGCCAGGCGGGTGCGACAGACCTGTCCTGGTGCAAACCCGGCCGGCGACAGATCGGCGGGGCTGATCTTGGCCAGCACCTCGCGCACCGCCGCGCCCTCGACGCGGAACACCGCGCGCGCATCAGAGACATTGGCTACTAGGTGATGCGTGCCGGTCAGCGCCTTCGCCAAGGCGGCCACGCAGCTCTCGGCCTCGGCATGGGGTACCATCAGCAGCAACTCATCCGGCGACATCCAGGCGACGCCGCGATCCGCGTTGACCGTGTTCTGCCGCACCAGAGGCACGTCTGCGCCGATCAGCTTTTTCACTGCAGCCTTCAGCTTGGTCGCGCCAAGATCGCCGCGCAGGGTTATCATGCCGCGCAAACCGGCTTCGGTAACCGTGACGTAACCGGTCGCGTGCGCGCCCGAAAGGGCGCTGATGGCGTCAGACATTCTGTTTCTCCCCTGCCTTGTCATAGAAGACTGGATCGACGATCCGCGCCCTGATCGGCTGGCTGCCGGCGCCAAGCGTCGGAAACTCGATCACCTCGCCCATCCGGTTCGGGCCATGATCGACCAGCCCCATGGCGATGCCGCGATCCAGCGTCGGCGAGTAATAGGACGACGTGATCCGGCCGATGGTGTTGCGCTGGCCGTTGGCGTTCCTGCCCTCGCCCACCGCATAAGCCCCATCCGGGATGACCGCGCCGTCCAGCGTCTCGAGGCCCACCAATTTCCAGCGGTTCGGATCGGTCATATGACTGCGCGCCTGCGCACGCTTGCCCAGGTAGTCGTCCTTTTTCTTCGAGATCGCCCAGTCGAGCCCCAGATCCTGCGGAATGATCGTGCCGTCGGTCTCATCCCCGATCATGATGAAGCCTTTTTCGGCCCGAAGGATGTGCAGGCATTCGGTTCCGTAGGCCATCAGCCCGAATTCCTCGCCCCCAGCAACAAGCGCGTCCCAGAAAGCGCGGCCCTGCCCGGCGGGGACGGCGATTTCATAGGACAACTCGCCCGAGAACGAGATCCGGAACACCCGTGTGCTGAACCCGCCGATCGTGCCGTCCGCCCACTGCATGAACGGCAGGGCTTCCTTGGAAACGTCCATCCCGCCCAGCTTTTCCAGCAGCTTGCGGGCATTCGGGCCGACAACGGCGATCTGCGCGAACTGTTCGGTGACGTTAGCGGTATAGACCTGCCAATCCCACCATTCGCATTGCAGCCAGTCCTCCATCCAGCCATGGATACGGTCCGCGCCGCCGGTCGTGGTGTGGCAAAGCCAGGTGTCGTCATCGAGCCGGGCGACGACACCGTCGTCGATCAGAAATCCGTTCTCGGAACACATCAGTCCGTAGCGGCACTTCCCGACCGCGAGGTTGCTCATCATGTTGGTATAGAGCATGTCAAGGAACCGGCCCGCATCCGGACCCCTGACGATGATCTTGCCAAGTGTCGAAGCGTCAAGCAATCCCAGCGCTTGCCGCGTGTTCTTGACCTCGCGCTGTACGGCCTGCTCGGTGCTTTCACCATCGCGACGGTAACAATAGGGCCGCCGCCAGTGGCCGACCGGTTCAAAATAGGCCCCGTTTGCCTGATGCCAGTCGTGGATCGGTGTCTGGCGGACCGGCTGGAACAACTCGCCGCGCGCCTCGCCGCCGATCGAGCCCATCGAAATCGGCGTGTATGGCGGGCGGAACGTGGTCGTGCCAACCTTCGGTATCTCCGAGTTAAGAGACTGAGAAAGAACCGCCAGACCGTTGATATTACTTAGTTTACCCTGATCCGTGGCCATCCCCAGCGTGGTGTAGCGCTTGGCATGTTCGACGCTCTCGAAGCCCTCGCGCGCCGCAAGCTGCACATCCGACACCTTCACGTCGTTCTGATAATCGAGCCACATCTTCATGCGCTTCGCGATCCCTGCGCCCTGCGGCATGACCCAGACCGGCAGCATCGGCTGCACCTCTTCGGCTTCGGCCGTCGCTGCATCGCCTGGTTCTGGCTTGAAACCGGCCGCCTTGGCGGCAGCGCGCCCCGCCGCATCGGCGTCTTTCAGGCAGTTTGCCGTCGACACCTCGCCAGAGGCCGCGCCGGCGGTCTTTACGAACCCCTCGCCATCCTGATTGGTCGGCGCGCGGTCGGGGTCGGGGCGAAAATGTGCATTCGTTTCGTCCCATGTCAGCTTGCCGCCGCAATGCGACCAGAGGTGGACGACCGGCGACCAGCCGCCGGACATCGCGACGGCCTCGCACGGGATCTCCTCCAAGGCCGCGCCTTCGCCGGATTGGGCGCAAATCTTGACCGATGTCACCCTCTTGCCGCCGATGACCTTCGCGATGCCCTTGCCCGGTTCAACCCGGATGCCCAGGTCGCGGGCGCGACGGGCCAGCGGGCCAGTTGCTTCGGGCCGGGCGTCGAGGATGGCCGGAACATCGAGCCCCGCCTCTTTCAGCGCGATCGCAGTGCGATAGGCATCGTCGTTGTTGGTGACGACGACGGTGCGATCACCTGGGGAAACGCCGAAATTCGCGACGTAATCGCGCACAGCCGAGGCCAGCATCACGCCCGGTATGTCATTGCCGGCAAAGGATAACGGCCGCTCGATCGCGCCGGTGGCGGTGACGATCTGTCTGGCGCGGATGCGCCAAAGCCGATGACGCGGCTGACCGTTTGCCGGCAGATGATCTGCGACACGCTCATAGGCCAGCGCATAGCCGTGATCGTAGACCCCGGCCCCCATGCAGCGGGTACGAAGATGGACATTGTCCATCTTTTCCAGATCTTCCACGGCCTTTGTAATCCATTCTTCCGCGGCAATTCCATCAACCACAGAGCCATCTGCCGGTGCCCGGCCGCCCCAGTTTGCCGTCTGTTCGACCAACAGCACACGGGCGCCGGATGCCGCCGCCGTCCGCGCCGCCTGCAGGCCCGCGATGCCGCCGCCGACGATCAGGATATCGACATGGGCATGGAAATGCTCGTAGCGGTCCGCGTCGCGGTCCTTGGGGGCCTTGCCAAGACCGGCGGACTGCCGGATGATCGGTTCGAACACGTGTTTCCAGGCGGCGCGGGGGGCCATGAAGGTCTTGTAGTAAAAACCGGCAGGCAGCAAACGCGCGACGTAGTTGTTGAGGACGCCGACATCGTATTCCAGGCTCGGCCAGTGGTTCTGCGAGGTCGCCGAAAGCCCTTCGAACAGTTCCGTCGTCGTGGCCCGCTGGTTCGGTTCAAACCGGCCACCCTTGCCAAGATTGACCAGTGCGTTCGGTTCTTCCGCTCCGCTGGCGACGATGCCCCGGGGTCGGTGGTACTTGAAGGAACGGCCCACAAGTACTTGATTGTTGGCTAGAAGTGCAGAGGCGAGCGTGTCACCTTCGTAGCCTGTCAGGCGCTTGCCGTTGAAGTTGAACTCGACCGCGCGGGCGCGGTTCAGCAGGCGGCCACCGGTTGCAAGACGTGTGCTCATGCCCATCCCTTCCAGTCCGGACGTTTCTTTTTTAACGCGTTTTCAATGGCTTTTGGCGGCTTCTTCGTTTGCGCCGGATAGGTGCCGAAAACCTCCAGCGTCACTGTATCGCGCGCGGCGAGGAACCACTTGCCGCAGCCATAAGCATGCCGCCAGCGTTCGAAATGCACCCCCCTCGGATTGTCACGCATGAACAGATAGGCCTCGAACGCCTCGTCTTCGGCGCCGACAGTCTCGCGTTTCAGATGCGCTTCGCCGCCCGCGGCGAGTTCGGTTTCGTCGGCATCGACGCCGCAGCAGGGGCAATTAAGCAGCAGCATTGGTATTTTCCCCGAATTGTCCGCGATAGTGCCCACGACTCCACCGCGTTGCGTGGCCTTGCTTGAGGAAGTCGGTCGGTGTTGGCTTCATGGTGTCGCCCAGTTCAAAAAGGTATCGCCAAACCCCCATTGCAGCGTGGCGATGGTCAAAAGGAAGATGTTTCGGGAATTGATCCGCTCGGCGCGGTTGCGAAGCGATTGGAACTGCAGTTCCTCGTCCAGATAGTCGGTGAGAAAACCTGTAGAGGGCAGATCGCGGGGGTCGATCCCTTCGCGCATCACCTCCAACTCCAGCCCGTATTCGTGAAGGATGCGCTCAACCGTTTTCTGACGCCGCAGTTCTATTTCAAGAAGGCGGTCGGTGAAAAATAGGATGGCCGCGGCCACGCCTATCGAGCCGAAGCGCTGAAAGAGGTGATGATCGCCCGAAATGAAACTGTAGGCCGTGCCCAGAAGGTAAGCCGCCAAACCCAGTATAGCCGTCGCCCTCGACAACCGGCGCGGCAGAAATCCAAGGACGCGGCGGGAACTCATGCCGCACACCCTGTCACTTTGCCGTGTTCGGTCTGGACCGGACCGGACTTAGTTGGCTGCCGGAGCCTCTTCCGGGGCATCCACCGGAGCCTCGACCGGGGCTTCTGCTGCGGGCTCGATGACGACATCACTACCGTCGCCAGAGCCGCTATAGGCCCAGATTCCGATGACGATAAGCAGCACGACGCCGATGATGACGATCCAGGTTGTTCCCGACATTCCAGGTACTCCAAATTGACCTCGGGGCATCCTAGCCACGAGACCGGACGTGCTTCGATGACTTTCGCGAACGACCGCGCCGGTGGGCTGAAAACAGCCGATCGGGGCGCGCCGGTCGGCGGGAAATGTGTTTCATCCAACACGGTCAGCGTCCCCCAAGGCGAAGGCGGCGGGCCAAACGCACCCGCTCCAGCCGGAAATCACGCAGAAAGCCGGGGCGAATGCGGCAGTCCGGCAGCATCAGTGCGCCACCCCCGCCGCGACGCTTTCGTCGATGAACCGGCCCTCGCGGAAGCGGTCCAGCCCGAACGCCGCGGCCAGCGGCCCTGGCTCGCCCTTGGCCACCAGTTCTGCCATCGCCCAGCCAGATCCGGGGATCGCCTTGAACCCGCCGGTGCCCCAGCCTGCATTGATGAAGCAGTTGCCGAGCGGCGTCTTCGACAGGATCGGCGAGCGGTCGCCGGTGATGTCGACGATCCCGCCCCATTGCCGAAGCATCTTGAGGCGCGAAATCATCGGGAAGGTTTCGATCAGCGCGCGGACGGTTTCTTCGATATGGTGGAATGACCCGCGCTGGGTGTAGTTGTTGTAGCCGTCCGTGCCGCCGCCGATGACCATCTCGCCCTTGTCGGACTGGCTCATGTAGCCATGCACGGTATTGGCCATCACCACTACGTCCATGCAGGGCTTGATCGGCTCGGAAACCAGCGCCTGAAGCGCCACCGATTCGATCGGCAGGCGAAAGCCCGCCATCTCGGCGACATGGCCGGAATGGCCGGCGACGACGATCGACAGCTTCTTGCAGCCGATGATGCCGCGCGAGGTCTCGACGCCTGTCACGGTGCCGCCCTCCGAGCGCACCGCGGTGACTTCGGTCTTTTGCAGCACATCCATGCCCATGTCGGAACAGGCGCGGGCATAGCCCCAGGCCACCGCATCGTGCCGCGCGGTGCCGCCACGGGCCTGATAGAGCCCGCCCAGCACCGGGTAGCGCGGGCCGCTGATGTCCATGATTGGCACCAACTGCTTGACCCGCGCGGGGCTGATGAATTCGGTCTTCACGCCCTGCAGCGCATTGGCATAGGCGGTGCGCTGGTAGCCGCGCACCTCGTGGTGGGTCTGGGCCAGCATGATCAGTCCGCGGGGGCTGAACATGATATTGTAATTCAGGTCCTGGCTGAGTGTCTCGTACAGGCTGCGCGACTTTTCGTAGATCGCGGCGGATGGGTCCTGCAGGTAGTTCGAGCGGATGATCGTGGTGTTGCGACCGGTATTGCCGCCGCCCAGCCAGCCCTTTTCTATGATCGCGACGTTGCGGATGCCGTGATTCTTGCCAAGGTAATAGGCCGTCGCAAGGCCGTGCCCGCCCGCCCCGATGATGATCACATCATAATGTGTCTTGGGTTCGGGCGAGCGCCACGCGCGTTCCCAGCCCGTGTGATAGCGGGCTGCTTCGCGGGCGATGGCAAAGGCGGAGTAGCGTTTCATGGCGTCGAATCCCCCGTTCGCGGCAAAAGCTGCCACGGGGATACATGGAACAGGGGCGCGGTGCTGCCAAGGCTCTGAGCGGCATTTGCACCGAGATTTCCGACATGGGACCGGTGCGAAGTGTCGCGGCAGGACCATGGGGGGGTTTTGAACCGGGCCGGCAGAGGCTACATGGGGGGCGAAGAGGAGAGCCGATGTCATTCTGGATCATCAGCATCGTGATTGCCGGACTTGTGGCCGTGTTGCTGGCTTTGGCCATGCTGCGGGGCCGTGGTCGGATGACCGGGACAGCGCAGGATGTGCGGGTCTACAAGGACCAGCTGGCCGAACTGGACCGGGATCTGGCGCGCGGGGTCATTACCGAGGAAGAGACCGCGCGGGCGCGCGTCGAGGTGTCCCGCCGCTTGCTGGAAGCAGACCGCGAGGCGGGGACCGTGATGGCCGACACGGTTGGACGGGTCAATCCGCTCTTTGCCTGGGGGCTGGCGATAGCGGTCTTCGGCGCGGCGTTCCTGCTTTACGGGAAACTCGGTGCGCCGCTTTACCCGGACCAGCCACTCACCCAGCGCATCGCGGCCGCGGAAGAGGTTCGCGCCAGCCGGATTGGGCAGGAACAGGCAGAGGCGCGGATCGGGGCGGTCCAGATCGACCCCAATGCCGACGCCAAACACCTGGAACTGATGGTCAAGCTGCGGCAAGCGCTTACGGACCGACCGGACGATCTTGCGGGTTTCCAGCTGTTGGCGCGGAACGAGGCGGCTTTGGGCGATTTCATCGCCGCGCGGAAGGCGCAGGCAAGGGTGCTGGAGCTGAAGGGCGACGCGGCGACCGGGGCGGATTACGCGGACCACGCCCATGTGCAGATCGCGGCGGCCGGTGGCTATGTCTCGCCAGAGGCCGAGGCAGCCTTGTCGCAGGCGCTGCAACGCGATCCGAGGAATGCGCTGGCCCGGTTCTATTCGGGGATCATGTTCGCTCAGGTCGGCCGGCCCGACATGACGTTCCGGCTGTGGCGTCCGCTGCTTGCTGAAAGCTCGCCTGCCGATCCGTGGTACCCACCGATCCGGGCGCAGATCGAAGAAATCGCGGCAGCGGCCGGCGAACGCTACACGCCGCCCGACGCGGCACCAAGCGGGCCGTCCGCAGCGGATGTCGCAGCGGCCAGAGAGATGAGCGCCGAGGACCGGCAGCAGATGATCCGCGGCATGGTCGAGGGACTGTCGGACCGGCTGGCGACAGAGGGCGGCCCGCCCGAGGATTGGGCGCGGCTGATTACCGCGCTGGGGGTCTTGGGCGAAACCGACCAGGCCGCCGCGATCTGGAACAATGCGCAAGAGGTGTTCGCGGCCACCCCCGGGGCGCTGGACCCGATCCGGAATGCCGCGGTCGGCGCGGGGGTCACGCAATGATCCACGAGGACATCACCGCATTCGCCGCCGCCCTGCCCCGCGGCCGCGCCATCGCCGCGCTGGATCTGGGCGAAAAGACCATCGGCGTCGCCGTCTCGGACCAGTTCCTGTCTGTCGCGACACCGCTGGAAACCGTCCGGCGCACCAAGTTCAACGCGGATGCAACGCAGCTGCTTGACATCGTCAAGGTGCGCGACATCGGCGGGCTGGTGCTGGGCCTGCCGCTGAACATGGACGGATCCGAAGGTCCGCGCTGCCAGTCGACCCGCGCCTTTGCCCGCAACCTGTCGCGGCTGACCGACCTTCCGATCACCTTCTGCGACGAGCGGCTGTCCACCGTCGCCGCCGAACGCGCGCTGATAGAGGCGGATACGTCCAGAAAACGTCGCAGTCAGGTCATAGATCACGTCGCCGCCGGGTATATCCTGCAAGGGGTGCTGGATCGCCTCGGACATTTGAGGGCCACGTTGTGAAGGATGAACTTTGGGTGCGTGACGAGGTCGAAAGCCCTTGCGTCAAGGTCTGCGTCGTGCATCCCACCGAACGGATCTGCGTCGGCTGCCTGCGCTCGATCGACGAGATCGCCCGCTGGTCGCGGATGTCACCCGAGGACCGCCGCGCGGTGATGGCCGACCTGCCCGACCGTGCCCCGCGGCTGCGGCGGCGCAAGGGTGGACGGTCGGCGCGCAGGGCAGAGTGAGGCGGTCTGCGCCCAAGTATTCTCCGGGAACACCGGGCTCGGCTCGACTGATCAGCATCGTAGCGAGCGCGAGTTCACTCCCGAAGCGGTCAGGAGCAGGGACGATCTGGACCAGACCCTCGGTGCGGCGATGATCGAAGCCTCCTGCAACGTTCACAAGGTCGATTGGGACCGGCCGCAGACCCCGTTGCCGGCGTTTTCGGACCGCACCGGCGCAAGGTTTGCCCCGCGGGCGTCGGATCTTACGGCACAGACTTGTACTGGTTCACACCTGACGGGCCGAACAAAGAGCTGAGCCGTCTTTCGAGGACTTCGACAGGGAAACCCAAACGGTATCTGCACCTCGATCCTCAGAAACCTGATAAAGACAATGCCGCCCTATGCAGAGGCAGCGGCAGGCCGGAATGGCTGACATTCGAGCGAAGGGAAAGCCCGGGCGCCTGCTTTCCCTGATCCCGATCAGGCAAACCTACTCATCACCGCTGAAGGACGCCGCATCGAGGATGGGCTCCCAGTAGCCTGCATCAAACGACCGGTGCGTGCTTCTGCCCAGGATTTTGGTGCACGTGGCTTCGGCATCCTGTCGCAACTGGTCCGCCTCTGCCTGCGCGATCCCGGTCACGAAGATCGGGCCGTCAACCTGCGCGCAGTGCAATCCGGGCCGAACGGTCAGTGACGCGTCGTGGGGCGCGACGAGGATGGTGCCGGGCCGGGCGGTCTCGATGATGCGCTGCTCCAGCGCCTCCAGCAGGGCCTCGGTCCGCAGCGGTCGGTAAAAGTAGATGACATTATAATCCGCATAGGACGCAAAGGTGAGGGCGTCGGCCTGGTTGATCGTGCTTTTGGATGCGCCGATCTTTTCCAACGTCTGGCGCGCGGCATCGGCATAGCCGGGATCGAGTTCAAGCCCGTCGGCCCGGTCGAAGTAGCGCGTGGCTGCAAAGACCTTGGTCCCGCCGCCGCAACCGACATCCAGAAACCGCAGCGCGCGGCATGGGTTCTGGGCAAGAGCAACCCGGTAGGCGGCTGAGAGCAGCAGATCGAAGGGCTGTATCGGAAGGGCGATGTCGGCAAAGCAGCCGCGATCGACCGCCGACGGATCCTGGACAGCGGGATTGGCCAGCCGGTGCAGCGCCTCGTAGATCTGGGTCAACAGGGCATCCCGCCGGGTGGGCTGCGGCGCGGGCAATAGGGGTGTCCGTCTCGGAGAAACATGTCGTCGGACAAGACGCTCGACCTCATCCCATTCGCGCAATCGGTGCAGAAAGCCGCGCGCCCGTTCATAGGCTTGGCGCTCTGCCCGGTAGGCGGCTGCGGTCATCCGGGCGCGGACCGGCTTCTCGATCTTGCGAAGGGCGTTACCGATGCTCCGCATCTCGGGCCGCATGCGGTCGAGCTTGGCCCAGCTGTCGCCGAGTTGGCGTGGGTCGCGCCGTGATGCAGGCTCTTGCAGAATGCGCGCGATCTCTTCCGTGAGAGGAATCAGTGCGCGCTCCTTTTCATTCGCTATATCAATTACCTGCATCACTGAAGTCATCCAACTCTCCTGCCCCGAACAGATGCGGGATGATGACGTCGGCACCGCAATATGGCAAATACCGTCGTCGCCGTTCGTTGCCACATCCCGGCCCCGGCGGATGGATTCAGCACGCCAGCCAGTCCTCGATCCTGGCCATCACCGGACGGAAATAGGCGATCATGCGGCCATCCGGATCTGCGCTGGCCCCTTCGCCCCAGGGACTGACGCCGTGCAGCGCCAGCCGGTGGATCAGGTAGGCCTCGCCGGGACGGGCGTGCACGGCGATGCGCGGGCAGGTTTCGAAACAGGCCCGGCGGGCGGCGTGGTAGGCGTCGGTCACATCCACGTCGGGCCAGGTTTCAGGCGGATGGTCCCGCAACGCGGCAAGCAGGGCCTTGCGGATCACCTTCTGACTGCCCTGCCAGACAACCAGCGGGCTGGCAGTCGCATCGCTTTCGGTCAGCGCGATGCCCAGCACGAAGGCATGCGGTTCGCGGATGAAGCGGCGGTTGTCCGGGCCGAGGCGCAGCAGCCCGTCGACATGCGCGGCATCGCGCGTCAGCCGGTAGCGGAAAGCGGCATCGGTTTCGCCCTCTTGCCGCGGATAGCCGGGATGGATGACCGAGATCTGGGCGGCGTCCCAGCGCGGGGTCGTCCCGACGAGGGCGCCAGCGGCCTCGACCGCCCTGCCCCGCAGCGAACCGCTTTCGCCGATGCTGCCATCGGCCGCGTTCGGCAGCACGTTGACGCCGGCAAACCATGTGCCGCCACAGCGCAGCCAGTGGGCATTGGCCGGATCGGCGATGGCGGCGCGGGCCGCGGGCCGCGCATGCTCGACCCACCAAGCCAGCGCCGGATCATGGTCGAAGCGCTGCCAGCCCAGCCGCTCTAGCGCTACCATCCCGCGGCCTTGCGGATCATGTTGAGCACGACGAGGATGAGGAATGCAGCGAAAGCCCGCCTCAGCGGTCTCGGGTCCATGGTTTGAGCAAGTTTCACGCCCAATGGCGCGGTGATCAGGGTCATCGCGATGACCAAAGCGAAAGCCACGAAGTTCACCGCACCGATGGTCAGGGGTGGCCGCGCCGCAGGGTCGATCTTGACCATCAGAAAGCCGATGACCGCAGGGACCGCGATGATCAGGCCGAAACCCGCGGCGGTCGCTACTGCGCGGTGGATCGGCACGCCAAATAGCGTCATCACGGTCACGCCGAAAATACCGCCGCCGATCCCCATCAACACTGACAGGAAGCCCAGTATTGGCGACATGATCGCTCGCAGAACGCCGCCCGGCATTGCCGGGCCGATCCGCCAGTGATCCCGGCCGAATCCAAGGTGGAGCCCGACGATCAGCGCGAGCGTGCCGAAGATGGCTTGCAGCGTGCTCGACCGCAGCGACGCGGCGACCAGCACGCCCAGAACGGCGCCGATGACGATGCCCGGTATCCAGCCGCGCAGGATCTGCCAGTCGACCGCGCCCTTCTTGTTATGCGCATGCACCGAGCGCGCCGAAGTGACGATGATCGTGGCCAGCGATGTCGCAAGGCAGATCTGCATCAGCTGCGGGCTGTCGTAGCCCAGGGCCGCGAACGCGTAATAAAAGGCAGGCACCAGGATGAGGCCGCCGCCGACCCCCAGAAGCCCGGCGACAATCCCGGCAAAGGCGCCGATTGCCAGCAGCATCAGCGCCATCGGCATCAGACTCGACAGTTCGGGCATTGGGGGCCTCCGTCACTTTGGTCGCGTCAGCTAAACCCGGTTCGGCCTGCGTTCACAATGGCGAAGCGACCGGTTCCGATGCTCTGGTCACGGTGCCGAGCGCGTGCAGCACGAGGTCCGGTCCGGCACCCCGAAGATGTGCGCCTTCCGACAGCGTTCGCCGCCATTGCCGCGCCCCGGGTCGGCCGTTGAACAGGCCCATCATGTGGCGGGTGATCTCCTGCAGACGGCCACCCTCGGCCAGGTGCGACCGGATGTAGGGCAGCATCGCGTGAACGATGTCGTCAGCCGAAAGCCTGTCAGGGCTGCCGAAGATCACCTGATCCGCCGCCAGCAGCACCGATGCCGGGTCGTGATAGGCGGCGCGCCCGATCATCACCCCGTCCATGCCGCGCGCCAGATGGGCTTGGGCCTCGGCCAGCGTCGTGATGCCGCCGTTGATCGAGAGATGCAGGTCGGGAAAGCGGTCTTTCATCCGGTAGACAAGGTCGTATTCGAGCGGCGGCACGTCCCGGTTCTGCTTCGGCGAAAGGCCCTGCAGCCAGGCCTTGCGGGCATGGATGGCGAACCGAGTGACCCCGGCGTCGCTGACTCGTTCCAGGAAATCCGGCAGCACGATTTCGGGATCCTGATCATCGACGCCGATGCGGCATTTGACCGTCACCTCGACCGGGCTGGCGGCGATCATCTCTCTGGCGCAGGCGGCGACAAGGTCGGGGCTTTCCATCAGCACCGCGCCGAAGCAGCCCGACTGCACGCGGTCGGACGGGCAGCCGATGTTGAGGTTGACCTCGTCATAGCCCTCTTGTGCCGCCATTGCCGTCGCCTCGGCCAGCTCCGCCGGGTCCGAGCCACCCAACTGCACAGCGACAGGATGTTCTGCGGGGTCGAACCGCAAAAGATGCCGCGCCCCGCCCCGCACCAACGCCGGAGCCGTGACCATCTCGGTGTATAGCAGCGCCTGCCGAGTCATCAGCCGGTGCAGGAAGCGGCAGTGCCGGTCGGTCCAGTCCATCATCGGCGCAACCGCCAAAAGGGGCATATTGAAATTGTTGAGTTTTTTATTTTTATCAGCCATTTATCGCCCAGTCTTCAACCCCGTTCTTGTCTCTTATGTTGTAATTCGCGTCTATTTCGAGTAAAATTTACAACAAATGTTGTAACTTAGGCCTGTTGTAACTTAGGCCTCATGTTGTAACTCCATGGGTACCATCATCAAGCGAAAGCGCAAAGACGGCTCTGCCGCCTGGCTCGCCCAGATCGCCGTTCCGCGGGCTGGAAAAACCGTCTGGCGCGAGAGCCGGACCTTCGAGCTGCGCTCGACCGCAGCAGCCTGGATCGAGAAGCGCGAGAAGGACCTCGCCAAGCCCGGAGCCCTCGAAAATCTGCCCGTCGGAGAAACCCGTCGCCGCGATGTTACCCTCGGCGACGCGATCGACAAATATGTGGAAGACAGCGCGAAGGCAATCGGCCGGACCAAGGTGCAGGTTCTGAAAAGCATCAAGGAGTTCGACATCGCGAACAAGCTCTATACCGAGATCGACAGCGCCGATATCGTGGCCTTCGCCAAGGAGAAGCTGAAGACGGGTGTCGCGCCGCAAACCGTGGCGAACTACCTGTCACATCTCAGCGCGGTTGACCTGCCCCCCGAAACCTCCCGCGTTGTGATGTAGAGTTTGCTCAACCTTTCGAAGGAGCAAACAGATGCGAAAGAGCCGTTTTACCGAGGCGCAGATAATCGGGATGCTCAAAGAGCAGGAAGCCGGGATGCCGACGGCAGATGTGTGCCGCAAGCATGGCCTCAGCCAGGGCACGTTCTACAAGTTCAAATCGAAATACGGAGGCATGGAGGTATCTGACGCCGCCAAATTGAGGGCGCTGGAAGACGAGAACGCCAAGCTCAAGCGGCTTCTGGCGGACACGATGCTGGACAACGTCGTTCTGAAGGACTTGCTGGGAAAGAGCTGACGACGCCGAATGAGCGGCGAGAGGCAGCGCTGAAGGCGCTGCGGGATCATGATGTCTCGCAGCGCCGGGCCTGCCGACTTGTCGGTGTCGATCCGAAGACGGTCCGGCGCGAACGCCCGCCGGACAATCCTGAGATCAGAGCGGAGATGAAGGCCGTCGCCGCCAAGCGCCGCCGGTTTGGCTATCGCCGGATCGGCGTGATGCTGGAGCGTAAGGGAATGATCATGAACCACAAGAAGCTCTACCGGCTTTATACGGAGGAGAAGCTGGGCGTCAGGCGACGACGGGGCCGGAAACGGGCGCGTGGTTCGCGGACACCTATGCCAGAGGCTCTGAGGCGCGGCGAACGCTGGTCCTTGGACTTCCTGTCCGACACGTTCGGGGTATCGCGCAGGTTTCGCATCCTGGCCGTGAATGATGATTGCTGCCGCGAAAACCTCTGCCTGATGGCCACACGCTGCGCTATCTGAGGGCTGCGCGCGTGGCCATAACCTCAAAACAGCCCTTCTTCCCGACGTGCTACGGCCCCGAGTTCACCAGCCGCGCGATCCTGAAATGGGCCAACGACAATGACGTGGATTGGCACTATATTGATCCGGGCAAGCCCCAGCAGAATGCCTTCATCGAGTCATTCAACGGCAGCCTTTGGGATGAGCTGTTGAACGAGGAGATGTTCGACAGCTTGGAAGATGCACGGCGAAAGCTGGCGCTCTGGCGATACGACTACAATCAAATCACGCCACATTCATCGCTCGGCAACCAAACACCCGCAGAAGCGCGTCGGACGCTTGAGCAACTTGAGGGCTCCGCGCCCGACGCGCTTGCCCAAACCAACGACGAAGAATATGAAAAACAGACCCGCAAACTCTCGTTATGAATGAGGGAGCCTCGCGGGGCAGGTCAGGCACCTCATGGTGATCGGCCCAGCGGGAGGCGATGAGCTCCGCTCCCTTGGGTGAGCCGCCGTGGAGCAGCACCATGTCCGGATGCTTGGCATGCACCCGGTCGAGGCGCGCCCAGATCAACCGGTGATCGTTAAACTCCGCCCCGCCGGTCACGGCCACCTTGGGGCCTTCGGGCAGAAGCAGTTGCGCCTCCGCCCGGCCGCGGGCGGCGAGGGAATCCCGGCTGTCGATCAGCGCAGCGGTCATAGCACCTGCAACAGCCCTCCAGACAGCGTGAGATGACAGAAGGTGTGAAGTTCTTTTGCGTGGCTGAACTTAGCAAGCTATGGCCTCTGCGCACCGTTTACACCGACGTAGATTGCGCAAAGCGAATCCGTTTGTGTCACGAATAGTCGATTGCGCCGCGGCCCGCCGAACGTGAGGTTCGAAACCATCTTCGGAAACCTGATATGACCAAGCGGGTTCCCTTCGGCGTCGAACACCCGGACGCCGTCTTGGGCGGAACTCCAGAGATTGCCATCTTCATCGAACCTGAAGCCGTCGGGTACGCCAGGCGAGACCTCGACGAAGACCGCGCCGCCGGAAAGCCGGTTTTCGTCTGACACGCCGAACACGCGGATATGGTGTGGCCCGTCGGGGTCGTGGGACAGGCCACTGTCGGCCACAAAAAGTCGGCTTTCGTCGGGTGAGAATGCAAGCCCGTTGGGCTTCACGAAATCGTCGGCGACAATGCGCAGCTCACCATTGGCGGGGTCCGCGCAGAAGACGTGACATCCGTCCTGCTCCTGCTCGCCTTTGTGGCCCTCGTAGTCCGACATGATCCCGTAGGTCGGGTCGGTGAACCAGATCGTGCCGTCGGATTTCACCACTACGTCGTTTGGCGAATTGAGGCGCCTGCCGCCATAGCTGTCCGCGATCACGGTGATCGTGCCGTCCGGTTCGGTGCGCGTCACCCGCCGGCCGCCGTGCTCGCAGGTCACCAGGCGGCCCTGGCGGTCGCGGGTGTTGCCGTTCGAGAAGTTCGCGTCGGCGCGGAACACTCCGACGCCAAGATCGGGCGTCCAGCGCAGCATTCGGTTGTTCGGAATGTCGGACCAGACAAGGTAGCCACCATCATTGAACCAGACCGGGCCCTCGGCCCAGCGGCAGCCGTCGAACAGGACTTCGACATCCGCCGTCGGAACCGTCATAGCGCGGAACCTGTGATCAAAATATTCGACTGCGTCTCCGACGAGTGCCATGCGTCTCTCCTATGTCCGGGCCTTGCCGCCGCTTGCCGCGACGATCACACCGATAATGATGAGGCCGGTCAGCACCAGCCGGACGCCGGCCCCGGCGCCGAAGGTGTTCAGCATCGTGACCAGCAGAAACAGGAACAGCGAGGCACCCCAAAGACCCGGCACGTTGGCGAAGCCACCCGCGACCGATGTGCCGCCGATCACGACGACGGCGATGGAGCTCAGAAGGTATTCCTCGCCCATGTTCAGCGCTGCGCCACCCGAAAACGCCGCCAGCAAGTAGCCGCAAAGCCCGGCAAGCGTCGCGCACATGATGTAGGTCGCGGCGCGGATGCGCTCGACCTTTACGCCCGCAAGGTGCGCGGCGCGCATGTTCTGACCGATCGCCACGACCCCGCGTCCGTAGATGGTGCGAGTTAGCAGGACATGACCAAGGATAGCCAGCACGACCACGAATAGCGCGATAACCGGGACGCCCGCGATCTTTGCGGTTGTGAAATCGGCCAGAGCCTCGGGCGGCTTCACCCGAAGGCCCCGGTTCCACCAGATCGCGGCGGACTGGAAGATGAAACTCGACGAAAGAGTTGCGATGATGGGCGGAATCCGAAGAAGGCGGATCAGCGAATAGTTCAGCGTCCCGACGCCAGCGCCGATCACAAGCGCAAGCAAAAGCCCGACCGGGATCATCGCCGACGCCCCGTCCATCGACTTCATCGCCACGGTGCCGGCAAGCGTCATGCAGGCCGGGATCGACAGGTCTACGTTGCCGGGGCCCAGGGTGATGACGAACATCTGGCCAAGGGCCACAATGACGAAAAAGGCGCCGAAGGTCATCGCGGCGGACAGAACCTCGCCCGAGCCCTTGCCACCGGTGAAGACCGCCGTCGCCAGCCAGACCACCAGCGCGCCAACCCATGCCCAAAGCCAGGGCTGCCTGATCAATGTCGCGACCCCGGTCATTTCCGCGCCTCCGCCCGGCCAATGAGGACGCGCAACGCCAGCACGATGATCAGGATCGCCCCCTGCGCCCCGATCTGCCAGTCCGGGTTCAACCGGAGGAACGACAAGAACGAGCCCGCAAGCGCCAGCGTGATCGCCCCGATCACCGCGCCGATTGGCGAGACCCGGCCGCCGACGAATTCGCCGCCTCCCAAAATGACTCCGGCGATCGACAGAAGCGTGTAGCGCAGCGCGATATTGGCGTCTGCCGAAGTGGTCAGCCCAACCAGCGCCATGCCGGACAGCACGCCAAAAAAACCGGCCAGCGCAAACATGCCCATCTTGATCTTCAGAAGCGACCAGCCCGCGCATTCCAGCGACCGGGGATTGCCTCCGGCGCCACGCAACACGGTCCCGTGGGCCGAGCGCATCAGCCCGACATGCACCACCAGTGCGATCACCACCGAGGCGATGATCGGGAATGGGATATAGGCGGGCTTGAGCGTCATCAGCGTCCGGATGTACTCGGGAGCATTGCCGCCCGGTGTCGGCAGGACAAGGACCGCCAGTCCGAGCCATACAAAAGACATCCCCAGTGTGACGACGATCGAGGGCAGGTTCCGCAGGTGTATGAGCGCGCCAAGCGCCGCATAGGCCGCGATCAGCCCCGCCAGCGCCGCGATGCCCAGAAGCGGCGTGTCGTGCAGCCAAGTGGCGGTGATGCAAGCGACAAGACTGACGAAGCCGCCGATCGAGAGATCCAGTTCGTTTACGCACAGGATGAACATCTGCGCGATGGTCGCCAGAGCGATAGGGATGGCGAGGTTTAGAAGCAGGTTCAGGCCGAAATAGCTCATCGTGCGCGGCTGCAACCAGAAGATTGCGATCAGAAGCGCGGCCAAAGACAGTGGCGGCAGTAGGCTTCTCAGAAGCCGGGGAGAGAGACGCCCGCTCATGCGTCTGATCTGAACGACGCGTGAAGCACACGTTCCTCGGTCATGTCGCGCCGCCGCAGGTCCGCCACGATGGCGCCCTCGCGAAAGACGTAGACATGGTCGCAGTTACGCAACTCGTCCATCTCGGTCGTGTACCAGAGGAAGGTTCGGCCCTTCGCGGCCTCCTCTCGGATCATTCCATAGACCTCCTGTTTGGTCCCGATGTCGACGCCCCGCATGGGGTCGTCCATCACGATGATCTTTGCCGTGGACCCCAGCGCACGGGCGAACAGCGCCTTCTGCTGGTTTCCCCCCGACAGCGACAGGATCGGCTGGTCGATGTCGGGCGTTCGGATGCCGATCCGCCCGCGCCAGCCATCCGCGAAACGGCGCGCCGCGGCATGATCCAGGAAAATGCCCTTCAGAAACTGGCGAAGCGAGCCAATGGCGATGTTCTCGGCAATGGACCAGAGAGGAAAGATCCCGTCGGTCTGGCGGTCGCCCGCAACCAGCGCGACTTCGCCCGCAACCTTTGTGCCCGACGCATGATCGAAGACCCTCACCAGCAGTTCGGTCTGGCCCTGGCCGCTCAGACCCGCCAGCCCGACGACCTCGCCCTTGTGCGCCGCAAGCGCTATCGTTTCTACCGTTTTCGGCATCGCCTGCACCACGACCGGCGCGGTGTCGCGGATCGCGACGGATTCCGCCGACCGGTCCTGCTCAGCATCGGCCACGCTGCCCATCGCCTTGACCAAAGAGTTACGGTCGAAGGCCGACGCCCGGTCAAGCGCCACTACGCCGCCATCGCGCATCACCGCGATGCGGTCGGAGGTGCCCAGGATTTCACCAAGAAGGTGAGAGATCAGTACGCAGGTGCCACCCGTCTTGACGTAGTGGCGGACATGGTCCAGCAATTTCTTCGCGGCCACCGCATCCAGCGAGGATGTGGGTTCGTCCAGGATCACAACTCTGGCCTCGGCGGTCGTTACCGCGAAGGCGCGCGCGATTTCCACCATCTGGCGCCGGGCGATCGACAGGTCGCCCACGATGTCGTCGGTGGAAATCCCGTGGCCGGGAAAGACCTCGTCCAGCTTCTCGCCGATCAGTCGCCGCGCCGCGCCGCGCCAGCCGATCCCGGCGATGGACGGATGCAAGATCCGGGCGTTTTCGGCCACGGTCAGGTTCGGGCAGAGCGACAATTCCTGGTAGACGCAGCGCACACCATGCGCCGCGGCGTTCTGCGGCGTCAGTCGTCCGGTGATATCCGCGCCCGCAACCTCGATCCGACCCGTGTCCGCCGCCAGGTTGCCCGAAAGCACGTTCATCAGCGTCGACTTGCCCGCGCCGTTATGGCCGACAAGGCCAAGGCATTCGCCGGCCCGAAGTTCCAGCGTCACGCCCGTCAGGGCACGAACGGCGCCGAAACTCTTTTCGACGCCGTCCAGAAGGACGATTGGTACCGTCTCGTTCATGGGAGTGATCCCGAAGGTGGACTACATCGCGCCCTTGATCACTTCCTGAGCATCTTCAAGCGAGTATTCGACGTTCGCCACGCCGCCCGCTTCGGTATTCGCCAGGTTCTCTTCCAAGTTGTCCTGGTCGATGCGAAGGAAGGGGACCGTCAGGTCTTTCGGCACGTCGGCTCCGTCGAGGATCTGCTGCGCAACCCAGAAGGCCAACGTCGAGACCCCTGGCGCGATCGAAACCGACATGGTCTCGTAGCCGTTGGCGTCCTTCTGCTCTTTCCACCAGGTCAGTTCGTCGTGGCGGTTGCCCATGACGATGATCGGCATGTCGCGTCCCGACGCCTTGATCGCCTGCGCGGCGCCATAGCCGTCGCCGCCCTGGGTCACGACACCCACGATGTCATCCGGAAGCGAGGGGAGAATGCCAGCAACGGCCTTCTGCGCCACGTCCTGCGCCCAGTTCCCGTGGACCGATCCCGCGATCTCGAACTTGCCGGTCTCGGCCACACCCTCGTGGATGCCCGCGCTGATCTCGTCATCGACGAACACTCCGGCCAAGCCGCGAATCTCCAGCAACTGGCCGCCGTCCGGCAGTTTCTCGGCGAGGTAAAGCACCTCGTCCTTGCCCATCTGCTTGAAGTCGACGGCGATGCGCCACGCGCAGGGCTCGGTTACGATCCCGTCGAAGCTGACGACCGTCACACCCGCGTCGCAGGCTTCCTTGACGGAGCCGTTCAGACCCTCGGGCGAGGCGGCGTTGATGACGATCGCGTCGTAGCCCTGAAGAATCAGGTTCTGGATCTGGGCGGCCTGCTCCGTCACCTGGTTTTCTGCGGTCGTGAACGCATCTGCCGCCGCGACGACACCGTTTGAAACGGCCTCGCTTGTGACCTTTTCCCAGCTTCGCAGCATGGCCTGACGCCACGAGTTGCCCGCGTAGTTGTTCGATAGCGCAATGCGCTTGTCCGACGTATCGGCCATTGCGGATTGCCCAAGCAGCATCCCGGCAGCGGTTGTCATATACAGTGTCACTTTAAGTAGCGATTTCATGGTTTTCCTCCCAAACCAGCAGCACGCAAACGACTATTCGTTCAACAGCACTGCAGTGCTTTTACAACGGAAAAACCGGCCTGAGAATGATTTCCGTCAATATCGAAGAAATTGCACTTGGCAGGAGACCACCACAGTGGCGATAGCTCTTGGCACTGGCGTCCAACTCTTCTGCTGCTCAATCCCCAAAAGGCCAAGGTGCAATTGTTCGCCAGACCAGGACTACATCGAATGCACGCATTAGGCTCCTCGCGTCATGCCGCAAAGGCGCATCGCTGTGTCGGTCCGCGCGGGGAGCAGGGCCAACGACGTCCAGCCATTCATGCTAGCGGCATCGAAATCGGGTAGCAATTTCCCTGATGTGTGACTATCCAGTCAAGCTTGACAGGTTCGAAATCCTTGTCCGAGGGCACTAAGGTTCTGGTTTACCCCACATTCTGAGAGCGGATTACGCAAGTTCCGACAATGAGGCCATGAAGCTTGAGAATAACTCGCCCTGCGATCTCACGCGCAGCTTGGCATAGATGTTGCGGCGGTGAATGCGCACCGTGCCGGACGAGATGCCAAGCGCACGGCCCGTCGCGTCGGCGGAATGACCCTTGAGGATATATTCCACCACCTGCGCCTCGCGCGGGGTCAGAAGATTTCGCCCGAAACTCTGGAAGGCATCCTCGATCAGTTGCGGCAGACGCGCGCCGTCGGAGTTGGTCTGCGCTGAGAACTGGCTGCTCAGGCCACTCCACTGCCATTGCGCCGTGGATTCGACGAAGGGTAGGATCATCTCCAGGTCGCGGAACTCGCGGGCCGAGAAGGCCTTGTGCTCGCGCATCGCAGAAATCACGACGCTGACCGCGTTGCCCACATCGACGATAAAGCCTATTTCTTCGGCAAGACCGGTTTGAACGTAATAATTACGAAAATATTCTGCTTGGTAGAATCGGTCCGGCGCGAGATCGCGCAATCGCGCCAGACGCGACGTGGTAGGGGCCCGTGAGTTCAGATAGAATGGATCCAGCAGGTAGGGTCCCTCCTGATAGTCATCGACCATGACCGTTCGCTTGGTGGCGGGGAAATCATCAAAAATATCAATGGGCTTTTGGTCGTGGCGGTAGGCGAAGATCACTGTGAACTCGAACGGGACGATCGCCCGCATGGCGCCGGTCAGGGCCAGTGCAAAATCCGGCCTTCCCAAGGCAGAGACGGTACGGGCGCTGGCCTGAACCCAACGCGACATCTGGGATTTTGCGTTCATCTATGCCCTTTATGATATATACATCCAAATTGGTATCCCGTAGCATTTTTATGTGGTTGTGGCATAGACCTTCACGGTCGGTAAAGACAGGGTGTGATGTGCTCGACGCATATGCCGGGATGGGAAGAGACATGCGGTCATCCTCAGAAGAAGGTGCAGCGCAGGATACTGGCAGTGAACACGTCGCCGAGTTCATCGATGTGTCGAAACGGTTCGGCGATATTCTGGCTGCGGATCGATTGAATCTCGGGATTCGGCGCGGAGAGTTCCTGTCATTCCTCGGCCCCTCAGGGTGCGGCAAGACCACGGCGTTGCGCATGCTCGCCGGTTTCGAACCGCCCAGTGAAGGCACCGTGCGCATCGACGCGACCGATATGAGCGCCGTGCCCTCCCACCGGCGCCCGGTCAACATGGTGTTTCAGCACTATGCACTTTTCCCGCACATGACAGTGGCGCAGAACGTCGGCTATGGCTTGCGCCAGCGCCGCCCGCGCCTGCCCAAATCCGAAATCGGGGCGCAGGTAGACAAGGCTCTGGCCACCGTCCGCCTCAGCGATTTCGGCACACGTCGTGTTTGGGAGTTGTCGGGCGGTCAACAGCAGCGCGTCGCACTGGCGCGCGCCATCATCAACGAGCCAACGATTCTGCTTCTGGATGAGCCGATGGCGGCGCTGGATGCAAAGTTGCGCGCCGAGATGCAGCGCGAACTGCTTGATCTTCAGCGCAGCCTTGGGATCACCTTCGTGCTGGTCACTCACGATCAGGAAGAGGCGCTTTCGATGTCGGATCGGATCTGCATCATGGGGCGCGGGCGGATCGTACAAGTGGGTACCCCGCAGGATCTCTACGACCGGCCGTGCAATCGCTATGTCGCCGATTTTGTAGGTAAAGCGAATATTCTGTCGGGCGAGGTTGTGGCACGGGAAGCTGGTCAAGCCAGGGTCGTTCTGGGCTGTGGCGCCGAGGTGTTGGTGCCCGAGGGCAACCCCGATGGCCGACGCCATGTCGATGTCGTCATACGTCCCGAGTGCCTGAGCCTGAGCGCCACGCATCAGGACGAGGATGCAGCCATTCGCGCGCGCGTCACTCATCGCACTTTTCTCGGCGATCATACCGAATACCTGCTGCAGGCCGAGGGGACCGGCTTGCTGCAGGTCAACCTGCCGCGCCAGGCTGAAAGAACTTCGGGCGGACACGGTGTGGGCGATGATGTGCACATTCTGTGGGCGGCTGGAACAGGCCTGGTCCTCGCAGCGGACGACTGACCAATCACAACAACAAAAAGTTCAACAAGGGAGAACCCGATGACCAGAGACAATTCGCCGATCACCCGGCAGAAATTCATGGAAGAACTGCGCCGCTACGAAAAGGGATCGATCACCCGGCGGCATTTCTTGGGAGCCACGGGCCTTGGCACCGCGATGGCGGTGATGGGCGGCGCCGTGCCGAGCCTGTTGCCCGGTCGCGCTCAGGCGCAGGACCTTGGCAACCGCGTTGTTCTGGCAACCTGGCCGAACTATCACGACGCGGCGAATTTCGACCGCTTCGCCGAAGAGACGGGAGTGTTCGCGCAGGTCAACGTATTCGGCTCGAACGAGGAGATGCTGGCCAAACTGCAGGCCGGCGGATCGGGATGGGATGTGTTTGTGCCCACCAATTACGCCATCTCGACCTATGTCGAGGCCGATCTGATCGAGCCTCTCGATCTGTCAAGACTGCCCAACTACGATGCCGCAGCTTTCGAACAGCGGTTTGCCGATGCGGGCACGATCGATGGCACCACCTATGCAGTACCCAAGAACTGGGGCACCACCGGTATCGCCTTCAACTCGTCCAAGACTGGCGGCGTGGTGGACAGCTGGAAGACCTTCTTTGACGGTGCCCGCGATCAGTTCGACGGACGTGTGATGGTGCATGATTATCAGCTGACGACGATCGGCAATGCGCTGGTCTATTTCGGACACAGCTTCAATTCGGTCGATCCCGCGGAACTGGCCGATGCCGAAAATCTGCTGATCGATGTCAAGCCGCATCTGTTCGCCATTTCATCGGATTATCAGCCCTCGATGCGCAATGGCGATGCCTGGCTGACCATGTGCTGGACCGGTGACGGCAAGCAGATGAACTCTGACATGCCCGAGATCGGCTTTGCCTTGGGCCGCGAAGGCGGTGAAATCTGGTCGGACTACTACGCCGTTCCCAAGGGCGCGCCGCATCGCGAGGCAGCCTATGCGCTGATAAACTATCTGCTGGATCCGGAGGTGAATGCGCGAGAGGCGCTGGCGCATGGCTATCCGGTAGCGGATTCCCGGACCAATGCGCTGCTGCCCGAGGAACTGCTCAATGATCCCATCCTCTATCCGGCGGCCGAAAGCCTGACGCCACTTGAATTCGGGGCGGCTGTGACCCTCACTGATCCAAACCGGGCAGAACTCATGGCGCGCTTCAAATCTGCCTGAGAGACGGAAACGGACGATGGCCATCACCCAAGCACGCGCCCGTGCGCTGCTGCTGACCCCTGCGGGTCTGTGGTATGCGGCACTGTTGCTGTTTCCACTGGCCGTCGTCCTGATCTTTTCCTTTGGCGAGCGCAACCCGATCGGCGGCTATGCGCCTGGGTTCACACTAGAACAATATGCGAACCTTCCTGCGCGGTTCGCCGCTTTTCGCAATACACTCACCCTGGCTCCGCTGGGTACTGTGGCGGCGCTGCTCATCGCCTACCCGCTGGCCTATTACTTGGCAATCAAGGTCTCGGTCCGATGGAAGACCACACTGCTGATCCTCGTGATCGTGCCGTTCTGGACCTCGATTCTGATCCGCTCCTATGCATGGATCTATCTGTTGGGCGGCAATGGTATTCCCGCCCTGTTAGAAGCTTTTGGCCTTGGTGAACTTCGCCTGATCAACACGCCCTTCGCGGTATTGGTGGGCATCGTCTACGGCTACCTGCCGTTGATGGTTTTCCCGATCTACGTGGCGCTGGAAAAACTCGACAAGAGCCTGCTGGAAGCGGCCTCGGACCTTGGCGCGCCTCCTTGGCGAAGCTTTTTGCAGATCACCCTGCCGATGTCGATGCCGGGGGTCATGACCGGGTCCATGCTGGTGTTCATCCTGCTGACAGGTGAATTCCTGATCCCGGCCATCCTGGGCGGCGGCAAGGTGTTCTTTGTCGGCAATGCGCTGGTCGATCTGTTCTTGCAGTCGCGCAACTGGGCGTTCGGGTCGGCGGTCGCGGTCGCACTTATCGTGATCATGCTGATCGTCGTGGCGCTCTATACCCGCGCGGTCAGGCGATTTGGCGTTCGCCGCGACGATGTGGGGCTGATGTGAGGGTATGATGAGGTTCTATGCTGTCGCAGTCTACGGCTTTCTCTACCTGCCCATCGCGATCATCGCGCTTTTTTCCTTCTCGGCGGGAAGGTCGGCCAGTTCGATGGACGGGTTTTCGACCGGGTGGTACGTACGGGCGCTCAGCAATCCCTTCGTGATGGAGGCGCTCTGGACATCGCTGAAGGTGGCATTCTTTTCGGCCGTTCTGGCCACGGTGTCGGGCACAATGGCAGCGCTGGCGCTGACCGGCATGAAAGGGCGGCTGCGCGCGATTTTCGACGTGCTGGTGATGATTGCGGTGATGATTCCGGGCGTCGTGATCGGTATCGCCGCGTTGATCGCCCTGGCGACAGCGTTCAGTGCTATCAATCCCTGGCTCGAGGTCGTTTTGGGCCGCCAACTATCCATGGGTCTGGGCACTCTTATCGGTCTGCATGGAATGTTCACCATGTCGCTCGTGGTGCTCTTGGTCCGCGGCCGACTGGAAACCTTCGATCGGGCGCAGATCGAGGCGTCCAACGATCTTGGTGCCAGCCCTCTCGGGACTTTCCTGCAGGTGACGCTGCCGCAGATCGCGCCGGCCATTCTGGCGGGCTTCTTGCTGGCCTTCACCTTCAGTTTCGATGACTTCATCATGGCGTTCTTTGTCGCCGGGTCAGAGACCACGCTGCCGATCTACATATTCTCGTCCATCCGACGCGGTGTCACGCCCGAGATCAACGCGATCGGCACCATGGTGATGGTGGCCTCGCTTACCCTGCTGATCATTGCGCAGATCTTGTTGCGAACAGGCACATTGCGGGCGAAGGGCTGATTGACATTGCAGGAGACAGGGATGCTCAAGGACCGAATCGCGCTGGTCACCGCCGCTGGTTCCGGTATTGGTCGAGCCGGAGCCATCGCCATGGCCCGCGAAGGGGCCTGTGTGATTGTCACCGATCTGGATGGGGCGCAGGCACAGGAGACACTGGCGCTGATCGAGGCGGCGGGTGGGCGAGGCGCGGCCTTCAAGCTTGACGTGACCGACGACGCGGCTTGCGGCCGCGCGGTCACCCAAATTCTTGAGGCGCACGGGCGAATCGACGTCCTGCATAGCCATGCGGGCGTCCAGATACCCGGACGTCTAGAGGATGTGACACCCGATCAGATGGATTCCGCCTGGGCGCTCAATGTGCGGGCGCATTTCGTGCTTGTACAGGCGCTCATTTCGCCGATGCGCTCTCAGGGTGGCGGATCGGTTATCGTGACGGCGTCGAACTCAGGTTGCCAGTATGACCGTGGCATGATCTCATACACCACAACCAAGCACGCCGCCGTTGCGATGGTGAAGCAGATGGCGGTCGATTACGCGCATGAGAACATTCGTTTCAACGCTCTCTGCCCAGGCTTTGTCGACACACGTTTCAATGCCGGGTTCGAGACGCAGATGGGGGGACGCGCGGCGCTCGAATCCTATGTCGCGGGCTCGATCCCTATGGGGCGCTGGGCGAGCGTCGAGGAGATTGCGGAAGGAATCGTCTATCTGGCCTCGGACAGGTCGAGTTTCGTCACCGGATTGGCTCTGGTGATTGATGGTGGCGAGATACTCTGAAGCGCCTCATGGCGCAGATGAAGACCCCGTCTTACATAGTCCGCGTCACCTCCATCATCTTCGCTCCTTGAAAGCTACGAGGAACGAGAATCCCTCCGGTGTTGAAATCCTCAAATCTGTCCCACAGGTGCTGACGTCAGGCACTTGCACCCAAATTTCGAAAGAACTTAGGACCACCAGGCAACGACGATGGATGGGTAGCGTCGCGAATGGCCGGGTCCACCGACCATGCACAAAACAAGGCTGCCGAAAAGTCGCGCTAAAATTGAGATACATCGCTGTCGGGGCGATCCGATCCAGAGTGAAACGCACCTCGTTTGGCGGAAGATTTGATTCGTCATCGGTGGCAAGGATTTCAGATCAAGCGAAAGTGAACGTTTCTCCGCGGCACCTCGGTCGTGACAATGGACAATCCTTTGAGCGATACTTATCTTGGAGCGATGTTCACACGTGTCATCATGGTGCTTGCCGTACTCGCGATCATAGCGGTGACGACGGTGACCTCGGCGCACGCCGTGCGCATGAGTGTCGAGCCGGCTACCGCTGGTCATGTCAGCGATATGATGCAGGCGCCGCACAATAGTGAACTTTCCTGCGACCTCGACCAGCACTGTGGAACGGCTGACGCCGGATTGTGCGACTTCGTTTGCTTGGGTCTTTCGGCTTTCCTGACGACGGCAGGCCAGGAAACTGAACACGAATGCGGGCCAGCCGGCTATGAGCTGGCTACCGTGGCAAACCATGCCAGCCTGACGCCCGGCTTGGGCGAACGCCCTCCCAGACTCTGTTTCCTCTGATCGCGCCCGGACTGCCGTCTGCGGCGTCCTATTGGCATTTGTAACGGGACGGGATGTCCCGAGGAGACGACCATGAACACCCTTTCGCGACGCGGCTTTCTGGCCGCAAGTTCGGCGGCGCTGGCCATCGCACATCTTCCGCGCGCCGCCATGGCGCAGGCGCCGGTGCCTCTCGCCCTGTCCGCCGCAACCCGCACGCTCGACATCGACGGTCGCGCGGCTACTGTTTTCGGTCTTGCCGGTCCCGTTGGACAGGGCCTGGTTCTCGACCCCGGACAGAGGTTCCGAGTCGATCTGACCAACGATCTCGATGTGGGCACAGTCATCCACTGGCACGGCCAGATCCCGCCCAATGCGCAGGACGGCGTACCGGACATGCCGATGCCGCTTCTCGCGCCATCAGAGACCCGGTCCTACGATTTCGAGGCCCGACCGGGCACTCACTGGATGCACAGCCATGTGCCGGTCCAGGAGATGCGGCTTCTTGCGGCGCCGCTGATCGTTCGCGCGCCCGAAGATATCGCCGCCGACCGGCAGGAGGTCGTGATGTTCCTGCATGACTTCTCCTTCAAGTCGCCTGAAGAGGTGCTGGAGGAGATCAGCGGCGGGCATGGTGACGGACATGGCGCAGGACATGGCGCTGGTTCCGGTGCGCCGTCCATGCAGGGCATGCCCATGGGAGGCATGGGCGCGATTCAGGGCATGGAGCATGGAGCCATGGGCGGCATGCCGATGGGCAATATGTCCGGAATGGGCGGGATGATGGGCATGGGCGGCATGGCCATGGACCTGAACGATCACGACTGGGACGCCTATCTTGCCAATGACCGGACCCTGTCGGACCCAGAGGTGGTTCAGGTCGAGCGCGGCGGTCGCATCCATCTGCGGGTCATCAACGCCGCCGCGGCCACTGTGTTCTGGATCGACACCGGGGCGGCGCAGGCGCGGCTCGTCGCGGCGGACGGACATGGCGTGCAGCCCGTCTTGGGTACCCGGTTCGGTCTGGCGATGGGTCAACGCCTGGATCTGGAGATCGACCTGCCGAACGAGGCCGGCGCCTGGCCGATCCTCGCGCTGCGCGAAGGCGCGCGCGAGCGCACCGGCCTTATCCTTGCCACGCAGGGTGCCGAAGTTCGGCGCATTGACGCCGTAGCCGAGTCCGAGGCGCCTGCCTTCGACATCGATCTTGCGCAGGAAACGCGCCTGATCGCCCTGGACCCACTTCCGGATCGGCCCGTCGGCCACAGCCAGATGCTGATGCTGGGCGGTTCCATGCAGCCCTATATCTGGACAATCAACGGCGCTGTCTGGGGCCAGCATCGGCCGGTTACCGCCCGCAGCGGCGAGCGTGTCGTGCTGTCGTTTCACAACATGTCGATGATGGGGCACCCGATGCATCTGCACGGCCATGTGTTCCAGGTCGTCGGACTGAATGGTCGTGCGGTGTCGGGCGCGCTGCGCGACACGGTCTATGTACCGCCGATGTCGATGGTCGATGTCGCGCTCGATGCCGGCGAGGCCGCGCGCTGGATGCTGCATTGCCACCACATGCCGCATCTCGCTTCGGGAATGATGACCGAGTTCGCGGTCACGGCCTCGGCCTGAACTGAGATGAGCTTGCAAGCCGGCATCCTCGCGGGGCTGGCGATCGTCGGGATCGCCCTGCTCGGCATCTGGCTGTTCGCACCTTCGGTGTTCACCGAGGCACAGCGTATGCTGAACCGCGAGAACATCGAGGCGCTGGTCGCCCGCGCTGGCGTCTGGGGGCCGCTTCTCATCGTCACGCTCATGACCGTCGCGGTCGTGGCCAGTCCGATCCCGAGCGCCCCGATCGCGCTGGCCGCCGGAGCGGCCTACGGGCATGTCTGGGGGACGGTGCAGGTCGTGATCGGCGCGGAGATCGGAGCGCTGATTGCGTTCGGCCTCGCACGGGTTCTGGGGCATGATGTCTTGCGACGGGTGTTGGGTGACCGCATCGATGCAGGGCTGCTCGGGTCGCAAAGCGCATTGACGGTGACAGTCTTCGCAAGCCGTCTGTTGCCCTTCGTGTCTTTCGACATGATCAGCTACGCGGCGGGGCTCAGCCGCTTGCATGCCTGGCGGTTCGCGCTGGCGACGCTGGCAGGGATTGTTCCGGCCAGCTTCCTTCTGGCCCATGTCGGCGGCGAGGCGGTCAGCGGAGATCTGGGCCGCGCAAGTTGGGCAGTGCTTGCCCTCGGTCTGGTCACCGGATTGCCGCTGCTCTGGATGGCGACCCGTCGGCAAACCAGAGAGAAACCCTGATGGCGAAGACCCTTACACCGCGATCGCGTTTGAAGGACGTGCCTTGGACCGTCGTCCGCCGGATGATCTTGGCAACGCTCCGCCGGTCGGCCGACAAGGTGCTCTTGACCCGTGAGATCTCCGAAAACGGCCAGACATCGCGCCGCTGGTTGCCACCAGATGTTGATCGGTTCATGTCAAAAGTCGCGGCTGTGGCGGACGATCTACGCCCGGTTGCAAATCTCGATGCTTTGCCGAAGGCCGGCAATAGGCTGATGGTCGAAATGGCGGTCTTCACCAGCGCCGCCTATCGCGTCTTGCTCGATTATGGTATCCCGGCAGACAGCGCCCGCGCTCTTGTGGCAGATGTCGGTTGGGACTACTACGCCCGGCTCCTGCGCCTGACGTCCCTTCCGTTCCGGCTGACCTCACGCGATCCTGGGCTGCGCCTGCGACGAACGATCCGGCTCTTGCTAAGGTTTCCGTTCAGCGCACCCGGCGCGCCCGGCTACGCCGTGGATGTGCGCACCGAAGGTCCTGACATCCTGACGTATTTCACGCATTGCCCACCGCAGACCTTCGTTCGCACCCTGATCGCCACCCAGGGGGATCGTGGTGATCTGGAGGCGTTTCGGCAAAGTTGGTGCAAGTATGATTGGCCGGGCGCCGATCTGATCGCCGATGATGGAAAACGTGGCCATTATGTTCGGCGCCAGACGCTGTCGGCAGGGGACCCCCGGTGCGACATGTGCTGGGCCGCTCATGGACGCGACGAGGTTTAAGAAAAACATGGCGATGGCAGACAGCTACCAGAAAAACAGCATCACCCTCCTGGGCGCTATCGCCATGGGCACCGGCGTGATGATCGGCGCGGGTATCTTCGCGCTGACCGGGCAGATCGCCGAACTCGCCGGGCCGCTCTTCCCGCTGTCTTTTGTCGTCGGTGCTATCGTGACCGCGTTCAGCGCCTACACCTACATCAAGATGTCGAACGCCTATCCGTCGGCGGGCGGCATCGCGATGATCCTGGAGAAGGCCTACGGACCGACGACAATGGCGGCAGGCGCCTCGCTCCTTATGGCGCTGTCGATGGTCATCAACGAAAGCCTCGTCGCCCGCACTTTCGGCACCTACACGCTGCGGGCGTTAGGTGGCGATGCCGACAGCATTCTTGTTCCGGTTCTGGGCGTCGGGCTGATCGTCTTCGCCTGGCTCGTGAATGCCTCGGGCAACCGCTCGGTCGGACTGGTCTCAATTGTCATGGCCGTGCTGAAGGTGGGCGGCATCGCACTGTTCGGTGTTTCCGCGCTTTGGGCCAGCGGCTTGTCGTTCGAGGCGACGGACGGAGACGCGGGCGCCACCGGCTTCGTGGCATCGGTCGCGCTGTCGATCCTGGCCTTCAAGGGCTTCACGACAATCACGAACAGCGGCGCGGAGGTCACCGACCCGCACCGTAACGTCGGCCGGGCCATCATCCTGTCCATCGCGATCTGCGTGGTCGTCTATCTGCTTGTCGCTTTCGCGGTCGGCTCCAGCCTGCCGCTCGACCGCATCGTGGCGGCCAAGGACTACGCGCTGGCCGAAGCCGCCCAGCCCGCCCTCGGACAGACCGGCTTCTACCTGACGGTGGCGCTGGCGCTGGTCGCCACGGCGTCGGGTCTGATCGCCAGCGTGTTCGCGGTGTCGCGGATGCTGGCGATGCTGACCGACATGAGTATGATCCCCCACAGTCATTTCGGAATGCCGGGCACGATCAAGGACCATACGCTTGTCTACACCGTCGTGATCGCAGGCTTTCTGACGGTCTTCTTCGACCTCAGCCGGATCGCCTCGCTTGGCGCCTTCTTCTACCTGGTGATGGACATGATCATCCACCTGGGCGTGTTTCGGCATCTGCGCGCGGAGATCGGCGCACGTGGCTGGGTGCTGCTGACAGCTGTCGTGCTCGACGCCGTGGTGCTGGCTGCCTTCTCCGCAATGAAGTGGCAGTCCGACCCGCTGATCGTCGTGATCGGCATCGTCGGCATGGCGCTGGTGTTCCTGTTCGTACGGGTGTTCCTGGTGCGCAATCCGGCCAAGGATAGCACTCACGATGACCATTAAGAAATGGCTTGAGCTTCCAATGGCTGGAAGCCTTAAACTGAGAGACAACTGAAAGGCTGGCACATCATGGAACACGATCATCATCACGCGGCACCCGAAATCCCGGCGGGAACAGAGACTGCCAAGGATCCGGTTTGCGGGATGACTGTCGCGGTCAAGCCCGACGGGCGACACGCGGAGTTCCAAGGCGAGACCTTTCATTTCTGCTCCGAGAAATGCCAGACGAAGTTCGAGGCCGACCCGTGGCACTACGCGTCGGGTCGCGCCACAGGGGTGAAGAAGGCAGCGCCCGCGGACGTCCAGTACACCTGCCCGATGCACCCAGAGATCGTCCGCGACGCGCCGGGGGCCTGCCCGATCTGCGGCATGGCGCTGGAGCCGATGCTGCCCTCGGACGAGCCCAGCGAGGAACTGACCGACTTCACCCGACGGATGTGGATCTCGGCGGCGGCAGCAGTGCCGCTCGTCATCCTCACGATGGGAGAGTTGGTGGCCCTGCCGGTGCGCGACTGGATCGGGCACCAGATCGCCAGCTATCTGGAGTTCGTGCTGGCGACGCCGATCATTCTCTGGGCTGCATTGCCGTTCTTCAAGCGCGGTTGGGACTCGGTGGTGAACCGGTCCCCGAACATGTGGACGCTGATCAGCCTCGGCGTGGGGGCGGCCTACCTTTATTCGATCGTGGCGACATTCCTGCCGGGCGTGTTTCCCGATGCCTACCGGATGGGCCACGGCGTCGGCACCTATTTCGAGGCGGCGGTGGTGATCGTGACGCTGGTCTTCGTGGGTCAGGTGCTGGAACTGCGGGCGCGAGAGCGCACCGGAGACGCGATCCGCGCGCTTCTGGATCTTGCGCCAAAGACCGCGCGACGCATCCTGCCGGACGGAACGGAATATGACGCACCGCTGGAAAACATCATGCAGGGCGACCGGTTGCGGGTACGCCCCGGCGACGCGGTCCCGGTCGATGGGACGGTGATCGACGGCAGATCTTCCCTGGACGAAAGCATGCTGACCGGCGAGTCGATGCCGGTGGAAAAGGGTCCGGGCGATGCGGTGACAGGGGCCACGATCAACAAGAACGGCAGCCTCGTGATCGAGGCGGGAAAGGTCGGGTCCGATACGGTGCTGGCGCAGATCGTGGCGATGGTGTCGAACGCGCGCCGGTCCCGCGCCCCGATCCAGGGACTGGCGGACCGGGTCTCGGCGGTGTTCGTGCCGAGCGTGGTGGCCATCGCCATTGTCGCCTTCGTCGTCTGGCTGATCTTCGGGCCAGAACCGGCCCTAGTCTTCGCCATCGCCTCGGCCGTGTCCGTGCTGATCATCGCGTGCCCCTGTGCGCTTGGGCTGGCGACTCCGATCTCGATCACAACGGCAGCGGGGCGCGGGGCTCAGGTGGGTGTGCTGATCAAGGACGCCGAGGCACTGGAACGCATGGCGGGGGTCGATACACTGATCGTGGACAAGACCGGTACGCTGACGGTGGGCAAACCGAAGCTGACCGATACCTTGGCGCTCGCGGCTTTGCCAGAGGCTGACCTGCTGTCGCTTGCCGCTGCGCTCGAGCGCGGCTCGGAACACCCGCTCGCCGAGGCGATCGTCGAGGGCGCCGAGGCACAAGGCGCCACCCGTCAGGACGCTGCGGACTTCGAAGCAGTGACCGGCAAGGGCGTGCGTGGAAAGGTGGGTGGACGCGCGGTGGCGCTCGGCAATGCCGCGATGATGCAGGAGTTGGGGCTGGATACCGGCGCCGCCGAAGCAAGCGCGGACACCCTGCGCGCGGAAGGGAAGACGGCTATGTTCATCGCGGTAGACGGCGCGCTCGCGGGCATTGTGGCCGTGGCCGATCCGATCAAGGAGTCGACGGCACAGGCGATCAAGGCGCTTCACGGTCAGGGGCTGCGCGTCATCATGGCGACGGGCGACAACGAGCGCACGGCGCAGGCGGTCGCTGGCAAGCTTGGCATTGACGAGGTGCGCGCAGGCGTCCTGCCCGAGGCGAAGAAGGACCTGATCGACCAGTTGCGTCGCGAAGGCCACAAGATCGCGATGGCGGGCGACGGGGTGAATGACGCCCCCGCGCTGGCCGCAGCCGACGTCGGCATCGCCATGGGAACAGGCGCGGACGTGGCGATGGAGAGCGCGGGAATTACGCTGCTGGGCGGCGACCTGATGGGCATCGTTCGGGCCCGCAAGCTTGCCCGCGCCACCCTGAGCAACATCAAGCAGAACCTGTTCTTCGCCTTCGCCTACAACGCGCTTGGCGTGCCCATCGCGGCGGGTCTGCTTTACCCCGTCACCGGCCTTCTGCTTTCGCCGATGATCGCGGCGGCGGCAATGAGCCTGTCCTCCGTCTCGGTGATAACCAACGCCCTGCGGCTCAGGCGGGTCGATCTCTGAGCCGCCAACACAACAAACAACATGGAAAGGAAAACCAAATGACCCAAGATACTCTTTCACGCCGCTCGATCCTGATCGCCGGAGCAACGCTCTTGGCTGCATCGCCACTGAAGGCGCTGGCGCAAGGCGCCGGACCGGCAGTCCATGTGATGAAGGACCCGAACTGCGGCTGTTGCTCAGCCTGGATCGAGATACTCGAGAATGACGGTTTCGCCGTCACGACCGAGCCGAGCGCCGGGACCCGGCTGATGCGCTACAAGGCCGATAACGGCATCCCGCAGGAGATGGTGTCATGCCATACGGCGCGTGTCGAAGGCTACATGATCGAAGGCCACGTCCCGGTCGCTGACATTCGCCGTCTGCTTGATCAACGCCCAGACGCTGTCGGCCTTGCAGTGCCCGACATGCCTTACGGCTCGCCGGGCATGGGTCCGGAGGATCAGCGCGAAGCCTATGACGTGTACTTGATACTCCGGAATGGCAGTACAAAGGTGTTCTCCCGATACGATGCCGCCTGAACGGATACTGGCGGGGGTTTCACCGGAGCTGTGCAGCGCAGCGTCGAGGCCGCGCGTCGCCATATGCGACCACCATACAACAGCCCCCGCCAAGTCAGGTATTTTCAAGGGAGTAGAGACCGTTCTGCGAAAGGGGATCGAAATCACCGGCAGGAGCACGACAAAGCACGAGACCACATGATGAAGCCTTACCCATGAACCTCAACGACGCAGTCTAGGTATCTGCAATACATACCGATTTGTCCCCAACAACTGCGAATTCAATGGATGATTTTACGGATCGCGTGACACGCATACCACGAAATTCTGAACCATAAGGGTGTCGAGCCTCTCACCTCGCACAAGGGCAGGCGGATGGCAGGCGTGGGGTGGTTGAGTTCGGCGGTTTCGCAACAACGACCGCAATCCGACGCAGCTGATGAACAAGCTTGTGGGCGTTCTGGAACCCCTGCCCCCACCGGCCCGCCGTTCGATCACCTTTGATCGCGGTGTCGGTTGCGAATGCTCCGGGCATTGTCGGATCGATTAAACCTACGCCATATCCGGCTATGCAAACCCAAACTCGGTTACAAGGTGTTCAGAATGTCTCGCGGGTAATATCAAACCGTCAAGGAGTTCGTCGAGCTTATGTAGGTTGTTGTGGCAACTGTTCGGCGCTGGATAAAGGACAGTAAACTCCACGCGAACATTATCGGCAACGGGTGTCGGATCGGGCCACATGATCTTGATGCCTTGCTCGTGGGTCATGACACACGACCGGCTGAAACGGCCAAAGGCGGCGGCGCTGATCCGGACGATGCGCGCCCACAAGGGAAGAAGAAACGCAGGACGTGATGGAAGTGATCGTCCAATCTGCATTCGGCGAGGTGGCCGCCCCTTGGTGATGACCGCGGTGATCGGACTCGTCGGGATCTTTCTCAGGCAGCCGCTGATCGTAAGCTTCATCGCGGTCGGGCTGATCGCCGGACCCTCGGCGTTGGACGTTGTGCGTTCCGACGAACAAATCAGACTGCTGTCGGAACTCGGTATCGCCGTGCTCCTGTTCCGCGTCGGAATAAGACTCGACGTGAAGCTGATCCGCCCGCTTTGAGCAGTGTCGTTGCTGACCCGGACTCGGTCAGGTCGCTTTCACTTCGATCTTCGGCTACCTAATCGGTCTTGCGCTTGGTCTTGGTCACATCACCAGACTCTATGTTGCAGTCACGCTCACCTTCTCTTCCACGATCATCGTCGTGAAGCTCCTGTCCGACAAGCACGGAGATCGACTTGCTCCATGCTCAGATCGCGCTCGGCTTTCTGATCGTGCAGGACCTCGTCGTGGTGCTTGCGCTTTGCTCGGACCAGCGCGCCGTCGAAGACGGTACGGAACCGCTCGACGCCGACCATTGGCACGCGATGGTGAAAGAACTCGCTGCCGAGGGGCAACGGGTCATCGCGGTGGCGGCGAAGGAGGCGGCCGAGTTCGTGCTGGCCGACGACAACTTCGCCTCGATCGTGGCCGCGGTGCGCGAGGGGCGCACAATCTACGACAACATCAAGAAGGTGATCAGCTGGACCCTGCGTAATCGCCGTCAGCGCCGCACAGTTCGCCATCACCTGTGTGCCGGCCTTGCAGATCCTGTTCGGGACGCAGGCCGTGCCACTGGCCGACGGTCTGTTGGTCGTGGCGATCGGGGGCGTCTTCTTCGCGCTGATCGAGACGGAAAAGCAGATGCGGCTGGCATTCAGGGCCGGCGGTGACGCGCGTGGCGCCTAGAAAGACCGGATCCGCTGTCACCATGCTCTCGAATCGCGATCCGAGGGGCGCGACCTGCCGGTCGAGGTGGTCTTTCGGCGCTCGTCTGGCTCGATCGTCAGCGCGATTCCACTCAAGGACTTGCAAGTCCTTCCGTTTCAATTAGGTTCTCGAACATGACTTTTGTTTCATTCCACGGCGCTCATCGCCCATTCGAATTCCGCATGCTTTCCGCGTTGCTGGAGAGGCTTCGCTGCACGTCACCCCGCCGTCCTGTCAGGGACATGATCATTGCAGGGTTTCTGGTGCTTTCGGCCACTGCGATCGTTTATGCTGAAGAGCATTTGCAGGCATGGATTCCGGACGTGCTTTCGATGCCCGAGGACGCCGAGGTGGTCATGGATAGGGCGATCGGCTCGACCGTGCGGATGTTCTCCATTGCGACCGATGCCGATGTCGAGGCGCTTTTTGCAGATTGGGAGGAAAGCCTGCGGACGAATGGCTATATCGTCATGCCGGCAGACGGGGAGCTTCTGCAACGCTTGATCGAGTTTTCGGGTCCGGGCATCGCAAACGCCAAGATCATCCTGGCGCCGGCGACGCCGGATGACACCAACCTGATCGAATTCGACGCAACCCTGAACTGAGCCTGCGCTGGATCCTGTTGCACCTGTCTGCTCACGCCACTTGTGGGTCGTCGGACAGAAGCTCATCAGGCTCGATCCCGCGTTTTTCGGCACTGGCGCGCACGGCCTCGCGCAGCGCGGCGCTACGGGAAAGCAGACGTCGGAAGCGCTGCTCGTCAAGTACGAGAATCGTGGAAGGGGCGATCGCGCGCACCTCTGCACCACGCGCCTTCTTCATCAGGATCGACAACTGCCCGAACATCTCGCCCCGCCCCAGGCGCCAGGTCTGGCCTGCGGTTTCCAGCTCGACCGCGCCGGAGGCGATGAAGAACACACTCTTGGCAACGCTGTCCTTGCGGATGAGGATATCGCCCGCATTGGCGTAGCGCGTCTGGAAGGCTCGGCCCAGCCGTTTCAGCGCGGAATCGTCAAGATCCGCGAACAGGGGAAACTGACGGACAAGCTCTGACCGCTGCAGAGTGATATCAAGTCGCGGGCGGTGTTCCGCCGCGGCGCGGCGCGCGGCAAGGTCCTGCATGAGAGCGGTAAAGACTTCCGACCCGATCAGCCCGTCCTCGCGGATCGTGATGTATTCCCGCTCCTCGAGCCGCAGCGCCGTGCGGCGAATGAAGCGACGCTCAAGCTCTTCCGCATAGCCCGGATACTGCAGGCGCAAACCCTCAAGCACGGTTTCCACTGTTTCGATCCGCCGCGACAGCAACTCGTGCAGCAGATCGGCCACCCGGCGGCCGTGGATGCGGCGGATGCGCCTGTCGATGAACGCGCCGAGATCGCGCAGGATCAGCCTTTTCGACAGCAACAGTTCGAACCGGTCCGCCATCATGCGCGCCAGCGGCTTGGACAGGCCCAGTCGGCTGTGCAGCACTACCGCGCCCCGGAAGGCCGGACCATAGGCGATGCTGCGCCGCGCCGCCCGCTGATAGCCGCTGCGCCCGCCCGAGCGCGCGCCCTCGATCAGCCGGTCGGCGTCTGACAGGACCCGTTCGGTCATCCGGGCAGAGATCGTCCGTTCGCGCACACGTCCGAGGATGGTGTCGCGCTCGTACCCGGCCAGCGCGATCAGCCCCAGCGTGATGCGGTCGCGATCAAGGATGTCGGCGCTGTCCTCGGCCGTCTTCACCGCGGCGTCCAGCCGTTCGCCAAAACGCTTGGCCTCGGACCGGACGATGTCATGGGTCAGTTCGTAGTTCTCGGTGGTCCGCGCCACATCCTCGCGCACGGTTTGCAGCGCGACGGCAACGACCTGCCGCGACAGCGCATCGTCGAGCGGCGACAGTCGGTCGAGCCCCAGCCAGCCGATCACGGCCCTCAGCGTCGTGCCCTGCACCAGCAGCGTGAAGAGCGTGAAGCCCGTGGCTAGGATGCCCACCACGCGCTTGACCTCGATCGGCACCCGGAAGCTTTCGGTCACCGCGAGGGCGAGCGCCAGCGTGACCGCACCCCGCAGCCCCCCCCAGAGGATCGCGACCCGATAGGGTCGCTCGACGGCAGGCGAGATGCGCAGAAGTGTGAGCAATGGCAAAAGTCCGAACAGGATGACCAGCCGCGCCGCGATGGCGGCAAGGATCACCACGCCGATCAAGACAAAATCTCCGACTCTGACCTCTTCCAGCAGCCTGGGGATCAACAGGGCGGCAAGAATGAAGATCAGCGCCCCCGCCCAATGGGCAAGCAGTTCCCAGACCTCGCGCAGATTGGTCCAGGTCAGTGGTGGCAGACGCCCCGGCCCTGTCAGGTTCAGCGTCAGCCCCGCCGCGACGACTGCGATCACGCCCGAGGCACCGATGCTCTGTTCCGCCCCGATATAGGCGAGATAAGGCAGCGCAACCGATATCGAGATCTGCGCCCGCTCATGGCGGGCAAACAGCGCCATCACCCAGACGGCCGCGCGCGCCGTCAGCCAGCCCGTCAGCACACCGCCCGCGATCAGCACCGGGAACCGCGCGAGCGCGTCGCCAAGGCTCGGGTCGGGCATGCCGAGCATCACAAAGCCCATGAACAGGCCAAAGAGCGCGATCGCGGCCGCGTCGTTCAGCAGGCTCTCGCCCTCGATGATCCGCGCAAGCCGGCGTGGCGCCGAGATCGAGCGGAAGATGCTTACCACAGCGGATGGATCGGTCGTGGACACGATCGCGCCGATCAGCAGGCAGGCCGCCAACGGCAGCGCACTGACCCAGGAGAGCGCATAGCCGACACTCAGCGTCGCCACGACCACCGCCACCACCGCAAGCACGAGGATCGGCACCCAGTCATCAAGCATCCGGCGCAGGTTCATGCCAAGCGTCGCCTGGAACAGCAGCGTCGGCAGGAAGACGTAAAGGAAAACGTTGGACCGGATCGGCAGACCGAGAATCGCCTCAGCGACGGGGTTCAGCGCATCGGTCAGTTCAGTCCGCAGGAAGAACAGCGCAGCCACCGCGATCAGAACGCCGACAACGGCCAGAATCACGCTATAGGGCAGACGCAAACGCGCCGCCAACGGCTCCGATACCCCTATCACGAGGAAGAGCGATGCAATGACGGTTGTGATCAGTACGATGTCCATGGCATTGAAATAACACAAGGATCATTGCGCGTACTTACAAAAATCGGATTTCGAGTCCTCGCATGGCCGATGTTGGGGACAGATGGTCGATCACCGGCGGGCTATCTTGTGGCGCTTGATCCCAACGACCGGGATGAACCGGCGATGACGTACCAGTGGAAAGCCGGCAGTGTCGGAGTCCGCGGATGCAATGCTGCGCCCGGTTCGGGCCCCCATACGACCTGTGCGCCCGGTCTTGCGGACCAACGTAGCCGGGCCGGCGCGCTCGACCTGCCGTTCGCGACCGCTCAGCGGTTCGGGCCTGATCAAGCAACGATCGCCCCTGCCCGAAAAGCGTGCCCGACCCGCGAAAGGTGGTGCGCAATCCGTCATCAGCCAGAGAGTTCGTCGGAGGACAAGGACATACGGAAGGCCGCGGCGGCCATGCCCGACTGGACCCTGGCACAGCAGGTGATCGTGTGACGCTGTAACTGCACTCGTCGAATACAGCAACGCCTTGTGCAGAATATTGCAGTTGCCGGATTCCTTTCACACCCACCGCCGCGCATCATGCCTTCATCTGCAACGCGGGATGAACAAAGGAGCATCAACCAAACGGCGTGCAAGTTTTTCCAGGCCTGCCAGACGGATGGCGACTGGCAGGCCTGCAAGGTCCACTGCCACGACGGCGCCAGCGTTACCTGCCAGTCGGATGCGTTGGCCGAATGGGACACGCAGGCCGGCGAAAACCATGTGGATAAATGCTCGCTCGGGGCTGATCCGGACGGGCGATGCGGGCTGCGACAAAATTACCCCGCACCCATGGCTATCGTGTTGCCCTTGCAGCCGAAACCCTTTATGCCGCATCGCAGCGAACCTGGACCCGGAAGCGATTCCGGGTGGCTCTTCCGGCCGCCGATCCGCCGGACAACGACAGACAATCGTGCAATTGCAAACCGGTCTCGCGGATTGCGCGACTACCGGTAACGGATACCCCTTTCATGATCTCACTCGATGCGTACCGCGGCCAATGGCTCGGCAACATACGTGGCGACCTGCTCGCCGGTCTGGTTGTGGCACTGGCGCTGATCCCAGAGGCTATCGCCTTTTCGATCATCGCGGGCGTCGACCCGAAGGTCGGGCTTTACGCCAGCTTCTCGATCGCTGTGATCACCGCCATCGCCGGCGGGCGACCCGGCATGATTTCGGCCGCCACCGCGGCGACCGCCGTGCTGATGATCACGCTGGTGCGCGATCACGGGCTTGAATACCTTCTGGCCGCGACGGTGCTGGCGGGGCTGTTGCAGATTGCGGCCGGGGTGCTGAAGCTGGGGTTCGTGATGCGCTATGTGTCGAAATCGGTGATGACCGGCTTCGTCAACGCGCTCGCCATCCTGATCTTCATGGCGCAGTTGCCCGAGCTTGACCCGCGGCAGGTGGGCTGGATCACCTATGCGCTGGTCGCGGCGGGACTTGCGATCATCTACCTCTTCCCGCTGCTGACCACGGCCATCCCCTCGCCACTTGTCACCATCATCGTGCTGACCGGGCTGACCTTTGCCTTGGGACTCGACGTACGATCTGTCGGCGACATGGGCGCGCTGCCCGACACTCTGCCGATCTTCCTGATCCCCGACATTCCGCTGACGCTCGAGACGCTGACGATCATCCTGCCCTATTCGGTCGCCGTCGCGATCGTGGGCCTGTTGGAAAGCCTGATGACGCAGAGCATCGTCGATGACCTGACCGACACGCATTCGAACCGCAACCAGGAATGCATAGGCCAGGGTGTGGCGAACACTGCCACCGGCTTCATCGGCGGCATGGCGGGATGTGCGATGATCGGCCAGTCGATCATCAACATCAAATCCGGCGGTCGCGGGCGGCTCTCGTGCTTTGCCGCGGGCGTTTTCTTGCTGTTCATGGTGGTGGTGCTGGGTGATCTGGTCAGTGTGATCCCGATGGCGGCGCTTGTGGCGATCATGATCATGGTTGCGATCGGCACCTTCTCTTGGTCGTCGATCAAGGCGCTGCGCGTACATCCACGCTCGTCCTCGATCGTCATGATCGCGACGGTGGTGACGGTGGTCTACACCCATAACCTGGCCATCGGGGTGCTGGTGGGCGTACTGCTGTCGGGCATATTCTTTGCCGGCAAGATCGCGCAGCTGTTCAGCGTCAGAACCGAGATCAGCCCCGATGGCCGCGTGCGCACATACCATGTCGAGGGCCAGCTCTTCTACGGCTCGGTCGAGGATTTCATGGCTGCCTTCGATTTCAAGGAAGCGCCCGAGCAGGTCGTGATCGACGTGAGCCGCGCGCATATCTGGGATATCAGTTCGGTTCAGGCACTGGACATGGCGATCCTGAAATTCCGCCGCGACGGGGCCGAAGTCGAGGTCGTGGGCATGAACGAAGCCACCGAAACGCTGGTCGACCAGCTTGCTATTCATGACAAGCCGGGCGCAATCGACAAGCTGATGGCTCATTGAGGGAGAAGACACATGGCAGGAAAGATTATCGCGCTGGTGGACGGCTCGATCTATTCGGAAAGCGTCTGCGACCATGCGGCCTGGATATCGCAACGGACCAATGCACCCGTCGAGCTTATCCACGTCCTCGGACGCCGGGATGTCCCCCAGAAGCAGGACCTCTCCGGCTCGATCCGTCTCGGCGCGCGCACAAAACTCATGGAGGAACTGGCCGAGCTTGACGCGCAGCGCGCGAAACTCGTCAGCCACCGGGGCCGCGCGATCCTCGAGGACGCGCGCACCATCGTCGACCGAGCCGGCGTCAACGAGATCACCACCCGCCTGCGCCACGGCGACGTCGTCGAGGCGATTTCCGAGATCGAGGACGACGCGCGCGTCATCGTGATCGGAAAACGCGGCGAGGCGGCGGATTTCGCCAAAGGGCACCTGGGCTCCAACCTCGAACGGATCGTGCGGACGGCGCATCGCCCGGTTTTTGTCGCCTCGCGCGCCTTCAAACCGATCGAGACGGTTCTCTTGGCCTATGACGGCGGACATTCGGCGATCAAGGCGGTGGATCACATTGCACGCAGCCCGCTTTTCGCGGGTCTGGCCGTCACGGTCGTCACGGTCGGCTCGCAAACGCCCCAGGTCAAGAAGGGACTCGCGGACGCACAGGCGCTGCTGAAAGCTGCCGGGATCGACGCAGACACGCGCGTCTTGTCGGGGCAACCGGAAACCGAATTGGGGAAGCTGGTGGAGGAGGAAGGCTTCGGCATGGTTGTGATGGGCGCCTATGGCCACAGCCGCATCCGCAGCCTGGTCATCGGATCGACCACCACCGAGATGGTTCGGTCCTGCAAGGTCCCGGTCGTGCTGATGCGGTGACCTGCCTGACGCAAGCGCGCGCAGCGGCAGGCAGCGGATCAGTCGGGTCCATCGCATGTCGCCTGGAAGCGGTAAGAAATTCCCCCCCCGACAACGACCAGGTCTTAAAGAGCTGTATCGAGGCGCTCCGCGACGCCGACCGGATCACTGCAGAAGCAACACGGCCAAACGCGGAGGGTGTTTCAGGCGCCTGCACGCTCATGGTCGGTCAAGCATTCGGAATGGTCGCGCAGAACTTCCAGCACCCGGCAATCCGCCGTCCGCCCGCCGCTGCATTCGTGCACCATACGCCTGAGTTCCGTTCGCAAGGCTTCCAGCCGGGCGAGGCGCTGCTCCACCTGTTTCAACTGCCTCCGGGCGATGGCGTCGGCCTCATCGCAAGGCCGGTCAGGTTGGTCGCTGAGGTCCAGAAGTTCGCGGATCGCCCCCAGGGTGAAGCCGAGTTGCCGTGCATGGCGGATGAACGACAGACGGTCCAAGGCGGCATCGCCATAGCGGCGCTGACCGCCCTCGGTGCGACGGGGCTTGGGCATCAGCCCGATCTGCTCGTAGTAGCGAACCGTCTGCACCTTGGTGCCGGCCTTCTTCGCCAGACTGCCGATCGCAAGCAATTTCGCCTCCATGATGCTTCAGTCTTGGTAAGTTTAAACTGTTGGATTGGAAATGTTCAAAGCCGCCTCACAGACCCGTGAAAATCCCGCGTGGTGAGGGAAAGGCGTTTGAACCTATCGCAGAGCGGCGGCGCGAGCACTCTCAAGGACAAGACCCGTAGGGTGGCGGTTTGCATTGCGGTCGATCCCAAACCCGCCAGTGCGCCTGCAATGGCAGAGTGTGCCGGGCGATTTCGCCTTTCGATCCGCGGCAGGTCGGGCCTGACGGGCTGGATCTTATGCGCGGCCGGCTTGACGAGCCCCTTGCCAGCGTGCTTGCCTCGATCAACAGTGAAAGGTTCTTACCCATGACACGAAGGATCGCTGCTCTGGCATGTGCCCTTGCCCTTCTTCCCGTCGCGCAGGCGTTTGCCCAGGCAACGCCGATCGAGGTCCGAAAGACCAACGGCTGCGGCTGCTGCCTCGCCTGGATGGAGCATCTGGAAGAGAGCGGTTTCGCCCCGACCGGGCAGGACATGTTCGCGGGGCTTCTTGTACGATTCAAGCTCGACCAAGGCGTGCCACAGCACATGGTCTCCTGCCACACCGCGCTGGTCGACGGTTACGTGATCGAGGGCCATGTGCCCGCCGCTGACATCCGTCGCCTGCTTGAAAGTCGGCCGGATGCATTGGGCCTCGCCGTGCCGGAGATGCCGCTTGGCTCACCGGGTATGGATCAGGGCCGCCATGCCGAAGCTTACGAGGTCTTCCTCATCCGCGAGGACGGCTCGACCGAAGTCTTCGCAAGCTATCCGGGGAACTGACCAATGCCGCATGGGAAAAGAACAGCCGTTGCGCGAAAGTCGGGCACAGCCATTTACGTTTCGATAGCACTTCTGGCTCTTGGGGCCTGCGAGGCCCCGACCGACCGCGCCGCCGACCAGCCGCGAGGTTTCATTGCAGACGTACCCGAACAGGTGGTGGCGCTCGCGGCGCCCTATCAGGACCTTCAGGCCGTGCGCCTGAGGCCCGAGGACGGGTGCTACTGGTATCGCCACGTCGGACCGGTCGAGACCACGTTGCTGCCGCTGCGCACGGTCGATGGCAGGCCGATCTGCATCCAGCGCGAGACCGCGCCGCCGGTGGCGGGATGATCGGAACTGGCGTCGATCGCCGGCCATGGCACCGACCGTCCGCTCGGCAGCGAGTATTGTGACCGTCGCCCAAGGCGCCGCCTGACCTCACGCCCGCGCGCGTCGGCGACCTCCGCAAGCGTCCGGTTGCGGAGCAGTCAGCTTTGCGCGGTCACCCGGCCATCGCCCTCGGCCGGATAGAGGAAGGCGGTGACCCCGGTTTCGACCCGGTCGAAGAGGCCGTTGATATGGGGCATGACCATGCGCACGCAGCCTGAACTCGCACGGCTTCCGATCGAGCGTGGATAGGGCGTACCGTGGATCCGCAGGTACGTGTCCCGGTCGCCAACAAAGAGGTAGAGAGCGCGTGACCCCAGTGCGTTGCTGGGGCCGGGCTCCATCCCGTCGGCATACTGCGCGTAGGTTTCGGGGTCACGGCGGATCATGTCTGCCGTGGGCGTCCAGTGCGGCCACTCCACCTTGCGCCGGATCGTGTAGACACCCGGCTCGTAAAGACCGCCGCGACCGATGGCCACGCCATAGCGCATGGCCGTACCGCCCGCTTCGATGTGGTAAAGATACCGCGCCACCGCATCGACATGGATATCGCCAGGGGCAAGCCCGGCCCGCGCCTCGACCCGGACCGGCAGGAACCGCGGGTCCAGGCCCCATGGGTTCGTCGTGGCCGGATCGTAGTTGGGCGGCGTCACCTGCGCGTCCCAGGCGGCCTTCTGCGTCTGCGTCGGCCTTGTACTCGCGAACACCGGGCCGGTAACAGCCGGCGAGAACAAGGCGGCTGTCGTCAGGATGAAATGGCGTCTGGTCAGCATGGGCTCGGTTTCCTTTTATGACAACGCAGTATCTCAAATACAGGCTGCGATGGAAAGTCCATGCCCGTCGCTGTCCAACAAGACCCCGTGATCCGCGCCGCGTGCCGATCCGGCGCAATGACAGTGGTCCTTGTCCTGGCGTGTCCTGCGTTACAGCAGGAGAGCCATCGCACCGGGTGCGGCGGACTCTTTTGGTGCATGACGCGCATCTTCGCCGCCGGTTCGATGACCTCGGTCGGGGCGTTTCGGGCTCTGTTCGGGCGCAACTGCTCGCGGGGATGCGGGAACGCTCGCCAGCCTTGGCGGCCGATGTCATTTGCCTGTGGCAAGAGCACCGGCGGCCGCGCGGCTGTCTACGTCCTGCCCGCCCGCCAGCGGCGCATTCGGCGCGGCCACGTTCAAGAGCCGCAGGGCGTTGGCCACCACCAGCAGCGACACGCCGACATCGGCAGCGATCGCGCCCCACATCGAGGCCATGCCGAAGGCGGTCGCCACGACGAAACCGGCCTTGGTCACCAGCGAGAGGCCGATATTCTGGCGGATGATCGTCATGGTGCGGCGCGAATGACCGATCAGCCACGGCACCCGGCCGATGTCGTCGGTCATCAGCGCGATGTCGGCTGTCTCGATCGCCGCGTCCGATCCGACCGCACCCATGGCAATGCCGTAATGCGCCCGCGCCATCGCCGGTGCGTCGTTCACCCCGTCGCCGATCATCGCCACCATATCGTGAGAGGCGACCAGTTCCTCGATCGCCGCGACCTTGTCCTCGGGCAAGAGTTCGGCGCGAGCCTCGTCAATGCCCACTTCTGCCGCGACCGTGCGGGCGGTGCGTTCATTGTCGCCGGTGAGCATGACGATTGTCTTCACGCCCTGCGCGTGCAGCTGCGCCACGATGCCGCGCGCTTCCGCCCGGATCCGGTCGCGCAATTCCAGCACGCCCAGCACTCCGGTCTCATCGCCCACCGTCACCAGCGTCGCACCCGCGCCTTCGATCCGCGAGCGCAGATCAGAGGGGATCGCGTCGCCAAAACCCTTCTCCGCGGCGAACCGGTCCGAACCCAGCCAGACGGTACGCCCGCCTGCCCGGCCGACCAGCCCCCGGCCAGGTACTGTGCGGGTGTCCTCGGCGACGGTCACGTTCTGACCGGCCCGCCCGGCACGATCCAGAATGGCGCGCGCCAGCGGATGCGATGACCGCGCCTCCAGTGACGCCGCGACGGAAAGCAGATCGGCTTCGGATGCACCGCCCAGGGGATGAACGGCGGCCACTTCGGGGCGTCCTTCCGTGATCGTGCCGGTCTTGTCCAGCGCCAGTGCCGTGGTGCGACCCGGCGCCTCGACATAGGCACCACCCTTGATCAAGACGCCCGCCCGCGCCGAAGAGGCAAGCGCGGCGACGATCGAGACCGGCGTCGAGATCACCAGCGCACAGGGACAGGCAATGACCAGCAGCACCAGCGCGTTGTAAAACCAGAAGCCCCAGTCTCCGCCCGCGATCAGGGGCGGCAGGACAGCGACGGCCACGGCCAGTACCATGACGACGGGGGTGTAAATGCGGGCAAACTGCGTGACCCACTGTTCCACCGGCGCGCGGCGGGAATGTGCGTCTCCGACCATGCGGGTTATCTTGGCCAGCACCGTACCCGAGGCGAGCTTGGTCGCGCGCACGGTCAGTGTGCCCTCGCCGTTGATGGTGCCGGCATAGACCTCGTCGCCCACTTCCTTCGGGACCAGTGCGCTTTCGCCGGTGATCGGCGCCTGATCGACCGCGCCCGCGCCGCCCGCCACCTCGCCATCCAGCGGGATCCGGTCGCCGCCGCGGACAATGAAACGATCGCCCACCGCAACCTCGGCCGCCGGCACATCCGCCTCGAAGCCATCGGCGCGAAGCAGCCTTGCCGTCGGCGGCGCAAGAACAAGCAGCGCGGACACGGCATTGCGCGCGCGCCCCACGCTCCAGCCTTCCAAATAGAGGGACAGTGCAAAGAAGAAGGCGACGGTCGCCGCTTCAAAGAACTCACCCAGCCCGACGGCGCCCGCGACGGCGACGACCATCAGCAGGTTCATGTCGGGTGACAGACGCCGCGCCGAGGACCAAGCCTTGGGCGCGACCAACCAGACCCCAAAGACGATCGCAAGCGCAAACAGCCCCATTTCCGGCATCGGCATCGGCACCTCGCCATGGACCGCGAACAGGCCATGCGCGCCGCCCATGCCGGTCTCGACGATATGCCAGAGGAAACCGGCGGCCCAGAACCCGCCACTGACGGCCGTGAACCGTGCCTGCCGCTTCAGATGTCCGGCGCGGTCGGCTTCGACCGTGCCCGCGTTCCATGGCCGCGCGCCCATACCGGTTCCCGCGACAGCCTTGATGATCTTGTCGTCGGAGGCGCCCTTGGCCGTTTGCAGCACCGTCATCCGCCCGTTGATCACGTCGAAGGCCAGATGTTCGGCACCGCCGACCACCGGCCCCACGACCCGGTTCAGGATCGCCACTTCCTCGGCGCAATCCAACCCGCTGACCTGAAAACTGCGCCCTGCTGCACCCACCGGCCCCGCCGGAATCGCGGACCCGCAACAGGCGCCGGCGTGAGTCCAAGCCGGCTCGTCGTCGTGACAGCAGCCGCCGACGGTGGCTTGTTGCTGACGACAAGAGTGGTTTTCGGACGGCATGGCGCGGATTCCGGAGTTGCTCAACTCCTCGATATGTAGTCCCTATAGCGACTAGAGCTTCAAGGGGTCGCTCATTGCGCTCATAAACGCCGCGGATCGGCGGCGGGATCATTCACCTATGGCATGCCAAAGGCGACGACGTCGCGATCCTGCAAAAGCGGCGGCGCGGTTGGTTCTGATGATATCGCGGATCGAGTGGCCGCCAGCGCGGTTGAAGCGGCCGAGAACATGGCGTGCACAGCAACGAACTCTTTCAGACTTGGCGACCGCCAGAACCAACGCACCACCTGATCTCGCCGCCGACCTGCACGAACACCTCGCGGGACGCTGTCAGAGCCGGCGCAGGAATTGGTTCGCTCTGTCCAAAAGGTTCATCCAGCATTGATCCTGCGGCAACGCAATGTGATTGGGACCGGTCATGACATGGATGCGTGCGGCCGGAATACCCGCCGCGACGACCCGCGCCTGTGACACCGGGTGGACCGTGCCAGCCGAATGTCCTGTTCGTGCGTCTCCCCGCTGTGCAAAGCGGGTACCGCTTTGGCAGGCGCGATCTGGGCCGGCACAGCTTCAACAGACACCACGAATGGAAATCTCCTGCGGGGGACGGTTTTCAGCATGCCCTGAGCCTCGCCGTCATCGCCGATCGCGCGCCGCACTGCACTGATCCGGGACGAGATCGCCGCTTCAGACACGATGCGCCCGTCCCAGACTGTCGCCAACATTTCGTCGCGGTCGATCAAGTCGCCCGCCCGGGCCACGAAGAGCGCGAGCAGATCGAACACCTGCGGCTCCAACGCCACCAGCTTTGCATCGCGGCGAAACAGGTGCTGCCGCAGATCCAGCTCACACTGTGCAAATCGGTACAGCATCGTCCGATGCTATCGACTGGATCGGTCTCATCACAAGGCCTTCTAACGGATCCGCAGACATTTCAAGGGAAAACCCAGAGCTTCGCAAGGTTCTCTGCAAGCGCGGACCGGGCACCTCGGCGACAGCAGACGGGCGCTGCACCGAACCCGGGAGTTCACCATGTCCATGCCAGCCGGCAAGACGATCCGCACATGGTTCGATGGCTTGATCGACATCGCCCATTGCACGGCATTGGGCCGGGCTGCCCGCGCCGAGCAAGCTGCAAGGCTGGCCCGCTCCGTTTGCAACACCGGCACCGCGTCTGCACGCCACCTCGCACTCCTGGTCCAATTCGGTCACCGGCTCGCCCTGTCGCGTCGCAATCGCAACTGAAACCAGAGTACCGTCTGTCGAGAGATACCGACCTGCCCGTTGCTTTCCCCTGCCCCGTTGGACAGGAACTCTCCGACTGCCCCGGGTGCCCCTCGACCTCACGATTGCCTCATGATGCAATCTCCTACATACCGACCGCCGGTCGTTAGCAATGGGAGCCGCCGGCAAGTATGGATGACATATCTCCACCTCAGGACATGAACGCCGCTCAGCGCCGCATCCGGCTGTCTGCGAAAGCGCGACGGGCGCAAATACTCGATGCCGCGCAGGCGCTGTTCTTTGGCCAAGGCTGGGATGCGGTGACGGTGGGCGACATCCTGAAGGAAGCCGGCATCTCAAAGGGCGGATTCTATCACCATTTTGCTGCCAAGGAGGATCTTCTGGATGGTCTTGTCGAAAGACTGACGTTGGAGGCGCACCGCGCTGCGGAAGCAGTGCATGCACATGCTTCAGGCGACGCCTTGGCGCGCTTCAACGCGTTCCTCGCCGAGAGCATCCGCTGGAAGGCCGAGCGCGGGCCAGAGATGCGTTTTTTGGCCGGTGTCATGCTGCGGCCCGGAAATGATGTCTTGTTCCACAGAATCACCACGGCGGCAAATGCGGCCGCGGCTCCGTTGCTGGCGCAGATGCTCGCCGACGGGGTTATCGAGGGCTGCTTCGATGTAGCGGAGACGGCGTTGACAGCAGAGACCATCCTGAATCTCGGGCATGGTCGTCGCGCGATCTTGCGCGCCGCAATTCGAAAGGCCGAGGCAGGCGAGATCGATGCAGCTACGGATCTACTGAACGCCCGGATGTCCGCCGAGGGTACCGTTCTCGACCGCCTGCTCGGACTGCCGCCCGACAGCATCTGCCTGGCCAGCGCCGAGAACTATCGCCGAATGCTGATTGCAATGATTGGCGGCTGACAGCCAACCGGGAAGAGACCAACATGCTGACCCCAAGGACGAGGCGATCGCGCGCGAGTCGCCGGGCCGGGCCTGATCGCCCGCCGTGGGTAGAGGGGGCATTGTGGAAATTTCGGGGACGAACGCCACGTTCATTGGCCATATCCGCTGATCGCTTGATTACCGACCATTGGTCTGTATATACGGCGGCGACGCCTGTCACGAAAGATTGGATTCCAAGCAGATGGCCGACAGTTCCAAGGTCGCCGACCAGCCGGCGCGCCTGACCTTCAAGACTGACCCCGGCGCCTCCCGCTCGATCTGGATCGCCGCGGCAATTCTTGTCGCGCTCCTTGCGTGGATGGGCAGCGGTTTCATCCTGCCGTCCCAGCCGGAAGCCGTGCCGCAGGAGGCATCAGAGCGTCCTGCGGTGCAGGTCATGGTGCGGGACTCGATGGCCGAGCTTGTCACCCTGACCTTCACCGCGGAAGGACAAGCGCTGCCGGATCGCGACACTACCCTGCGCGCAGAAGCCTCGGGAAATGTCGTCGAGTTGCTCCTGCGCAAGGGCGATACGGTCGAAACCGGCGATATGATCGCCCGTCTTTCTGCGCGGCGCGCCGAAGCGGAACTTGCCCGCGCCGAGGAGGAACTGACGCGTGCGCGGCGGGACTTCGACAACGCTCAGGAATTGCTGGACCGCGGGGTCGGTACGGTCGACCGCCTGTCTCAGGCACGCGCCGCGCTGGCCGGCGCGGAAGCCCTGTTGACGGCTGCGGAACAGGCGCTTGACGATCTCGTTATCGTCGCACCTTTCCCAGGAAGGATCGAGACGCTGACGCTGGACGAAGGTGAATTCGTTTCGTCCGGGGAACAGGTCGGACGGATCGTCGACAATCACCCTCTGACTGTCGCGATCCAGGTGCCCCAGCAAGCGCTGAACCGAATCAAGAACGGTCAGACCGCGACAGTGCGTTTCATCACCGGGCAGACCCGCGAGGGTATCGTGAACTTTGTCGGCACCGCCGCCTCACCCGCGACGCGGACCTTTCTGGCGGAGATCGAGGTTTCGAACGAAGACGGCGCGATCCCCGCGGGCGTATCGGCGGAAATCGAGATTCCGACCGGCGAGGCGCAGGCGCATTTTGTCGAACCCTCGATCGTGTCCCTTGGCCCCGAGGGCCAGCTTGGCGTGAAGACGGTCGAAGAGGGGATCGTGCAATTTTATCCGATCGAGATCGTCAAGGCCGAACTGCAGGGCGTCTGGGCCAGGGGCTTGCCGGAGTCGGCGCGCATCATCACCATCGGCCAGGGTTTTGTTCGCCAAGGCGAAACGGTGAATGCCCAGAGCCCCAGACCCGGCAACACGGCAGCCGCCAAGGCCGAAATCGAGCGCTTCGAATGAATGCCCTGATCGACGCCGCCTTTTCGCGCAGCCGCGTTGTGGTCATCGCGTTGGCGATGATCCTGACGGTCGGCGCAATCGCCTATGTCTCGATTCCCAAGGAAGCCAATCCCGAAGTGCCGCTGCCGCTGGTTTATGTCTCGACAGGCATCGACGGCATCAGCCCCACGGATGCCGAACGGCTGCTACTGGAGCCGATGGAGGCTGAGTTCGGCTCGATCGAAGGGCTCAAGAAGATGTCGAGCGAGGCCGCCGAGGGGTTCGCCAGTGTGCAGCTGGAATTCGCCGCCGGCGGCGATACCGCCGAGGCGCTCGACAAGGTCCGGCAGGCCGCGGACCGGGTCGAGGGCGAACTGCCCGAGAACGCCTATGATCTGAAGATCACCGAGATCAACACCGCGCTGTTCCCGATCATCACCGCGATCCTGTCCGGCCCGGTACCCGAGCGGACGCTCAACGATCTGGCCGAGGCCGTAAAGGACGACGTCGAAGCGCTGCCCGGTGTGCTCGAGGTCGATATCGGCGGCGCGCGCGACGAATTCCTGGAGGTGCTGATCGACCCGACGATCTTCCAGACCTACAATCTCAGCTTTGAAGAGTTGATCAACCTGCTCCGCCGCAACAATCAGCTGATTGCTGCGGGGGCCATCGAGACCGGCGGCGGACGGATCGTTCTGAAGGTGCCGGGGCTGATCGAAAACGTGGAAGATGTGATGGCCATGCCGGTGAAGGTCGAGGGCAATACGGTCGTCACCTTCGGCGACGTGGCGACCGTGCGGCGCACCTTCGAAGATCCGACAAGCTTTGCGCGGATCGACGGACAGCCCGCCCTCGCGCTAGAGGTGAAAAAGCGGTCCGGCGCGAACATCATCGACACGGTGACGGCAACGCAGGCGGTCATCGAGGAACTGCGCGTGGATTGGCCCGATACCATACGCGTGACCTATCTCCAGGATCAGAGCGAGCAGGTGAAGACGCTGCTGTCCGATCTGGAATCCAACGTTATCGCGGCGATCATCCTGGTGATGATCGTGATCGTCTTCGCGCTTGGGGCCCGGTCCGCCATCCTTGTCGGTCTCGCCATACCCGGCGCGTTCCTCGCGGGCGTCACGGCGCTCTGGGCGATGGACTACACGATGAACATCGTTGTGCTCTTCTCGCTCATTCTCGTTGTGGGCATGCTGGTCGACGGGGCCATCGTTACGGTCGAACTGGCCGACCGGCGGCTGCAGGATGGTGACATCCCGCATCACGCCTACGCTTTTGCCGCCAAGCGCATGGCCTGGCCGATCATCGCGTCGACTGCCACCACGCTCAGCGTCTTCTTTCCGCTGCTGTTCTGGTCCGGTCTGGTCGGCGAATTCATGAAATACCTGCCCATAACCGTCATCCTGACGCTCTTTGCGTCGCTCTTCATGGCGTTGATCTTCATTCCCGTGGTGGGCGGGGTCATCGGCAAGCGCCAACCGCAATCGGCGCGCGCCAAGGCCGCGCTGTACGCATCCGAAAAGGGCGACCCGCGCACCATCGGCGGCTTTACCGGTGCCTATGTCCGGTTGCTTGAAAAGGCGATTCTGAGGCCAGGAACGACTTTGCTTCTGGCAGTCTCGCTGCTGGTCGGGGGTTTTGCGCTATATGGAGAGTTCGGGCGCGGTATCGCCTTCTTTCCCTCGGTGGAGCCTGAATTCATGCAGGTCCAGGTGCGGGCCCGCGACAACCTGTCGATCTACGAACGCGACTCGCTCGTGCGCCTGGTCGAGGATCGGCTTCTTGGTCAGGACGGGGTAGAGAGTGTCTATGCCCGGTCCACGCTCAGCGCCGGACAGGGTGACGAGGAGGTCATCGGCACACTCCAGCTTGATCTGATTGACTGGGACCAGCGCCGGACGGCCGTTGAGATCGGCGCCGACATCCGAACCCGAATGGCCGATATCGCCGGCATCGACGTGCAAGTTCAGACCGAAAGCGGCGGCCCGACCAGTGGCAAGCCGGTGAACCTTCAGATCACCGCCGCGAACCCACAGGCGCAAGCGGACGCCGTCGAGCAGGTGCTGGCGATCATGGCGCGTGCCGGCGGGTTCACCGACATCACCGACACAAGGCCCCTGCCCGGCGTCGAGGTGGCGATCGATGTCAATCGCGCGGAAGCCGCCCGGTTCGGCGCCGATATCAGCCTTCTGGGTCAGGCGATCCAGCTTCTGACACAAGGCATCAAGGTCACCGACTACCGTCCCGAGGATGCCGAAGGAGAACTTGATGTGCGGGTGCGCTTCCCTTCGGACGCACGTTCATTGTCCCAACTCGGCAACCTGCGCGTGCCGACCTCCGCGGGCCTGGTGCCGATCTCCAACTTCGTGTCGTTCAGCCCGACCGAGCGGGTCGGCGTGATTCGACGGATCGACGAGGAACGGGTCACCACGATAGAGGCCAATGTCGCCCCGGGCCTGCTGGTCAACGACCGGATCGCAGCACTCGAAGCCGTGCTGGAAACGGCCGACCTGCCGCTAGGCGCCGAATACAATTTCGGCGGAGAGGCTGAAGATCAGGCAGAGGCCATGGCATTTCTGGTCAGTGCCTTCGCAGCGGCGATCATGTTGATGTTCATGATTTTGCTGTTGCAGTTCAACAGCATCTACCAGGCGTTCGTGGTGATGAGCGCGATCGCCTTTTCCATCGCCGGTGTGCTTCTGGGGCTTATCGTCACCGGAAGGCCCTTTGGTGTCGTCATGGGCGGGGTCGGTGTGATCGCCTTGGCCGGCATAGTCGTGAACAACAATATCGTTCTGATCGACACGTTCAACGATCTGCGCCGCAGCGGTATGGATCCGCGTGAAGCTGCCCTGCGCACGGGCGCGCAGCGTCTGCGGCCGGTGGTGCTGACATCGGTGACCACGGCACTCGGGCTCATGCCGATGGTCATCGGTCTGAACATCGACTTCTTCACCCGCGAGATCGTTTACGGCGCTCCATCGACGCAATACTGGACAGAACTGTCCAGCGCAATCGCCGGCGGCCTCGTGATCGCCACCGTCCTGACCTTGGTGGTAACGCCTGCGATGCTGATGCTGCGAAGCACCCGTCCTCGCCAAACGTCGCACCAGACGCCCGCTGCAGATGCGAATAGAGCGCTCTAGCACCCACAGTCTTGAACAGCCTGCGACCCGTCGCGAGGACAGAGACCAGGATGCGCGGACTGGCTCTGTCGGTCAATGATCCCGGTGAGCAGGGCAACCAGGCCTTCAGTGTTGCCGCCAACCCGAGATCGTGGCCGGTCCGCCGAAGGCCGCGCAGCCCGGCAAGAGCGCCGGCGCGGTTCGACTTGAAGCTGTTTCGCCCCGAAAGTCTGGGTGCCTGGTTGACGTGATTGAGGACAATTGTTTGTGCTCCTTGGCAATCATGACCGTCCGACCGGACCCAATCAGACCTTTGCGATCAGGCGGGGTCCTTATGCGTCCACAAATGCCCGAACCGCTCTTTCCGCTGCCAAGCGACCTGGTCCCTGGCCGATTCACGTCCGAAGCAGCACTGGTCGTTCAGAATTTCATATTGAGACATTACCCTTCGGTCGGATCGCTTTATCTGAGCGCCTGTTTATGCTATCAAAAATCACAGGGACGTCGTATCCATTCACGCACTTCCGGACTGGAGAAACCGTGGCAAAGCTTTCACGTTGGACAATCTTCCTCAGGGCGTTCTTTGTCACGCTCATCGTCGGACAACCGGGCCGTGTCGGCAGCGCCGACCAAGCCGAGATCAATGACTGGCAGTCAGCCAGTTCCGCCGGCACGATTTCTGCCTATTATGACTATTTGCGGAAGTATCCGGCAGGTGAATATGTCGAGCGGGCGCTTTCCGAACTTATCCGGCTTGGCGCGCTGGAAGGGACAAGCACGCCACGCAGCATTCCATCGCCCCCACCATCAAAGCCCGCCGCTTCCGTCTACTAGTCGCAAGATCAGGAAACAGTCCCATGGTTGCAGGATCCGAACCCACCGACAGTTGTGCAGCCGGCAGAATGCGGTCGCTGCGCAAGATCATTTCATTGAGCGCCCTCGGCGTGGTTTTCCTGCTGACCGCCTGCGCGGCGCCCGGCGACCGGCCGCTGACCTATAAACCGCCGAGAGCAAAGACTTCAGCGACGGTCGAACTTGGGACTGATACATTGGCCAATTCGGTCGCCGCCGTGTCGCGCCGCCTGTCCCAGGCGGGCGTGTCGGTACTGTCTGCAAACAAATCGAGCGGACTGATACGTGCCCGGGCCACGGACATGGTGTTTCTGGATTGCGGGCGGATCACTCAGAGAGCCGGGGACACGACGGCAGAATTCGCCGGCAATTCCAATCGCGCGGTGATCGTTGCAGAGGATTTTCCCGCCGGTCTGGTGCGGCGAGACGTCAGCGCCAGAAACAGCTTTGACATCCTGGTCATGCCGGGCGACGTCAACACCGCGCGCATCATGCAAAGCCACGATCTGCGGGCGCGAACGACGACGATCGATCGCTCTCTCGTTTACTGGGCCGTCCGGCAGGTGGTCAAAGACAATTCGATCGTGATCTTTCCCGACAAGACCAAATGCACTTCCTCTGACGCAATCGCATCCATCGTGCGCGGCTGACGAAAGACCGCCCCGCATTTGCGCCGGTCAGCCCAACTCTGACGACACCGCGCGGTAAAAGGCCTGCAACGGCTCGCGCAATGGGTCATCTTGAAGCGGGGACAACTCGAACAATCCAACGCGGCGAGTACGAGGGGCGAGATAAGCCTCGATGGCTTCCTTGCGATCTTCAAATGCCGGGCCGAAATCCCCGACAACACGGCGCTGCAACATGTCGATAAGGGGGCCGTCGCTGGCCAGATCGATCGTCGGGGCTTCAGCCACCCGCGCCTTGAATGTGGTTAGCCAGTCCGGTTCTGCCTTCTCCAGCCGTTTTAGCAGAACCGCGCGAAGCTCGCCGGTTTCCGGCCCGCCCAGCAAGTCGCGATGCAGCCCGTTCAGAGCCCGGATCAACTCGATCTGCCAGTCCTGCAGCGACAGGTTGATCGGCGGCGCGGGCGCATCCCAGGGATCCCCTTCGAGGCCGAACACAGTCGAAAAGAAATGCGGCGCGAGAGAAACCTGACGACTTTGCAGAAGGTCATAGCTGATGATCGTCAAGCTGTTCGCGCCGAAGACATGACGCAGCTTGGCCAACTGGTCGAACTGGTTCAGCGCGGTCCAACCGGTTTCCGGCCAGCCAAGGGCGGCCTGCATCACATATTGCGCAAAGGACATCGACTGCCCGTGCTTGACGAGCTCCTGCCAGTGCGACGGCCAGATGTCGCAGAGGTTTCGCAAGTAATGGATGACCCGGACGCGCGAGCCGGGAAACAGATCACGGAGCCGTTCCAGTGCCGGCACATCCATGACGACAAAGCCTTCGCTGGACAACAGAATGGTGCGCGCATTCGCGGTTTCTAGCTGCAACGCCTCCAGATCAGCGGCTTTGCGGCGGCGGGAAAGCGTGTCTACAAGATCGTAGTGACCAAACATCTGCCAACCGGTTTCCGGGCATACGATCCCAAGCTTTGCAAGCGCCGCACGACGCGACAGCAGCATTTGCTGAAGCGCCGTCGATCCGGTCTTGTGGGGTCCGACATGCAGGACCAGTTCATCTGCCATCGCTTGGCCCGTTCTGCCGAGAATGTCCCTGCATGGTGGATCTCTTCGGTAACTTCAGCATGAAAGAGCCTATTGCCTTTGGTATATCTGGCCGCATGCTATGATGCGCTCGCAGCCGATGCTTGATGGGAGAGACCTGTTTCAAGATATGCCCGATGATCTGACTTTGCGAAGATTGGGCGATTTCTTTCGCCTCGGCAAGTTTGCGTGGTCAAAGCCACGCGATCCGACGGCGGCCAGCGATCCCCTGCCTGTCGATCCTTACGCGCTGCCATTGTCGGAGATCGCGATCGAACTGACCAGCAAGTGCAACCTGACCTGCGGCATGTGCAGCGTCTGGAAGGGTCGCCGCGACGGAATCAGCGCGGCACTGGTTCGGGAATTGCTGGCGGAGGCATGGCAACTGGGCGCGCGATCCTTCGTGCCCTGCGGCGCCGAGATCTTCATGCGCAAGGACACGATGGGCCTGCTGAAAGCCGCTGACGACCTTGGCTTCGAGCGGCAGGAGATCGTCACCAACGGCATCCTGCTGCCCCAGCATGCCGACGCCCTGGCCGATATCCCCAGCATCCGGTTGCACGTCAGCATCGACGGCCCGGCCCGCATCCATGATGCTTTGCGCGGCGAGGGGAACTATGACAAGGCGCTGGAGGGCGTGCGCGCGGTGCAGGACCGGGGCATACCGGTAGAGCTGTCTGCGGTCCTGATGCGCCAGACACTGGAAACCGCTGACCACATTGTCGATCTGGCCTGCGAACTTGGAATTGGCCGGGTGTCTTTTCAGCCGTTTCAACCCGAGATAGCCGGAATCGGTCTTGATCACAGCGACTGGACTTTTCCGCGCGCCGACCAAAACCGGGTAGAAGAAGAGCTTCAGAACCTTGTAGGCTACGCGGCGCGAAAAGGGATCGAGATCTTCACCGCCTCGACCTTCGAACATATCGTCCCCTATCTTTTCGATGTCCTGCGGCCGATCCCGAAGAACGGCTGCTACATGCCCTCGCGGTTCGTGCTGATCGACGGACGTGGCGAAAGCTATCCCTGCTTTTTCATGCGCGGCAGGTCCATGGGAAATGTCACCCAGGGCGTCCGGTTGCGAGAGATCTGGGACGGTCACGGGCGAAGGATAATGCAGGATCTCGCCTTGGCACGGAAATGCCCAGGCTGCCTTGCCGCCTGCTCTGACATCGCAATGTTTGACGCCTCGGGCTGACTGCCGACGGTTCAGTGATACCCGACATCGCGTGCAAGTTCCTCGGTAATAGACTTCGCGACCTCGCTGTAAGACTCGCTCTTTCGCGGTCTTGCCTCTGCCGTCAGGAAACCGCCGGTACCGCACCCCAGGCCGCCCAGGATCAGCTGCCGGACGATGTGCTGCAGCGCCACATCTCCTGCCTCCAGATCCTCGATTCTGGTTTCTGCATAGCGCATCCCTGGGCATTGCGCGACCTGACGGGCCACCGCGAGACGGCGCACCCAGTCACAGGCGGCCTCGCGCTGCACAGGCTCGGTCTTGGCGTCCGCCCGCCCGGGATGTTCCAGGACATGCAGCAGGGCGACCGGCCCAAGGTCGTGAATGCTGGATACCGCATAGGGTAATCGCCACAATTTCAGACCGGGAAAGGCGGTCGCGATCATCTCCGGGATTTGGCGGACGGTTTCGTTTTCCGGCCCGAACACGACAAGATCGGTGCGCCGGGGCGATGGCCCGTCATCACGACTGGTCAGCGGATCGCAAGGCGCAAAGACCGGTGGTCTGCGCAGGGCGGGAACAGCGATCGGTCCCTTGGCATCCGGATGCGCCAGCAGACTTGGCGGAGGCTCGACAATATCGAACAGCATGGCGGCCTTCCGGTTTCCATGCCAGTGTTTCGCAATGTCGGACCGCGCGAAGACACGCGCATAGTATTGCGCCCGAATGTGGTCAAGCGACAATCCCAGGTAGTGCCGCAGATCGAGCCTGTCTGGTATCACCTCGTCGGCGCGCGCAGTGACGGTGTGCCCGCCCGTCGCCATCCAGAGATCCAGCGGAGCGTCCCAGCGAAAAAGGCGCTGTTTGGAGTCGCGTTCCTGCAAGTGAACGAAACTGCGCAACGTCGCAACGAAACTCTCCGGCGCGTGTATTTCGCTGTTGCGGCGCGGCAGGAACACCAGTTCGCGGCTTGATGCCGCCAGGCAGACCGACCGGTCCCATTTCGCCACGAAATCCCGCAGGGTCATCCCCGCCGGCGGATCGAGGAATTCATCCGCATCGACATGGATCACCCAGCCTGCCCCGATCGACCGGATGATCTCGCGTTTCAACCGCAACTGACGGGTCAGATCAAAGACCCCGGTGAAAGGCTCGCGCAGCAATTGTGTGACCGGACCGCCGCGACGATCCGATGCGATCTGCCAGGTGGCATCGGTAGAGCCATGATCCACCAGGATGACCTGTGCCCCTTGACGCTCCAGGTGATCGAGCAATGCCGGCAGCGTTGGTGCCGCGTTGCGGCAGGTCAGGATGGCGGTCAGCGGCGGCAGTGTCACTTGGCCCCCTGCCCGCCCGAATGGCGATTGCTCGGCGGCTGGCCTAGGATGCGCTTGGCCACCTCGGCGAACTGCCTTGACAATTTGCCGCTCGCCAGTTCGACCTCGACATAGTCGCGTGCCGCCTCTGAACCCCGGTGAACAGCGCCGATGATCAGCGGCCAACCGGCCTCTTGCGTGATCTGCCGATGCTCAAGCCGCCAACGTGCGGCATAGAACTGTCCATCGGGGCTGCCGCTTTCAGCGGCTTTGTCGTAGCATTCCAGAGGATCACCCTCGATCACCCTGTCTCGGCGCAGATTGCCAAGCGCAATCGCCGCGACGCCGGTTCCGCGCTGCATCTCCTGCTCCAGAACCCTTACCGCCCCAGCCGTGCGGGGCCCGCCCTTGCGCACAAGATCGGCGGCGACGCCGGTCAGGCTGACGGCGCGCGTGGACAGCGGCAAGCCGAGGCGGCGAAAAAGCCAGGTCCTGCGGGCGAACTGGTCCGGGCGTGTCACCAGCAGGTATTCTTCGTGCTTGCGCAGATTCATCGCCAGAAGATCGCGCAGATTTGCGGCCGGCACCCAGCCGCGGCGCAGGATCTGAAGGCTCATATCAAGGACCGGATACCGACGATAGAGACGGCTGGCGTAAAGCTCGTCCACCAGTTCGGCATAGCGCATCCAGTCCGTCAGCTCGCGGTATAAAAGCGGCACCGGCACCTCGATCTGTGGCCCCTTGGTGAGCATGCCGACCATCAGATACCAGTCATAGGCGTTCATGTTGCGGTGCGGAAAGACCTGTTTGGCGACATCGGCGCGCATCAGCCCGTACATGCGGGTGCCGCCGGGATGGGCCATATAGCGGCGCAGGCGCTGTGACACCGGGCCATCGAGGCTTTCGGTTCCGGGATTGGCGACGCCCTTCGGCGCGCCGATGTATTCGCAGCGCGGCAGAACCGAAACGGCTTCAGGATTGCGATCGAATCCAGCAAGGCAACTTCGCAGAAAATCCGGTGCCCAGTAGTCATCCGCCGCCAGCCAGGCAAAGAACGGCGTCTTGGCCGCCGTCAGGAGGTCACCGAAATTCATGAACGTGCGCCGCGCTGTCTGGCGCATGGCCGTGATCCGGGCATCCGAGCGCTCTGCCTCTTGACAGATGCTCCAGCTTGCGTCGGTTGATCGGTCGTCGGACAGGATCAGTCGCCAACCTGCAAAGGTTTGGCCTTTGACAGAGGCAATCGCACGGGCCAGCGTGCGTGCATTGTCATGGGCCGGTATGCCCACCGTGACAGCCGGCTCGGTCATCTCTGAACACCCGCAGTCATAGGTCAGCGCGCCGACCGCGCCCATCGCGCCACCGCATGCGGCTTGCGCGTCAGGGCCAGATGGCTGAGGTATTGCGCGACCTGATCCGCACCATTGGACTGCACAAGGTCCAGGCATTTGCGGCGTATCGCCTTTTGCACCTTGCGCTTGGCAAGCCGGACGAGGTTGCGCGAAATCGCGTAAGGATCATTGCCACGAGCCGACAGACAGAGGCCGCGCAGCGCGCCATATTCCGCCCGCAGCCACTGCTCGTCCTGATTGGGATTTTCGTTTGACAAGAACAATGTGGGCAGCCCGGCTGCGATGTTTTCGTGGAACGTGTTGTAGCCGGCCAGCGCCACCGAATAGTCGAAGGCGCTCAGAAACCGGGCGAAAGGGAAGGTCGTCACCGGGATGACGCCCTCGGGCAGTTCGGACGGGTCTTCGCTGATTCGCCACCGACCCATCGCGATCTGGCAGGTTCGGCCGGGATCATCCGCGCGGATCTGATTGAGCACCAGTGACTGGATATCGTGGGTTTTGAAGTTGTTCCCCGACCCGAGCAAAAGCAGTACCGCGGGCGCGTCCGGATCAAGCCCCATGACCGCCCGGGCCGCCTCTCGCGGCAGCGCCTCGTTTTCATCCAGATACCGGATCGGCGGCACCAGTATTGTCCGGTCGCGGTGGTCCTGTGTCAGTCCCCGATCCATCGCCGCCGCCAGTTCGCCCGGCTCGATCACCGCATCGAAATGCGGCTCGCGCTCGATATGCCGCTGCCCTGCGCCAGGACGCCACATGCCGCGCCGCTGCCAGATCTTCCACAGCGCGGGGTACCCGTCCAGGGCGTCGAGCATGCCGTCATAGGGGACATTGCCGTCGAAGACGAAGACCTTGGGATCGTGGAACCGCAACACCTCTGTCAACTCTTGCGCCAGGCTGCGGTGCCAGAGCGTTTCATCCATGCCGACCGAGGCGAAATAGGGCAGATACTCGACCATCAATCCTTGATCGCGCACCACGCCAAAGGCTTTCGACATGGTCACGATCAGTGGCTTGGCTTCCGGTGCAAGACGCCGGGCCGATGCCAGCGATCGGGTCAGATGCCCCATCCCGATGCCGTTCGAGGTGAAATAGACCACCCCTGCCTTTGGCCCCGCTTTCAGCGGCCCGGCAGGCAGGGTCGCGATATGCGGCGCACCGATCCTGTCGCGCACCCGCGCCACCGCCTGATCGGGTCCGAAAAGCTCTTTGACAACGCCAACGGCCCGCCTTGATTGCCGGACGTATTCTTCGGGGTGGGCCTGAAAATGCAGAACCCTGTCCTTGACCTCGGCGGGGCGGCAATAGACGGCGCCATCGGCGAAGAGAGATGCGAAATGATCCGGCAGGAAGCAGACAAGGCCCGAGGCCATGGCCTCCAGGACCGCGCGGCCGAACGCCTCGATCCACGCATCGCCATGGAAGTACGAGAAATAGTCGCTGGAGGCGAGAAAGCTTTTTACCGGCAGGCTGTTGAACGCCAACACTTCCCAGTTGTCCGGCCGTTCACCGACGATCACATCAAGCTGGGCGTCATAACCCATCAGGCGAACCCGCATACGCGGGTCATCGGGATAGGCCTGAAGGAACGCCTCTCGGCTGCCTGGCCATTTGAGAGGATTCGGGCGGCTGTGTCGCGCGATCACCGGCCGCGCTCCGCCCGAGGCCTCTCTGGGGCAGGCGTATTTCGCGGCATCGATGGTGTTGACCCAGTCGCGGCGCGTCAGCAGCGGAGGGGATTCCAGCCGTTCGAATGCCGCGCGCACCTTTGGCCCGACCGGGGCCCACTCGATCGGGCCGAAAATCTCGGAACAGATGTCATTGATCTCATTCGCTGCATATTGCGCCACTCCGAAATTGTCGACAGGCGGATGATGCGTGATCAGAACGGTCTCTTCCGCCGTCACCTGCAGATCCACCGACGGATAGGTCTCGAAAACCGCCGGGTGATGCAGGCAGCAGAGCCGCGCCTTCGCCGACTCTCCGGGCGGCACCACGCGCACCTTACCCGCCGCGATGGCCGAAACGATCTCGGAATGAAAGCCGCGCCAGGCAGAAATCAGATCGGATGCCAATGGCAGCAGATCGACGCGGTAGCCGGCTTCTGTAAGCGCTTCGATTTCTGCTGCAATCGCAGTCGATGTGCCGCCGGGAAACCGAAAGTCGCCCACAATCAATACGTCGGCTTCCAATGGCCTCGCCTTTTCGATTGACCCCGTGATAGCATGGCCAAGAAGACAGCCCAAGTCTACCCATTTCCGCCGTCTTGCAGGCGTCATCGCGATCTGAGAGCAGCCGATGTTTTCACGATTTAACAAAGCATTAGAAGCTGGCCGACAGGCGGTCGCCGAAGCCGCCCGGAATCAGCCAAGACCCATGCCGGCCCTCGAACCTGATGCCATGGCGGGCCCTCAGGCGCCGCCGCTCAGCTTGGCATTTCTCTGCCTCGAGGACATGTCCGCGGACCTCGCTGCCCTTGCCGAAGAGCATCTGGCCGTGGCCGGACGGCGCAACTGCCGTCCCCTGATGATCGTCAGCACCTCGGCACTGATCGAGCGGCGGATCCCGTCGCTTTACTGCGAATACATCCCGCCCGCCGCCGATCTTGCCGAGGCGCATGGCGACAAGCCCGAGGTGACTGCGCAGTATCAGCTTCGCCGTCTGCGGCTGATCTTGCGCAAATGGGGGGCAGGAAACTGTATTTATCACGGCGATGAAGCCGCGGACCTGCTTGCTTTGGCCAGTCGTCGCAGTGAACTCGCCATCGACGAGGTGGTGTTCAAGAAATACGCGGGTGCGCTGAAACGAGCGTCCCGGACCTGACCGACCGGACCGCGAGCGGGTGCGCCACGCTAGCCGGGCAAAGGCCCCCAGATATAGTCGGCGGCCCGCAGGTAGTCCGCTGCCAGCTTGGCCCCGTCCTCTCCCAGCCTGGCGCAGTCCTCCGCGAATCTTGTCCAGAAGTGCGGCGCGGGCCACGGAGATAGCATAAGCTTGGCCGAGCGGCTTTGCTCGGGCGACATCGGTCGGACCGGAATCGATCTTTCCAGCCGAACCTCGCGCGCGACCTCGGTCAGCCAGAGTGCCAGATCTGCGGGATTGTCCGATAGCGGTTTTGCTTCGGCCCATCTTCGCTTGGCGTGGTCGGGATAAAGCAGCGCGAGGTTGACACCCAGCAGCCACCAGATCCCGTTTCGGGTATCCGCCCCCAAGGACGCCCAAAGCCCGAGATCCTGCCGCGCTGCCGGCCCATCGACCAACTCGGCCACTTTCGCAGAGGTCTCCGCCACCCCCGCGCAAAACGCGGCCTCCGGACCAGCATTAACCGACCAGTGGCCGATGAATTTCGGAACGAGAAGTTCGGCCTCGGGCAGTTTGCCGGTCTTGGAAATCCTGTCGCGGCGGCAAAGGCGCAGACCGGATTGCCGGGCGAAGCCGTTCATTTCGTTGCGGCTGAGATAACCGATGCAGGTCGTTGTCCCAAGGAGCGCGGGCTCTGGCGTCAGGTTCATCGACTCCGGCCACAGTCGCACGCCTTCATCGACAACCGCAATCCAGGTGCCCTTGTGCTCGGATGCGATTTGCTTCAGCGTTGCGGCATCCTGCGGATCGACCCGCTGCATCCTTGCACCGTTGTCCGGCGCCGCCGCCAGAAGGTGAATCCGCGGGAAATCACTGAGCGCCGTCATGGTACCGCAGCGCCTTCAGGATCGAATCCTCGCTTGCGGGACAGGTCGAGAAGCTTTGCTATCTCGGATTTGCGGACGCCCGATTGCGATGGGCGGTTTTTCAGGAGTTGCGCGAGATGATACGGCGCATAGCGGTTTCCAAGGGCAATCGCCGCGCGGTAAAGGCGTTCGGCCTCCTTCGGGCTTGCATCGTCAACCTCTTCCGAATCATGCAATCGCGCCAGGTTGTTGAGTGCCGCCGCATTCCCTAAGACTGAAGCCGTTTCAAATGCTTCCCGCGCAAAATTGATGTTGCGAATGACCCCGGCGCCTTTCATGAACCGATACCCGACCGCATCGATAAGGGCACCGGGCCGCCGGGGCGAAAAGGCGCCGGACTGCACCAGAAGCGCACTCTGCTCGGCGGAGTAGTCAGCGAGCGCGATCGGCAGTCTCGCGTTGATCCAGTCTTTCAGAACATCGCATTCGGGTTCCAGCAGGCCCTCGCTCCAGGCGTTGTCTGATGTCAGATGCCGCGCTCCGCCGTGTACGAACCGCGGATAGATGCGCCTGCGCCAGAATTCTGTGAGCCAGCCATAGCTGTTGACATGGCGCGGATCCCAATCGGACTGTTCCAGCGGCAGGCGCAGGCCCAGCCGTGCACCATAGATCAGCCACAGCCCATTTTCCGCCTGACGCCCCAGCGCGCACCAGATCCGCAGCAGACCCATCAGAAACTCTGCCAGAGGCGATTCCGCACCGTGCAACTCGGTCTGTCGCACCAGCAGATGGCCCAGCAGTACGCCTTCGCGGAATCCGGAGCGGAATGCATGATATGGCGTCTGCGCCGGATTGGTCCGGGAATAGCACCCTGGCATCTGCACGCCCATCGACTGGCCCGGCACGATCTGGTCGATCTCGTGATCAATTGACACTTTTGAGGCGGGTGCGGCCTCATGCGTGCGCATCTTCATCGCAAGCGCAGTCGGCCAGAGCTTCAGGCTACCGTTTCCTGACACCAGCCCGTTCACCTCGTTCCGGCAATGCCATTGCAGGCGGAAGTTCTTGTTCAGCAAGGTTTTGGGAACTTTCACGTCCAGAAATGCCGGATCGATGATCGTGTCCGCGTCGACCGTTATGAACCAATCCGCCTCGGCGATCCTGGCCGCGGCCTTGTGGCAGGCGTCAAGGCCGGCGACACCATGGACCCGTCTGGCGTGGGGCGCCTTGGCCTTGAGATCCCTCCAGCCAGCTTCTGCCCAGGATTCGTCAAACGACATGAAGACAATCGGCAGGTCGGCGACCAAGACCCGATCCGACTGCTGGCGATCGGCGCGCACCGTGCTATCCGCCCACGCAGGTCAGATCGCATTTCGCGGTGTCATTCATGCACAAGGTTGAAGTCCAAGAGACCGAACTGGTCGATCCAGTCTGCGGCGATCTTCTCGCCCTCGGCTTTCTGTTCCGCGGTCATCCGGGCCGAGATCTCGTCGATCTTGGCCACGATTTCGTTATGTTCCTTTATCGTTTCGATGGTATCCTTCAACACGGCGGCTTCCCGGGCGATGATGTAATTGGCATAGGCCTCCGCCAAGGAGGCAGTGTCGGCGGCAAGCGTGTCGCCAAGGTAGGTATAGGCCCCGAGGTAATTGCGCTGCGCCGAAAGACGAAAATAGGCAACGGCCTGATCCGGGTTCCTTTCGACTCCCCAACCCGTGAGGAAGGCCCGCCCCAGATGGAACGCGGCATAGGGATTGCCCTCATCGCTGGCCCGGCTCAGCCACAGGATGCCCTGACGGGTATCTTCGGGAACCCCCTGGCCCCGCATGTAGGCCATGCCGATGTTGTTCATCGCATCCGAACTGCCGAGTGCTGCGGCCTTTTCATAGTAACTCACCGAGCGGGCGAAATCCTCCTCGACGCCTTGACCACGCCGGTACATGTCTCCGAGGGCCGTCAGGGCTGATGAAAATCCGCTCATCGCCGCGATCTCCATCCAGCGCCGTGCTTCGTTGAAGGATTGTGGAACGCCCCAGCCCTCTCGATAATATAGGCCCATCATCATACGCATCGGGGCCGCGCCCTGCATCGCTCCGGTCCGCACCGCCGCTGCCGCGCGCGCATGATCGACCGGAACACCCAGCCCAAGACGGTAGATCTCGGCAAGACCCCCATAGGCCGAGGGATCACCGAGTTCGGCGGCCCGCGTCATGTAGACCATTGCCTCGTCAAACCGGTTCTCGAGCCGCAGAACCCTGGCCAGAAGCCCCAGAAGTCGCGGGTTACTGGGATCATCCGACACCGCGGCGATGCAAGCGCGCAGGGCGGCGCGGGTGTTGACAAGGTCATGCGGCACAGGCTCGACCAACCCCAGCACGCTGCCGACCCCGGTTGCCAGAATATCGCATTCGGTGATCAGCGCGCCCAGTCCGCCCGGCACTTCGGGATTGGGATCGGGAACGCCGAGGTTCATCAACGGAAACGACGGCTGGTTCTGCCCGCCCAGAAGCTGCAGCTGGCGCAGCGCGACATCGGTCAGTTCGGTCTGCGGGAACAATTCGGCGAAACGCTCGAAATCCCGCGGGTCGGAGCTGTTGGCGATGGTCTTCCAGTGCGTCACATGAAGTGACACCTGATCGAGGACCGAGGGCGCGATGCTGGTATCAAGCTCTACCGGGTCACGCGCCTGAATGACGATGGTATCCTTGCTGTTGTCAACATACCAAGGGGTTTGCATCCCTTGCGTCGCCAGGCGGACACGGGCGCGCACCAGCCGCAATACGTCGCGGATATCCTGCTCGGGGCCATCCAGCACCGAGGCCAGCACGGCCGAATACGGGCTGTTCGCCCCTGCACCGTCCAGGGCAACGGCGCCAGGAGCGGTCGAATAGGCGATGATGGTGTTTCTGGGCGCATCGGTCAGCGCCAGACCGGTACCGAAGCTTTGCCGGCCCTCGAAGGGGGAATTGCGGCAGGAATCGAGAATGACCACCAGGTTTTCCGTACCGATATTGCTGAGATCCTGAATCATCTGATTGATCGAGATGCCCTGCTCGGCAAGGAAGTTGTCGTCGGTCGGTGATATATCGGCCGGCAGCGCATAGTTCACGCCCTCCAGCTGCAGCCCGTGGCCGGCGAAGAAGAACAGGCCAAGCTCCGACTCTGCCTGCTCGGCGCCGATCTGCCTGATCGTGTCGTCCAGCTGCGTTTTCGTCGCGTTTTCAAGATAGTAGACCCGGAAGCCCATGTTGTTCAGCGACGACGAAATGGTTCGGGCATCGTTAATCGTGTTTTTCAGGTCGGGGATCCGGTCATCAGCGTAATCGGCGACGCCCAGAACAAGGGCCCAGCGCCCCTCGGCGCGCGCCGAAGGGGTCAGTGCGATCATCGCCGCAAGGACGAGTGCGATGCCAAGCCCCCACAGCCGGCCCGGCAGGAAGCCCCCGAAAATCCGACAAACCTTGCTCATCGCCCGACCTCGCCCTGTGCATGAAGTTGTCCTGTCATTTCAACCTCTCTCTACACCTTGGGTCAAGATCGTCGACGTCGACCGGCACGTTGCCCGCCCTGCAAGACTGGCAGAACCGGTTCGCGGCATCGGATTGCGGCGATCAATCTTGATTGCTACCGTCTGTGCAGATCAGGAATTTACACGTCTCAGGCGTCAAAATCAAACTGCGTTTGGGTTGGGGATCTTGCCACATGACCATCGCCCTGCCGACCACCGACAGACAGGTGAGCATCCGCCACACCTACCCGGCACATGCCAATGTCGTGCTGGTTGATTGGATGTTGGGCAATGCTTGCAGTTTCGCCTGCAGCTATTGTCCCAAATCCCTGCATGACGGAACCGTTCGCTGGCACAAGACCGACCAAATAATCGCGCTTTTCGATGCGCTGAAGACACATTATGCGGATCGGTTGGGGCGGAAGGTCTGGCTTCAGTTCACCGGCGGCGAACCGACGATGCATCCGCGCGTCGTCGATCTGTTGCGCGCCGCGTCGGAACGGGGTCTTGCCGCCAGCCTGATCAGCAACGGATCGCGGACGCTCCGCTTCTGGCAGAGCATCGTCGATCATCTCGACAGTGTTATCCTGACCTATCATGACGAGTTTGTTATCCATGATCATTTCATCGAGATCGGCAGGCTCTTATGCGCGGCCATGCCGGTCCATGTGAATGTCACGATGCATCCGGATCGATTTGACGCGACCTTCGCACGCGCCGAAGAGATCGGCGAGGCGATGCCCGGGGCGACGATCTCGCTCAAGCCGTTGCGCGAGGATTTCGATACCAGGCTTTATCCCTATTCCACGGAACAGTTGAAACGGCTGGAGACCCGGATCACCCGGCCAAAGCCGCGCCCGGCCCAAGCGCCACGGGGCGTGATGACGGCAACCGGGATATCGGGCAGATCCGAACAGCGCAGGCCAAACAGCTTCATCACCCATGATCAGAACCATTGGCGGGGGTATCGCTGTCAGGCGGGCCTTGAATCGCTGCGCGTGAGGGGCGATGGCCAGATCTACCGGGCGGTCTGTTCCGCCGGCGGCTCGATCGGCAGATTGGGCGGCGATGTCGATCTGCCGCTTTCCGGGATCCTCTGCGACCGCGAAGCCTGCAGTTGCGTGGCCGACATCCTGATTACCAAGATCTGGGAAGACGCGGCGCGACCCGCATGACTGACCCGCGCCCGCGCTTGGCCGGATTGCCTGCCGGCACTCACCCGCCGGGCTTACCGAAATACCCGTACCTGTTCGACAAATAGTCGATGGTGGCCTGGGGATAATCTTCGCTCGACCGTTCCACATTCACGCCGATGAAGTTCATTACCGTGCTTCCATCGGCCTGCTTGACGCGCTTGTTGCGCCGCACGGAAAGCATGTCCTGCGCCGCGACATCTTCCCAGGCCTTCTTCAGCTTGTCGGCCTCTTCTCCCTTGGCCGTAACGGTCAGGGCGCCGACATTGTCCTTGTCAAAGCTGATCGACCCGAGGGACTGGAAGCTTCCCTTGACCATTCGCCC